>NZ_BCTL01000139.1 GCF_001571265.1 Cedecea neteri NBRC 105707 = ATCC 33855 | reverse complement strand
CATACGCCAGCGGCCAGGTGTCCTGGACGTGGTCTCTGTATGCCGCCATCGCGCAGGCGGTTAAGCAGGCCTCCGGCCAGCTGGCTATTCCCGTTGAATGGGGCGGCGACTGGCACACCCTGAAGGACGGGGCGCACTTCCAGCTCCCCTTTGCGGAGTACCCGGCATGAATTCACAGCCCCGTAGCCAGCCCTCATTGCGGGGGCTGAAGGTGACGGCCGTACTCGGCTTTGTTCTCCTGGTGATCCTTGCCCCGTTTTTGTTCTGGACCCTGTTGTTCACCCTGTGGAACTGCTGGGCGGCATATGCAGGCTGGAGCGTGGTTATTCCCGTTGGCTGGAAATCCGTCCTTTCAGCAGTGGTGATTTGCTGGTTTCTCCGCTGGGTTATTGGTCGCCGGGCAGCATGAAAACTCAGGAGACTTTTGAAATGGCATGGTTTGATCGCCTGACTGAGCTGTTCAGTAACCCCCATGGCCGGTTGTCCAGTACCGAAGTGGCCACCGTCACGGCGCTGGTCGTCAGTTCACTGA
>NZ_BCTL01000138.1 GCF_001571265.1 Cedecea neteri NBRC 105707 = ATCC 33855 | reverse complement strand
TCCAGCGACAGCCCGGCATTAAACTCCAGCTCGGCCTTGATGACCTCCAGCGACTCGGCGGCCTGCTCGGTGGTATCAAACGCAATGATGATGAATTTCTTCAGCTCGCGGACGACGCACCAGAGGTCGAAGAGCTGCTGGCCCAGCGTGGTTTTGGCCTCGCCGCGCGGGGCGGCAATGACTTCATTTTCACTGTCGGGACTCGCCACCACCTGCGGCAGACGGTCATAGAGATACTCGTGCAGCTCGCTGGTCGCCGCGTGTTTAACGTGGTGCGGGAAGTAGGTGTTGACGAAGAAACGAAACCCGGTCACCGGGTCAAAAACCTGTGCCCGGCGCGATTGCACCGCTTCCGGGCTGGCGTCGAGACCCGCACTCTCGCTCTCGATGCGATCGCGCAGTTCCATCTGAATGAGGGCGACTTTCTCGCGAAAAGCCTTGAGTGACGATTTAGAGGCCATTATCCCCTCGCAATACGTTGATACACACTGCTGAATAAAAAATGCTCGTTTTCATTGCATGAACCGGTATTCTTTTATTTCCA
>NZ_BCTL01000137.1 GCF_001571265.1 Cedecea neteri NBRC 105707 = ATCC 33855 | reverse complement strand
CGTAATTTGGCGGCATAGCGCTCAATCACGCCTTTCTCTCCGGGTGGGATAGCAAAGGGTTTTACGACCTGAGAAGCACCATATACCCAGCCCTCACAGAACTGATCGCCGCGAGCAATACGGGTAGCAGGCTTGCAGCGTTTACAGTGCTTCACCTGGTACTCTTTACGGGCCTGCATAATCTGCCGGGAGAGAACATCAAAAGCGTAAGCAGCAACCTCGGCACGCTGGCCTGGTGCATAGAAGCGTACAAACCGCTTCAGCGAGCGGGAATGGCGATATTTCCCCGTCACATAACACTCAACACCAAAAGATTTGCAGATAAGGTCAATGAGAGCGTGCATATAAATGGGTGACCTTTGGGCGTTACTTGGCGCACCGGAACTGTCAGCTTCTGTTATCCCGGAAAATTCAACATCGGCGGCACTGAGATTGTACTCACGCATATAAGCCTGCGCTTTCGCCATCGCATTGGCCGCTTCTTCCGGGCTGGAGGTGCCTTTAGCCAGACGCAGCAGCTTTTTGATTTTGGTGAGGTATTTATCGCGGTTAATGCTCATTGCGACCT
>NZ_BCTL01000136.1 GCF_001571265.1 Cedecea neteri NBRC 105707 = ATCC 33855 | reverse complement strand
GGCCATCCCGATATTTAAGCGGCTTCCAGGCGGGGCGGCCCCCGGCGATAAAATTCTCATCCACGGCGTTCAGCATGATATTCGCTATCTGCTCCATCAGCGGAGTGCGGCGTTTAACCCGCGCCTCGAGCGCCGCCAGCGCTTCCTCAAGGTCAGGCGGGATTGTCAGGGTGATTTCCGGCTCCACGGTCAGTCCTCCTCGTCAGGTAATGTCCCGTCGAGCACGGCGGCATCGCGCAGGGCCGCCGCGTCATACGGTGCCACATCGGTGATGCGCAGCCCTTCCGCGAACGGGACCAGCGTGACCGCCAGCCGTTCGCCGGTGCCCCGCGTCACCACCGTCACGTTTTCGCCCTGCGTCACCACCGCGTCCGGGCGATACAGGGCGGAGACCAGGCGCGGCCACAGCGTCTGGCCGCTCGCGAGGGCATGCTGCACGACGGCATCGGTGAGCGTAATGACTGGCCGGGGCCACGGGCGGGACTGATGACCCCGGAGTGCGGCCTGCGCACGGGGAGACAGCGCCCCGACACGACGAAAGTCACCGGCAGGCTTGCCGGGCAGGCCGTTTACCCACTGTTCCATATCCCGGTTCATGGTGCTCACCAGACGGTTATTGCTGAGCGTCTCCCGGACGGCCACGGCCGCAA
>NZ_BCTL01000135.1 GCF_001571265.1 Cedecea neteri NBRC 105707 = ATCC 33855 | reverse complement strand
GACCATCCCGATATTTAAGCGGCTTCCAGGCGGGGCGGCCCCCGGCGATAAAATTCTCATCCACGGCATTCTGCATAATACTCGCTATCTGTTCCATCAGGGGCGAGCGATGTTTAACCCGCTTTTCCAGCGCCGCCAGCGCCTCTTCCAGGTCAGGCGGGATAGTCAGGGTGATGTCAGGCTCCATGGTCAGTCCTCTCCGTCGTCAGGTAATGCGCCGTCAAGCAGGGCGGCATCGCTCAATATTTCCGGGTCATACGGTGCCACGCCGGTGAGGCGCAACCCTTCGGCGAACGGGGCCAGCGTGACCGCCAGCCGCGCCCCGGTACCCCGTGTCACCACCGTGACCTTATCCCCCTGCGCCACGACCGCCTCCGGGCGGTACAGGGCAGAGACCAGGCGTGGCCACAGCGTGCCCGCGCTGGCGCGGCAATGCTTCACGGCGGCATCGGTGAGCGTGATGACCGGCAGTGGCCACGGGCGGGACCGGTGGCCCCGGAGCGCTTCAAGCGCGCGGGGTGACAGCGCCCCGACCCGACGAAAGTCCCCGGTGGGCTTACCGGGCAGGCCATTGACCCACTGCTCTGTATCCCGGTTCATGGCACTTACCAGACGGTTATTGCCGAGCGTCTCCCTGACGGCCACCGCCGCCA
>NZ_BCTL01000134.1 GCF_001571265.1 Cedecea neteri NBRC 105707 = ATCC 33855 | reverse complement strand
GGAACAGCAGATGCATTTCTGCCTGGCCATCACGCAGCTTTTCAATGGTGGTCGTCAGGTTGCGGACCCAGATACTGAGCCCGAAGGACACCACGCTGAACAGCAGCGTGATGGCCCCCTGAATGACGGTGTTAGAGATTTCCATGTTCAGTCCTTATGGCCTTCCGGCCAGAAAAATACATCCAGGGCCCGCAGCTTCGCGGCGTTCGTCTGGCACCATGCGCCGTAATCCGCGGCATGGCGCAGTAAAGCGGCCGGGGGCAGGCCCTTCGCCCCTCCGGCATACGCAGAGGGAGCCGGGGGCATCGGGGCCGCAGTAACCATCTCGCGCGGGGGCTTAATGGCCTGCTGTATCACCGGGGCCGGGGTCACCACCACCGGCGTATCCGAGGGCCTGCCCGTAGAGCTGCAGGCTGCGAGGGCCGAGCCCGTTATAACCACACTGAGAGCCCTGCTGAGATGCCTGATTGTCATCGCTGACCGCCTTCTGAATATTGAGGCTCAGCAACTGCTGCGCCTGCTGTAGCTGCTGCTCCCGGTCCGCAAGCTGGCCTGCCAGCCCATCGGCCCGGACCTGCTCCTGGTGTTCCCGCTCGCGGACATCCAGCAGCGCCTGCTGGCCTTTTTCCGCCAGTTGTTGCCGCTCATCGGCGCGGGCTTTCTTCTCGTTGGCCAGC
>NZ_BCTL01000133.1 GCF_001571265.1 Cedecea neteri NBRC 105707 = ATCC 33855 | reverse complement strand
TCTTGCGAACGAGAGGAAAGCCCGCGCGGATGAGCGGCAAGAGCTGGCCGAAAAAGGCCAGCAGGCGCTACTGGATGTCCGGGAGCGCGAGCACCAGGAGCAGGACCGGGCCGATGCGCTGGCAGCCAGGCTTGCGGATCAGGAGCAACAGCTACAGCAGGCGCAGCAGTTGCTGAGCCTCAACATTCAGAAGGCGGTCAGCGATGACAATCAGGCATCCCGGCAGGGTTCTCAGTGCGATTTTAACGGGCTTGGCCCTCACAGCCTGCAGCTCTACGAGCAGGCCCTCGGATACACCGGTGGTGGTGACCCCGGCCCCGGTGATACAGGAGGCCATTAAGCCCCCACGCGACATGGTGACTGTCGCCCCGATGCCTCCGGCCCCTTCAGCGTATGCCGGAGGGAGAAAGAGTCTGCCGCCTGATGTGTTACTGCGCCATGCCTCAGACTACGGCGCATGGTGCCAGACGAACGCCGCAAAGCTGCGGGCCCTGGCGATTTTTTTCTGGCCGGAAAGGCCATAAGGACCAGACATGGAAATCTCTAACACCGTCATTCAGGGGGCCATCACGCTGCTGTTCAGCGTGGTGTCTTTCGGGCTCAGTATCTGGGTCCGCAACCTGACGACCACCATTGAAAAACTGCGCGATGGTCAGGCGGAAATGCACCTGCTGTTTC
>NZ_BCTL01000132.1 GCF_001571265.1 Cedecea neteri NBRC 105707 = ATCC 33855 | reverse complement strand
CTACAAAAAGCAAATTTCAAGCTTTCTTTTCTACATAGAGAATGATTGATTCTTTTTATAGATTTTCTTATTTAAATTCATGTGGTTAATTGGAAAAGAAAATGAGAGAACCAAAAGAAAATGAATTTGCTTTTACTGGTGAACGAAAAGAAAGTGTGCAGGACAGACTTAAGCTGCTTTTCAGGGGGAGGACATTGAGGCGAGTAGCTCAGGATTGGGGGCTACCATACTCAACGTTAAACAACTACTTCGCCAAGGGAGCAAAGCCTGGTCTTGATGTAGTTGAATCTATATGCAATGTAGAAAACGTATCTGTGGGGTGGCTGGTCACTGGGAAGGGTGAAGCTCAAGGTGCCACTGGTGATTGTTCGTCGCAATTAGTGTCGCAACCTTCATCGGAAGACACGCTGCGTTCAGCTTGGACGCTTGCATTTGAATATATGGATAAAGCAGAGGCTGATGCTTTGCTCAGAATCATCCTCAGCGGTGGGATCAGAGGGGTGATCAAAATGGCTGAACACGAATCCAGTCTAGAGGAAACGTTCATGTCATTTACTCCAGAACTAAAAGAGCGAGCTATAGAGCTTGTAGAAGCGCACGTAAATGCTAAAAAAGGGGCATCTCAAGAGCATTCAGTAGACGAGTCAGTTGACCTGCAGGCTGATAATAAAAAGGCAGGATAAATACTTT
>NZ_BCTL01000131.1 GCF_001571265.1 Cedecea neteri NBRC 105707 = ATCC 33855 | reverse complement strand
AAAATATTTATCCTGCCTTTTTATTGTCAGCCTGCAGGTCAATTGACTCGTCTATTGAATGCCCGTGAGATGCCCCTTTTTTAGCATTCACATGCGCTTCAACAAGTTCTATAGCTCGTTCTTTTAGTTCTGGAGTGAGTGACATGAACATTTCCTCCCAGTTCTTTTCAAGCTCAGCTGACTTGATCAGCCCTCTAGCACCACCACTAATAAGGATCCGAAGCAAAGCTGAAGCCTCGGCATCACTCATAAACTCAAACGCTGATAGCCACGCAAACCTTAGCTCATCTTTTGTTTTCAACGAGTTTTCTTGTTTCGAAGATTTCACCTGTTTTGCTGAGGCTGGAGCTGCTACCCCTGTGGCAATCCACTCCATCGACACCTGCTCCACTTGTGCTATTTTTAGTGCCACATTGAGAGATGGCTCGGTTCCTCGGGATAAATAGTTGTTTAATGTCGAGAACGACAACCCCCAATCTTGAGCTGCTGCTCTCACACTTCTATTGCCTATCAACTGACGAAGACGGGCCGCAATACTTTCTTTTCCCTCCCCAGGAAAAGCAAGTTGGCTTTCTTTTCTCTCGGTCATTTTCTTTTCCTAGTATCTATTTGATAAATATAAATAAAAATACAAAGCACATTACCAGCCCCCAAACAGACAAAAGAAAGTGGTTTTTTTGCTTTACATGATTCACTTGTGG
>NZ_BCTL01000130.1 GCF_001571265.1 Cedecea neteri NBRC 105707 = ATCC 33855 | reverse complement strand
ATACTCATTTCAGGCGGTCACATCGGTGTCAGCGCCCACTGACGCACGGAGGCTTAGTGATGCAAAAATCACGGCACTCTTCATGTCGCCACTGAGTGGCAAGCCCATACCCTGCCGCGCTTCACTGAATGCTGAGGAGGCAAAATAATTCCCCGCACCCTACAGCGTCCGTCCCCGGCCGGGCACAGCCATCCCGGAAAGCCATCGATCATCATCAACCTGCACATTCACCGGCAGTCCGGCGTCATAGCAGGCCTGGTACCACTCCCCTACCTGACAGGCATTCCCGCTCAGCCATGCCTGTCCGCTGTTTTCACTGAACAGCGCCAGACTGACAGTGCCGTCTGTCCGGATAACAAACGCGGCCCGGCTGGCGGCATAAGGCCGGCCCCTGATGTCCACTTCAATGTCTCGCATCCCTTTCCGCTCGGGACGAAAGGGCAATATCCGGCTGCCTGCCTTTCGCTGCAGGTCGCGCTCTGCCGCCGTCAGCGACGTCGCCAGGGCACGCCCGTCCCCGGTTAGCGCAATGAATACCCGTCGGCTGGAATTTCTCTGCGTGCGGATTAATCCGGCGGACTCCAACAGTTCACAGGAATAATAAATGCTACTATTTCTGAGTGACTTCTGAATATATCTTATCGGGGAAAGTCCCGAAAAATGACGTTCGACTGACAGAATAAAAATAAGAACTTTCTTTTGGAGATT
>NZ_BCTL01000129.1 GCF_001571265.1 Cedecea neteri NBRC 105707 = ATCC 33855 | reverse complement strand
ATATTTCACTGATATCGCTGCCAGTGCTTTCAGAATTAATTCCTTTTCGTTCATTTTACTCCCCCTTTAACACGGTTCGTGAAATGAGTGAACTGAATACAAAAGTCACCCAATCAGCCTTCATTTCCAGCAAAGGCAATAACTTGGCTAGAGACAGGTTTTGTGATCTTTTCAGGAAGGTAAAGAGGAGTAAAATTGTTAATACCGATCGAAAAAGCAAAACCGATCTGTTTTTCCTATCGATAAAAACGATCAATTACATTTAATTGATAGGTAATAGTTGTCAAAAATCACATAACCGATCGGCCATACAGATCAATAACAAGACGTAGTAGTGTGAATAAATGGAAATAATCGAGAAGTGTTTTTCGGTGAGTTGGAAAAACAAAGGTAATATAATCAATCAAATGAGTGTTCACAGTCGTGACATTTATACCGGTCAAACAGGATCCCATCAAGCGATGCTCCCGTAACGGCTCCTGCCGTAGCACCGGCAACAAATCTCCCCAATAAAGCGCCAATAACAGCTCCCGTCGCAGTCCCCACGACTGGTACAACAGAACCAATTGCAGCCCCCGCACTTGCACTGGTGAGCACTCCAGCCAGACTCCCGGCGATACCTCCTGCTTTCCTACCAATATGACGTTCACTTACTCGGTCCGAGCCGCATTTCGGGCATATCGTAGTCAATTGTTATTCTCCTGATTTTGGTTGTTAAAAAGCAAAAAGGCACCCGAACGTTAATGAACGGATGCCTT
>NZ_BCTL01000128.1 GCF_001571265.1 Cedecea neteri NBRC 105707 = ATCC 33855 | reverse complement strand
TTTACGCCAGGCTTGCAGGACGTTATCGCTGAGCAGGACGGTGTATTTTTACCAGCCCGATATCCGGCGGGATGAACCGGTGATCCAGATGCTGACTGAGCTGGCAGAGCGCTACCCGCGTTATGGTTTTAAGAAGCTTTTTCAGTTACTGCGCAGGCAGGGTAACGCCTGGAACCATAAACGCGTTCACCGGATTTACTGCCTGCTGAAACTGAATTTTCGTCGTAAGGGAAAACAGCGGCTGCCAGTGCGTAACCCTGCACCACTGGCGACGCCGCAAGCGTTAAACCAGAGTTGGTCCATCGATTTTATGCACGATGCGCTGGTCTGTGGCAGACGCTTTCGGACCTTCAATGTAGTGGATGATTTTAACCGTGAAGCGCTGGCGATAGAAATCGACCTGAACATCCCGGCTCAACGTGTTGTCCGGGTACTGGAGCGGATCGTGGCAAACCGCGGCTATCCACTTAAAATGCGGATGGATAATGGTCCGGAACTTGTATCTCTGGCGCTGGCACAATGGGCCGAAGAGCATAGTGTGCAGCTAGAATTTATAAAGCCGGGAAAACCTACACAAAATGCTTTTATCGAACGCTTCAACCGGACATACCGGACAGAAATCCTGGATTTTTACCTGTTCAGAACACTGAATGAAGTACGGGAAATTACAGAGAGCTGGCTGATGGAATATAACAACGAGCGGCCTCATGAATCCCTGAACAACCTGACGCCAGAAGAGTACCGGCTGATGGCTGAAAAACCGGAACTCTCAAAAAGTGTGTGGAACTAATACTGGGAGACTTAC
>NZ_BCTL01000127.1 GCF_001571265.1 Cedecea neteri NBRC 105707 = ATCC 33855 | reverse complement strand
TCTGCAGCATGGCAGTGGCGTCAGAGATGTTGCGCTGGGCCACGGCCATACCGTTGCTCTGGCCCTGCAGACGGGAAGCGATCTGCATCCCTGCGGCATCGTCGGCAGCAGAGTTGATGCGTTTGCCGGTGCCCAGGCGCTCCATCGCAGTGGACAGCATGCTGTTGGACTTATTCAGCGCGTTAAGGGAGGACATTGCAGAGCCGCTGGTGAAAATAGATAAAGACATAATGAATCTCCTTGATTCGGTAAGTGCTACATAAGCTTCGTTACTTAATCAAAGCGGCACGCAGGTAAGAGAAATTAAACAGTGAAGTGAAAAAAATGCATTTTTATAGCCGATAAGTAAAAACACCGCCCGAAGGCGGTGTTTTGTCACATTATTGCTTTAGGCATTAGCCTTAGCCCAGCAGAGACATCACCATGCCGGACATGCTGTTGGACTGCTTCAGCATCGACATACTGGTCTGCGCCAGCATCTGGTTGCGGGTCATGGAAGAGGCTTCGCTCGCGAAGTCCGCATCCTGAATATTGCCCAGCGCCAACTCGGTGTTGTCTTTCATGTTTGCCAGGTTCGCGGCGGTGTGGCCCAGACGGTTGATGTTCGCCCCCAGCCCGGAACGCATTTCGCCCACCTTTTTCAGACCATCTTCCAGAGAGGTCATCAGTGTCTGGGCGTTAGTCGCGCTCCCGGTACCGCTCAGAGTAGTGATAGCAGCAGTAATCCCCGTCATACCGCTGGCCCCGGTAACACCGTCCAACTGCGTGCTTAGATTGACGGTCATGCCTTCCCCAGTGCTGGCCCCAATCTGGAAGTTCATTCCGGCGCTCAGCTTGCCG
>NZ_BCTL01000126.1 GCF_001571265.1 Cedecea neteri NBRC 105707 = ATCC 33855 | reverse complement strand
ACATCAGGAGATACCCTGTGAACACCCCCCTTTCTGTACCCCGTCACCCGCTTCAGGGCAAAGTCATCGCCATCACCGGGGCCGCCTCCGGGATCGGCCTCGCCTGTGCCTCCGCCTTTCTTGCCGCCGGGGCCCGTGTTGTCATGATTGACCGCGACGTCGGAGCCCTCCTCCACCACGCAGATACCCTCGGAGAGCACGCCCTGCCCCTGCCGGCCGACATCACCGACCCTGACCAGGCCGACGGTCTCGCTGACCACATCCTCTCCCTCGCCGGACGCCTCGATATCTTCCATGCCAACGCCGGCATGTACACCGGTGGCCCCTTCGTCGACACCGACCCCGACACCATCGCGAAGCTCCTCGACCTCAACGTCACCGCCACTTTTCGCTGTATCCGCGCTGTCCTCCCCGCCTTTATCGCCCGACGCGGCGGGGATATCCTCCTCACCAGCTCCGTCGCCGGGGTCGTCCCTGTGGCACACGAGCCCGTCTATACCGCCTCCAAGTTTGCCCTCCAGGGCTTCGTCCACAGCCTCCGCCGGCAGCTCTCTCCCCACGGGGTCCGCGTCGGGGCCATCCTTCCCGGCCCGGTCAGCACCGCCCTGCTCACCGCCTGGCCCGAGGCAAAACGCCGCGAGGCCCTGGAGACCTGCGCCCTCCTGCAGCCCGCTGATGTCGCCGAAGCCGCGCTCTTTATGGTCACCCGGCCCCACGACGTCGTCATCCGGGATCTTGTGATCCTCCCGGCCGGGGTGGATCTCTGACGCCTTCCTGCCCGGATACTCAGACAGCTGCTCTCACGGAGACCTCAACGACGCCGGGAACCCGGCCCCGGCGCCTGAGGACAAGTCC
>NZ_BCTL01000125.1 GCF_001571265.1 Cedecea neteri NBRC 105707 = ATCC 33855 | reverse complement strand
GTAACGCCATACGGGAAAAGAGACTGTACCTGCTCTGAGTTGCTCGCCATGGGAATCCACTTTTATCGGTGTATCGGAAGCAACGACCTGAAAGCTTGCTAATAAAAGACCTGAGATTAAAAAAGAATGACGAATTGAAGTCAGCATATTCATAATGAGATTCCTTATCCTAAATAGGACATTAATGATTGATATAATTTTCAATATTGTTTTCAGAGGTAGTCCCATTTAACTTGACCTCAGTAATAAATTTCTGCCCTTTCCACACCTGAATAAATGGGCCACCTCGCAGATATTCACCTACGGTATAGCTAAATTCACCATTAGGAATGGTGACGCTTTGATCTCCATTTGCAGACATACTGAAAGCAACTTTCTCAGCAGGTACATTCAGTAAAATCTCAGGCTTACCGGAATCCTTGCCGTACACATAACGAACATTTCCAGCGACATAACACACACCAACGTGCTTACCTCCCTTAATGGCATATGCATCAAAGATGGTTTGTTCGCCGTCACATGAATCATCCGGGTTGGCATATACAGGTATTGATACTATACAAGCCAATACGAGTGCAGCATTTAATAATATGTTACGCATATAAAAGCATTCCGCATTGTTAAGTAAGGTAGACGCATCACGGACCGTAATATAACGGCCCAGCCTATTCTCATAGTGTTCTCAAAGGAAAAATAGATTTAGCGACATGATGCTAACTCATTTAAAAGACGCATATAACGTTCAATAGCCTCCACCTCCTCCTCTGAGATTAAAAGTTGTAGTCTTAGATTGTTAAATAAAAATTCAGTATTATGATTTGAAAGATAATGTGAAAGTGCGGTTTTATACAAATCCGCACACACCATATTAATCTCAGATTCAAATTTATTTTTATCTTCAAAATTT
>NZ_BCTL01000124.1 GCF_001571265.1 Cedecea neteri NBRC 105707 = ATCC 33855 | reverse complement strand
GCTCCGGCGCGGCGGTGGAGCCTTTCTCCAGCAGGCTCTGCCCGAGCCCGGCCAGATAACCGCGCCCCGGATTGAGGTGAAAACCCGCATCCGGGACCAGCAGCGCCCCGGTTTTGGGGTCTCTGTACGCGGTGACCGGCCGGGTTTCGCCGTCCGTGCCGTAAGGCTGCTGCACCGTGACCAGACGGCCCTCGCTGGACTCCAGCCCGATGGGGTGATTTTTCATCTGTGCGCGGGTCAGGGCCCGTATCCAGCACCGGCAGCGATACCCGTTTGGCGGGTAAATACTCTGCCAGATGGGGTCGTCAGCGGCGAACACCCGCCCGTTGAGGCTGGCATGCATCGGCCGGGTGCGGTTGTCCATCACCGCGTTATACTCCCAGTAAGGCCGCTCTGTGACGGTGCGCATCTGCTGCTGGTAACGCCCGGCGGCATAAGCAGACTGGATGTTCGTTCTGAATATCGTATCCAGCCGGTACGGCATCAGCTTTTTACCCGCCAGCTCCCCGTACTCATCGGCCACCAGACCGCGTCCCAGCCAGCCCTTACGCTGCAGCAGCGGCTCGAGGTCATTGTGGAACTGCGTGAGCGTGGTACCGTTCGCCATCGCCTGCGTAAGCCCCTGGTGAATATCGTTCAGCACATCAAGCTTCAGAATACCGGCCACGGTGAACTGCACGGCGTGCGCCTCATCCTCCAGGTCCTTCCAGTTGAAGGTCGGCGTCAGGTGCTTACCCTCGAAATACCGGATGGCCGCCTCCGGCTTCAGGGTCATGGCGAACCCGGCATTAATCCCCGGCATGACTTTGCCCCATCACGTCCGCCACGAACACCGCCTGACCGACCAGCTCCTGCAGGGAGCCATCCTGAAGGTCCGGGTATGCCTCTGCCAGCAGCGCATACACCGCATCCGGTGATGAGGCAGCGCGGATTTTCTCCAGCAGCGGGCGCAGCATCGCCTCCGCCGCCTGATTCGCCTGCGCGGCCAGCGCCAGCGGGGCCGCATCCAGCTGTTGCTGAACGGCATC
>NZ_BCTL01000123.1 GCF_001571265.1 Cedecea neteri NBRC 105707 = ATCC 33855 | reverse complement strand
AATCACTACCGTTCTGGCTAAAACCTACGGTGGTTCTGCTCGTGCATTCGACCAGATCGATAACGCACCAGAAGAAAAAGCTCGTGGTATCACCATCAACACTTCCCACGTTGAATACGACACCCCGACTCGTCACTACGCGCACGTTGACTGCCCAGGGCACGCCGACTACGTTAAAAACATGATCACCGGTGCTGCTCAGATGGACGGCGCTATCCTGGTTGTTGCTGCGACTGACGGCCCTATGCCTCAGACCCGTGAGCACATCCTGCTGGGTCGTCAGGTTGGCGTTCCTTACATCATCGTGTTCCTGAACAAATGTGACATGGTTGATGACGAAGAGCTGCTGGAGCTGGTTGAAATGGAAGTTCGTGAACTTCTGTCTCAGTACGACTTCCCGGGCGATGACACTCCAATCATCCGTGGTTCTGCTCTGAAAGCGCTGGAAGGCGAAGCAGAGTGGGAAGCTAAAATTGTTGAGCTGGCTGGCTTCCTGGATTCCTACATCCCAGAACCAGTACGTGCAATCGATCTGCCGTTCCTGCTGCCAATCGAAGACGTATTCTCCATCTCCGGCCGTGGTACCGTTGTTACCGGTCGTGTAGAGCGCGGTATCGTTAAAGTGGGCGAAGAAGTAGAAATCGTTGGTATCAAAGATACTGCGAAATCTACCTGTACCGGCGTTGAAATGTTCCGCAAACTGCTGGACGAAGGCCGTGCTGGTGAGAACGTTGGTGTTCTGCTGCGTGGTATCAAACGTGAAGAAATCGAACGTGGTCAGGTTCTGGCTAAGCCAGGCTCTATCAAGCCGCACACCAAGTTCGAATCTGAAGTGTACATCCTGTCCAAAGACGAAGGCGGCCGTCATACTCCGTTCTTCAAAGGCTACCGTCCACAGTTCTACTTCCGTACAACTGACGTGACCGGTACCATCGAACTGCCAGAAGGCGTAGAGATGGTAATGCCAGGCGACAACATCAAAATGGTTGTTACCCTGATCCACCCAATCGCGATGGACGACGGTCTGCGTTTCGCAATCCGTGAAGG
>NZ_BCTL01000122.1 GCF_001571265.1 Cedecea neteri NBRC 105707 = ATCC 33855 | reverse complement strand
TGTGTGTTACTCCGCGAAGGTTCTGGTTATCTGGATCGGCAGTGTCTTCGTGAACAGGGTCCAGGGGCCTGTTTTATCACTGAAGGTGTTGCTAGCCTCGATAATCAGGTTAAATTTCCCTGCAGCAATGCCGGAAATTTTGTTAAATGGAACGATAATTTCGCCGGTAGCACTTGTTTGCAGGATGATCCATTTCCCGTTCGGATCTTCGTCCGTGGCTGCGCCTGGACTAAACTTCAGATTTGTTATTCCGTCAGCCATACTCACGTCCAGCGAAACCCTGACATACCAGTGCGGGACAGGCACGGGGTGCCCGGTCTGGCCTTTGACTTCTTCCCCCTGCAGCACAAGCCTGGTCGCACTGGCCTGGGTCGCAAAATTACGCACCGGGTAAGATCCGTTGGGGCCGCCCTGCGCTGCGCCTGGCGTCGGCAATACATGCCAGGTGACGGTGTCTGTCTGGCTTCCCGCGGTGGCAGTAATGGTGACCGGTCCGGCCGTTGTCCCTGCGATAATGACGGGTATAGTGTTGTCAGGGACAACATCAGCCTGGGTCGGGTTTCCTTTTTCAAATTTTGCCGGGCTCGCCCCGGTAACAGGGGATGCTGGACCGCTCAGGGTAACATGAACCGGTGTGCGGCTGGAGGTCGGCACAACTGTAATTGCAGGCATTTTCCCAGCCAGAGCAAATTCTGTGCCCTGCATGGTGTAGCGTACGTCTGAGGGAACAATCTTGACGCTGGTCACCGCGGCCGCAATGCGCCCGGTAAACGTGCTTTTCGCCCCGCCACGGCCCGTCGCCGTCAGGGTCGATGCCTGGCTCTCAGTCCCGATCGCCTTGAGTTGGGTGATAGACAGACCTGTTGCGCCGGTAGGCACCAGCGCTGGTGAGTCATCTGACAACGTCATAATGGTAGTATCTTGCACCTGAAATGCGACAGGGACCTTGGCCGCTGTGCTGCCACCTTTATTGGTCGCAATGAGCTTAAAGGCGGCAAAGAAAGCACCTGGCGCGGCTGTCAGGGCTGCCGGATCAAACTTCAGGTCGTACAGTGCCCTGCCATCGGGA
>NZ_BCTL01000121.1 GCF_001571265.1 Cedecea neteri NBRC 105707 = ATCC 33855 | reverse complement strand
CCTGATTGACGGGACCGGGGGGCACTGATGGCCCATCCGAAGGTGCTGCGGGAGGCGGTGCGCCGGGACTACATCAGTCAGGGGATCTCCGCTGAAGTGCTGGGCCCCATGCACGGGGTCAGCGTGGCAACGGTGGTCCGCTGGCGGCGGGACGCGCGGGAGAACGGTGACGACTGGGACAAGCTCCGGGCCGTTCGCCGTCTGACCTCCGGCGTGGCGGAAGACATTCCCCGCGCCCTGGTCGTGGAGTACCTGGAGCACAACCAGTACGCCATCGAGCAGTTGCGCGCTGCCCGTGAAAGCCCTGAAGGGCTGAAGATGCCCCCGGAGGACTACGCCAGCCTGCTGGTTAAGCTCCAGGATGGCTTTAACAAGATGATGGCCGCCAGCCGTCGCATTCTGCCCGAGACTGACCGCCTGATGGTGGCGGCGGCCGTGATGGAAGATTTCGCGGCGTTTCTCAGTGAGAAGCACCCGGCCCTGATGGCAGGCTTTATGGATGTACTGCCCGCCTTTCAACAGATTGTGGAGAAAAAATATGGCTGAAGTCACCAGACACGTTAAGCAGTTTATTACGCTCACCGAGCACAATAGCGTGCGGGCAGACAGCATTGTTCGGGTGTTCGCCCAGGGCGATTACCTGATGGTGCAGACCAGTGATGGTGATATTTATCAGGCTGACAGGGGGTATGGCCAGACGGTCTGGCAGACAAAGTCAGCGCTGCTGGAACAGATTGAAGCGGCGCTGGAAAGCCAGGCCGCAAGTGGGGCTCCCATGTCGAATAAACAGCCGGAAAAACAGATAGCAGCCCCGCAGGGGATCAGGGCATCCACCCATGCGCTTGAGACAACCTGCGGTCAGTTTACTGAAGACTTCAAGGCTTATCTGAAGGAACTTATTGATGCTGAGCGGATTGACGAGCTAAAGCGGGCCCTGAATAGCGCCCGGTATAGTTTCAGTCGAGAGTGACGTTCAGTTTTTTGGCCAGCTTCTGAACCAACTCTGCTGCACACAAGTGCTCAATTGTACCAACAACGGTGCCGCAGGATGCGCACTGAATGAATGTTACGGGAAGCCGGGCGTTTTGAATCTTTGTTACAGCCATTTCAAAACGATCTCTTCCGCATCGTGGACATGATGATTGCGCCATGTTTATCCCTCTTTTTGTTA
>NZ_BCTL01000120.1 GCF_001571265.1 Cedecea neteri NBRC 105707 = ATCC 33855 | reverse complement strand
CAACAAAAAGAGGGATAAACATGGCGCAATCATCATGTCCACGATGCGGAAGCGAGCGCTTTGAAATGGCTGTCAAAAAGATCCTGAACGCCCGATTGCCTATAACATTCGTTCAGTGCGCATCCTGCGGCACCGTTGTCGGTACGGTTGAGCATGAATGCGCGGCAGAGCTGGTTCATAAGCTGGCCAAAAAACTGAACGTTACTCTCGACTGAAACTATACCGGGCGCTATTCAGGGCCCGCTTTAGCTCGTCAATCCGCTCAGCATCAACAAGCTCCTTCAGATAAGCTTTGAAGTCTTCAGTAAACTGACCGCAGGTTGTCTCAAGCGCATGGGTGGATGCCCTGATCCCCTGTGGGGTTGCTTTCTGCTTTTCCGACGGTTTATTCGACATGGGAACCTCCGTTTACAGCCTGGCTTTCCAGCGCCGCTTCAATCTGCTCCAGCAGCGCTGATTTTGTCTGCCAGACCGTCTGGCCATAACCCCTGTCAGCCTGATAAATCTCACCATCACTGGTCTGCACCATCAGGTAATCGCCCTGGGCGAACACCCGAACAATGCTGTCTGCCCGCACGCTATTGCGCTCGCTGAGCGTAATAAATTGCTTAACGTGTTTGATGACTTCAGCCATATTTTTTCTCCACAATTTGTTGAAAGGCGGGCAGCACATCCATAAAGCCCGCCATCAGGGCCGGGTGCTTCTCACTGAGAAACGCCGCGAAATCTTCCATCACGCCCGCCGCTACCATCAGACGGTCGGTCTCGGGCAGAATGCGCCGACTGGCGGCCATCATCTTGTTAAAGCCGTCCTGCAGCTTAACCAGCAGATTCGCGTAATCCTCCGGGGGCATCTTCAGCCCCTCCGGGCTTTCACGGGCGGCGCGCAATCGCTCAATGGCGTACTGGTTATGCTCCAGATACTCCATCACCAGGGCGCGGGGAATATCTTCCGCCACGCCGGAGGTCAGGCGGCGAACGGCCCGCAGTTTGTCCCAGTCGTCGCCGTTCTCCCGCGCATCGCGCCGCCAGCGGACCACCGTCGCCACGCTGACACCGTGCATCGGCCCCAGCACCTCGGGGGCAATGCCCTGGCCGATATAATCCCGACGCACGGCGTCCCGCAGGACCTTCGGGTGCGCCATCAGTGGCCCCCGGTCCCGTCAATCAGA
>NZ_BCTL01000119.1 GCF_001571265.1 Cedecea neteri NBRC 105707 = ATCC 33855 | reverse complement strand
CCCCACAAAACCGTTAATGGCCAGGAAGGTGCCCATGGCACGCTCTACAAGCTGGGTATTCCGATACCGCTCAATCCCCCAGACGATGGCGTAGCAAATCCACAGGTAGTGATAGCCGGGTGTCAGCATGCTCCCTGAGTCCTCAAGAATTTCGTAGGTGGTAACCCCCATCGGGAAGTAGGCGTCATTTAAAGCGTGGTAAGCTTCTGACTCGCTGGAAAAATCATTGCCGCACAGCTCCTTAATGGACTCTTCGGCTTGCTTCCGGTCCTCTTCGTCGTCACAGTTTTCCAGATAAGCACCCAGCCATTGCTGCAGAGCCCCATCAAAGGCTTCTGAGTCGAACTCATAGCAGGGGGATTCCCGGCGGCTGCGACCTGCGCCAGCTTCAAACTTTTCAGACCAGTATCCAGGATTGATAACGAAGCTCGCACGATGACCAAAATGAGAATCCATGAAGAAGTTAAACATGTCGCTGACGCGGCTGAATGTCCATGTCCCCATGTCGCCAGTGATGGTCAGATAACCCGGCCAGGTCACAATATCGAAGTAGTAGGCATTAGTGCCTGGGCGTTTGAAGCGCAGATGGCGGTACAGCCCATCATCACGATGAATTTGCAGGGTATGCAGCGCCACATCGCGCAGAAAGCAGGTAAGAATATCTCTGCGTTTGCTCATACCCCCCCCTTACACAGATTGCTAGCAGCGCGAATACTGTTCAGGCAGGCATTCCAGCCTTCAGCAAACTGCTCTGTTACGCCGTTTACACCATCCACAGTCCAGTGACCGTCATAGAAATACCTGGCCTCATCAGGCAGCGTCTCACAGACAGAGAGTTCAGCCAGCAAACGCTCATGCTGAGCAATCGCCTCCAGCGTGATTTTATTCATGATCTGATCAAGGGATTTGGGCGCAACCAGCCGCTGATAAGCACAGTCGGTGCGCTCAACTTCTTTCTTTACAGACTCATCAGAACGTAATGGTGATGAGCCCGGTTCTACTGAATAGCCATCAGGGGGTGTGATTGCCTGCCAGACTTTATCTGTTTTCATTTCATTAATTCCTTGACTGGGTAATTCAGGCGTAAGCAGTCCCCTGACGGTTTACGCCATAATTAATGGAAATTTAAATTCGGTTTAAATCAGCGTTAAATTAACGGGCTGGTTTCAGTGAATCCGTTTTAACGAAAAACGGCTCCCGGTCTATCTCCACGATGGTGCC
>NZ_BCTL01000118.1 GCF_001571265.1 Cedecea neteri NBRC 105707 = ATCC 33855 | reverse complement strand
GACCTGCTCCCCGTTGATTAATACACACCGATGTTAGTAATGTCTTCATAAGCCACATGAGGACATTCCCATGAAGAAGCGTTTTTCCGACGAACAGATCATCAGTATCCTCCGCGAGGCTGAATCCGGGGTTTCTGCCCGTGAGCTCTGCCGTAAGCACGCCATTTCCGACGCCACCTTTTACACCTGGCGTAAGAAATATGGCGGTATGGAGGTGCCCGAGGTTAAGCGCCTGAAGTCGCTTGAGGAAGAGAACGCCAGGCTCAAGAAACTGCTTGCCGAAGCCATGCTGGATAAGGAGGCGCTTCAGGTGGCTCTGGGGCGAAAGTACTGACGACAGGCCAGAAGCGGGAAGCCGTGGTGTTGATGTGTGATGCTACCGGTCTGTCGCAACGTCGTGCCTGCCGGCTTACAGGTTTGTCCCTGTCGACCTGCCGTTATGATGCTCAGCGTCCGGCTGCTGATGCACATTTATCAGGACGTATTACTGAGCTGGCGCTTGAACGCAGACGTTTTGGTTATCGGCGCATCTGGCAGTTGCTGCGTAGGGAGGGCCTTCACGTCAATCACAAGCGGGTATACCGTATTTACCACCTTAATGGACTGAGCGTAAAACGCAGACGACGCCGTAGAGGGCTGGCGACCGAACGGTTTCCGCTTCTTCGCCCGGATGCGCCGAACCTTACATGGTCGATGGATTTCGTTATGGATGCACTGGCCAACGGTCGCAGGATCAAGTGCCTGACCTGTGTGGATGATTTCACGAAGGAGTGTCTGACGATCACCGCTGCTTTCGGTATTTCAGGCGTTCAGGTCACGCGTATTCTGGACAGCATCGCGTTGTTTCGGGGGTATCCGACGACAATAAGAACCGATCAGGGCCCGGAATTTACCTGCCGCGCGCTCGATCAATGGGCCTTTGAGCATAGTGTGGAACTACGGCTTATCCAGCCAGGTAAGCCAACGCAGAACGGATTTATTGAGAGCTTTAACGGACGCTTTCGCGATGAGTGTCTGAATGAACACTGGTTCAGCGATATTCTTCATGCCCGGAAAACGATTAATGACTGGCGGCAGGATTATAACGAGTGCCGTCCCCATTCATCGCTGGATTACCAGACACCAGCTGAATTCGCAACGGACTGGCGAAACAGGGAATATGAAGAAAAACCAACCGACATTACTAACTGAAGGTTGTATCTAATCCTGGGGGCAGGTCAA
>NZ_BCTL01000117.1 GCF_001571265.1 Cedecea neteri NBRC 105707 = ATCC 33855 | reverse complement strand
TGAATCGCCACGGGTTTAACAGACACCTCGGAGTCATTTAAGATGACTTAAAGAGAGGTGCTCATGAGCGGTAAGCGTTATCCCGAAGAGTTTAAAATTGAAGCAGTCAAGCAGGTTGTTGATCGCGGTCATTCTGTTTCCAGCGTTGCAACACGCCTCGATATCACCACCCACAGCCTTTACGCCTGGATAAAGAAGTACGGTCCGGATTCTTCCACTAATAAAGAACCGTCAGATACTCAGGCCGAGATCCGCCGTCTCCAGAAAGAGCTTAAGCGGGTTACTGACGAACGGGACATATTAAAAAAAGCCGCGGCGTACTTCGCAAAGCTGTCCGACTGAGGTACGCCTTTATTCGTGACAACTCCCGTTGCTGGCCTGTTCGTCTGCTCTGCAGGGTATTGGATGTTCATCCCAGTGGCTTTTACGCCTGGTTTAAGCAACCGTATTCTCAGCGCCACCAGGTAGATCTGAGACTGACGCGACAGATCAAACAGTTTTGGCTGGAGTCCGGTTGCGTTTATGGTTATCGCAAGATCCATATGGACTTACGGGATAGCGGGCAACAGTGCGGAGTGAACAGAGTCTGGCGACTGATGAATCGTGCCGGGATAAAGGCTCAGGTCGGGTACCGGAGCCCGCGGGCACGCAAAGGCGAGGCCAGTATCGTGTCGCCCAACAGGCTCCAGCGACAGTTCAATCCGGATGCTCCGGATGAACGTTGGGTAACGGACATAACCTACATCAGGACTCACGAAGGCTGGCTATATCTGGCCGTGGTTGTTGACCTGTTCTCACGCAAAATTATCGGCTGGTCAATGCAATCCCGGATGACAAAGGACATTGTCCTGAACGCACTGCTGATGGCTGTATGGCGGCGTAATCCCCAAAAACAGGTGCTGGTTCACTCGGACCAGGGCAGTCAGTACACAAGCTATGAGTGGCAGTCGTTCCTGAAATCACACGGCCTGGAGGGGAGTATGAGCCGTCGCGGTAACTGCCACGATAATGCAGTTGCAGAAAGCTTTTTCCAGTTGCTGAAGCGTGAACGGATAAAGAAAAAGATCTACGGAACGCGGGAAGAAGCCCGCAGCGATATTTTTGATTACATAGAAATGTTTTATAACAGTAAGCGTCGGCATGGTTCGAGCGATCAGATGTCACCGACGGAATATGAAAACCAATATTATCAACGGCTCAGAAGTGTCTAGATTACCCGTGGCGATTC
>NZ_BCTL01000116.1 GCF_001571265.1 Cedecea neteri NBRC 105707 = ATCC 33855 | reverse complement strand
GGGAGAAGCGAAGTATGTGATTAGCCGGGGGAGCAACGTTAATGGGGATTGGACCATCTGGTCTGATGGTTCTATTGAGTTGAGTGGCTATAATTCCACTATTGTAGATGGTCTTGCGACCGTTATTTTTCCTATAACCTTACCAAAATTGGCTATGAATATATCCACTGCTGAACATTTAAGTTTTGACCTCGGGTCATCAGTTCAGCAACTGCATGTTTCTATGGTGGTTGACAACACAATAACAACCAGCGGATTTAAAGCTCGTTGCCAATTTATAAGTGGCGCCCCATCAGGATATGGTTTTTCGTGGCGAGTTCACTGCCCATCTAATTAATAAAGGGAACACTATGCGTTACTTTAACTCTACTACAATGACTGAAGTTTTGCCGGGCATACATGATACGGCGGGAACAATTTCTCTGCCGGATGATAATTGGTTCTTCACATTATCATATATGCCACAAGGAAAAAGGCTCGCAGTTAATGAAAACGGCGAGCCCGTATTAATTGATGTCACTGATTCGGAGCGGTAGGCCATTCGATATCTGGTGCGTTGGAAGTATCAATAGCTTCCAATGCATCCAGATAATCTAACCATAAATTATACTGCACCAGTTCTTCCTTTTTCAGTCGTCCAAGAGTTGATTTCCCTGGCCACTGCTTATTATTTATAAAATTATTAGTCTGATATATACGGCTTTGTTTGATTTGTTTGGCAATTGCAAACAGTTGCTCTTTAGCGAGAGCTGGAGTTGGTTGCCATTCTGGTAAACCACTTTTACCCACCGTGCGGGACATACCTTCTGGAGGTGTACCTGAAAAATCACTGAAAAGCTCAAAAGAAACATTAACCACATCGTCAGGCCATGTGCCTTCAGACTGGTAATTTTCTTTATTTTCTTCGAGATAAAATGCATTCGTTTTGCTGCTGAAAAAAATCATAATTATTTCCCTAAAGCGTACCAGAAAAAAGCACTCTGCCCGGCAATAACACCAGACCCATCATTCTGTAAACAACGCGCCTGGAACCCAATGTTATTGAGTATTTGATCGTTAATGACAATCGACTGCATCGTTGATGGATTACTTGACTGACGATAGCCAAAAGTTACAAAAAATGGTCTCTGTGAAAATGCGATTGGATAATTGATGGTCGATAACCCTGTACCGTCCGGCCCCGCAGCTCCCCATTGAAAAATTAAACCGCCTGGCAACCGTTGAATACCGATGCCGCGTAAATCAGACGTAAATGAAGCCATATCAGGTAATTGACCTTCTCCCGTCCCTACTCCTCGTTTCGCCGCCTCCCCT
>NZ_BCTL01000115.1 GCF_001571265.1 Cedecea neteri NBRC 105707 = ATCC 33855 | reverse complement strand
TCAAATTCCAGACGCGGCATGCGGGCCGCATCATAGCGTCCGTTGAGAACCAGCAGCGGGCGCAGCAGCTGGGCGGTCAGCGTCTCTGCCACCATCCGTGCGTCACCCGCCAGCAGGTCGTGGCGGACTTCGTTGTGCACGTTCCCCAGCGCATGCGTGGACGTTTTACCGTCCGCCTGACTGGTGAGCGTCCCGCCGAGAATAGCCTTTGACTGCACCTTCTCGCACCAGTCCACCATGGCAAAAAATGGCGCACTCTGGCCGGGGGCAGGCACCTTCAGCTCAATCTCGGCCTCTTTGGGGATGATGCCCCCGCCGTTGCGGGCCATCATGCGAATGCCCTGCAGCAACCGGCTGCGGGCTTTCTCATCCATACTCGAATCGTATTTGCCGATGCGGAACGGCAGGCCGTAGAGGTTCAGGAACTGCGCCCAGTCGCGGGCCGAGAGGTTTTTGAACAGATAAGGCCACACCAGCACGCGAAACAGGCCGCTCTGCGCGACGGGACCGGATTTTGCCCGGTGCCGGTGGACTATCCAGCCGGTTTCCCACAGCGGCTCGCCGTCGGCATTCGTGCCGGTGTTGAGCCGGATATCATCGTGGTTATACATCGCCACCGTAAAGGCCCGCGCAGGGCGCTTGTGGAAGGCGACCGGCATCCACAGGCCGCCACGTTGCCCCCATTCGATCTCGACGCAGGCAAACCCGTGCCCGATGGCATCCAGCATATCGATCAGCATCTCGCTGAAGCCCGGCAGGTTGCGTATCCAGCCCTCCGCCTCTGCGGCGAGCGTAATCTCGGCTTCCGTGGCGTCTTTCGGCGGCTTTACCGCGAAAGGCAGCGTCAACAGTGCCCGCTTGCGCTTGGACAGCTCGGCGAACAGGTGGCCGTCACGCTCCTCCATGTCGGTGAAGAGGTCGCTCTGCAGCACCAGGTCACCGTCTTCCGCCGCCTTCAGGCAGAGATAGACCTTCTGCACGTCCAGCCCGGTGGACGGGTGCCCCTGGTGGTCCAGGTAAAGCATCGGATAATCACCGCTCTGCACCGGCTCTGCGGTGTCTTCGCCGCGCCCGACCAGGCGTTTAAACAGGCTTTTAATGTCCATTTTTACCATCCTCCCGGACCGAACCCGTCGCCCCGGTCATCATAATCATCGTCGTCCTCCCGGCGGGCGTCTGCGCCAGGCGGGCCTATCGGGATAAATTCAAAATTCCCCACGCTGCTGGCGGCGATGGCCCACAGCATGTGCAGCCCGTCCGGGCCGTCGTCGTGGTCGGCCATCGGGAAGTGCTTCAGCTGTTCAATCAGCGTGGTTAACCCGGACGCCAGCAAAAT
>NZ_BCTL01000114.1 GCF_001571265.1 Cedecea neteri NBRC 105707 = ATCC 33855 | reverse complement strand
TAGTAGTACAGGCCCGTCGCGTCCCGCTCTTTGCCCGAGTAACGCACCGTTTTGTAGTTCGCTTCCGTCTGGCTGCGGGCTGCCCACCGCGCCGTGCCGCCGTACGGGTAATACTCTTCCATGCTGATAACGTTGCCGCTGCCGTCCAGCTCAAGCCCGCTGCCGCCGGTCAGGTTGTCGTAGCTGTAGCGCACCGGGTCGTTGTTAATGTCCGCCGGTTTGCCCGCCGCCCAGTGCAGCACCCGCACCTGTGCCCGGCCTGCTTCACCCACGGTGATGACCTGCAGATTTTCCGTTTCCTTGCTGCCGGTTTGGGTGGTTCGCAGCTCCAGCCCCGGCAGGTACAGCGCCCGCTGCGTCTGCGTGCTGTTCCCGGTTTGCTGCGTGCTCACCTTCAGCAGGCGCTGGCTGCCGCCGTCATAGCGGTAGCTTTCACTGTCGTTCGCCTTGCCGTCGCGCTGGACAGGACTGACTTTCAGCAGCTCGTTACGCGGCGTCCAGGTAAGATTTTGCCCCGGCTGCAGCTGTTTTTGCTGCCCGCCCGGCGTGAACAGCGCGTCCACGTCAGACGGATTTTTTGCCAGCGTGCTCAGCACGCCCCGGTTGCTGCGGTCGCTTATCGTGATGTCCGTGGTGTAGCGGTTGTTGGTCGCCGCCGCGTTGTGGCGTATCTGCGTCAGGTTGCCGCCGTTATCGTAGGCGTACGTGCGGGTATAGCTGGTGAAGGCGGTACTGTCTGTCGGCTGGGGGATGGTGGCGGCGGGTAACTGACTGCTCTGCTGGCCTGCATTCGCCATTTCGCGCCCGGTGGCGCTGACCAGCTGGTACAGGCTGTCGTAGGCGTAGGTATTTTCCGGCACCACTTTCTGATTCCGCCAGAAGCGCGTCTCTTCCGCGTCGTTGCTGATTTTCAGCACATTGCCCACCGGATCGTATTCGTAGCGAATATCCTGCAGGACCTTCGCGCCAGACACATGCCCGGCCGGGCGTTCGGTTTTTATCCCCGTCAGGCGCTGTGTTTCCGGCTCATAGCTGTAGGTGGTGACCACGCCGTTGCCGTGTTCTTCGCGCAGCTTCTGTCCGGCGGCGGAGTACGTCAGGGCTTTCACGATGACCTGCTCTTTACCGCCTTTCAGCGTCAGCCAGCTGCCCGCCAGCAGGCCCGCCACGTCATACGCCACGCGCTGCAGGTTGCCTTTGGCATCGGTGGTGGTGAGGACGGTGCCGGTAGCGTCGGCGGTGCTCTGCGTGGTCAGCGTTTCTGCGCCCAGCCAATCGTTCCAGGCGGACGCATCCGCACCCTGCCAGTCGGCCACGTTATCCGGGTTATCGGCGTCCTTCAGCAGGCGACGGGTGACGGACAGCGGCACGCCGGTCAGGGCTATCGCGTCGGTCTGTGCCTGACCCGCGGTATCGTAATGACTGATGCACTGCCCCGCCAGGTTCAGTTTTTTCTCTGCCGCGCTGTTGCCTGCGTAGACAAAGCGCTCCGCAATGCGGGCGGTTTTGCCTGTGACCTGCTCCGTCACGCTCAGCGGACGCCCGGCGAGTGAAGCGG
>NZ_BCTL01000113.1 GCF_001571265.1 Cedecea neteri NBRC 105707 = ATCC 33855 | reverse complement strand
CACTGCTCTTTAACAATTTATCAGACAATCTGTGTGGGCACTCGCAGGATTGATATCTCAGCATCTTCGGATGCAACAAAATATCAAGTCTTGAAGAGTGACTACTGATTTTATAAACAGTTTTAATTCTTTGAGCATCAAACACTTTTAAATTGAAGAGTTTGATCATGGCTCAGATTGAACGCTGGCGGCAGGCCTAACACATGCAAGTCGAGCGGTAGCACGGGAGAGCTTGCTCTCTGGGTGACGAGCGGCGGACGGGTGAGTAATGTCTGGGGATCTGCCTGATGGAGGGGGATAACTACTGGAAACGGTAGCTAATACCGCATAACGTCGCAAGACCAAAGAGGGGGACCTTCGGGCCTCTTGCCATCAGATGAACCCAGATGGGATTAGCTAGTAGGTGAGGTAATGGCTCACCTAGGCGACGATCCCTAGCTGGTCTGAGAGGATGACCAGCCACACTGGAACTGAGACACGGTCCAGACTCCTACGGGAGGCAGCAGTGGGGAATATTGCACAATGGGCGCAAGCCTGATGCAGCCATGCCGCGTGTATGAAGAAGGCCTTCGGGTTGTAAAGTACTTTCAGCGAGGAGGAAGGCATTAAGGTTAATAACCTTAGTGATTGACGTTACTCGCAGAAGAAGCACCGGCTAACTCCGTGCCAGCAGCCGCGGTAATACGGAGGGTGCAAGCGTTAATCGGAATTACTGGGCGTAAAGCGCACGCAGGCGGTTTGTTAAGTCGGATGTGAAATCCCCGGGCTCAACCTGGGAACTGCATTCGAAACTGGCAAGCTTGAGTCTTGTAGAGGGGGGTAGAATTCCAGGTGTAGCGGTGAAATGCGTAGAGATCTGGAGGAATACCGGTGGCGAAGGCGGCCCCCTGGACAAAGACTGACGCTCAGGTGCGAAAGCGTGGGGAGCAAACAGGATTAGATACCCTGGTAGTCCACGCCGTAAACGATGTCGACTTGGAGGTTGTGCCCTTGAGGCGTGGCTTCCGGAGCTAACGCGTTAAGTCGACCGCCTGGGGAGTACGGCCGCAAGGTTAAAACTCAAATGAATTGACGGGGGCCCGCACAAGCGGTGGAGCATGTGGTTTAATTCGATGCAACGCGAAGAACCTTACCTACTCTTGACATCCAGAGAACTTTCCAGAGATGGATTGGTGCCTTCGGGAACTCTGAGACAGGTGCTGCATGGCTGTCGTCAGCTCGTGTTGTGAAATGTTGGGTTAAGTCCCGCAACGAGCGCAACCCTTATCCTTTGTTGCCAGCGGTTCGGCCGGGAACTCAAAGGAGACTGCCAGTGATAAACTGGAGGAAGGTGGGGATGACGTCAAGTCATCATGGCCCTTACGAGTAGGGCTACACACGTGCTACAATGGCGCATACAAAGAGAAGCGACCTCGCGAGAGCAAGCGGACCTCATAAAGTGCGTCGTAGTCCGGATTGGAGTCTGCAACTCGACTCCATGAAGTCGGAATCGCTAGTAATCGTAGATCAGAATGCTACGGTGAATACGTTCCCGGGCCTTGTACACACCGCCCGTCACACCATGGGAGTGGGTTGCAAAAGAAGTAGGTAGCTTAACCTTCGGGAGGGCGCTTACCACTTTGTGATTCATGACTGGGGTGAAGTCGTAACAAGGTAACCGTAGGGGAACCTGCGGTTGGATCACCTCCTTACCTAAAAGATACAACCCGCGTAGTGCTCACACAGATTGTCTGATAG
>NZ_BCTL01000112.1 GCF_001571265.1 Cedecea neteri NBRC 105707 = ATCC 33855 | reverse complement strand
AATTATAAAGTCAATGCTCACTTTTTTCGACCGTCATTCACCCAGACAATCCCCCAGAGGATGACAAGGATGTACATAATCATGATGCGATGTTCCATATCTTATCCTTCAGACAAATCAGGGGTCTGCTGCACCGCTGGCAGGCCAGAACGTATTAACCGAGGCTCATGCCTGAGGGCGTCATCATTACCGCCACAGACAAAACAATTGCTGCCACAATCACCACTGCCGTCAGGGTTTTCACGATACGCACCTCTCAGTTCGAATAAGTCCACTAACGCGCCCGGCGCGCGAAGGCCAGCATCAGGGCAGCAAACAGTAACAACGTGACAGTAAACGCAACGAGGGCGAGTATTTTCATAAGGCACCTCTCTCAGCGCTCGCTTAGCCACACCAGAAACCAGGCAATAATTACGGCAACGGGTATGGTGGCGATAAAGGACAAAAAAAGACGCAGATGAAGAGCAAGCATAACCATCTCAACGATAAAGATATTAAGGTTATTTTCTCGCGAGTAAAATCACGTTTTCGTAAACGGTCATATAAAGAAATAGCACAAATACGATATATCGCGCATGTGTTTGATGCAGGACACGCTTCCGCTGACAAAAAACAAAGCCTCGCGCGATGGCAAGGCTTTTAATCCAAGTAAAGCTTATGCGAATGAACAGAGTCTGGATCGTTACTAATTTAGTTCTTTAACGAAGAGCCGCCTGACATATCGATTTCACAAGCTTGGACGAACCTGGAGGCAGCAACGCCCGAGCCAGCTCCTTTTAATTCACGTGTTATCTTATCGTTATTCTGCTGATACTTGATGCCTACAAGGATATTTCCCTTTAAGGTTTTCAATTGACTAAGGAATATTTTAACCAAATCAGACTGTTCGGTTTTAATTGCAAAAATAGTGGTATTGCGGGCTTCCGTCTGAGCCAGAAATTTAATGGGAGCATTGGCACCGACCTTGAGAACAAGATCGACAGGTAAGCCTTCGGTAACATCACCTGTATCGTCTTTTTCAAAGTAAGAAAGGCTCAATGAGTCTTTTGTGCAATCCAGGATAAGCCCCTTTTCCTCTGTTTCAGTCCCGAGCATCAGCCCCGTATGCCCGCCTGTAAAAACATCATCGCTGACTTTAGTTCGCCAGTCAGCGAGAGCAACATGACTAATCAGCAACAACGTCGTTGTTAATCCCGACACTAATTTTATCCCTTTCACATCAGTTCCTCAGCCGCAACAGCGACATTATAAAAAATCATAAAATACCGAAGCCTGAACCGTTATGCCGTTCATGTTCTATACCACTGAAGACAGCAAAGAAAACATGACTGACAACAACAACCAGTGAAAGAAACATCTGAAACCAATGGTGTTTTATAGTTAAAGTTTAATCTTGCAATGCAAATAGATTTCGAACAGGCGAAAAAAAGCCCTACAGACCGGGCTGTGGGGCTTTATATGGAACAGTAGCCAATGGTTACCAAATCAAGAGGCTAATCCTCTCCCGATGATTCTTCTGGCATCAACACAGGCACCGGCACCGGAAACCACTGAATGATATCCGGCAATCCGGGATTTAGCGGGTCGTAAATTTCCCCGCCGTTAGGATCACACCACAGAATGTGATAGTCGTAACCGTCATGGGCCACTACGGCCTCGCAGTCTGAAGGATGGTTGATCTCCCCGGTTCGCCAGCAGGTATCTTCGCTAATATCCCGCCAGGCAACCATCTCAACTTTTCCGCCCAGAATTTTCGTCCCTGCGCTGACGGGCGGCTCCTGCCCATCAGGAAAGTCAACGACAAACGTCATTTTACCCATAGCTATTTACCCTCCGGTTTTACGTCGATCCGGTACACCACAGGGACTAACGCCCGGATTACCGCCTGCAACTCTGCAACTTGCTCAGGTGGCACGACAATAACCCCGGTGTAAATGCCCGTTGGCCTGGAGTCCCAGTGAAAACCTTCGATGAAATCTCGTAAGACGTATGCCCAATGGACGCCATGCTGAACAGCGAACCTGGCATATTCCACAGGATCAATGTCGCGGGCATTAGTATCATGCTGTGCCATAACGCTTACTCCCCCCACTCG
>NZ_BCTL01000111.1 GCF_001571265.1 Cedecea neteri NBRC 105707 = ATCC 33855 | reverse complement strand
CAGGGACGGTCGGGAAAATCTTAACTCGCCGTGGGCAACACTCCCGGAGACACTCTTCTGGCCAGTGACGATAATCGGTTTTGTGATAGTTGAAGTACTTGAAGTCGTCTGCGCCGTATTTGTCTGGTTGTATAACCGCTTTTATGACCTCGGGAGGAGTCGGCACCATGGCACAAAATAATCCCTATGCTCAGCATATCAAAACGGGGCGGGCTCAGCTCCGCCGACTGGCCACCATGGAGCGCCATCTGCTGGATATGTCGGCGGACTGGGGTGACCTTGACGCATGGCTTGAGACCGCTATGGAACAGTGGGCTGGCAAATTGAAGGAACTAACGACCGAGATTAACGGCGTTATGGATACCTGGAAACGCGGTACTGAGTGGGAGGATGAGTAGCTATGGGTAAAATGACATTTGTTGTTGATTTCCCTGACGGGCAGGAGCCAGCGGTCAGCGCCGGGACGGATATTCTGGGTGGAAAGGTTGAGATGGTCGCCTGGCGGGATATCAGCGAAGACAACGCCTGGCAACGCGTTGAAAAGTGTCAACCGGGCCCCGGTGTCATGGTCTTATTGTCTGATGGCGTAAACGTTGGCACGGCCTTTATCGACCGGCACGGCGGCTGGCGATGGACGCCGGGCGGTGAAGCCGTCAGTGAAAGTGATTTGGTTCTGTGGCGTGAAGTCCCTTACCCGGAGGTAGATTGATATGAGTGAAGCATCTGAACGTTCTGGTCTGACGGGGGCTATGGACCCTGTCTGGAATACGATAATGCCTGCAGAAGGCTGGAGTGCACAAAAAATGATTGAAATAACTGAACGCGATATTGTAGTTAACGATCTTCGCATCAGTGGTTATTCCGAAGCTGATATCGCGAAACTGACCCGTTATCTTGACGACACACAGAACCCTCATTCTCCGGAGCAGTTTTTCTGTGATATCAGGCTCGAAACAGCGCAGGCCCTGAGCTTTTCCTGGCTGGTTCGCCACCTTCGGAAACTGGCTGAAGGTGGCGATAAAAACGTTGCCGTTGCAGCGCTGGGGCAGTTGGTGGAAATAGCCTCCCGGACAGGGTTGTTAGTTAATCCCGAGCTTGTCGGTAATAAGCTTCGTTAACCATCTCTTGCTGACGTCCATTACCAGACTAAAGGGCGTCAGCAAATTCTTCTTTGTTCCTCTCAGCGTCAGGAAACTGGCGGCCTCTTGTCTGCCAGGCATCAAATGAGGTTTTTATGAGTTTCAACTTCTTTTACAAGCTCAATAATTGTGTGCTTCGATGCATAGCTAAATCCACAGCAGCAATGAAGCGTTATATCTGTAAGGACGAAAAAACGGATCCTGAGTCTTTCTGTAAGGCGGTGATGGCATCGGGGACAGAGTGGGCCTGCGATGGTCTGGGCGATTGGTATTTCATAAAACGCGATCACTTTGAAAAGGACACCATTATACTTGAATTCATCGAGTATTATGAGTTGGTGCCCGAGATTCGAAATAAATGCACTCTTGATAAAAGATTGCTTGCGCTCTCCCTGGCTGCGTTTTTCGATGTGGGCCTTCTGTTGCCTGTAAAAACGCTCTACCAGCGCAAAAAACATCATGCAGGTAAGGATAACCCAGCTGATTTCTTTAGTCGTGAGCGCGCCATAAACGCCGCCGATAAACGCGGAAAGAAAAACCGGATACGCCCCAATTGTGTTGAATGCCCATTTAATTCTCCCCAGTGCAGTTAAAACATATGCGTTCATTTTATACGTCCGGTTACTGGTCTTTGGAGGTATAATAAGCAGATATTTTTATAAGTGATTGATAAAGATCATCTTCTCTTTGCCGGATCATAAGCCATCATGGGCACTGGATTAGATATCAACTTAAAGCCTCGCCTTCGCGCGGGGCTTTTTGTTGGCGAAAAATTTGCCCTGCATCAAACTCATGCGCGATATATCGTATGCATGATGTGGTCTTATATCGCCGTTGATGAAAATGTGATTTTCCTCGCGAGAAAATACTCCCAGTTTTCTTATCGTTGGGATTGTGATGTTTTTCCTACACCTGAAGTTTTTACTGTGGTTTCTGGCAACAATACCGGTTGCGGCGCTTATTGCCTGGATTCTGGTTTGGTTAAGCAACAACTGAAGAGGAGCATTTCATGAAAATACTCGCCCTCGTTATTTTTACTGTCACTCTGCTGCTTTTTGCTGCCCTGATGCTGGCTTTTGCCCGCCGGGCGCGGTAGCAGGCTATTTCGGGTTTGTGGGAATGAGGGAGATCGCTGGGTTATGGAGTATCGCATTATCATCATGTACATCCTGGTGATCCTTTTGGGGATCGTCTGGGTGAATGACAGTCGAAAAAAGTGAACATTGACTTTATAATTGAGCTGTGATCCAATTTAACCGTTAAAACTGAACACTGAACTGGCCCAAAGCCCCGCCCTCGT
>NZ_BCTL01000110.1 GCF_001571265.1 Cedecea neteri NBRC 105707 = ATCC 33855 | reverse complement strand
CTCAGTGAGGGGGATGAAATTGATGTTCCCGTCCGTACCCCGATAAAAAATGATGACATCAGGGCGGATCATTCCCGGCAACCTCCGCCAGTGTTCACTGAACACGACCGTGCCGCCGCATCTTATGCAGACAGACTGTCCTCCGAAAGTGCGGGCGGCAGAGAACATTCCTCCGGCACGGCGGCAGGCATGGCGCGCTCGATGGTGGCCGGGGCTGCCAATGATGCCGTGGCAAAATGGCTGGGTCAGTATGGCACCGTGCGGGCGAATCTCAGCCTGAATGCGCATAACGCGCTGGCGAACAGCAGTATTGACTGGCTGGTACCGCTCTACGACACCCCTCAGAATACCCTGTTTACCCAACTGGGTGCCCGCAACAAGGATGGACGCAATACGGTCAATCTCGGCTGGGGTGTCCGCTGGATGACCCCGCACTGGATGTACGGCTTCAACAATTTTTATGATGATGACATCACCGGTAATAACCGCCGTGTTGGGCTGGGTGCGGAAGCCCGGACTGATTATCTGCAGTTTGCCGCAAATACCTATATACGTACGAGCAACTGGCATCAGTCTCGTGACTTCGATGACTATGATGAGCGCCCGGCGAACGGGTTTGATGTCCGCGCGCAGGGATGGCTTCCATCGTACCCGCAGATCGGCGGCAAGCTGATGTATGAGCAGTACTACGGCGATGAAGTGGCCCTGTTTGGCAAAGATAATCGCCAACATAACCCGTATGCCGTTACGGCCGGCCTGAACTGGACGCCGTTCCCGCTGCTGACAGTTGGCGCTGAAGAGCGTATGGGGAAAAATGGGAAAAATGAAACGAATATCAGTCTGCAACTTACCTGGCATCCGGGTGAGTCACTGTCTTCACAATTGTCTGCCGGCAGCGTGGCGGCGTCCCGACTTATAGCCAACAGCCGTTACGATCTGGTCGATCGTAATAATGATATCGTCCTCGAGTATCGTAAGCAGGAGGTTATCCGGTTAGCGCTGGATCAGACCCGTATCACCGGCCCTGCCGGCGCATCTCTTCCGATATCGGCTCAGGTCAACAATAAGTATGACCTGCAGACGGTAACGTGGTCCGCAGGGGCGCTGGAAGCTGCCGGAGGACGACTGACGGCGCAGGATCGCACGCACTTTTTAGTGACTCTCCCACCGTACCAACTGGTGCAGCGTGCTCAGGCGGCAAAAAAGTCCGGGATTGCCGGGCAGACCCCCGATCCGAACAGCTATGTAATTACTGCTGTGGCTGAGGACATCAGAGGCAACAAATCTGCGCCGCAGAGCCTCACGGTAACGGTGCTGCCGCCCTCTGCAGCCTTTGCGGGGCCGCTGCGCGTCGCCCATGACAATGCGTTTGCCGACGGGAAAGCCCCGGTGAATGTTGCGGCGGCAGTGACCGATGGCAATGGCCATCCGCTGCCAAATCAGCAGGTCGTTTTCACCACCGTTTACCCGGACGGCAGCCACGATAAACAGACCGCGGTTACCGACGGGCAGGGCAATACCCAGGTGGACATCACGTCAATGGTTGTCGGGGAGGCTACTGTTACCGCCACGGCAGAAACGGCCAGCACCACCACCCGCATTCATTTTGTTGCAGAGGGTATCGATGCGAGCCGTTCAACGCTCAGCCTGATGCCCCTGAGCATTCTGGCGGACGGAACATCTGTGGCTGAACTCAAACTGTTTGCCCAGGACGCGACGGGTAAACCGGCGGCAGGTAACGCTTCCCGGTTGTCTTTCCCTGTGACCGGCGTGAGCGGGGTAAACATCACCCGTCTGACGGAAATACCAGCAGCCTCCGGACATTACACGGCCCAGGTGAGCGGCACGCAGGCGGGGACGGCCTCCATCTCGGTGGCATATGACGGCGCGCCAGTGACGGGACTTCATGCCTCTCTGACACTGACCCCGGCTAACGAGGTGAGTTTGACCACCTCTCAGCTGACGATAGACAGAACGTCTATCCCGGCGGACGGAAAGACGCCTTCCACTTTAAAACTCACGCTGCGAAACGCAAATGGAGTGCCCGTTACTGATGCGAAGGGTGTGACATTTATCAGCTCGCTGACAACGGGGATCTCGCTCAGCCCGGTGGTAAACCACGGGGACGGGACTTACACGGCCACGATGACAGGAACAACAACGGGGGTGGCGGCTATCAGCGCCAGCGTAAACGGTGTGGCACTCGGGACAATCAGCCAGTCGGTCACCCTGACGGACGGTGATGCAGATGTGTCGCAGTCTCAGTTAACCGTGGACAAAACGGTGATCCCGGCGGATGGCGTCACCGGCGCGCTGTTAAAACTCACGCTGAGAAATGCTGGCGGGATACCGGTCACCGGCGTTCAGGGGGTTAAGTTTGAGAGCGCAAGGAAAGCGGGTGTGATGATAAGCCCGGTAACCATCAACGGGGATGGAACGTATACAGCATCACTGACGGGGACCACGGCAGGTCCTGCCGAGGTGACAGTAATCGTTGGCGGGCAGGTATTCGCTGTCACCAGCCAGACGGTAAATCTGACGGCGGACACCACGACAGCAAAAGCGACAGACCTGAGCGTGGTCAGCAAC
>NZ_BCTL01000109.1 GCF_001571265.1 Cedecea neteri NBRC 105707 = ATCC 33855 | reverse complement strand
CGTAAGCGTCACATTCATACCGTCTTTTATTTTTGCCCGCGTTTCCTACCATGGACACTTTCGCGAACATGGACACTACCGTGGACAAAAATACGCCTTACAACAGAAGACCCTGGATCTTCACAGCGCTGAGCCTTCGGTTTAATGAGGCTCTAACGTACCGTGAAATTGCGGAGCAGCTGAACATTAGCTCATCTTCCGTACATAAAATGTTCACTCGTTTTCGACGCACCGGCATTAACTGGCCGCTACCGGAGGAATATACGCCTGAACGCCTGGAGGAAGAGCTTTATGCCTTCAATCTTCAGACCAATCTTCCCGTAAAGAAACGCCGTCCTGACTGGCCTCTGGAGTTCAAAATTCGCATGGCGGAACTGACTTTGCAGCCAGACGCGTGTGTGGCTCAAATTGCACGTGAGCATGGCATTAACGATAACCTGCTGTTTAACTGGCGCAATCTGCATCGTCAGGGGCTACTGGATCCTGCCAACAGAGCGACCCTCATTCCGGTGACTATGGAGCCTGTTGTGCCTCCGCCCAGGCAAAACGGTGTCGTATTAACAGATATGCCACCGGTCATCAGCTGCAGGCTGACATTGCCAGGTGGAAGTCTCAACCTGACCGGTCCGCTGACCCCTGAGCTTCTGCGCGCACTGATCATCGAGCTCAGGGATGGTGAGTCATGATTAGCTTTCCGGCAGGTTCGCGCATCTGGCTGGTTGCCGGCGTGACAGATATGCGCTGTAGCTTCAACGGGCTGGCAGCGAAGGTGCAGAACACGCTACGAACCGATCCGTTCAGCGGCCATCTGTTTATCTTCCGTGGACGTCGTGGAGATATGATAAAGGTACTCTGGGCAGACCGGGACGGCCTGTGCCTGTTTACCAAAAGGCTGGAGCGTGGCCGCTTCGTCTGGCCGGTAACCCGCGACGGAAAAATCCATCTGACACCTGCGCAGCTGTCTATGTTGCTGGAGGGCATTAACTGGAAGCGTCCGCAGCGGACGGAACGACCTGGAATACGCATATAACCTGCTGTAAAGTGGGGTTATGGACACCTCATACCCTGATGAAAACGCCCGGCTCAGGGCGCTGCTGCAGGAGCAGCAGACTACCATCCGCAAAATGGCGGAATATAACCGTCTGCTCTCACTGCGGGTGGCGGCATATGCCAGTGAAATTAACCGGCTGAAGGCGCTGGTCGCTAAGCTTCAGCGCATGCAGTTCGGCAAAAGCTCCGAGAAGCTGCGAGAGAAAACGCAGCGCCAGGTCCGCGAGGCGGAGGAGCGCATCAGCGCTCTGCAGGAAGAGATGGCAGAGGTGCTGGGCGAGCAGCATGACCCGGTACTGCCGCAGCCGCTGCGCCAGTCTTCTGCCCGCAAACCGCTGCCGGCATCACTTCCCCGCGAAACCCGTACGCTGTCGCCGGCAGAAACAGCCTGTCCGGAATGCGGCGGGGAGCTCAGCGCGCTGGGGTGCGACGTATCGGAGCAGCTGGAGCTTATCAGCAGCGCCTTTAAGGTTATCGAAACACAGCGGCCAAAACTGGCCTGCTGCAGCTGCGACCACATCGTTCAGGCAGCCATGCCTTCAAAACCCATCGAGCGCAGCTATGCGGGTCCCGGCCTGCTGGCACGCATCGTCACGGCGAAGTTCGCCGAACATACACCTCACTATCGTCAGTCAGAGATATATCGCCGTCAGGGAGTTGAGCTGAGTCGTGCCACACTGGGGCGCTGGTCCGGCGCGGCCAGCGAGCTGCTGGAGCCGCTGTACGACCTGCTGCGCCAGTACGTGCTGATGCCGGGCAAGGTGCATACCGACGATATCCCTGTGCCGGTGCAGGAGCCGGGCAGCGGCAAAACCCGTACGGCCCGCCTGTGGGTCTACGTCCGGGATGACCGTAATGCGGGGTCACAGCTCCCACCGGCGGTGTGGTTCGCGTACTCGCCGGACCGGAAAGGCGTGCATCCACAGCAACATCTTGCCGGGTATAGCGGTATCCTGCAGGCGGACGCATACGGTGGCTACAACGCACTGTACGAAGACGGCCGCATCACGGAAGCGGCCTGCATGGCCCATGCGCGGCGAAAAATCCACGACGTGCATGCCCGCACGCCGACCGACATTACCACCGAAGCGTTGAAGCGCATCGGAAAGCTGTATGCCATCGAGGCGGAGATACGCGGCAGCCCGGCAGACAAACGGCTGACGGTACGAAAAGAGCGGACAGTCCCACTGATGCAGTCGCTGTATGACTGGATACAGGGGCAGATGACGGTGCTGTCGCGCCACTCGGATACGGCGAAGGCGTTCACGTACCTGCTGAAGCAGTGGGACGCGTTAAACCTGTACTGCAGCAACGGCTGGGCGGAGATAGACAACAACATCGCGGAGAACGCGCTGCGTGGCGTAGCCCTGGGCCGGAAAAACTGGCTGTTCGCCGGTTCGGATGCGGGTGGAGAGCGTGCTGCAGTGCTGTACTCGCTGATCGGCACCTGCCGGCTAAACGGCGTTGACCCCGAGACGTGGTTGCGTTACGTCATCGGCCATATACAGGACTGGCCGATGAACCGGGTCCGCGACCTGCTGCCATGGAAGGTCGATCTTACCCTTGCCTAAACGTCAATACGGTCTGAATGTGACGCTTA
>NZ_BCTL01000108.1 GCF_001571265.1 Cedecea neteri NBRC 105707 = ATCC 33855 | reverse complement strand
TTAGTAGATTTCAGCATTCCTTAAATCATTACCAGGTATCCGATGAGCTGAGTTCAATCAGCTAAGGACACCACGTAATGAGCACCAAGAACCAAAGTCGGTATGGGGAACTGAATCAAACCTATGTGCACGGTATCACCAGAACAATTGACAGAGCGTTAAAACAGTATCCTCGTCTATTGGCTATAAGAGTCGATCTGCGCTTCCCTGACGAAGAAGAGATCCCAGATTGCCCAGATCAGTGTTATACAGGCCCTGAGGTCATCACGCGTTTCATCAACTCGGTAAAAGCACAAATCAAAGCGGATATTAATCGTAAGAGAAAAGCGGGTAAGAAGACCCTGACATGCAACATGAGATTTGTCTGGGTACGGGAATTTAATCAGGAAGGGAGCAAGAAGCATTACCACGTATTGCTTTTGCTAAACAAAGACGCCTATGTGTGGCCGGGGAAGATTAAAAAAGATCTTAACAATGCTTTCAACCAGAGTGTTTTTAACATGATTGTTCGAGCATGGATAAGGGCAATTAAACGAGAATACGCGGAAAATAAATATATGGGGCTGATTCACATTGCTCCAAGTGGCTTTTATCAGTTAAACCGCAATAACCGTTACTTCGAGGACAATTTCGAAGATTTAACCTCAAGAGCGATGTATATGGCTAAAGAGTACAGCAAAAACAACTCCGATGGTCAGCGTAACTTTGGCCGTTCTCAGAACTGATACGTAATTTATTACACGGGTGTGGATGTTGAGAAGGAGAATGCGTCAACGGTCAGCCACCAGCAATGGCGCTTCTCCTGACTCACTCAATATCAGGATGGAGACAACCCATGAGCAACAACGACCAACAATCCTACCTCACCAACGACAAAATGGTCGATATGGCATTTATCACCAGCTTTACGGGCTTGACCGATAAATGGTTTTACAAGCTGATTAAAGACGGTGAATTTCCAAAGCCAATTAAACTTGGCAGGAGCTCGCGATGGATGCAAAACGAAGTTGAAGCTTGGGTAAAAAAACGTATTGAACAATCCAGAAACAGCTAACCCATAATAATTCTAAATGATTGTTATCGAAATATTCACAGAACAAAGCAAAGTACCTCCAGAAGTTTTTAACAAGCAACTTTATCACCTGTAGCGTAAGGCTCCTCAAAATGTATAAAGTGCTTTATACGATGTCAGCATACACAGCTATAAGGGCAACAGGAGTTTCCGAGGATGGTAGTATGATAACTACTCAGGTTCGAATGTCTCGTCTGACGTCCTGCACGATAGCAGACCATTGGTATATCAGTTGTTGGTAATACTGCAGAACAGATAGAGTCATTTGAGCTACTTTACTAAAGATTGCATCAGAGCTTATCGCCAAGCGGGACTAGATGTACAATGCTGCTTTCTTAATCAACATAAAAAGGCAATAAATGGACGCAGAGAAAATTCAGGCAGATATTGATGCTCTTTTGACATACATGAATGATGACATGGAGAGCCTCGGAGAAACGATCAAAACCGTTTCATTTGGATTTGATACGGATCAGAACGATCGCATTGCTATTGACGAGCGGTTTCACTGGTCGGAAGAGTATTTGTTCAAAATAATCAACATCTGCCATTCCCGTTGCCTTGTACTTAAGGACTATGGAGATTTCGAACATGTATCCCTGACAGAAGAAGGTCAGAGCCGGGCTATTTCAGTTAAACACGGGAGAAATCGCTCATACGAATTAGGAGCTAGCATGCAAATTGCGACTCTAAATATTCATGGCCCAGCACAGGTTGGCAACAGTAATACGCAAAACATTCACACTGTATTTAACCAGTTAGTTCAGCAAATCGAGGCGTCCTCAGCTACCGACGAAGAAAAGCAAGAAGCCAAAAGCCGCTTAGCTAAATTTCTGGAGCACCCTTTGGTTGGCTCTATCGTAGGTGGTCTAGCAGGTTGGCTTCCAGGTCTGATGGGATGATGGAAGACCTTAAAGAGACCATTCGGCTACGCTGCTCATTTTGTCGTTCGGAGCAGTTTGCTTTACCCTACGAAGATTATTCACCTCCAGATCATAGTTTTGTCGTCTGTGCCAACTGTGGGAGGGAAAATGACGTGACATCGCTACTCATCGTCGCTAAATCGAAAGGGATCGAAATAGCCCAAGCGTATGCTGATGAGCTTGTTGAACAAATGAAGAATGATCTAGCTAAATCGTTTAAAAATAATGAATTCATGAAATTCAAATGATCTGCTTCTAACATTCAGGGAGAAGTTATGCACACTGAAACAGTGACGCCACTTAACTACACGCCTTCTGCCATTGACGATCTGAAAGAACTAGAGCGTGGCTGCCTCTATGAAAAACCATATACCGCTCACGTATTGCGTAATATGATAAACCTGCTGGAAAACAGCGTTAAGTTTATCCTGCCAAACTGCGCCGACTTTATTGCACCCGAAGACCTACGTCAGACGCATCTGGATCTGGCCCGTTTGCCTTACCCGGTCGTGACGTTTGAAATCCCTTGGGAGAAAGAAGGTGCTCTTGAATCCTATTTTGACAAACAGGCCGTACTCTCGACGAAACGAATAGCGCTGTGTTGGGAAGCGAAAGTAGACCTTGAGCCCGTACCGGGTATTAATCGGGTGCTGGATCGTTTCCCAGGAGGCGGGGTTTTTGTCTGCTCTGTCTACTGGGTTGATGATAGACAGTGTTGGCACCCGAGTTATGGTGGTCTCTTTTATCCCTACGATAACACGCTCAATACTGTTGCCGATTTAACCTCTCGTCCGGGAGCTTCAAGATTGGCTGTAGCTTCGTTACAGGATGCGGGTCTCGTATCCCAAACTCACATGAAACAATACAAGGCTGAACT
>NZ_BCTL01000107.1 GCF_001571265.1 Cedecea neteri NBRC 105707 = ATCC 33855 | reverse complement strand
TATTTGCTCTTTAACAATCCGGAACAAGCTGAAAATTGAAACGACATGTCGTCTCATTCCTCCGTAATAAGGAATGGGGTTAAGACATGTTCGAGTCTCTCAAATTTTCGCAACAGCGATGGTGTCTTACGAGACATCTTCGGGTTGTGAGGTTAAGCGACTAAGCGTACACGGTGGATGCCCTGGCAGTCAGAGGCGATGAAGGACGTGCTAATCTGCGATAAGCGTCGGTAAGGTGATATGAACCGTTATAGCCGGCGATTTCCGAATGGGGAAACCCAGTGTGATTCGTCACACTATCGTTAAGTGAATACATAGCTTAACGAAGCGAACCGGGGGAACTGAAACATCTAAGTACCCCGAGGAAAAGAAATCAACCGAGATTCCCCCAGTAGCGGCGAGCGAACGGGGAGCAGCCCAGAACCTGAATCAGTTTGTGTGTTAGTGGAAGCGTCTGGAAAGTCGCAGGGTACAGGGTGATACTCCCGTACACTAAAATGCACAAGTTGTGAGTTCGAAGAGTAGGGCGGGACACGTGGTATCCTGTCTGAATATGGGGGGACCATCCTCCAAGGCTAAATACTCCTGACTGACCGATAGTGAACCAGTACCGTGAGGGAAAGGCGAAAAGAACCCCGGCGAGGGGAGTGAAAAAGAACCTGAAACCGTGTACGTACAAGCAGTGGGAGCCTCATTTATGGGGTGACTGCGTACCTTTTGTATAATGGGTCAGCGACTTATATTCTGTAGCAAGGTTAACCGTATAGGGGAGCCGCAGGGAAACCGAGTCTTAACTGGGCGTTAAGTTGCAGGGTATAGACCCGAAACCCGGTGATCTAGCCATGGGCAGGTTGAAGGTTGGGTAACACTAACTGGAGGACCGAACCGACTAATGTTGAAAAATTAGCGGATGACTTGTGGCTGGGGGTGAAAGGCCAATCAAACCGGGAGATAGCTGGTTCTCCCCGAAAGCTATTTAGGTAGCGCCTCGTGAACTCATCTTCGGGGGTAGAGCACTGTTTCGGCTAGGGGGCCATCCCGGCTTACCAACCCGATGCAAACTACGAATACCGAAGAATGTTATCACGGGAGACACACGGCGGGTGCTAACGTCCGTCGTGAAGAGGGAAACAACCCAGACCGCCAGCTAAGGTCCCAAAGTCATGGTTAAGTGGGAAACGATGTGGGAAGGCACAGACAGCCAGGATGTTGGCTTAGAAGCAGCCATCATTTAAAGAAAGCGTAATAGCTCACTGGTCGAGTCGGCCTGCGCGGAAGATGTAACGGGGCTAAACCATGCACCGAAGCTGCGGCAGCGACACTATGTGTTGTTGGGTAGGGGAGCGTTCTGTAAGCCGTTGAAGGTGAACTGTGAGGTTTGCTGGAGGTATCAGAAGTGCGAATGCTGACATAAGTAACGATAAAGCGGGTGAAAAGCCCGCTCGCCGGAAGACCAAGGGTTCCTGTCCAACGTTAATCGGGGCAGGGTGAGTCGACCCCTAAGGCGAGGCCGAAAGGCGTAGTCGATGGGAAACAGGTTAATATTCCTGTACTTGGTGTTACTGCGAAGGGGGGACGGAGAAGGCTATGTTAGCCGGGCGACGGTTGTCCCGGTTTAAGCATGTAGGCGGGAAGTTTAGGTAAATCCGGACTTCTGTTAACGCTGAGGTGTGATGACGAGGCACTACGGTGCTGAAGTAACAAATGCCCTGCTTCCAGGAAAAGCCTCTAAGCATCAGGTAACATTAAATCGTACCCCAAACCGACACAGGTGGTCAGGTAGAGAATACCAAGGCGCTTGAGAGAACTCGGGTGAAGGAACTAGGCAAAATGGTGCCGTAACTTCGGGAGAAGGCACGCTGTCGGTAGGTGAAACCCCTCGCGGGTGGAGCTGAAGGCAGTCGAAGATACCAGCTGGCTGCAACTGTTTATTAAAAACACAGCACTGTGCAAACACGAAAGTGGACGTATACGGTGTGACGCCTGCCCGGTGCCGGAAGGTTAATTGATGGGGTTATCCGCAAGGAGAAGCTCTTGATCGAAGCCCCGGTAAACGGCGGCCGTAACTATAACGGTCCTAAGGTAGCGAAATTCCTTGTCGGGTAAGTTCCGACCTGCACGAATGGCGTAATGATGGCCAGGCTGTCTCCACCCGAGACTCAGTGAAATTGAAATCGCTGTGAAGATGCAGTGTACCCGCGGCAAGACGGAAAGACCCCGTGAACCTTTACTATAGCTTGACACTGAACATTGAGCCTTGATGTGTAGGATAGGTGGGAGGCTTTGAAGCGTGGACGCCAGTCTGCGTGGAGCCAACCTTGAAATACCACCCTTTAATGTTTGATGTTCTAACGTAGACCCGTGATCCGGGTTGCGGACAGTGTCTGGTGGGTAGTTTGACTGGGGCGGTCTCCTCCTAAAGCGTAACGGAGGAGCACGAAGGTTAGCTAATCACGGTCGGACATCGTGAGGTTAGTGCAAAGGCATAAGCTAGCTTGACTGCGAGAGTGACGGCTCGAGCAGGTGCGAAAGCAGGTCTTAGTGATCCGGTGGTTCTGAATGGAAGGGCCATCGCTCAACGGATAAAAGGTACTCCGGGGATAACAGGCTGATACCGCCCAAGAGTTCATATCGACGGCGGTGTTTGGCACCTCGATGTCGGCTCATCACATCCTGGGGCTGAAGTAGGTCCCAAGGGTATGGCTGTTCGCCATTTAAAGTGGTACGCGAGCTGGGTTTAGAACGTCGTGAGACAGTTCGGTCCCTATCTGCCGTGGGCGCTGGAGAATTGAGGGGGGCTGCTCCTAGTACGAGAGGACCGGAGTGGACGCATCACTGGTGTTCGGGTTGTCATGCCAATGGCATTGCCCGGTAGCTAAATGCGGAAGAGATAAGCGCTGAAAGCATCTAAGCGCGAAACTTGCCCCGAGATGAGTTCTCCCTGACCCTTTAAGGGTCCTGAAGGAACGTTGAAGACTACGACGTTGATAGGCTGGGTGTGTAAGCGTAGCGATACGTTGAGCTAACCAGTACTAATGATCCGTGAGGCTTAACCTTACAACACCGAAGGTGTTTTGGTAGAGTTTAGAGACAGAGAGTAAATTTTCAGCTTAGTTCAGGATTAGATTGATGGTTATGCGAGAGCGTGACGGTCAATAACAGAATTTGCCTGG
>NZ_BCTL01000106.1 GCF_001571265.1 Cedecea neteri NBRC 105707 = ATCC 33855 | reverse complement strand
CCAGATAACGGTACAGCCGTCGATATTTGATGTCCGGGTGACTTTGCGGACACCGCCCAGGACTTCAATCATTTCCATTACCGGCCACACTGGCCCACTGAGTGGTGCCAGCGCATAAACAATCGGCATATCCCGGTGCCAGCCGGTAACCCGCCCACCGTGGGAGTGGATCTCCGAACGCGCACGCGAGTGACGCCAGTTAATGATTTGTTTTTCCATGATGAAATAAATCCTCAGTTGAGCCGCCACACACGCGGCAATTGAACGCACAGACGGGCCAGGCGATAAGCCTTCCGAAAACCTTCCGGCGTCTGGATAAAAGGTATAATCAGCTGAGCAGCCTCCATGTCGCCTGCATCCCAGTCACAACCGTCATTTCCGACGCCCGAGACCTCCCGAACCCAGGAATACACATCCACGCACAACAGACCCGGTACATAACAATGAATAAAAGGTGAGCCTGTAGAACAGCTGTCATCAGCAACAAAAAAGCAGCTGTTAAACCCAATAGCCCGAAGCGCCGTAATTTCCCTTCTGATTGCAATATCCATCTCACATCCCTCAGTGAATAAGCATCTGTGCATAGGACTCGACCAGCTTCACGCTGAGCCCCTGGTCGCCGATGGCGCTGGCCCGTACCACACCCCGCGCCAGCTTGAACATGCGGCGGTAATTCCCCTTCGAGCAGCGGAAGAACGCCTCTGCCAGCTCCGGCTGCGTGAGACTGTCTTCATCACCGTCCGCCAGCAGACTGCCCAGAATGCGGTTGAAGTCTTCCTGCTCGGATTTATCCTTGTGGGTCTCCAGATTCAGACACATCCCCACGCGGCTGTAGAGCTGGGCGAACTCCCCGCGAGAGCCACGCAGGTTAATCAGCAGACGCGGCATCCCGGCCAGCACGATGGCCACCCCGGAACGGTCGTGAATACGGCGTAAGACCTCCAGCGCCCGATAAGGAAGCAGCTCTGCCTCATCAACCAGAATCACCCAGCCGGTGCCAGTCAGGGCCTGGATACACTCCTCGCTCAGCTCATGGATATTGCCGGTGCGTTTTGCCCCCAGACGGGTACACAGCTCCTGCAGCAACACCCGTGCCGTACAACCAGGGTCAGCCTCAATCAGGATTGCGCCTTTGCTTTTGTACGAATATTCCCGTAAAGCCATACTTTTACCCATCCCGGCCGGGCCGTATATCACCCCGATATCGCCATCCATATGGGTGTTGGTGATAAGCGACAGCGCCATACTGGCCAGTTGAGTGGGGACGAAGGTTGCTCTCACTTCCCGGCGGTTAGCCCGACACTCTTCCCGGTTGATAAAATCGGTCAGCGTCGCCTCAACATTGGTAATATTGCCGTTGTAAGTGCCCTTCAGATATTGAGAGACCGCTGTAGCACTGAGCCCTGTTTTCGTCGCCACCATTTTTTGGGTGTAGCCGGGCCGCTCCAGAATCTGGAGTAATTTCTCTTTTACATTCATTTCAATCCCTTACCGGTGATTACCGGCTTTCTTTAAATCGCGTTCATAATCGGATTCAAATAAATAAACGTGGTCGGGTTCTTTATTTGAGTCGGGGGCAGAAAACAGGCTGATATCAATGTCGGGCTTCTGCTCAATGGCCGGGCGCAATTCTTCATCCACCCGCGCCAGTTGCTGCTCAAGGCGTTTCCGGCGCTGTTTCGTCCGTTTCTCCTGCAACTGCTCGATACGTGCCACAGGGAAGGCATCAACCTTGTTACCGTTCCAGATGGCGTCACATATCCAGGAGCCGTCCATTCGCCGCACAATCACCGTCTGCGGGTCGTGAATGTCGTAGCAGACTCTGACCTCTTCACCGTCCACGCTGGCCAGTTCGGTGCTGAAGTAGATATTTTTAAACAGCAGAATCTCACCCCGGTTCGCCGTGCAGACCTTCTCTGGCCGGAACATTTCATGCAGCTCAGCGGCAGTGAGATAATCAATCTCAACGTTATTCATCTTAATCAGATGGTTACGCCATGCCATGGGGGACCAGTACTCACCACTTTCCCGCACCGGCAGGCTGCTGTGTGGCCGGTTATTATGTCGCTCCACCTGACGCTCAATCTCTTCGGTCAGCTGTTCCCATGTGGGCACCTTGCGCATTGCCGCAGTCTGTATCTCGTTCAGGTCCTTGCCTTTCTCAATAGCATTGACCGCCGAATCTACCTGCTTGCGGTATTTACGCTGTGTCTCCCGGTCGCCAGACTTGCCCACCCAGGAGCCAAAGGCCATGGCTGCTCGCTTAGGGATTTCTTTATTTAACCGCTCAATGATGCCACGCGCCTGCGGATTGCCCGGAATTCCGGTCGGGTGGTCTATTTCCAGACGGGAAAATATCCCGGTAATATCAGCATCAAAGATTTTGTTGGTTTCACCACCGCCGTTATCGGAGTAATAAATCAGCGGGACACCGTGCTGTGATACGGCGTGGCGTATGGCATCGCCTACAGCGACCTGGCTTTCAGACACGGCCAGACTCCAGCCCAGTACGGCGCGGGTACAACCATCCACTATCAACGTAATCTCGGGGCGGAATGGCTTGCCCGTTACCGGGTTAATGACTTCCATCTTCATACCATGGCCGTCACCCACCCAGACGCCGTTCACTGGCATCACCGACCAGTCACGACGCACGAACGGCAGCAGGGATTTGTAATCTGACCCGGTGCGCCGTCCGCGCTCCCGCTCAGCTTTGGGGATTTTACTGAGGGCATAGCGCACGGTGGCCAGTGGCGGCAGCGTCGACAGCATCACCGAATTGCCGGCATTCACCCGCAGCCACTCCGCCTCAAAATCTTCGTAGGCCATGGCCACCGAAGGTCGATTAGGATTGCGATAGTGACGCAGGAAGTCAGAGAGCCACGGGTACGCCTCTGCGGGCTTGGCCTTAATCTTCTCTGGTGCCATCACCGCCAGGCGCTCGCCGACACTCCGGGTCACCATCGAATCCGAGACCCATTGCTGCAGGCTGCGCACGCTGACACCGGTCCGGGTTGACCCCTTGCGGGCGTTGGCTATATCAGCGGCCCGCTGCACACGCTCTGGCAACGTGCCTTCCCGCGAGCGAATAGAAATCAGCTCAACAGCCTGCTTGCGGTTCATGCCTGCCTCATCCATCAGGCGGCGAACCTCACACACCAGAGTGATACGGGCATCGGCAATCTGCCGCTGGCTGTCGGTCAAAGAACCGAGACGGCGTTCCAGCAACGCAGGACACTTGCGCATGA
>NZ_BCTL01000105.1 GCF_001571265.1 Cedecea neteri NBRC 105707 = ATCC 33855 | reverse complement strand
ATGTTGGTCGTTATCCTGCGGGGCATCCAGCTTCACTGATGCATACTTACGGGGAAAATACTTTTGGTGGAACTGAGGAATATTTAGGGGAGAAAATCGGCAGCGGTCAGGAGGGTGATGTTTATGCAGGCCTGAAAGACACTTATGCTTATAAAGTATATATCGAAAAACCAACGGCTGGTAACACCAATATTCCGAATTTTATTCAAAAAGAAAGTCGAAATTTCAACGCTTACTATGGAGCTGGCGCATCTGAGGCATTCATTGATGATGGCAGTTATATTCTTAAAATGAGAAGGTTTTCAGGCTCGGCACTTTCCAGTGTTTCTCCTGATATCCGTGCGTCAGCCAGAACAGCGCTTGAAGAAGCATTAACTAAAATGGAAGGGAAAGGAATATATCATCAGGATTTACAATTAAAGAATTTTATATATTCATCAGAGGTCAATGAAGTTTATCCTGTAGACATTCAGACATTACCTCAGGCGATGATGCAAAGCATACCTGATGAAATGAATAGATATCTGCGTAAAAAAAATAATTTATTGGATCAACTATGACAGGGCTGTTATCCGCAAAAGGTATGCCCCGTCCAGTGGAGAGTCGCGTTATCCGAAAAAACAATACACTGAGCAGGATAGTTCCGGGATGCGTGCCTGATTCTGAATTTTGGTTAATGCACTCTCCCTATTCAAGAAGATAAAATGGCTCTGCCGGATACAGACGTAAGCCCCATCCTGGACGTGGTGTAATAGTTATTATACAGACTGGTCGTTAATGGTCCCGCTGATTTTACTGATGACCTCGCTTAGCCACCTCTCCGGCTCCACTCCATTGAGTTTGCAGGTGCTCAGCAGGCTGTAGATGATGGCCGCACTCTCACCGTCGCTATCCGGGCTGAAGAACAGGTGGTTTTGTAAGCATCCGGCAAACCCATATGACAGAACGATTTTGGCTCATTTCGGTGAGTCGATTGTCCCAGGTTTCTGAGCAGATATTGTGCCATCCCTGTACCACACAACGGTAGCAGCGATGCTGAGTACGGCTCACGCCTCGCAGGCCGCGGGTGTCGGTCATGTTGTCCCTGACAAGAGGGGCAGTGCTGGAAGGTCATGGTGCCCGGCAGACAGCAATGAGCGCCATGGCCGGGGTGCAGGGGACAAAGGTGGTGGTGGCACAGCAGGCGACTGACAGCGGGGAATATATAGGTCGTTATCCTGCAGGACATCCAGCTTCATTACTGCATACTTACGAGGAAAATATTTTTGGTGGGCAAAATGTGACTTGTCGCTTATGCCTGGCAGAGGAAATTGCGGCTGTTTACTCTTCAGTTAACCAGCTAATCAGTTGTTTAACCCGAGAAGATAAAAATTTACGAGAAGGATAATAAAGCCATAATGTTTTTGGTTTTGGCTCAAATTGAGGAAGTAACTGAATACATTGCCCATTATGTATGGCAGCACTGACATAGTCATAAGGCACTGTGGCAATTCCTTTTCCAGCAAGGACTGCATGAACGATTGCACTGGATGAATTTAGAACCAAGGTGCCATGAGGGGATATTCGTATTATTCTACCTTGATCCAAAAATAACCATGGTGTCACTCTACCTGAACTGGGTGATCTGTAAGCGATGCAATTGTGTCCAGATAAATCGTCTGGATTTTTCGGCGGCAGATGGTCCTGAAGATATGCAGTAGTCGTGACCGTAACTAGTCGCATTTCACGTAGTCGACGCGCAATTAATTGACTGTCTCCATTGATATTATTACCAACTCCTATATCAAATTTATGCTCAATTAAATCCAGTACCTTATCACTAAAATGCAAGTCAAGAATGATTTCAGGGTATTTACATTGAAACTCCAGCAGGTAAGGATAAATAAAATTCAGTCCCATCTCGTAGGGTAAATTTATTTTTATTGTGCCGGAGATGTTGTCCTTCTGCTGTTTGAGATATTCAAGTTGAGTTGCAATCTCTGCAACTAGCGGTGAGATCTTGTCATAGAATGACTCCCCTTCAGCTGTCAGCTGAACCGAATGTGTCGATCTTGAAAACAGACGTATCTCAAGATTTTTTTCTAATGTTGTTATAGCCATACTCATGGCTGCAGGTGAAATCCCCATTTGGCGAGCCGCTCCGGAAAAACTCCCTGCATTAGCGACAGCGATGAAGTGAAGAAGCTGCTTTGGAAGCATGTTATTAACCTCTAGTTAAAAGCATTGTAAAGCTTACTCTTCTTCCCATAGCCAGGCAAACATAGTGAAATAGAACTTATGAGACGTTTTTTAGCTTAAACATAGTGGCCTTTTTCAATTGGCTACTGCAACCGCATCAGAATTGATAAGGCGAAAGAAATGGATACTAAAAACACAATTATTGACCTAATGCTTAATCGTCGTTCAATCCGTCACTTTACTGGCGAAACTGTAAACGAGATAGATTTGATGAAAATTATTCAAGCTGCTCAACAGTCTCCTTCATCTATTAATGGCCAGCAGGTTTCACTCATCATTACGCGTGACAAAAAGAAGATCAAAAATATTGCGCAACTGGCAGGAGGGCAACCTCAGGTCTCAGGAGCAGATGTTTTTATTACCGTAGTAATCGATTTTTATCGAACTGCCTATTCTGTTTCACGTGCCAATACTGAACAAATTATTGAGCAATCAGCAGAGGGTATTGTTGTTGGGACATTTGATGCTGGCATAATGCTTAATGCGCTGCAAACAGCAGCTGAAAGCTTGGGATATGGTACGACCGTAATTGGTGGGATCCGCCATAATCCAGAGGGGATGATAAAATTACTTGGTTTACCGTCAAAAACGTATCCGATTGTTGGTATGACATTGGGAGTTATTGATAAAAGTAATTTTCCTGAAGTCAAACCCCGCGTTCCTTTGGAAAGTTTTGCAATGAATGAATGCTATGATAGTCAGAGTGTGAAAAAGGGAGTTGACGAGTATGATTTGGTATTACGGCAGTGGTGGGACCGGCAGGGGTTAACATATATGAAAAGTTATAATGATGAGCTTGCAGATGCTTATAGTGCCAACCGTTACGATAAAATTTCCAGCTCGTTTATAGCACAGGGGTTTAAGTTTGAATAATATTACTAACTCATAAACTTTACCCCCAACCGATGAGTCCTGTCGTGGGAATGATAAACCAAAACATTGCTTTCGTTTCTGTTTTTAGGACACTTCTTCGGGATGGAAAAGCCAGAATGAAAAGCGTCCTCCTTTCAGAGGGCGCTTGAGGCGGGATGA
>NZ_BCTL01000104.1 GCF_001571265.1 Cedecea neteri NBRC 105707 = ATCC 33855 | reverse complement strand
TTTTTGCTATGTGCGTTCTACTGAGACAGGCAAGCCAATCCCGACAGGATCGGGTAAACTATTCTGGTTTATATTCCGGAAAATCGCTGACATGAACTCCTCTCTTAAGCCCTTCAATACCTTCGGTATTCAGGCAACGGCTGCACATATTGTTATCGCTGAATCTGTAGAACAGCTTACGAAAGCATGGGCAGAGTCGATGCAGGCTCAGCGGCCAGTACTTATCCTGGGGGAAGGCAGTAACGTCCTTTTCCTCGAAGACTACGAAGGCACGGTCATTATCAATCGCATTAAAGGGATTGAGATTACTGAGATGGATGATGCCTGGCTCCTGCATGTTGGTGCTGGTGAGAACTGGCATCATCTTGTGGAATATTCTCTCCAGCAAGGTATGCCGGGTCTGGAGAATCTTGCTTTGATCCCTGGTTGCGCAGGTTCCTCGCCAATCCAAAATATTGGTGCATATGGGGTCGAAATAAAAAAAGTCTGCGATTACGTCGATTGTGTCGAGCTAAGCAGCGGCCGCGCGTTGCGTTTAACCAACGAAGAGTGCCACTTTGGCTACCGTGACAGTATCTTTAAACACGATTACCAGGATCGCTTCGCGATAGTTGCTGTCGGTTACCGTTTGCCGAAAGCGTGGATCCCTGTGCTCAGCTATGGCGATCTGACTAAATTAGATCCGGCCACCGTTACGCCTCAGCAGATTTTTGAAAGCGTCTGCACTATGAGAACCTCAAAGCTGCCCGATCCTAAAGTGAATGGTAATGCGGGCAGTTTCTTCAAAAACCCCGTTATTAGTGCCGAACAGGCAAAAAAACTGATTTCCAACGTGGCTAGCGTGCCTCATTATCCGCAACCTGATGGCAGCGTTAAGCTTGCTGCGGGCTGGCTGATCGATCAATGCCAGCTCAAGGGCTACCGCATCGGTGGCGCAGCGGTTCATAGGCAGCAGGCCCTTGTTATTATCAATGAAGATGGGGCAAGCAGCGCGGATATTATTGCCCTCGCTCATTATATTCGCCAGCGAGTTGGAGAAAAGTTTGATGTCTGGCTGGAGCCTGAGGTTCGTTTTATGGGCGGTAAAGGTGAAGTCAGCGCCGTGGAGGCTATAGCGTGAAAGACAATAGAGTTCCGTTAACGTTAATCAGTATTCTGGCTGATGGTGAATTTCATTCTGGTGAGCAGCTGGGTGAGCAGTTAGGCATGAGTCGCGCGGCCATCAATAAACATGTACAGACTCTGCGAGACTGGGGGATCGATGTATTCACCGTGCCTGGGAAAGGATATAGCTTGCCGGAGCCTATCCAACTGCTGGACGAAAGCTTTATTAAGTCACAGATAGATAGCGGGACAGTTGCAGTCCTGCCGGTGATTGATTCTACCAACCAGTACCTGCTTGACCGTCTCAATACTCTTCAGTCGGGCGATGCATGTATAGCCGAATACCAACAAGCTGGACGCGGCAGACGAGGTCGCCAGTGGTTCTCTCCCTTTGGCGCAAATCTCTATTTATCCATGTACTGGCGCCTGGAGCAGGGGCCTGCGGCGGCAATTGGTCTTAGCCTTGTTATTGGTATCGTCATGGCCGAAGTATTACAGCGCCTTGGCGCAGAAGACGTCAGGGTAAAATGGCCAAATGACCTCTATCTGAACGATCGTAAGCTCGCCGGTATTCTGGTTGAACTCACCGGAAAAACTGGGGATGCCGCGCAAATCGTTATCGGTGCCGGGATCAATCTCGCGATGCGTAATGTTGCGACAGATGTAATTAATCAGGGGTGGATTAACCTCCAGGAAGCCGGCATTCGCATTGATCGGAATACACTGGCGGTCACTCTGATTCAGGAACTAAGGACGGCACTTCAGATTTTTGAACAGGAAAGTTTAATACCGTTCCTGCCTCGTTGGGAAAAACTGGATAACTTTATTCATCGCCCGGTAAAACTCATTATTGGAGAACGAGAGGTTTATGGCGTTTCTCGCGGAATTAATGAACAGGGTGGATTATTGTTGGAGCAGGATGGGGTAATAAAAGCCTGGGTTGGTGGTGAGATCTCTCTGCGTGGAGCCAGTTAAAAAGAGAGGGGGAACATCCCCCTCATTTTATTATTTTCTTAGTTTTACGCAATCAACGGCATGATTAGCACTTTTTGTCATAATTAAGCTCGCACGATCGCGAGTTGGCAGTATATTCTGCTTTAAATTCAATAAATTAATCTCATTCCATAACTGTGTTGCAATATTTACAGCCTCGTCTTTAGAGAGCTTTGCATAGCTATGGAAATAAGAGTTTGGATCGGTGAAAGCACCCTCACGGAATTTTAAGAAACGATTTATATACCAATTCTGTAATAGCTCTTCCGGCGCATCTACATATATAGAAAAATCTACGAAGTCAGAAACAAATACATGATGTGGATCGTGTGGATAATCCATCCCGCTTTGCAGAACGTTTAGCCCTTCCAGAATCAAGATATCTGGCTGGGCAACTGTCTTATCGCCGTCAGGGATCACGTCATACACCAAATGTGAGTACACCGGTGCCGTCACGTTGGTTGCGCCAGATTTGATATCAGAGACAAACTTCACCAGGCGATGCATATCATAGGATTGCGGGAAGCCTTTCTTCTTCATCAAATTGCGCTCTTTGAGCACTTTATTTGGATGAAGGAAGCCGTCGGTGGTAATCAGTTCAACCTGGCGATGCTCAGGCCAACGACTGAGTAACGCCTGCAGTACACGCGCTGTAGTACTCTTCCCGACGGCCACGCTTCCCGCAATGCTAATGATATACGGAATACGTTGGCCATTAGTGCCAAGAAACTGCTCAAGTACAGCCTGACGCCGCAGGTTTGAACTGATATAGAAATTGAGCAGGCGAGACAGCGGCAGGTAAATCTCTGCCACTTCCTCCAGGGAGAGGTCTTCGTTAATGCCTTTTAACCGGGCGATTTCCCCTTCGGTTAACGTCATGGGAACAGAGTCACGCAATGCTGCCCATTGGCTCCGGTCAAATTGTAGATAAGGGGTTGTTGCCAACATTTGCTCTTTATTACTCATAAGCATGCTTCTGCCTGTAATTCAGGACAAAATTTACGCGCTACATTCTGGAACGCCAGGAAGCCCGGCGTTCTGTATCAAAAGTATGCAGCGTATTTAACTTTTCAACAGTGGGCAGGAGGGTAACATCTGAATAGAGAGAACAATAAGAAAAAATCACCAACAGTGATGTATTACGGCGGATACATCACGTTGCGCTTAAGCAAAAGAAAGGTCTACGCGGCACGTTAGACGGCCAGTTTTCTTTTTACGGTTATTATTTGTCATTGTGGCACCGTCAAACAGCAGTGCCACTAAAAACGAATGCCAGGAGCGATGGAAATTTGTTCTCAAATGGTGCTTTAGTCACCAGATTTTCGAGATCTAGCGCAAAATGTGAGCGGTAGTGCATTTTATGCGATTTTTTTGTTGCATGCGCGGCGCTGTCTTCCTAGAATGCGCGCTACTTGATGCCGGCTTAGCTCAGTAGGTAGAGCAACTGACTTGTAATCAGTAGGTCACCAGTTCGATTCCGGTAGCCGGCACCATCAAGTACCCCA
>NZ_BCTL01000103.1 GCF_001571265.1 Cedecea neteri NBRC 105707 = ATCC 33855 | reverse complement strand
AGGATGACTGAAAGCCCTGTTTCCGCCTCTATTGCCGCAGATATTCTGCTGGGAGACACGCCTGTACTGGATCCTAAAGCATTTAGCCTTTACAGATTTTAACCGGGACCGGAGAACAGTGAGGAATAAAATCTGTGCCGGATTATACCCTCCGGCAACAGGCTATTTTTTAATACAGCTCATGATGACGGATAGCATTCCTGGCAGTTTTAACTGCCAGCCTCCTGAACTGATGCGATGATTTAAAATCACACCTTACGCGTTATTTTATCCAGAATCCCCATGGCAAAGGCTGAAAGGACAAATGTCATATGCATGATGACATACCACATTATTTTCCCATCATTAAAGTTACCGGCATCCATAAAGACCCGTAGCAGATGGATTGATGAAATCGCGACAATAGAGGCAGCAACCTTATTTTTCAGCGAGGTAGAGTCTACCTTCCCTAACCAGTTCAGCTTTTCACTGAGGTGTTTAACGTTAAGGCGAGAGACAAAGTTTTCATAGCCGGAGAGCATGACCATCACCAATAACCCCCCCACCAGGGCCATATCCACAAGCGACAGCAGCAGCAGGATAAGATCCGACTCCGCAATCAGCAGGATATCCGGTAATACATGCACTATTTCCTGAAAAAACTTAATCGTTAATGCCACAAGCGCCAATGACAGCCCAAAATATACCGGGGCTAATAACCAGCGTGATGCACAAAGCAGATTCTCAATCAAACGCTCCATATAATGATTCACTCCCTTATAAAGATGAATAAACAACACCAGTTTTAACGCAAAAGAGTTACTTATGGCTCTATCTTCTTACTTTTAGTGAACAGTAAAATGGTAGACAAAATGAAAATTGACGCACAATACAGGATGGTGTCCTGAGCGCTGGAATGATCCACAATCAATAACCGTATTATTGCCGTGATGGCTATATAGATAAAATACCTTAATGGAAAATGGCATCCGGATTTAAAGTAAACCACTATCAGCGCAACGAATTCAAAGAATAGAAAATACGTCACCAGAGCCTCAATCAAATCATATGAGGATTTCTCTGAGGTATTGTTATAGAGCATCGCGGCCATGTAACTCCCTTCCCGCAGAAGGAAGATTGTTAAGATCAGGCCGACAAAACAGAGACTTATGTTAAGCATGCCGCGAATAAGCGCGGTGAAGACATCTGTCCATTTTATTTTTAGTGATGAAAACATACCAAACCACATATATTAAAAAAAGGCATCTCCAAAGAAGAGATGCCGGAAGCGGATGTATAAAGCATCAAAAAAATCCCCAGGAGAGACATTTGATTAAATACTTAAACGCGAAAAAACATGCTTACTCGCCTTAAGTACGATGAGTATATGCCGCCACATTAAATAAAGGATAAACAAAGTCGAGGCACTGGATTTAGGCGGCATCAAATTACAATCATAGACAAATGACTTACAATTATTGAAAATCGAAAATATAAATTACTTTCGAATTAAAATTTCAATGAATAGTTATTTAATTAAATTGTATAAAAAAACGAAGTGGGTCCTGACAGCCCTATTATCTGCCTTATTTCCGGGTACCCTATGCAGCAAATGTAACACCCCACCAGTGTGCCCTTCAGCAGCCCCCCAACATTATGCTGTACCGCTGCTATTGTCAGCTTCGCGGGTTATTCGTTGCGGGCAAGATGCAGACCAGAACACCGGCCCCAGGGCGCGAACCTCTTAGCTTCTTACACTGAGATATAGCTGCTCGATTACCTTACCTACCCCGAAGATAATCAGGGTCAAGTTCAGTTATAAACACGAGATAAGAACGCGATAAAGCCGTTGTATACGGCTTTAATTTTATTTCGCAGGCCGGGAAAGAATATGGGAGGATGCAGTAATATTACAGGGAAAAACCGCCATCTCCCACTTGCGCCAGGACATACCATTTCATCAACTCAGCCGCTCCCGGCTCGTTTTCGGCGGGTGCCCATGGGGCCATATCTTGCTCAGCTACGGGCTGGTACGCCCCATGTTTTACCTCGAAAATGACCCCACCTTTATCCAGCGACAACACCGCATGCCAGGTCCCGGCATCCGTCTCCAGCACCTTGCAGTCTTCACCTAAAACAGCACGCTCGGTCACGTTGCCATTGTCATCAAAATGCAATACCAAAAAGCGTCCGCTAAGGGGTGTCAGCAGCTCAAACGTATGCGGGTGGCGATGAGGGCGAACATAGGTCCCCGGTTCCATAGCAATAGCCAGGCGCTGAACAGGATCGCTCAATTCAGGATGGAGATTACGATGGGCACGTAAGCGAGGGGAGCTTGCGGCTTGCTCGCTTTGTTTTTGTAGATCGCTGAACGTAATTTGTTTCATATTAACCTTTATGAATGTAGGTCGCTCGCGGCACCCAGGCCCCGGATGTCGCAAGGTTTTAAGCTATCTCAACCGACGATTAGCCACGGCTTTAGCAGAACAAATCTCTGCCCGGATTATAGACGCTGCGGCTGATGTCCCATAGCCCCAGAACGGGTCTATTTAAGATACCACCGGCGTTCTGGCGTAGCCCCCAATATGGTCGGGTTGAATCGTACGGAGAGTGCATTGAATCAAAATAACAAAAGGCCGCATTCTAGCGGCCTATAGCTTTTGAACATTCAATTACGTTATCACGCAACGTCACGTTCGTGGCTGTCTTGTTCGCTTGTTGCAAGGGAGACAGGCTTCAACCGGCCCAGTTCCTCCTGAGTGCGGGCGTCATTCATTGCTTCCCATACATCAACGTTCTGCTGAATGTTCAGCCAGAATTTGACAGTGGTATTAAAAATTTTAGACAGGCGAAGCGCCATGTCGATGGTAAGTTTTCGGTTATTGTTCACCAGTGCGCTGACAGTGTTGCGGTGTACTAACAACATTTCTGCCAAGTCATTAATTTTAAGACCCAAAGGCTCCAGGTATTCATACAGTAGTACATCTCCGACTGTAGTTGGTTTCCTCATGGCTTGATGAATAGACATATCTAAGACCTCATAACGTGTTACACGTCATCGCTATTTATGAATACCGGGAGGGTCTGCTACAGACCCCCCAGTATGGACAAATACATAAGCGGAAATAGCTAAAAAACTACTTATGTTTTTTGTACTTATGCGGCTCGAAGTAGACTTGTTCAGCCTTGCCGTTAACCCATTTGAAGAGTATCCGATACTTATCATTAACTCTGATAGACGAATACTCTTGTAATGGTGACTCTAAGTTTTCGAACCTGTTACCAGGTGGTGAGCGCAAGTCCCGAAAATCCACCGCCGCGTTTATTATGTCGAGCTTTCGAGCCAAAACAGACTCAATGTCTGCCGGGATTTTGGCGTGAGACTTTCCTGTATCAAAGAATTCCTCCAGCCATTTGTCACGAAAGCTTCCAATGCTTTCTAACACTTCATTTTGACTCCCTGTTACCTGATGGACACATATTAACGCACCAATGCACAGTGCGCAAGTGCACTAAAAGGGAGTGTATTTCCCTGGACCGAACACAGAATGCCCCCACTGTAACTTGATTCCTGTTGAGTCCAGTTGAAGGATATAAAACACGGGCTAGAGGCCGCTATATACGGGCTTTTAATTGATTTCGGTAGACTTGGGAAGAGTTTGAAATGG
>NZ_BCTL01000102.1 GCF_001571265.1 Cedecea neteri NBRC 105707 = ATCC 33855 | reverse complement strand
ACGGCGACCACGCCGGACCAGGCGAAGTCGGCGATTAAAACCGACAACACCACCTATGCCTCCGGTGCGGACATGCTCATCACGGTGACGCTGAAGGATGCAAACGGCAACGCTGTGACCGGCGCGGCGGCTTCGCTGACGACGGAAGCGGTCACGGTGGTGAACGCGACCCTTAAAACCGGCAGCAGCTGGAAGGATAACGGAGACGGGACCTACACCGGGACGTACACGGCGACCACAGCGGGCACGGGCCTGAAGGCGACGGTGAAGCTTGGCGGCTGGGACAAGCCTGCGGAGTCGGAGACATACGTGATAAACGCAGTACCTGCGTTAAAAGACATCGCCGTCAACGGGTATACCTTCGCCAGCAATGCAGGGTTCCCGACCACGGGCTTCAAAGGGGCTCAATTTACGCTGGAACTGAGTAATGCCAGCGCAGCGGATTACGACTGGAAGGCGGATGCATCCTGGGTATCGGTGAGCGCCGGCGTGGTGAGCTTTACAGGAACGGGAACCAAAGACAAGGTCACCATCACGGGCACGCCGAAAAGCGGTGGTACGGCAATAACTTACTCGTTCACCCTGAGCAGTTGGTATATCAATGGCGGAGATACAACACTGAACTGGTCTGATGCCGCCGCATACTGCTCTGCACAGTCCGGCTACACCCAGCCATCGGTGCAACAGCTTAACGGAAACGCAGCTCACGGAGACGGCACCCGCGGTACTCTGGGCGGACTGTGGAGCGAGTGGGGCCAAATGTCAAGCTACACAGGCGCGGGTTTCTCCGGCGGCAACTACTGGTCGTCGGAGCAGAAGTTCAGCGGCTACCACTACAGCGTCTACCTGAGCACTGGCCACGTCGTCAGCCCCGACGACAACTACACGGTCGACGTGGTGTGTCGTCAGGGTCTTTAGCATTTAGCCTTTAATTTTTAACCTTTGGTTTTTTTATTTTTAATTGGTTTTATCTTCCCCCGCGTTTACGCGGGGGAGTCTGAGGAGAATGAATGATGGAGATAAAGGAGAGGCTGGTGCTGAGTGCCCGTCCGGGAAAGCTTACGCTTATCCGGGAGGGCATGTTCCTGAAATGCTACCAGCAGTCGTTGTTTTCACTGGTGCATTACGTGTATCCGGATATCAAAGTTACCGGACGCAGGATAAAAAAACTCGGCGGGCAGGCTGTATTCAGCGGCGGCTTTCCTGAGGCGGTGCTGGTAAAGGTCCTGCCGGAGGCACGGTTTACCGACTGGGGCGCTGAAGCTGACACAGATAATATTGACGAGGTCGCATATCAGTCATGGCTTACCACACTCACCCTGGCGGAAGATAAGGGTGGGGGTGGTGCGACGTCAGACGGGCAATCAGGCACCCCCATACTGAGCGAGGATGAATGTCGCTTTCTGGACAGCTGGCAGCCCGGGCTGTTCCCGTCGTCGGTGGATACAGGGTTCATTCAGGGCCTGAAGGCCCGGAGAAAAAACAATAACGGTCAGGTGGCCTGACAGCGCAGCGGCACGGATGGTGCGCAATGGGTCGCGCCGTTAAGGCGGCGCGAAAACGCGCCATGAAAGAAGACCGGCCTGCTTCACGTTTTTCCGGTACCAGGGAAAAGCGTTATTAAGGGGTGAACGTCGCAAGGCGGTAAACCGGCGGTATCAGAAAGCAGGTATTTGTGAGGGAGTCTGTTGTGTGGCGCGGGTTTCTCCGGCAACAACAACTGGTCGTCGGAGCAGAAGAGCAGCGGCAACCACTACAACGTCAACCTGAGCAATGGCAACGTCAACAGCAACAACGACAACAACACGAACAACGTGGTGTGTCGTCAGGGTGTTCTTGCCATCCTTGCCGCTGCGCCGTCAGGCTACAGATAACATACTTTTGTTTCAGATAAGGAGTGATGGTGCGTTTATCCGGCATGAACGGACAGATGCTGGCCGGTAACCCAGTCCTGCATACAGCATTTTTTGATGCGCATGGAGGTATATTGCGGGCCATCCGGCAGCATGTATCCTGTCAGCAGGCCAGCATGGCGGTGCCAGATATCCCTGCGCAGACGAAAATGCGTGGCGTGCTTCATCATGCCGTAATAACTGTTAATCACGCCCTGCATACGCTGCAACAGGCCCAGCTCAGGAAGTAACGAGCCGGTATGAGCCAGGCACATCCACTCAGTCCTGACGGCGATATGTGCTGCGGGGCGCCCGGATGAGGCGGACAGCAGGCTGTTAAAAAAACGCATCCAGGCCACCAGTTTCGTGATGTTGCGCTTTCTGAGGTGCAGATAGTGGGGGTAAACCCGGTACCCCAGGTAATCGGCTCCCTGATGGCAGGCCTGCAGGGTTTGTTTGTGAGGGTGAAGCGTAAGCTCCAGCTCTTCCTGCATAAAATGCCTGATCGCCTGCCGGTATCGGGAGAGTTGAGCCGTTGAGCTGCCAAACAGGATGAGGTCATCCATATAGCGGACATATCCCTTAATCCGCAGGGTGTGCTTTATATAATGGTCGAGGGGGGCCATAAACAACCCGGCCAGCATCTGACTGGACGCAGACCCGAGTGGAAGTCCCCTGTCAGGTCCTGCCGCAAGCAGAGTTTTGTGTGCGGGAATGCTGTCCAGCAAAAGGCGGTCACCGCTGATAGTGACGGTATTTGCTGGCGCTGCATACCGGATGCTTTTTTCCAGCATATCGCGGATTTGTGTCCGCAGCGGGTGCGAAGACATATAGCGGGTCATCAGCGCATCGCATTGCCGAAGAAGCGCTGAATGCGGGATGCTGTTGAAGAAGTTCTGAACATCAAGTTGCAGATAATACCCGTTTCCGGGGCGGCGCATGAACGTCTGTGCACGGTTAACGGCAGCCAGCACTCCGCGTCCGTGCCGGTTCGCATATGTGTCGTCAATGAGCACCCTTTCAACAAAAGGGGTCAGGTGATACACAAGCCAGTTCTGCGCCAGGCGGTCCCGAAAGGCAGGAGCATAAATCTCACGGAGCTTAGGGTCAGTGACGGCGAACCGCGTGTAGGGTGATGGTGTGTATGAGAGTGAGAATATGTCGGCCGCGAGCTGGCGACAGGTACGAGAAACCGTTTCCATGCCTGCAGATTTTTGGATACTGCGTTGCGTCAGCGTAACACAGTGAAGAAGTTGATGATGAATTTGTTCTGGAGTAAAGACAGTGTCCACGTTTAAACAACCCCTGGTTTACGATGCGCTGCTGCTTTTGTACCGCACGTACTGGGCGACGCACCGACACCTCCCGCGGGCATTCCGGATGACGACCGGAGAAGCTATTTTACAGGAAATCACCGACTGCATTAAGCAGGTGATACTGGCAAATAATGCGGATAAACAGGATGCCGGACAGCGCAGTCAGTCAGTGCAGCATCTGGGATGTACAAGAGCTTCGCTTGTTGTTATCAGGGGGCTTCTCACGCTGGGATGGGGAATGACATTTATTGCTCATGGTGCTTTTATGCGGCTGACGACGTTACTGGATTCAGCCGAGAAGCAGATCACGCGCTGGCAGAGTTGGTTTATGCGTCGTGATGCTGGGAGTGGCACACTACATGAACAATGATGTACTGCTGATAGTGCTGACAGAGGACCGCTGTGTAGCCGCGAAAATTGTTTGATACTGATTTGAAGGCTATTTGATTCACGGTTATACCCCACCGACGCATATCAAATACCTTTCAAATCAGCGCAATTTTCG
>NZ_BCTL01000101.1 GCF_001571265.1 Cedecea neteri NBRC 105707 = ATCC 33855 | reverse complement strand
AAGGGCAGTTAATGATAACTTTCGATGAGTGCCAAAAGCGGAAGTTGAAGAATCACCTTTGTGAGCAAAATATAACAATACTTTGATGGCGCAGCGGGCATCACTACCCTAAAACATGATATGTAAGGGGGTTTGATTGCAGTCTGGAATCCGGGCGTGGGTTTATCGATGATGGAGCCGAGTTGAGATATCCGATATGAAGAGGTCAATAGTGCACAAAAATGATCGTCTGCCAGCGCCGAGAACAAACCACTCTACACCTGAAGCACGGCAGCGCGTTATCAATGGACTTGCTACGACGGCTAAAGCTGACTTCGTTTCCTTAGTTCACTGGCTGAAAGTAGGTAAAAAGAATGGTGAACCTATACCATTAGCTAAAAGTGAACGTCTTCGCACCGTTATTCTTAATCTTGAGACCCTTAAAGCCGGTGTACAAACCGACTGGAAGCAGGCGCTCCAGTTGATGGAGAAAGAAATCAAAAAAAGCCATGAACTGAAAGCCTCAGATCCTGCTCCATCGCAGATTGTTACTGGTGTTCTGAGGAATCTTAATGACATCAGCGAGAAGATCGCTTCGGGTAATGCTAATCCCGAGATGCTTGGCAGGCTCGAAAATATGCAGAAAATGGTTGCCAACCTTGAGGGCGGTGAGGATCTACTTAAAAGCATCAGCATACTAACCCGAAATGCACAGGATGCTTTGTGTGGATGTAGCAAGAAGCAGCCGAATTCAAAAATTAGGAAACCTGAAAAAGTAAATCCTACACTTCGTGACGAGCAATCTTTCCGGGCCGAGTGTGCCCCTTTGATAGGGGAATGCGATATTTTCATAATCGCGAGTTGTCTTATTTCTATGTCGGCGCGGTTGGGACAGTCCCCTGTCACTCTAGCTAAAAGAGCAGTTGCTTTAAAAGGTGTCATCAAAACTGAGCTTTTGCCCGAACTGCTTGAGTTACTTCAGCAGGATGTAGAGTTGAATGTCTTAGTGCCGCTTCCAAGAGTCAAAGATGACAATACTCGTAGTGATGGAGGTAAGCTTGTTGGGTTGACAGGGGTCGTTGAAGGAGGCTCGTCTATCGGTGTGGAAGCGCAGCGAATTATTACCGCAGAACTTAAAAAGTTCACGCATATCTCTGGAGTTCAGCGCATTTATCTGGATACAGCCCGTTTAGGACTGGCTTTGGAAAACGATACGTTTAAGGTTATCGAGGAGGTAAAACGTATCGCTGGGGTGCATGCCTGGAGCCCATTATCCGTTGCAGCGTATGCGGCCTATAAAACGCCTGGTATCAGACCAGAAATAGCTGGTGATGTGATAACTTTACTGGCACAGGATGAGACTCTTTCAGCGACCGCCAGACGATAACTTTATTTGTATTATCTCAGATTTGGCCTGACATAGATGTGGCGCAGGGCCAGACTTAATCTGACCGTCTTCAGTGCCAGAAGAGGACATTGCTGATATCATGATGTGTTAATCAGCCGGGAACAAGTCAGCCAGTTGGTGATGGGGGCGAGTTGTCAAAAGTTGTCGTCTGCCATCATCGCCAGCGGGAGTTCTTAAGTGTACGCGCTCTAAGTTGCAGCAGCTTCATTCAGGCGCATAAGAAATATTTTTAATTTCCATATTTGCAAAAAAATAAAATATTACATAAAGTTAAAGCGTCATCTCAATTTGCGGTATTACTTGGTCTTTCCAGCAATGAAGAATAGGTAAACAAATGAGTCTATAAATAAACCAACAAGCGTAGATACAATCTGGCTGATAACAGTCTCCAGCCGACAATTTTCCATGTGCAACTTTATGCCTTAGCGAAGGGCCTGCTTTATAATGGAAAAGCATATCAATCTCATGAACTATATCCTCACCAAATATTTCTAATAAATCACTACGTTTATTTTCCAATAGCCCCGACAAAGAACGATCCTCCTGAAGACCGCCATCCGAAAATTTGAATGAATCTCTTCCACTACAGAATAAAACATGGCGTAATGTATTCTCAAGCTGAGGAATTAGTATATATGCTGCTGATGCCAAATCACCTTGGAATAAACGGGAAAAACCTAAACTGAAGAGATGTTCATGGCCAAAAGGAACAAAGCTACTTAAACTCACAATAACATCGAAATGTCTTAGCTCAACCGCGTATTGCAGCATCGTAGCATGTCGGGCTGGTTTAATTCTTGATTCAACAATAAAATACCTAAGGCTGCTCATATGTATAATAGAGTTCGATTTCAGCCACTCATTTTTAGGTTCTTGCTCTGAAGAGTGACTGCATGTTTTAGCTACAGGTTTGCCTTCTTGGTCAAGATATATTGAAGTGGGGAATAAAAAGGATATTCCACTACTATTGTTGTTTAAAATTTCTTCTTTTAAGCTTTCAATAGTTGGTGATTTAGATAATATTGCAAAGCAATACAGTATTTCGGGGAGGAAAATGTTTGTGAACTGATTAATTGTTTCATTGTATTCTTCTGATAGATCGCAAGGCATGTCATATTGAAACATCTCAGAGAGGCTGGCAAGTTGTAAGTCCCTTAATTTAACTCGAAGAATATCAATTTTATCCTGAAACCCACCCGCTATTTGAAGTTCTGTTATAGCCTGTCGTACCCAAGAAGCTTTCGCAGCATAGCTTGAAACTTGTTCACACATTCTTAGAGTTTCATTTGAATACTCCTCTAAACAGTGCCTGCGACCTTCAGTGTTTTTATTTTTCAGATGACATTGTGCTGCAAGTGCCCACACTTTCTTCCGAGCTTCTGGATAATCATTTATACTTCCCCTGTTAACAAGATTTTCTGAATCATCAGCTACTTCTTGCCATGTTTTTATTTTATAACCTATAGCTAACTCTCCAATCCTAGAAAATGCTACATATATACATTTTTGATAAGAGAAGATATAAAATTGTTCAAAAGCTTTTGCTAGATAACTTGGAATATGGTCGCGCTTACCCATCGTCCCATTTATGCACAAGGCTCTCTGTAATAAATTCATCAACTCAAATAACTTTGTGAAATTATCGGTATCGCATTTTTTGCTTATATGCTCAAGGACTATATTAGAATATGCTTTGACCGCTTCGATGCCACACTTGTATTCTTTACGGTCATTTGACCATACGATATCTGCAATTCGGCCTTTCAATGCCAAGTTATTAATAAAATTAACAATATCTGAAAGCAGTGAGTTATAATCACTTTTTATATCTTGAGGCGTGAGCATTTTATTTTCTGCATCTTGCCATCTTGGATGCCAAGTATCGGCCGGATCGTCAGATGACATTCGCATTGAACATAGCGTCGCTAAGAGTTTATATGCTCTGTGAGCAGAGTGGTCATCGCGGTTTAAAGCTGTAGATGCTAATTTGCTTAGTTCAAGCCACATATTTAAACCACACAGTTCTTCATAACCGTCTAACAACGATGCAAGGGGGATGCTGTGTAAATCATCAATAGTAGTTTTATCGTCAAGCGGGCTCTTACTTTTTCTTCCCTGATTCGTTGAGTTTGCCATAGATTTGTCCTTTCGTTAAAAATTTTGAAAAGGTGCTTTAAACTTTCATCCAGTTAGGTTTTTAGAATAATTTACTTATAGAACTAGAAAAAAGTATGTGACCTTAATCTCTTCACATCAATCTAACTATTGATAATACTCGAAGTTATGCAGCTATCTCTGTCTAAACTCAGCGTTTCATCACAAAAGATCTAAAAAAGCCTTATAGTGGATTACTAAATTTAACCACTTTAATAGACATGTTAACTTCCGTTTCTCGCTCATAGCGGCCGTTGTTAAGTCCATACGGCATTGATTATTGAGAAGGGGGGG
>NZ_BCTL01000100.1 GCF_001571265.1 Cedecea neteri NBRC 105707 = ATCC 33855 | reverse complement strand
CCTTAGCCAATCCTACAGAGGGCGTATTTGTGACTAAGTGACAGCGTCCTCACTGAGTGTACAAACCTCAGCACAGCTCCAGCTGCACGTTATTCTCTTTAATCACCTGCATCACCCCCGCCGGCGGCACCACATCGGTGTACACGGTATCCACCAGGCTAATACTGCCCAGGTTCACCATCGCATTACGGCCAAACTTCGAGTGATCTACTACTAACAGCACGCTGCGGGAGTTTTCGATAATCGCGCGCTTGGTGCGAACCTCGTGGTAGTCAAACTCCAGCAGTGAACCGTCGCTGTCGATGCCGCTGATGCCGAGAATGCCGAAGTCGAGGCGGAACTGGGAAATAAAGTCCAGCGTGGCCTCGCCGATGATACCGCCATCGCGGCTGCGCAGTTCCCCGCCGGCCAGGATAATCCGGAAATCTTCTTTCGCCATCAGCGTGTTCGCCACGTTGAGGTTGTTGGTCACAATACGCAGATTGCTGTGATTAAGCAGCGCATGCGCCACCGCTTCTGGCGTGGTACCGATGTCGATAAACAGCGTGGCGCCGTTCGGGATCTGGCTGGCCACTTTCTGCGCAATACGCTCTTTTTCCGCGGTTTGCGTTGCTTTTCGATCGTGCCACGGAGTGTTGACCGAGCTGGAAGGCAGAGCGGCGCCACCGTGATGGCGCAGAATCATATTCTGGTCGGCCAGGTCGTTTAAATCACGGCGGATGGTTTGCGGGCTGACGGCAAACTGTTCCACCAACTCTTCGGTACTGACGTATCCCTGCTGCTTAACCAGCTCAATAATCGCGTCATGACGTTGTGTTTGCTTCACAAGCTACTCCAGCATTGTTATGTTCGTTTTCGCGCATTCAGGGTATCTACCAGCGCCATCGCCAGCCCGACCAGCATGCCGGTCAGGTGAGCTGGAATAACGACTGACTGAGTAAAGACCTCAATAACCAGCCAGATGACGGCAAAGGCCAGCAGACCACGCTGCATCTGCAGCCCGCTGTCGGGGTCTCGCTCTCCGCGCAGCCAGACATAGCCCATCAGCGCAAACACCGTCCCCGACAGGCCGCCAAACAGCGGGCCGGTAAATTTCGCCTGCATAAAGCCGCTCAGCAGGGTGGAGATAAGCGTCAGCGTCAGCAATTTGCCGGTGCCGAGGCGCTTTTCCAGCGCACCGCCCAGATACCACCACCATAGTAGGTTAAAGAGGATGTGCATCAAGGAGAAATGCAGTAGTCCGTGCGTGAAATAGCGCCAGAACTCAAAGCGCTGCTCGGGCACGAGCGGCCAGCCAAGCACGGAAATAACCGGGCCGAAGCCCACGATATTCAGCAGTACAAAAAGCGCGATACACAGGCCAATAACGAGGAGGGTTAGCGGCCCGGCACGCTCTTTGATGGTGGCGAAAAACGGATAGCGTTTATAGCTGAAGCTAACGCCGCTGTGGCCGGTGCTCCAACTGGCCGCCTGATAGCGCGGGTCGCCAGGATTTGCGACGAACCTTTCCAGCTCTGCGCGCACGATCTGCACCTGGCTTTCATCCGCCAGCCAGACATCGCTTTGAGTATGCTGCTGAATAGTAAGAATAACGCCCTGAGTTGCCATGTAATCGACAAAAGCCTGCGCAACGCGCGGGTTGGCGAAAGAGGTAATCATGATCATGAAAGTTTAACCAAGTTCGTCTATAAAGCCGTACAAAGGCAAGCAGTATACCCGCAGGGAGCGAAAACGGCTGAACTTTACGCGCCGTGAGCGACTTCGGCCGGGAAGTGACGGTGCCAGGCGTCAAAGCCGCCGTCGATGCTATAGACCTGGTCATAGCCCTGCTGCAGCAAATACTGGGCGGCGCCTTTGCTGCTGTTGCCGTGGTAGCACATCACCATGACCGGCGTGTCGAAGTCGGTTTGCTGCATAAAATTCACCAGCGTGTCGTTGGTGAGGTGATAAGCCCCCGGCGTGTGTCCCATGGTAAAGCTCTGCGGATCGCGGATGTCTACTAATACCGCCTGCTGCTGCTGGAGTTTCTGGTGTGCTTCTTCCACACCAATACATTCAAATTGATCCATGGTTTTACTCGTCGAGAAAGAAAGGAAACAAGGGGCATGTTAAGGCATAGCGCCCCGCTGGCGCTGATATTAACGCCAATATGTTATCCATATCACGTAGAAATGTTTTTATTTCGTTACCAAAGCGGACGAACACTTGCTATTATGAGCGATATCGAACATTTTTGAGCTTTAACGAAAGTGCGTGAGGGCAACATGGAAACCAAAGATCTGATTGTTATTGGCGGTGGAATCAACGGCGCCGGTATTGCGGCGGATGCCGCTGGCCGCGGGTTATCCGTGTTAATGCTGGAGGGGCAGGATCTGGCCTGTGCTACCTCTTCCGCCAGCTCTAAGCTTATTCACGGCGGCCTGCGCTACTTGGAACATTACGAGTTTCGTCTGGTGAGTGAAGCCCTTGCCGAGCGTGAAGTGCTGCTGAAAATGGCACCGCATATTGCCTTCCCGATGCGCTTTCGTTTGCCGCACCGGCCGCACCTTCGTCCGGCATGGATGATTCGAACTGGCCTGTTTATGTACGATCATCTGGGCAAACGCACCAGCCTCCCGGCTTCTGCCAGCTTGCGTTTTGGCGCAGACTCCGTGCTGAAGCCTGAAATCGTGCGCGGTTTCGAATATTCCGACTGCTGGGTGGATGACGCTCGTCTGGTGCTGGCCAACGCTCAGATGGTGACGCGCAAAGGTGGTGAGGTGAAAACCCGTACCCGCGCGATTAAAGCGACACGTGAAAACGGCATGTGGGTGGTTGAGGCGCAGGACATTGATACCGGCGAAACCTTCACCTGGCGCGCGAAAGGCCTGGTGAATGCTACCGGCCCTTGGGTGAAAACCTTCTTTGATGAAGGCCTGCAGTTGCCGTCTCCTTACGGTATCCGCCTGATCAAAGGCAGCCACATTGTGGTGCCGCGCGTGCATACCCAGAAACAGGCCTACATCCTGCAAAACGAAGACAAACGTATCGTGTTCGTGATCCCTTGGATGGATGAGTTCTCCATCATCGGCACCACCGACGTGGAGTACCACGGCGACCCGAAAGCGGTACAAATTGACGATAAAGAAGTGAGCTATCTGCTGAATGTTTACAACGCTCACTTCAAAAAGACGCTGACCAAAGACGATATCGTCTGGACCTATTCTGGCGTGCGCCCGCTGTGTGACGATGAGTCGGATTCTCCGCAGGCCGTTACCCGCGATTACACCCTGGATATCCATGACGAAAACGGCCAGGCTCCGCTACTGTCGGTCTTCGGCGGCAAGCTGACCACCTACCGTAAGCTGGCCGAGCACGTGCTGGATAAGCTTGAGCGTTACTACCCGAACATCGGCCCGGCATGGACTAAAGAATGCCGCCTGCCAGGCGGTGACATCGGCGGCGATCGCGATGACTACGCGGCAAAACTGCGTCGTCGCTACGGTTTCCTGAGCGAAAGCCTTGCTCGCCACCTGGCGCGTACCTATGGCAGCAACAGCGAGCTGGTGCTGGGAGAAGCCAAAACCCTGAGCGATCTGGGGGAAGATTTTGGCCATGAGTTCTATGAAGCCGAGCTTCGCTACCTGGTTGAGCATGAATGGGTCAAATGCGCGGAAGATGCGCTATGGCGTCGTACCAAGCTGGGCATGTGGCTGAATGAAGAACAGCAGACTCGGGTGTCGCAGTGGCTGGTAAAGCAGGCGGCTAAAGCGGGATTGTCGCTGGCGTCTTAAATATCTTTGAACCCTTTTTCAGTACGAGTATGCAGAACCGGTGGCAGATTCCGTTCACTTCCTGTCCTGTTTCATATGTCACCACTGCACCGGTGAACGACTCGGGGAAGTCACCGTCACTT
>NZ_BCTL01000099.1 GCF_001571265.1 Cedecea neteri NBRC 105707 = ATCC 33855 | reverse complement strand
GGGGTCTGACGCTCAGTGGAACGAAAACTCACGCTAAGCTTTCATTACGTGTTGGAACATTGACCATTTACCCTAACAGTTTACTGTTTGGGTAAATGGTTTTTGTCAGATTCAGCATGCTGACTAAGAATAATTATTTTTTCGTCTGTGATACCTTGTCAGGATAAATCACACTCCTTACTCTTTTACCAGGTGCAGCAGAAGCTATCATTTTTTTCGTAATGGTGTTGTATGTTATTACTTCGGCCGATAGAGTATTTCCATTCTGCTGAACAAAAGCCTCATCTGTTAGGATAACCTCTCCTGTTTCTGGAGTATATTTAAGCTTTTTAGAATTTCCTGAGAACGGTTTACCGTCTTCTGTTATCCCATTGTATTTTATTGGATTCCCTGTGGCAGTTATATATGTATCGTTGGGGTTTTCACGATGATAAATAGCTTCTTCTGCATCAATAGTCATATCCCCGCTTACAGCGTGTACATGGCCAACAGCCTTAATATTTCCATTCGATAATATTAACTGGTTGTCCGAATCTATTGTGTACTTATTTGATATGGCTTCTGAAGCGTTAGCAGTGCCAGTAATAAAAAATAAAATAATTAAGTATCCTTTCATTTGTACCTCCAGTTCATATTTAATGATTGTATCCGTATAATAAAGCTATTCAGCAATAATTTTATAAACCGTGGAACGGGCAATACTGAGCTGACGAGCAATTTCCGTTGCGCCAGTGCCTTTCTGGTGAAGCTCCAGCACAGTGTTTCTGTCCACAGAACGTTTGCGGCCAAATTTGATACCTTTCAGCCTGGCTTCCTGACGGCCTTCATTGGTGCGTTCCAGTATTCGGCAGCGCTCGGCCTGTGCAACGGCGGACAGGATAGTAACCACCATTTTTCCCATTTCCCCGTCAGTGCTGATCCCGTCATCAATAAACCGGACGGCCACGCCCTGGGCGTCAAACTCTTTTATCAGCTGGATCATATCGGCGGTGTCGCGACCAAGGCGGTCAAGTTTCTTCACCAGAATGGCATCGCCTTCCTCCACCTTCATGCGCAGCAGATCAAGCCCGGGCCGATCGACCGAACTGCCGGATGCCTTATCGGTAAAGATACGATTCGCTTTCACGCCTGCATCTTTGAGTGCTCGGATCTGAATATCGAGAGACTGCTGACTGGTTGATACCCGTGCGTAACCAAAAAGTCGCATAAAAATGTATCCTAAATCAAATATCAGACAGATGGTGTCTGTTATAACAAAAAATCGATTTAACGGACACATTAATGAAGCCGATTTTGGGCGTCCGACAATTTATAACATTTCGGACGGTTACAAAGTTATTAACAAATAGCCGTCAGGCAGGGAGGCCGGTATGCCCGTCGATTTTCTGACCACTGAGCAGACTGAAAGCTATGGTCGATTCACCGGTGAGCCGGATGAGCTTCAGTTGGCACGATATTTTCACCTTGATGAAGCAGACAAGGAATTTATCGGAAAAAGCAGAGGTGATCACAATCGTTTGGGTATTGCCCTGCAAATTGGATGCGTCCGTTTTCTGGGCACCTTCCTCACCGATATGAATCATATTCCTTCCGGCGTTCGGCACTTTATTGCCAGACAGCTCGCCATCCATGATATCACCGTGCTGGCAGAATACGGCCAGAGAGAAAATACCCGTCGTGAGCATGCCGCGCTGATACGTCAGCATTATGATTATCGTGAATTTTCCTGGCCCTGGACTTTTCGTCTTACCCGTCTTTTATATACCCGGAGCTGGATAAGCAACGAGCGTCCGGGCCTGCTTTTTGAGCTGGCTACAGGGTGGCTGATGCAGCACAGGATTATTCTCCCCGGCGCGACCACGCTGACCCGACTGATTTCAGAGGTAAGGGAAAAGGCAACGCTGCGACTGTGGAACAGGCTGGCAATGATTCCGTCTGCCGTGCAGCGTTCACAACTGGAGACGCTGCTGGGACCTGCTGATTCCGGCCGCCTGTCTTTGCTGGAATCACTGAAGAAAGGCCCGGTCACCATCAGCGGCCCGGCGTTTAATGAGGCAATTGATCGCTGGAAAACGCTGAGCGATTTTGGCCTTCATACTGATAATCTGAGTGCGATCCCGGCTGTACGTCTAAAAAATCTCGCTCGTTATGCGGGAATGACTTCGGTGTTCAATATCGCCAGGATGGCTCCGCAGAAAAGGACAGTGATACTGGTTGCCTTTGTCCTTGCATGGGAGACGCTGGCGCTGGATGATGCTCTGGACGTTCTGGATGCCATGCTGGCTGTTATCATCCGTGACGCCAGAAAGATTGGGCAGAAAAAACGGCTCCGATCGCTGAAAGATCTGGATAAATCAGCACTGGCGCTCGCCAGCGCATGTTCGTACCTGCTGAAAGAGGAAACGCCGGACGAATCAATCCGGGCTGAAGTATTCAGCCACATCTCAAGGCAAAAACTGGCCGACATCATCGCACTTGTCCACGAAATTGCCCGACCATCAGACGATAACTTTCATGACGAAATGGTGGAACAGTACGGGCGGGTTCGTCGTTTCCTGCCCCGTCTGCTGAATACCGTTAAATTTTCAGCAGCTCCCGCCGGGAGCACTATCCTGAATGCCTGCGATTACCTCAGCCGCGAGTTCAGCTCACGGCGGCAGTATTTTGATGATGCACCAACGGAAATCATTAGCCGTCCATGGAAACGACTGGTTGTTAATAAGGAAAAACATATTACCCGAAGGGGATACACGCTGTGCTTTCTCAGTAAACTGCAGGACAGCCTGAGGCGGCGGGATGTCTACGTCACCGGCAGTAGCCGGTGGGGCGATCCCCGCGAAAAATTACTACAGGGCGCAGACTGGCAGGCAAACCGAATTAAAGTTTATCGTTCTCTGGGGCACCCGACGAATCCACAGGACGCAATAAAATCGCTGGGTCTCCAATTGGACACCCGTTACAGGCAGGTTGCCGCACGCCTTGGCGAAAATGAGGCGGTTAAACTGGATATTTCCGGCCCAAAACCCAGGCTGACAATTTCTCCCCTCGCCAGTCTTGACGAACCGGACAGTCTGAAACGACTGAGCAAACAGGTCAGTGATCTGCTTCCGACTGTAGATTTGACAGAGCTGTTGCTCGAAATCAATGCCCACACCGGATTTGCTGATGAGTTTTTCCACGCCAGCGAAGCCAGCGCCAGAGTTGACGATCTGCCCATCAGCATCAGCGCCGTACTGATGGCTGAGGCCTGCAATATCGGCCTGGAGCCCCTGATACGGTCAAATGTTCCAGCCCTGACCCGACACCGGCTGAACTGGACAAAAGCAAACTACCTGCGGGCTGAAACTATCACCAGTGCGAATGCCAGGCTGGTTGATTTTCAGGCAACGCTGCCACTGGCACAGGTCTGGGGTGGTGGCGAAGTGGCCTCTGCAGACGGAATGCGCTTTGTTACGCCGGTCAGAACAATCAATGCCGGACCGAACCGCAAATACTTTGGCCATAACAGGGGGATCACCTGGTACAACTTTATGTCCGATCAGTATTCCGGCTTTCATGGCATTGTTATACCAGGGACGCTGAGAGACTCAATCTTTGTGCTGGAAGGCCTTCTGGAACAGGAAACTGGGCTGAATCCTACCGAAATTATGACCGATACCGCTGGGGCCAGCGATCTTGTCTTTGGTCTTTTCTGGCTGTTGGGATACCAGTTTTCCCCACGCCTGGCTGATGCCGGTGCTTCGGTTTTCTGGCGCATGGACAATGACGCTGATTATGGGGTGCTGAATGATATTGCCAGAGGGCAGTCAGCACCCCAAAAAATAGTCCTTCAGTGGGACGAAATGATCCGGGCTGCAGGCTCCCTGAAGTTGGGCAAGGTGCAGGCTTCGGTGCTGGTTCGCTCGTTACTGAAGAGTGAACGCCCTTCCGGATTGACTCAGGCAATCATTGAAGTGGGACGCATCAACAAAACGCTGTATCTGCTTAATTATATTGATGATGAAGATTATCGTCGGCGCATTCTGACCCAACTAAACCGGGGAGAAAGTCGCCATGCCGTTGCCAGAGCTATTTGTCACGGTCAGAAAGGTGAGATAAGAAAGCGATATACTGACGGTCAGGAAGATCAATTGGGCGCACTGGGGTTGGTCACTAACGCCGTCGTGTTATGGAACACTATTTATATGCAGGCAGCCCTGGATCATCTCCGGGCACAGGGGGAAACCCTGAATGATGAAGATATTGCACGACTCTCACCGCTTTGCCACGGGCATATCAATATGCTCGGCCATTATTCCTTCACACTGGCAGAACTGGTGACAAAAGGACATTTGCGGCCATTAAAAGAGGCGTCAGAGGAAGAAAACATTGCTTAACGTGAGTTTTCGTTCCACTGAGCGTCAGACCCC
>NZ_BCTL01000098.1 GCF_001571265.1 Cedecea neteri NBRC 105707 = ATCC 33855 | reverse complement strand
AGAACCTGTGGTTATCCTGCCGGAGTTTGCCAGTCAGACGGAATCCGTGCTGGGAAACCGCGATAAACTTTTTGCTGACATTATCATCAACTCCCGGGATGAACTGCAGGCATTCATAAACGCCTGCAGTATTCTGAATTGCGCAAACGTGGTGGTGGATGAACTGGTTCCACTGAGTTCCAAGAAAACTCAATGGGTCAGAGGAAAGCGCGTTAAGATACAGGAGCCTGTTGTAAGACCTCGATTTACTTACAAAGTGCTGCAGATTTCGGATGAACAACGAACAAAATCAACAGGAAAAGGCATCAGTACAGGGGCGCATACGAAACGTATGCATCTTCGCAGGGGTCATATTCGCCGTTGGGGAGAACGGTTGATCTGGGTTCGTCCATCGGTAGTAAATCCAGGCTCTGTGCAAGGCGCTGTCATTAAAGATTACCAGCTTAACAAAACATCTAATTAGCCGTTATACGGAGAAAGGTGATTTTAAGGATTTGAATCATTTGTATAGGATAGCCAGGTAAACATGTTTGGTTTCCGGTGCAACATCGACAGCAACTCGGTGTATTTGCGCGAGGTAGTAGATGAGGCGCTGAGGCCCGCTACAGCGGTGCTCACCTGATACTCAACCATCCCAAGAGCCGAGTTATACTGTACAAGATACTGTCGGCATCAAGGATGCGCTGGTTTTGGTGGGAGTACAATCGTAGGGTCACGACATTGTTGCCAGCAGAGAAACTACGTTCTTTGCTGAATGTGGTCTAATCTGAGATTTGGGGGTATTCCCCCCTTCTCAGAAGGGTACGTCTACTCTTCATCATCCAAATCCGTAAATGCTTGGAGCGTGATTGCAGCTTGTACATCCTCCTTTACAATATCTATTTCAGCGGAAGCTCCAGCTTTAAAAGAGCCGCGCAGTGAGATATGTTCTTCAAAGGTTTCCACCCGCGAGGCGATTTTTGTCATTTGTCTTAAAACCATATGATGGCGATCATAATCACCAGCTCTCACCATCAGCGGAAGCATTTCAATCACGGGGAGCATAGGCACGTTTTGTTTAGTCGCTCTGTAAGCAGCTATTTGTCCAAGCACTCCGCATAGAAAGCCAATATCAGGAGCAATGCGTATAGCAAAACGGCGAGCCCGTTGTGCTTTAGTAGATTGGTTTGCTTGCTGCTTGACCTCTCCCTCGTGCTTTCGAATAAACGCGAGAAGCCAATCTTCGATCTCGATAAGTGTTCGCCCTGAGCACCACATTGATACCAATGTTTTTAGTGCTCCCAATATTCTTTTGGAAGTGGCCTTGGGTTTTGTTGTATTCGTGTAAGAACGACCAAAAACAGACTCAAGAGCAGCTTGTCTGACGAAAATCGTCAAATCTAAGGGATGGTCAGCCACTATATCCAACAGCCAGCTGATCCAGTGCTCTGTAGTCGTCTTTTCAACTGGTGCTGTATCAAACGCCTCATTCAATCTTTCGATCAGCTTCGGTGGAACACCATTACGGATAGCAATTTCTCTTTGCCAATCCAGAATAAGAGGGTCTTCCAGTTGTTCTTCCGCCTTTTTGAGAGCTATGCGGCGATGTTCGAGCCACTTATCAGCTCCCAGAGCATTAGTTTCTCTACGCCGAAAAAAGCCTAATGAACGGCAAACGATATCGTCGAAGCCGCTCTCTCCTGTTGTGGTGACAGCGGACAGACGCCTAATCATTGACTGCACTTTCGGATCCGAATTAGCAGATATCTCAATTCGATCAAGTAATAATTCTATCGGATCGTAAACCTCCTCACAGGCATCCTGCTCCGAGAAAACAATCTTCATAATTCCATCCGGCGGAAGAGAGAGATTATCTATTTCCACACAGATTGGTGTTGCAGGAACAACGATTGATAAGCCGGTTGCAGCATAGGCCGCACGACCAGCCCTCCCAAGCGCATTCAGTATCTCGTGTGGACGTAAGTCCGTGCGAGGGTTCCCGCTGGGATCATCAACCGCACTTCGGTCGGTCCCTGCAAGGATAACAACATCACACGGCAGATTAAGTCCCTGCGCGATTGTGGATGTTGCGGCGACTACATCTAGACCTAGGTCCTCGCTATCAGTATCCCTGCTAGCCCGAAAAACGCTTTCGGTCAGTCGCCGTTCCAATGGTAGCAAATCACCATGATGAACTGCTGCCCTGCACCCCATAGGGTCAAATGTAGCTTCGGCCGACCCTACATCCCTTATAACTAATTTACGTATTTCCTCCTGCGTCTTATCCAAAGCGATGGAGGCCGAGGCCAGTAGCTTATTGATCTGATCCGCCACGCTCCCGCACGCTTTAGAATCATTGCAGAAAACAATAACCCGCTTTCCTATGGCCGCATAGTCGGCCGCGATCTGCGCCGCGACTTCATTTCTGTTTGCTGTCAGTTTTCCTTTGGCATTTTTCACAAGCGGCGGCCGTTGCTCAGTGAGTGCCTGTATGACTAGCTTCTCCGGCCTTTTTGGGTGCCACCCAGAAATTAAAGAAAAGAGTCCAAAAGGTTGTGCGGGAACCCGGTTCTTTGCTGTTTTGGTTTTTGTCTTCGATGCAACTTGTATGGCCTTATATATGTCAGAGCGGTCATAGATGACACAAGAGCGAAGTTGCCGAGTTGGCTTCCAAGGATCATCGAACGCCTCAACCTCCCTTCCCGTTACAGACCGCAGCCAACGTGCGATTTCTGCACCGTTAGCGACCATAGCTGACAGTAATAGTAGGTCTGCTTCCTTACGATGGCGGAGAAACGTCAGGAGCGCCAACATCGAATCAATGGCGCGTGTGCTGATTTTCAATGAAGTAGCTGGATCATCTGCACTAATGAGATGAAACTCATCGAACACAAGGAGACCGACCTTGTCAAAAAGCTCAGGTGCGAAACCCAGGAGGGCAAGGCAACGCTCAGGGGTCATGACGGAGAAAGGTGGCAGCTTTTCTCCAAGCTCTTCGAGCGCAACGTCTTCAACGACGCTCACCACCTCTAAGTCACCGATTTGTGCAGAGAGATCGGTCTCGACTTGATCGACGAGCGCGTGAGTAGGAGCTAGGTAGACAACGCTCTCACCCGCACATAGAGTTGCTGCAATTTTCAGGACAGATAGCGTGGTTTTGCCCGAACCAGTCGGCGACGTCATCACCATAGATCTTCCACGGTTCAAATATCCCGTTCCGATAGCTTTTAGATGATTGATCCACAGAAAAGGACGAGATTGTGTCTGAGACTGGAGCCAGTCGGCCCATGTCTTTAGTCGCACACCTGATGGTGCTGGCAGTCGAATCAGCATCGCTGCCTGCACTCCATCAACAAGGCGACTCAGCAAAGTGGCCAAATGATGCGGACCGGCAAATTGATGATGAACTTTCCCTTCAAACTCTGAGTTAATCTCTACCGCTGTGGCTTCCGACAAGTGGAGAACACGCTTGAGCCTTGAGCGGATATCAGTGCCGGACACAACGCTACCACGCGCCTCCTGTCCAAGGCCCTGGACCACATAAGCACATTCCCTTAAAAGAAGATCAGTAGCTACTTCTCTACTATCTCGCGTTGCGATTTTATCTTCGTCAAGATCACGCTCTATCAGAGTAGTGAGATTACCAGTTGCCAATTCCCGAAGGCTCAGGATCAGGCTTCGTCGTACAGCTCGGCGCTCTCCCTTGGCCCGGAGTTGACTCGCGACCTCTGCCGCGTCCGCTGCCCGTCCAGCAATCAAAAATAAAAGCGTCGCCGAAATTGATGATCCTAATGCATCACTCGAAACAACGGTTGGTCGATCCAGTATGGTCTCACGAACACGGCTCAATATCTGATGAGCACTTGCGGCGACAAAAGCTGCGGCACGTGTTTGCTCAGGTCGAAGATTGAGTGCGACATAGGCTTCGAAGGTCGAAGCAAGGCGTCGAACTCGGTCGAGCACATCGCTCATGACTTCAGGTTCACCTTCGTGGGACATAAGGCGTACCGTAGCAAGTTCTATGTGCGCAGCCGTCAACAGCTCGTCTAGCGTTTCGGGATCAAGGCCTGGCAGGTCAGGGGCCTCCCGCAGGAGAGCACGGGAACTAGGGTCAAACATTAGAGATCTCCTCTACTTTGGCAGCCACCTCTCTGGCGAAAAGCTCCAAACCTTTGCGTACATCCTCGAAGGCCAAAATGCCAGCCGTGCGAGTGTCAAGTTCACCACCAGCAATCGTTTCAAAACCGTCGATGATGTGCAAAAAACTACCGGCCCTACGTTGATTTTCGCCAGTCGCTACAGCAACCCTAAACTCGCGAGCACCTTCCCAGAAAATTTGATCCACTGCCTCTTCTGCATCGATACTTGGGACCCCCCTCAGTAACGTTACGAGGTCGGCGAGGATCTCATCATCGCGATCGCCGTTCCTAATTGCCCCTATTTCGGGCCACACGCTAGAGGTTATAAGGTTGCGCGGCGATTTTGAGGCCTTGTCCTCACAGAGCACAATTCGTTTGATCTCACCCACACTCTGATCTAGTTCGATGATGAAGCCGTCAAAGCCTTTATCTGCTTGTCGAACATGGGGTGATGTCATATAGCCATTCGGAAGCTCTAGCCGAGCGGCAACCCAAGAGATATGCTGGAATAGAAGTCCGTCCCGGTGAATAATAGATGTATCGATCCGCTTTTCCGCTGCCTTCTTCTGTGCTTTGTTTCCTGACTTGAGTAGCTCGACGTCTTCAGCGCGCGGAGCCGTCAATTTTCTCACAACATTCTCGGCGACCCTGCCTTTCGGAACGCGCGGTTGCGGATCTAGAGTATTAATTACTCTCTGTGCGTTTTCTTCCTGCCGTAAATATAAATATGCAATCACTTCAATCAGCTTGGCTCGATTTTTATTGCTGATTGTCCATTCTGAAAACTCGCACTCTACAGTTGAGGTCTGATTGAAGGTAATTGGCATCCTATTTATTCACCTGCAATTGAAATAATTAATTATGATTTAAACATGAGAAGTTTCTTATGCAAACATGTTTGATTCAACGTTCTTCCGTAAGGAAAGCTGGCATTTTAATTGCGTCTGATTACCTTAGTG
>NZ_BCTL01000097.1 GCF_001571265.1 Cedecea neteri NBRC 105707 = ATCC 33855 | reverse complement strand
CGTTAACTGTTGCTTTTTTATCATGCCTTTTTACTTTATCCTGACTGTGGTTTTCTGTTTATCGTTATCTGCCATATCCATGATGATACAAACTATCATTCTCGGCCAAAGCAGAAACTATACCTGTTGACCATTATATGTAATATGCAGGAATGATAATAAAGATCCACATTATGTAGGGTTCATTTTGTGTAGAGTACGTTTTATGTAGGGTGTTTTTTATCCGGGAGTTTTATCATGGCAATAGCTTCGTTACCCGAAAACTTAATCCAGATGTTTGAAAATGATCCCATTGTTGGATGGGCAGTAAAAGATAAAGAGTCTCATTTCGTTTACGTAAATAAGGCTTTTAAAATATGGCAAACAATTTCAACGCATTATGACTATGAAGGACTTAAAATTAATGACATTCCGGTTCCTGTGGCTGAGTTCTCAGATCTGTTTGAACAGCAGGAAAGATACATTGAAGACTCAGGAAAACCCGTACGGGCAATTACAACCCATATTCAGGGCAAAGAGAAAATCATGCAACCCGCATACAACATTCAGGAACCATTATTTGATGAAAAAAACATTTGTAATGGCACGCTTATAAGCGTAAGGCATGTCAACATCATCACGCCGACATCACTCCTCGCAGGGAAAATAAAGCAACATGCAATTTTCCAGGCACCCTCAGTGATATTTACAGAAAAAGAATGGGAAATGGTCTATCTACTACAGTGTGATTTCAGCCTTAAAGAAATTAGTAGCATCCTTGGTATTTCTGTTAACGCCATTAACGGAAGATTGAGAAGTTGCTTTAAAAAAATTGGGGCAAACTCATCATCATCTTTGATTGAGTTTTGCAAATGCAACGGGATGGATAATTACATCCCACAATTCTTTTTAAAAAAGGGGCATATTATCGTTACTGACTGAGGGTTATCCATGGATTTTTATTTTAAAAGATCGTTGTTTGGATGGGCCATAAAAGACAACGCATCGCGATATATTTATGTTAACGATTTAGCCTGTCAATATTTCAATATATCAGCAACCAGAATCATGGGCCGCATAGACACTGAACTAATCCCTGATATTGGAGAGCATTACAAATACATATTACGCGATGACAATGAGATAATCAAAAACAAAAAAATGAGCATTGTGCTGAAAGTATTCAATTATGGAAATGAAGGCAAGTTGCGTGCCTATCTGGTAGAAAAAAGACCCTGGCCGTTACAGAATGGTTCAACAGGCATCATTTGTACCTACATTGAACTCACTAATGTCTATCTGTCCTCATTCTTCGATAATATCTATCGTAAACCCCTTATCTTCACCAGACCATCCCCTCTTTTTACCGATCGCGAATGGGAGATAATACTCTTACTGTTATGCGGAGTTAAACGCAAAGGCATATCCGAAATTCTTGGTATTAGCTACATAACACTAAGAAACCGCATAATACTCTGCTGCGAAAAGTCCGGAGTGCTGAATTATACCCAGCTGCTCAAATATATCCGTACTCAGGGTTGGGATAACTATATTCCACCGTTTTTTTTAAAGCAGGGGCATATGATCCTTGTTTAACCTAACTTTGCCTCTGTCGACCAAATGCCATGTGATCACCTGTCATACAGTGAACGCCTTTAATGCAAAAAATTTTGAATCTGGTATCCGCTATTTTTAGCGGTTCAGTTCAGGGCTGAGAATGACGCAAGTGCGCCGACCAGTTACGGGAGTATGGGTCGGGTCATACCGTTGGCCACAATCAGTGCCGTACTCAGTACAGGGGCAACGGCAGCCGTCAGGAGCAACGATCCGCAAGTAAACAGGTCTGATGCTGTGGGCAGCCTGGCGCTCATGGCTTCCCTGCACATTTAGCGCCGGAGCCTACCCCACCCTCGCTGGTCCGAAGACCCCATACGTCATTCAAGACCACCGTCGGAAACTTCGCATGCAAAGTTCGTGCACGCCCGATATTCTGAAAAGTCGCGGCAATCTGCCGGCGGGACACAGAACCACATTCAGAAAAGACTCGCTGCATATTGTGAATAATTTTTCGTTTTTTCCCGGTTAAACATGCAGGATTGTCGGGCCATACTCTGATATTTGAAGTGGTCGGAATGGAATACTGTCTTTCAGGTTTTAACGGCGAACGTCTGGATCCGGTCAAGAGGCATTATCATCCTGGGAACGGTTACCGGGGTTACAGTCCTGTACTGGGACGTTTTACCCGGCCAGATTTATATAACCCCTTTGGCAAGGGTGGTATTAACCCCTACGTTTACTGCACCGGGGATCCGATCAACCGGGATGACCCGTCAGACCATTTCAGCCAGGGTAAGTGACTGGGTTTAGGTATCGGGTTTATTGCAGCGAAAGCCTTCAGTCTCGCGACAGAGAGGAGCACCATGCTGGGTGATTCGGCCATTGGGGCAGGCTCTGAGCTCACAGAGGATCGTGTCGACCAACAGCGTGTGAACTGGATCCAGATGAATCTTTCTGCAAGGCTAAACGCCACCACCACACTGGCCGGATTTGGTCTGGGGAGGTTTGGACCAGTAATCTCTTTGTTCGTTCCGCGTCAGGTCTGAGTCTGTTTACACTCTCCTTTAACACTGTCCGGATTTTTGACTGGAGTCAGAAAAATGGAAATCTTAAAAGTGCATGGAACTGAAAGGGGTGCGTTCACACATCCTAAGTCAAAAAAGTTGGTGAACTGAACGGAATAGGTGTTGGCCTGCATCATGTACTTAAACGCACGTTGTGTAGCTTCATAGTTCACCTGTTCTGCGCGCTAAACGGGCGCCCAGTACAAGATAACTGGTCTGGTAGACTCAATATGCAAGCACGTCGTCTGTTAATAAGTGTCGGTTTTGTGCCATAGATATTCCCACCTCCACTTCTGCATTTTCAGAATTGGCCATCACTTTTCTCGCGACGCCCCCCATTAGTCCCTCAGACGTTATTCTGCCATCAAGACCATCTCCTCAAGCAAGATCAATCGTTAGGCCGGCATCATCAAAAAATCGTATGCAGATGTATTGTGTTTTTACTCTTTTCGCCATAAATTGAAAAAAGTAATACAAACTACTACAACGGGTTTGATCATGCACTCACTGACAAAGATTCTGAGCTCACTACTCACTGGCGGACAGGAACGAGCACTAAAAGTAATGGATGAAGAGGAGGATGGCCGCAAAGAAGTGACATCCATACGTCTAAAACCTCAGACGCGGGCGTACTTACAGGCGCAGAGTGAAGTGCTTGGAATTTCGGTTTCACAGTTTATAAACATCATTGTTGATGGAGTGGTAAATATCGAGACGTCACCACACCAGAGTCGAATAGATACTATTTATGACCGACTGATGTTGCTGTTCGAAATCAATGGAATTGGACCATTAGAAATGAGCCAGATACTGGCTGAGTATGGGCTAACGCTGTCAAAACTTAAATCACGTGATGCAACACTTGATCTTCTGACTCCGGAGTTACTTAAGAACGTCAGCAACTGGTTCGGTGTACAGCAATCCTGGCTTAGCGCAAAAAGCGAGGGCGTATTCCCCACGCGCGCTCTCCACTGGTATAAAAATACCGAGGGAATGGCAGCTTCAATTATTGAAAGAAACATTGAGTATGGCGATCTTGATGTTTATATCATCAAGAATGCTGGCGTGAGCTTCGAGCAGGCCGAAAAATATGATGACTATGAGAACAATTTGGGTATGGGGTTTGTACTCGAGTACCGCACTAAGATAGGCAGCGCCAGCATCTGTCGGTATGAGTTTTGCGAATTTCAGCGCTGGAACTACATTCGGTGTCGCAATGACCTGAAGCTGATATTCAGGTTCCTTCACGAGCTTGAACAAAAACGTGCTGCCATCCGTGTTCACGGCTGTACGGTAAAAGAAGCAATATTTGAAAGGATCTATAATGGTCGTATCCTTCCAGACCAGCTTAGAATTGCCCTGAACAACGCTGCGTGGTGGGATCCCCGTATCATAACAGAAGATGTTGCGGTCAATTATAGTGAGATGAAATTCAGCAAGTTCGTGACGGCCTACTGCGAGCTCCCTATGAAAACAATAAGGCCGGTTTATAACCAGTATTCCAGCAACCCTGAGGCCTGGACCGTAACGTTATGGAAAGATGATTCCGGGGAACAGAAATACCATTCATTACGTGAAGCGCTGGAAGACAGTTTCAGGCGATATCACAGCACTGATTTTCCTTCACCAGATGGTGATTGTTAGCTGAAGATCAGTGAGCTTATAAGATTTTTTATAGCGTGGGTTCCGAAGCAACCAATACATTTCAAACTAACTCGTTTCTTATGTGTTTCACATTATCAGTAATGCTAGTAACTTACTGATATTTAAATCGGTAAGGCTAAAATAACTATCCTTATGAATCATTAAAAGCTTACCTTAACTAAACTCATAAATAGGCTCGTTGAGCCTATTTAACATTGATAAACCCCTCGAAAAAACAATACTTTTATATCTTTCTGCTATTTTTACAGGTTAAGGGATCTTTTTCATTCTGACCAGTACTCGTCGCCAACGCCTGCCTGTTTTGCACAGGGCTCGCCACATCGGCAGTACAGATATTTATAGATACCATGTTCAGCAATGGTGAGGCATCAGTCAGGCAACCGCCACTAAGGTACGATGTCAATATCGAACTCACCCTGTAGCTTCTGACGCTGCTCGGTTGAGAGACGACTAATTTTCAGTGCAATATTCATTATAGAAGGCGACAGATCCCGCAGAGATTCCACGGTGCTGTCTGCATACTGTGCGGATAACACTCTCATTGCCTGCATGATGACCAGATGGCGCTGCGCTTCCGAAATATGTCGGAACAACATTGTCAGCAGAGCAATATCGTCTTCAACTCCTGCGGGTTCTGCCCACTCACCCTCCTCTCCCAGGAACCATGCCGCACTTACCCCAGTTGCTTTTGCAAGTTTCTTCAGTTGTAAAATGCTGGGGAATGACTCGTGCTTTAAATATCCCCTGATGGCCGCCTCAGATAACCCCGATTTACGCGCCAGAGAGCTCTTGGTATAGCCAGACATTTCCATGGCCACAGACAACCGTGATCCAAACATGTTCTCATCCGCAGGTTCAGTCAACTGACTGCCTTTTTTCACCATCTCGTTCTACTCTTAACCGTTTGATTTAACAAGAATATCAATTCAAAAACTCATCAAATCGAAATATTTTTCGAAAATTAAATTTATTTCGCATTAAATATCGATATCATGTCAGTATAAATTGCAGACAGTTTCCCTCTGCAGATTCAAACACTGA
>NZ_BCTL01000096.1 GCF_001571265.1 Cedecea neteri NBRC 105707 = ATCC 33855 | reverse complement strand
CCCCGCGCCAACCGGGAAAGGATTTCCCGCCCGTCCCGGGGTTATCAGGAGGCCTGATTGTCAGAGAAACGCACCAAAATGCTCACCCTGTGGGTGACGGAAGACGAGCACCGGCGACTGCTTGAGCGCTGTGACGGCAAACAGCTTGCGGCGTGGATGCGTCAGACGTGCCTGGATGAAAAGCCGGCGCGTGCCGGCAAACTCCCCACGCTTGCGCCGCCGCTGCTGCGTCAGCTGGCCGGGATGGGAAACAACCTCAACCAGACAGCCCGGAAAGTGAACAGCGGGGCGTGGTCCGGGCATGACCGGGTGCAGGTGGTGGCCGCGCTGATGGCCATCGACGCCGGACTTGAGCGGCTGCGCCATGCGGTGCTGGAAAAAGGGCCGGATGATGATCGTTAAATTTCACGCCCGGGGGCGCGGCGGCGGCTCCGGGCCGGTGGATTACCTGCTGGGGAAAGAGCGTAACCGGGAGGGCGCCAGCGTTCTGCAGGGGAAGGCGGAAGAAGTCCGGGAGCTGATTGACGCGTCGGTGTATGCCAAGAAATACACCTCCGGGGTGCTGTCGTTCGCGGAGGCAGATTTGCCGCCGGGGCAGCGTGAGAAGCTGATGGAGAGCTTCGAGCGGGTTCTGATGCCCGGACTCGATAAAGACCAGTACAGCATCCTGTGGGTGGAGCACCGTGACAAGGGCCGTCTGGAGCTGAATTTTCTTATCCCAAACACCGAACTGCTGACCGGAAAGCGGCTGCAGCCATATTTTGATAAGGCCGACCGTCCGCGCATCGATGCCTGGCAGACCACAGTGAATGCCAGTCTGGGGCTGCACGACCCGAACGCACCGGAGAACCGCCGGACGCTGGTCACGCCGAACACCCTGCCCGGAACGAAGCAGGAGGCCGCTGAGGCGATTACCGACGGTCTGGTGCGTCTCTGTGTGGCCGGAGAGCTGAAAACGCGTCAGGACGTGATACAGGCGCTCACGGCGTCAGGATTTGACGTGGTGCGGACCACGAAGAGCAGCATTAGCATCGCGGACCCGGAGGGGGGCCGCAATCTCAGACTGAGGGGAGCAATCTATGAACAGTCTTTCGAAAATGGCGACGGACTTCAGGCAGAAATCGAGCGAGCAGGCGAACGATACAGAGCAACTGCTGAAGAACGAGTTCGACAGGCTCGGGAAGTGTGTCAGCGAGGCACTGAGCTTAAGCGGGCAGAAAATCAGCGACGACATCGCCGAACAGAACCGGGCGCTGAGCGAGGCCCTGAGGCACCACAGCAACGGCATGACAGAGGCCATGCAGTCACACCGGGAGAGCGTGATGCGTCTGGCAACGCGCCGGTGGCTGTCGGTGCTCATGACCTCGCTGCTGCTGGCCGGGATGTGCGGGGGCGTGCTGTGGCTGCTGAGCTGGAAAATCGCGTCGAACCTGGACGAAATCGCGGCGCAGAACGCCACGCTGGAGAAGCTGAACGCGAAGACGTGGGGCGTGGAGTTCCGGGAGGGGAAGGACGGGCGCTATCTGGTGCTGCCCAAAGGCACGGAAGCGGACACAAACTGGACCATCGGGAAGCACCGGGCGGTGAAGCTGGTGAAGGAGTAACGGAGCATGACAGAGCTGGAAACGCAGTTGCTGAGCGCATTAGAGCAGCTACAGCAGGACTACTCGCAAAGGCTGGACGAGTGGGAGAACGCCTTCGGGGAATTGCGGACGATGTGTGGTCTTATGCAACGGGACAACGAGCGGCTGAGCGGGCAGGTCACGCGCTTGAGTCAGCAGGTGGAGCGCTTGAGCGGGCAACTGAGTCGTTTGAGCCGATAGTACAGCGGCGCGAGTACGAGGTGGTGGCGCGTGCGCGGGTGGTGCAGGAGCAGCGCCAGAAGGAACTGGTGAAAGAGCGGGAGTATCCGGGGCCGTCGCTGGAGCTGTAGCGGGCTGATTTGGGTTAAGGGCGGACGGGGGTATGATGTGCCTGATTTAACCTTTCAGATTAAAAGGATTTTTTATGGCAGCAGACGAGAATACTGAACCGGGTCATACCGGTTATCACCGGTATGAAATTACCGGGGACGACACGCACTACACCGATGTTCTGTACAGTGAAAAAGTCATCCGGTGCCGGCGTGTGCCGGTCAGGGGGATCACGCTGACGGTGGGGGTGTTCTTTGACGGCACGGGGAACAACCGGGCGAACGCCGACGATCTGCGGCTGGCGTATGCCCACTGCGCCGGGCTGGTTGGCGAAGAACGAGCCCGGGCGTGCGCGAAGTATGAAGAACACGCCAGAACGGGGCTGGGTAACGGCAGCTGGCAGGGGGGTCACACTAATATCTCGCGGCTGTTTGACCTTTATCAGTCGAGTGATGAACTCAGCGACAGTGAGACAGAGGCACAGGTGAAAGCCTACGTCAGCGGCATCGGGACGGCGGACGGGGAAAGTGATTCGATGCTGGGTAAAGCGCTGGGCAGCAGCCTTATCCGGCAGTTCGAAGGGGTGGTGACGAAGACCGATGAGGCGCTGGACAAGATCAGCGCAGAGCTGACCCGCTTTATCAAACTTAACCGTGACAAAGTGGCGATCGCGAAGGTGCAGTTTGACGTGTTTGGGTTCAGCCGCGGGGCGGCGGCGGCGCGGCACTTTGCCAACCGGGTGATGAACCAGGACGCGGCGATAGCGGCAGCGATAGAGAACGGGCTGGATATGGCGGGGCACCACGGCAAAGCGGCCGGTGAGGTGCGCTTTCTGGGGCTGTTTGACACGGTTGCGGCCATCGGTAGCCTGCTGAATTTCTACGGCGTTAACGGGCGGAGCAACCCCGGGGTCAACCTTGAGCTGCGTCCCTCAGTGGCGCAGAAGGTGTTTCAGATAAGCGCGATGCACGAGTGCCGGTACAACTTCAGCCTGAACAGCATCGCGGGGATGTGGCCGGAGCTGGCGCTGCCGGGTGCACACTCGGACATCGGCGGGGGCTATAACGCGGGAGAGGATGAGATTTCCCTGCTGACGATGCCGGACTTTGAGGTGACGCTCGACAGCGCGGACGAGACGCAGACGGCGGTGTACCGTCAGGCGGAGAAGATGCGTCAGGCGCTGTACTCGCTTCCGGCGCTGAAGTACCTGATGCCGCACGGCGAGGTGGAGACGAAAATGATTTCGTGGCCGCGGGTTAACCGGGACAAGGCGCGGGCGTTTATTTTTGAGAAGAAAGTGGGTGCGGCGGTGTTCATGACGCGTAAGGCGGTACCGAACGACTGGGAGAAGGTGAGCCTGCGGGTGATGCTGGATGCGGCACAGGACGCCGGAGTTATGTTTGCCCCGATACTCAGCAGTAACAAAGAGCTGGCGCTGCCGTCAGAACTGCTTTCCCTGTGTGACAAAGCCATAGCTCAGGGGCGCGCGGTCCGGCGCGGCGCGGAGCCTGCGGGCTTCACGGCGGAGGAGATGCGGACCATCGGGCGCTACCTGCACTGTTCGGCGAACTGGAACATCGACTCGGACCTGAGCCTGTGGGTGAGTCCGTCCTCGGGCGAGGTTTTTCTGCGAAACCACTATGCGCCGACGGATGAGCGCTCGTTCGTGTGGCCGATGGCTCCCGGGAAGGGCTGGGTGCGGACGGTGTGGCGGATGGACGACCAGCAGCAGTGGGAAGACCGGGCGCGGGCGAACGCGGACGCGCTGGACGGACTGTTCTGAGGAGGCAGGGATGAGACGATTACCGCTGATGGTGTGTGTGCTGGGCGTAATGCTGCTTGCAGGCTGTCATGACCGCCGGGCAGGCGTGAAGACGCTGCTGGGAGACGGCGTGGAGCAGTATGGGAAAAAGCTGCCTTACGACCACTGGCAGTTTAATTTTTTTCACCCGAAAAACCTGCCTGCACTGGTGTCAATGGTGTATCTGGAGGACGGGGATATCCGGGAAAGTATCTTTCGGCAGCTTGACGCAGCCAGACCAAGTCAGAGCAGTGTGGAGAAATGGAGCCAGCGCGTAGGTAGTTTTTCAGCCAATTTTAATACCGGCAAGGCGCTGCCTGTCAGGATGACTGTGTGCTGGGACTCGGTTATCGATAAAAAGGCGTATGAGACGGAGATCTGGTTCAGCCGGGAGACGTGGCAGCAGATGCTAAATGCCTATCCTGATACCTATAAGCCGGGAAAGACGTATTACCGGGATAATATGATTATCGGACTGGCTCCGGGGGGAACCGTAAGGGTCTGGCTGGAAGATAACGGCGATCCTGTTGTGCTCCAGCATCCTGCGCGGCAGCTCACCCTGACGGGGAATGACATGCTGATATGCAAAAACGTTCCTAACAAAATTGATTTCAGTTACATCGAGGCTAACGGCTACGATCCCTTTATGCGTGATTTTATCAAGGGGAAGCACTATCCGTATGGCGACTGGTAGGGTGTAAGGATCAGCAAAATCAAAAGGATCTTCTTGAGATCCTTTTTTTTCGCGCGTAGTCTTCAGCGCTGTAAACAAAAAAACCACCGCTACCAACGGTGGTTTGTTTGCCGGAGTTCAGAGCTACCAACTCTTTATTCCGAAGGTAACTGGCTTGGTGGAGCGCAGATACCAAAACTGTCCTTTCAGTGTAGCCGCAGTCAGGCCACCACTTCAAGAAGTCTCATATCTAAATCCACCTTGTTCAGTTACCAATGGCTGCTGCCAGTGGCGTTTTTGCGTGTCTTTCCGGGTTGGACTCAAGACGATAGTTACCGGAAAGGGCGCAGCAGTCGGGCTGAACGGGGGGTTCTTGCACACAGCCCAGCCTGGAGCGAACTGCCTAAACAGAACTGAGTGTCAGGCGTGGAATGAGAAAACGCGGCCATAACAGCGGAAATGACACCGGTACACTGCACGGCGGGAATGTGGAGGCGCAGGAGGGAGCCGTCAGGGAGAAATCTCTGGCATCTTTAAGCCACATCGGGTTTCGTCTTCCACTGACTTGAGCGTCCATTTTTGTGATGCTCGTCAGGGGAGGCGGAGCCTATGGAAAAACGGCAACGCCGCATCCTTTTTCCGGCCCTTCCTGTTTTGCGCGCCATTGTTTTCTTTCGCTATCCGTAAGTAGGTAACGCCCGCCGCAGTCTCATGACCGAACGTGAGTGAGCGAATGAGCGAGGAGGCGTAACTGCACCAGTCCGTGCATGGCATTGCGGACGCTCCTGAGCCACATATCACACCTGCCACATGAAGCACTTCCCTGAATCTTTACCCGGCCGTAATATATTAAGCCAGTATACACTCCGCTAGCGCTACGTGACTGGTTCAGGGCTGCGCCCCGAAACCCGGCAAAAGCCACTGACGCGCCTGCGGCTTGTCCAA
>NZ_BCTL01000095.1 GCF_001571265.1 Cedecea neteri NBRC 105707 = ATCC 33855 | reverse complement strand
AAACAAACTGCCAAGCTCTGCTTGAGATAGCACTCTCAGGACTTGAAGCGGAACTCATTGGGCAGGCTGCCGCATCACTGCCCGCTGGGGCAAGTACGTTCGTTCTATTCGACACGGTTACTCGCATGCGCCTCGGCAACTTCGCAACGGCGGGAATTCGCGCTCTTTCCGGGTTTGCAGAAGAGTTGATCTCTCAAACCGCATTTAGTATGTCCATTCGAGAGTTTGACAGATTTTGCGATGCGGCAAGTGCGACAGACGCGGTACGGTACGCGGTCTTTAAGTCGCGGCTTGTGTCACAGCGTGGTGATAGAATTAGCTTCTCTCATGAAATGTTTTTCTATTTCTTCATGGCGGAATCTGTAGTCCGGGTAGCGTGCAAAGACTCTGAGCGAATGAAATCTATTCTGCGATCTCCACGGTTCCATGGCTCTAAGGCTCTTATTCTCGGTGCGGTGGAAGACGATTCGACGCTAAAAGATATTTTGGAAAAAACTAATGATAAGGGCCTCCTGGAGTCTTGCGTCCGAGGAGAGTGTGGAGACGCCGCGAGACGTGCCGTCAAAGCAAAGCTTGACGTGCTACTCGCCGAAATGGTCGCAGAGACTTCTGAACTGCGCTTCCTGATGAATGGCGAGGGATGGCATAGCTGTTCGATTGAAACTGGCAATCATCGGCCAACCCTCTCGAAGTTTGAAGTTTTTCTTCCTGCTATTGGCTGGCTTCTAATGCAGGGAGTCCACTTAGAACAAATCATGACGGCATGTCGCATCATGGAAGGAAAAATTGCAGAAGCCAATCGAGAGCTTTATAAGGAAGCAAGGGCCAAAAAGGTACCACTTAGGCACGAGACATTTAGCCAAGCCTATGTGTTCAATCGTAAGATCGCGCTTTCGCAGCTTGTGTCCTTCGTCCATAGTGGTGGCCTAAGTTTTCGCCATAGTCCAAGGAGCGAATTTGGTGAAGCTCTGAAAAAATCATGGAAGGAAGCGAGCACGCATAGCGAATTCTACGTTCTTCTCGGAATCACCAAGTTCACGAAACACGCACCGTGGGCAGCGCCATTTGTGCTGAATCTTCTTGAGAGACTGCAGAGCTTGCCCTACCACCTTCAGCTAGACACGATGGACTTTTGTGTACACTTGAGAAATGTGGATGATGCCGTAAAAGCAAAGATGATCGCGGCGCTTGAGGACTCCATGGACAAATTGGGCGTGTTTTTGAATTCCATGATTTTTGATGCACTGAAAGGGTTAGGTGGACTCGAAGCCGAAGAAGAAAACTACAGAACGGTGGTCTTTGAGGAGATCGAAAGCGCGCTCTCCGAGTCGGGACCTCAGGCCGATACGCAAGCATGGAATATCTTCTCTCGACAATTCGATCACCCGTATGACTGCATTTATTGGGAGGAGATAAACAATCTTGCCAGCGCTCAGAAACGGCAGTTCCTTTTCAAGGCACTCAAAGGAGCAAGCACCGAGTATGTTTCGTTTGTCAATATTCTGATTCGTCAGCTCGCAGATTTCGGTGACTCATCAGTTTCCGAGGCTATTGAACCTTGGCTTAGGTTGCCAGCCAAAAAGTCGGTTATGCCACAAGATGCTGTTGAGGTATTTTTCGCAGCGCACGAAGCGATGGGGATTTTGGACCTCCCACTTCCTACCACTGTGACATCGCCTGTCGATGTTGATGAAACTATGCGGGCCTGCGGGGAATTAGCTTACTGGGCTTGCCGGTTGAGCGATTGCGAACTCGAGTCTTCGGCCCATACTCTTGGTGCGCGCACTACGTTACTGGCTAATTCCGCTTCGGCAAGCGCGGGAGCACTGTGGTATTCAACATCTCAAATGTTGTTTTCGGATGGTACGAGAACTCATGTTGTAAAGAGTTATCCGAACACAGCTTTGGCTGTCTGTCGCGATGCATTGGCTAATCGCGAGTCGCAGAAGACGTACCGCGAACACGGGTTCATTAATGATCTGACACGTATCGTTTCCTTTTCCATTCAAGTGATTGGGCAGTTTGGAGACGCCGACGACTTGCAAAGCTTACGCAGTCTTTGCGACGAAAAGGAACTAGGTCATGAAGCACTTAACGCGGTCCAGAGGATTGAAGATCGTGTTCGTTACCGAAAGTAAATGCGTTAGCGGGGATATTCATGTCCATCAGAACCTCTTTTATCTGACATTGAGTCTCCCTGCTTTTACTATTGACAGTCGAGTAATACGAAATTCTGGACACAAGGTGGCTGCATAGCAGTCCTTGAGCAAGTCGGTAAAAATAACTCGAAGATAAGGGGTTTTGCGCATGGCAATTCCCTACTAAGGCATTTGCAGTATGCCGAAAGATCTCTAAAAATAAATGGGCCGGTGAAGCTGAGCACTTACAGCGAGGAACGTATTTGTAGCAGCATTTATAATTTTTAGGCTATATTAGGTGAAGGTTGAAAATTTGTCTCGGATACAGTTGCATCCAGATAAATACCGGGCCTATTTAAAATAGATGTACAATATGCATCTGGAGAGGATTTATTCCGATAGTAACTTTCAATTGCTTACAATTTAAGCTCATGTTTTGGCTCATAATCTTTTTCCGACACGGCCGTAAACATGAAAAAATCCGTGAATGTACTGTTCGGCAATAACAAACCTTGAATATTAATTATGCTCCTGACAACACAATTTATGATTAAAATCTTCCGAATATATTCCACTCTGCATTACTAAAGGTTAAAGCAGATTTTATCAATTTCTTCATTTTCGTTATCCACGACATTTATAAAAAGCAATGTACTATGTGCATCTAGCGATTCAAACGATGGATGTTTCCAAGTATCATGTGTACCGGCCGAAAAAAAAGCGATAGGTTTTATTAAGTTAGATGGGGATAGAATGAGTTTACTACTTTCTTTGTCCCCATGATGCGGAACAATAATATATGTATAATTACACCTAGTAAGATTGGCTATATTTGGGCATAAATCGGTCCAAATGTATTTATATAAATAGTCCCCAGGAACTAACACTTCTTCCTTACCAGTACGGATATGTGTGACTAATGCATTGTCGTTTTTTTCTTGTGAATTAGATGCTGGTCTGGTGCGATATGAATTCATGAACCCATTGGTGAATTTTATTTTTATTAAGGAGCAGGCTATAATCTTCTGGTGAGTCAATTTATCCTTGAGAAATAAGTCATTTGTATTGCTAGGGATATATATATTTGAAATCATTCCAAACAAATCCGAATCCCAAGAGAGTAGCCGGTGATGGTCGCTATCTAAATGAGATAAAATCATATCTACCTGTGACAATACTTTTAGATCATTTATAAGTTGATTTGTGGAAAGGTTTTTGTAATTAGGTTTTAATATGGGTTTTCCCGCTCCACAATCAAGCAGAACACCTTCTGTTCCATTGTGTATTAGTGAGCACATACCTTGGCCAACAGAATAACTATTTAAATAAAGAGCACCATTCATATCCCTATCTATTTTATTTTGATGTCGGGTATTATTTTGGTTTAAAAAATTTTGTATTAAATTATTTTTATTTACCAGTTGATTGGAAGGGTAAACAAATGCAATACTCAAAATCTTAATTACCTGGAATGCTTGTGTTTCTTTATTTTCTTCTGGAGAATGATAGTTTTTGTAGTAGTACCCTTCACCATTGGCTGAATGTTTGAACTTTAAAAGCATATAACAATCACCGGTTGTGAAGTTTTTTAGATGCCATTGAACGTACAAGTTTCCTTTCTGAGATTTGCGATTGTAAAATTCAGAACCTTTAATATCAATGGTGAAAGTAGATACTGCTTTTGAGTTTTCATTTAGCTCATCCCGATTAAAACTATTTAGGCGAACACCTTGGAATTCTGACATATAATCTAATGTTATGTCCTCTTTGTCTAAACAGCAGACAAAACTTAATATATCTTTATTCATAGAATTTATACCTTCCTATGTAGTCTAACCTTGATCGCGGATTTTCTACTTCCGCCTCCGTTTTTAGCCGCAAAAGCATGTTAATTCCGTGTCAATTTTCCTTCAAGAATAACTCTTAGAATATGGGTCTCATTATGAGATACCGACGATATGGTGCCAGATTTCAGTAGATAATCTATCAAGTCCATCAGTGGATGAAAAGTTCCCCTTACCGCATGAAATACAGTGGTATTTCTCCATCAGGGACTAAAAAACAGTAAGCGCCCAGCCAGAACCTTTTAGTCAGGAGACACGATTCGCCGCCGGTGGGCCAGAGCAGTTTGACCTGACTGCCGCTAAGGCCCCGAAAGGATGAAAACGTAGTCGAACACCGGGCCATTCCACTGCGCTGTCTGCACTTTTGCAGCCAGCCCATTGAAACCACCACGCATGTCGGTGATCTCAGCTACCAGCCTAATTTTGGGTCCCTAAAGATAAATTGTGTGGTGCCGTACATGATTGAACTACATGTAAAATAGTCGCGTCGGTTTAAACTTTTTATACAATTACACACACCATATAGTACACATGTAACTTAAGCAGCAGAGAGGACTCCTGATGGATTTCAATGCTGGAAATTTTTCTGATTTAGCCGAAGGTGACTTCGGCAAGCGTCTCTGGGCGTTCATGAATGAGCGTGAGAATGTTATACGAATGGAGGCCGCAACCTACTTATCTCGCCCCGCACTGGAAGTTGTTCAACCCTACCTTATTGAACGATTTGGTAATGAGGTCAGCAATGAAAACAATGACCGGATTAAACAGATGATTGGGAAAATGGCCCGTCAGGTGATGGAGCATCATGGGTATCAGCTTGACCAGATGGGAGTTCGTCTCAGAAGAAATGAGCTTTTCCTTAGTGCGGCACGCTACAAAAAGTAAAAAAAATAAGAGCGCCATTAATGGTGCTCTTATTTATATATAAAACAACTAACCCTGTTGTTGGCTGAAAATGATTTTGTGTTTCTGGTACTCAGATTCCATACTGTTAATACAGTAAACAATGTAATATATGTTGAATATGAAAGTGTAGAACACGTTCATTTTAAGTTCAAATTTAAACACTTTTAAAACGTAAGCCTGCAGTGCAGTTTTAGCCTTAAAACCCCAGACGATGTACATAACAACGGATGCAAACGATAACAGCGTGGCGATGTGATCCAGAATCGTTTCTTTGTCACTTATTTCATAGCTGAAATCTGACAGAAACCAACCCAAGCCTGTTGCAATGGCGATCCATAGAGGATAATTGTTATCAACAAAGTTATCCTTCATGGCTTCGGTTAATTTCCGCTGATTGAGAAATAACCACATTAACGGGTAAATGCCACCTGTAACAGCGGTCAACAGCACAAAGTTTAATACCTTAGTATCAAGGTTATTCTTTAATAAATTTATATCGTTCATCTTTATTCCCTTACATCAGCCAATTACCATTTAAAAGCGAATGAACCCTTATTTGTACCAACCACTAACTCAAGAGGCCTACACTGAGAAAATGATTGATTAGTTGGGCTGGTAAATGAATACGACTGACCGAACCCAAGCCTTTTGTTTACGTTCTGTCCCCCGTCTGCTGTAGAGATAACACAGTTGCCACGGTTAAGTACGAGAGATTTGATAGTGACATCATTATCGACACTGGTAATGTT
>NZ_BCTL01000094.1 GCF_001571265.1 Cedecea neteri NBRC 105707 = ATCC 33855 | reverse complement strand
GAGGGTGAGGATTAGGCGGGACGGGTGTGCCGCCCCAGGGCAGAACGTAAGGTGCCGACGACGCGGCTAATAATCGTGCGCTGATCACTTTCCTTTGATGTTTCACGTATCGGTTTTACCCGGTGATGGATGGAGGTCAGCTTGATTTAAAATGTCTTTTTTAGGGTTTAATTTGATTCTTCCGATGTTAGCAGGACAAAGATCAGATTTAATCTACGCGCGATCACAAAACAAATAATTTTGATTCGAAATGTCACTATTAGAGCGTGGCTCTTGTGGTGCTCAAAATTGCACATTCAGGGCATGAAAAAGTCCTTAAGCACATTGTTTGGCAAGCGTGTCAAAGCGTTGCGCATCAGTACCGGAATGAGCCAGGAAGCATTTGCTGATAGCTGTGGGTTTGCGCGTAGCTACATGAGCAGAGTTGAGCGTGGTGGTGCGAATGTTTCTCTGGATGCGATAGACCGGCTTGCAAAAGCGCTTCGCGTCGAACCGTGGCAACTACTGATAACGGATTCAACGGAAGAGAACGATCCTGAATTGCTGGTTCCCTATGCAGCAGATGGCACTTGCTTTCATCCCGGACTGGCGAGTTCTCGCGATGGCTCGTTTGGCGTGGGCGATAAAACGGCGCAAAAGCGTTTTTTTTCTTTCTCCGAGGCACTCGAATATCTGCGTATTATGGAAAAGGCGAAATGGCGCAGGCCTAACTCCGAGGGAAACTGGAGTATTGTCGTCGCTGTAAAGTGGGATAAATTAAAGAACTGATACTTAAGAAAAAAATTTGAGCGCCTTAGGTCGGTGTCTCATATTGCGAAGCTTTCTCTCTTAAGCTCCCTCTTGCCTGAAATTGCGCCTTATCTCTGTTCCGGCGAGCGACAGGAATAGTGAATATCCAGACTTCACCCTGCTGTTGCCGGTGAAGCGGTGACGGGTGATGCTTACCATAATGAGTGCTGCAGGACGTGGTCTGTTCCGGGCCATACAGAATTAATACTAATCCTCAGATTTTATCACGTATATCACTGCCCCGCGTGCTCAGGCAGGACACTGTATCGTGGATTTAGCTGTAGTACTTCAACCGTAATCAATAATGCTTTCGATGCTTTTATACGGTATTGAACGGTCAATTATTTTCTGTATTCGGCAACTGAAGTGCTGTTATCCGCCGGGAGTTGTGTCTGAATTCTTTAATAAAATAACGTTCATTACCTGTCTGGGCGATAAAGCCCGAATTCTCTGAAAAAATCAGCTGGTTTAAGAACCGGCATTTGACTAAGAAGGGAATCACAGGCAAAACTGCATTCTCTTTAATGTGGTGACAAAGGCTGAGCGATGACACGGTTCGGACTGAGGACTTTGATATTATCAGGATGCTTGTCGGTTGCAGGTTGTCAGCATAGAACAGTAACAACCCCCCCTCCGGATGCGCCCATTCATTTTGGGGATAAATATACCGGTGATAACCCGAATGAATATGCCGGTTTACTCAGTCGGGCAATTGAACAAAATTTCTTTGATATTGACCAGTGGCGGGGCAAGACCTGCACGCTACGGTTGAATATGGAGGAGAAAACCGTGAAGTATGAACATGGCAACCTTGAACTGTGTCGAGCTGCCATGGGCGATGTGAGCGGGGCTGTGTTACCCGCACCGTCAGAGGCGGTGAGAAAGGTATTCGTTCATGTCGCCCTTGAGTTTAAACCATAGCATGGGGCATGAAGCAAAGGACAAAGGTTGGCAGTGACATGCAAGTGGCGGAGGCTGAAAAAATAAAACGTACTGTTCTCGTGACCGGACATGCCAGTGGCATTGGTCGCTATGCCGCTGTACAGTTTTATCATGCGGGATTCAATGTTATCGGTATGGATACAATTTTTTCCGATGTGCTGGATAAGTCGATAACGCAAATAATATGTGACTTGTCAAACTGGGAAGAGGCCGAGCAAGCGTTTGCCCGTATAGAATCACTGGACTACGCCGTTAACTGCGCGGGGGTGACTGGGGTCAGAAAACCCCTTTCAGATCTTGCTTCCACTGAAATGGTTCAGTCTTATCGTCAAATTTTTATGCCTGCTTTTCATGCCTGTAAACTGGAAGCCAGAAAAATGCAGGGTAATGGTGTTGTGTCCAAGATAGTCAATGTTGCAAGCTCAACGGCCTCTGTAGGAGCTAAAGGGATGGCGGCCTACAGCAGTGCTAAAGCGGCGATTGTCAATCTGACAAAGGTTTGTGCCGTCGAGTTTGCACCAGGGATCCTGATTAACTCCATTTCCCCCGCAACAATTGATACACCAATGATCCGCAATAAATATGCTGGCCATCTGCCAGACTACAGCCAGGCCTATCTGACGGGACGGTGTGGAACGGTAGAGGATGTCTGGTCGGCAATACATTTTCTACTCCAGAATGACTTCATGACAGGGAGTGACATCGTGATGGACGGTGGATATTCTGCGCTGTTTGCCCTTCAGCTAAAGTAATTCTCTGGATACCAAGGCGCTTCCCTGAGACGTCCCCCAGTTAGAGGCAAGATCTGTATACGGGCCCCCTTCTTGATAAGAAACAGAATTTTCAGACGAGGGTCTGACCGGCTGGGTCTGTCATCAAAGATAAAATTCCCACAGCTGCGTATCTCGTGAAGGTGCAGTGGGCGGGAAATACTGCCGGGTTGAGGCTCGCCTTGTCGGCGTGTCAGTGAGATCGCCGTTATGCCGGATGTATCTCTTCATCCCTTATTGAACACACATTTGCGTAGCTTGATGAAACCGCCGTACATGTACTGTGTTTTATGATATGGCAGAAATCCCTGCACCGGGGCAAACACAGCCGCAGTGAGCCGCAGGGACAAATGATACCTGGCAGGCCTGGACTGAGGAGACCTCCATGCTGACTTAGCAATTGAGATGAATATCACACATGATGTTTACTGTTTATATATCAGATGAGTATGTAAATACTAAGTCCTCCTTGCGGCTGTGTGGGAATGAAATACGCAAGGACTTCTTCGACTTTGTTTTACGGATAGAGTTTGTATAACATGCTGTTATGTTTTATTCCTGTGCACCATATCATTCAGGGGTTCAATCTCCTTTTTAAGGTTAAGATATTTCTACAGGGAGGGTCGTGTGCATAAAAAACAAAAAATAGAATTTGTTAAGAAAAATTTACACTATCTATTAAGTTCAAGAGGGGAAACCCGGGTTTCTTTATGCGATCGCACCGGTCTCAACAGAACAACAATTTATAATATACTTGACGGTAGGGTATCAAATGTTCATCAGTCAACTATACAGAAAGTATCAGATTTTTTTGGTGTGTCCTACAAAGAAATAGAAAGTTTGGATATTGAAGAAAAAGAACGTATTGACACAGTGATTTCTCTAGATGGAAATATGAACCCTTGTGCGGTACCTGTGTTTTTCCAATCAGAATGTAGTTCACTGGATTTCTTGAATAAAAAAATAGGCATGCTCGTTTCTGAGAGAAAACTAACTTTTTATTTTGGCTGTGAATCTAATGTTATAGGGATTGTTTTAGAAAAGGATATTGAAGGGAAATATAATGCGGGAGATTTGTTGCTCGTTAAGAGAGGAAGAAAAGATGAAAGTGAGAATGAGCTTAATTATCATGGTATAAAAAATGAATTTTACATCGGATCTGCTTCTTTTTTAGAAGGTAATGGGAGTGTTTTTGTTGGTGATATAATAGAGGAGCGATTTGACTATGGGGAGTAAATATAAGCTTCTCGGATTTAATAAAGCCGATAACTCTGCAAATATCTTGATCTTATCAACCAGTAAGATCATAAAGATTAATATAAAAGAACTTGAAAAATGTGAAATTATTGATAATTTAAATATATATGAAATAAAATCAATCTATCGAAAAATTTACTCATCATGCACAGATGCACGAACTGTATATGAGTACGAAGATCGAAATGAAAAGTCTTGGTTTATTTATGCTGTTTTGATTTTATTATTAAGTGTTTTTTACGTCTTCAGTAATATAGCAGCCACGAAACCAGTTTTTGTGCAACTATTTAATTTAGTTGTTACCCCTGGCACATTCATCTATCCGTTCTCATTTCTTGTTATAGATCTTCTGAGTGAGTTTTATGGGATGCACCTGGCAAGAAAAGCTATTTACTTGTCTCTGTCAGCTAATTTGATTATTGTTTTGTTATTAAGTGTGTCGACGAAACTTCCATCCATCCCTGACTGGAAGCTGAATGCTTCATACAGCTTGTTAATAAATCAAATAATTTCCACTGTATTTGCATCATCGTTATCATTCTTTTTGTCAGAGAATGCTAACTCCTATGTTTTATGCAAGATAAAAAACATTACCAACTCCAGGTTTCTGTTTTTAAGGGTTTTTTTAGCACTATGACAGCGGCGGTGATTGATAGTTTTGTGTTTTGTTTGGTTGCATTCTATGGAAAATTAAGCCTGCATGTGATTATGAAAATGGCTATCATTCAGATTGTTATTAAGTCTTTTTTTGCTTGTTTTAATGTTTTCCCGGCTTATTTGACGAGATTTTATTTTAATCGCTTTCTTGTGAAAGATGAGAGAGGAAAATAATATCTATATGATGGGGTGGAAATAAATAGCCCCATCATAAATTTATTTTTTAAAGAAAAGAGGATTTTTCTTTGAATGACTTCATGACTTTCAACTGATTTTTATTATATTGATCAAATCCTCTGTTACGAAGAAAACATGACGGACAATTACCACACCCATCATATTTAATGCCATTGTAGCAGGTCAGCGTCTCATTTTTTATGATTTCGAGAATGCCATAGTAATCAGCCATCGCCCAAGTCTCGGCTTTGGTGAGATTAAGGAGTGGTGTTTCAATTTTTATATTATTGTCCAATCCTAGAGAAATGGCTTTGTCTAACGCTTTAATAAATTCTCCCTGACAATCAGGATAGCCAGAAAAATCTGTTTCGCTTACACCTGTAATAACTGTTTTAGCGGATATTTGATAAGCATAGATGGATGCGAGAGTCAGGAATAGGATATTTCTTCCGGGGACAAACGTGTTTGGCAATGTGTTATCCTGACTACTTTCATGTTTTTGCACCGGTATGTTGGGTCGTGTCAAACTGCTTGCTGATAAATCATTAAGTATATTGGTATTTAAAACTTTATGAGAAACATTAAATTTTTTTGCTAATTTTTTCGCTATGTTGATTTCTTCGGAGTGGCGTTGTCCGTAATCGAACGTTATACAATGAACCTCTTCGTATTTACGTAACGCATAAGCCAGGCAAGTTGTCGAGTCCTGGCCCCCACTAAAAACTACTACGGCTTTGTTCATTGTCGTTCCTTCTGATCATGATAATTACTCAACGCTGACCAGTATATACCCAATGCAACCCGGCTTGTACCGCAGTTCACGATTGATGTGTTCAGAGATTCGTTAAATAATTTACTTATCATCAATAAAATCACCATGTGATTAAAATAATGTTGATAATGGTAAGTTGACGGTGTATTACTTGGTCGATTTGAGCGATTTAAGCTAAGCGCTTTACTCCTCAGATACAGCATACATAAGCCTGATATTCTGGATAATGCCAATATATCTTGCCTGTAGAAACTCCAGGATTAGTAGGCAGGTGATATAAAACCAACCATCAGGAGGATGGGTACGGGTATGTCAAGACAGCGAGAATTATCT
>NZ_BCTL01000093.1 GCF_001571265.1 Cedecea neteri NBRC 105707 = ATCC 33855 | reverse complement strand
CGTTCACCGTATCTGAACGTGCAGGGAAAATAGATCTACGGGTGAACGGAACCTTAGCCGCCCCTGCATAATCGAGACTATTCGAAATGCCCCCCTACAACCCTTCCACTTTCTCCAACGCTGCTAGCAAACTCTCCGGCGACAGCGCCACCGGCAGGGCGTGAATAGACTCCCCCGCCTGCAAAGTACGGGCAATCAACTTATCCAGGTCCGCACGATGATGGATATCAACATCCAGTTGCGCCAGTTTGGTTGGCAGATTGAAACGCTTATACGCCTGCGTCAGCTGCGCCAGAACGTCGTCCTGCCCCAGCAGTGCGCTCTGCACCAGAATCCCGTAGGCCACCTTTGTGCCGTGCAGGAAACGATCGGTTTGCGGCAGCGTCGTCAGGCCATTATGTACGGCATGTGCGGCGGCAACGCGTGTATAACGCTCGCCCAGGCCACCCACCATCCCGCCTCCGGCGATAATCGCCTCGACCACATCCAGAAACGCCTGACTTAACTCGCCACGGTTTTGATCTTCCAGCGCCTGCTCGCTGTTCTGGAGCAGAACGTCGCGGATAGCCAGCGCGGCCCCAATGCCGAGGCGCACGGTAAGCGGCAGATTTTCCGGCTGCGGGCTAAGCACCACCGCTTCATACCACTTCGCCAGCGTGTCGCCGATCCCCGCCAACAGGTACTCCTGCGGCGCGCGCAGGATAATTTCAGGCTCCACCAGCACCAGATGGTTTGCATCGTTGAAAATCTCAAAGCGCAGCGCCTGCCCGGCGTCGTTGTACCACACGGACAGCGGCGTCCAGGCCGCGCAGGTTGCCGCGATGGTCGGAATAGCCACCACCGGCGCATTCAACCGACGAGCCACCACTTTCACCGTATCCAGCAGCGCGCCGCCGCCGATACCAATCACCACCTGACGTTCGCCGGACTCGGCTACCAGCTTCTGCACATCGCTTTCGCTGCAGTGCCCGCCAAACTGAATATGCTTCGCGCCCGGCAGCGAAAAGGCTTCCGGCAGGAATGGTCGAACCGCCTCAAAGGCACGCTCGCCGTAGATCCAGACCGCGTTATTCAGCTGCTCTTCGCTGTAAAACTCGGTCAGATGGGCAAGGCTGCCGGGATGTGAATAGTAATTAGCGGGGCCGGTAACCACGCGGATAGCGGTGCTGGTCATGATGCATTTCCTTTTCTTCGCTGGCGGGATATATTCTATGCCGATGATATGTCCAGACATCTGGACGGCTAATATCATTTTGCTTTATCTTATGTCTTTTCGTTCATTGCCCGCAACCCAGAAGGCCGCTAAAAATTCGACAGATCAATTCATTAAACCCGGAAGCCGCCGACGCTATGACTATGCCCAACCGCCTGGAGATGCGAGAAATCTCTATCGCCTTCGCGGGCTTTAACGCGTTGAGTCGGGTGAATTTCCGGCTGGACGGCGGCTCGGTACATGCTTTGACCGGCGCGAACGGCGCGGGCAAATCCACGCTGATGGCGGTGCTTTCGGGCGCTCACGACCATTATCACGGCGAGATCCTGATCGACGGTGAAGCGGTAACGATCCGCAGCCCGCGTGACGCCAAACTGCTGGGGATCCATCTGGTGCAGCAGGAAGTGGACGTTGCCCTGGTGCCGGGCCTCAGCGTGGCGGAAAACATCATGCTCGATAAGCTGGCCGAAACGGGGCATGTCTACCGCTGGTCGAAAATTTTTCGGCAGGCTCGCGAAGCGCTGGCGCAGCTCGACGTGGAGATCGACGTCAAAAAACGCATTGAGCAATGCACCCTGGCGGAAAAACAGCAAATCCTGCTGGCGCGGGCGCTCTCTCATCACTGCCGTTTTCTGATCCTTGATGAGCCCACTGCGCCATTAGACAGCCAGGAAAGCGAACATCTTTTTCGCGTCGTGCAGCGGCTGCAGCAAAGCGGCATCGGCGTGGTGTTTATCTCCCACCGCATCCACGAGCTGAAAGCCATTTGTGACCAAATGACGGTCCTGCGCGACGGCAAACTGGTGGACAGCGGCCCGATGGGGCATCTCAGCGGCGAAGAGATTGTCGAGAAAATGCTGGGCCACCAGCTGGACGATATTTATCCCCCTCACCGCCCGCCGGTTGAGGGCGACACGCTGCTGGCGGTGGAAGGTCTGCATGACGATGCGCTGCTGCGTGACATCTCGCTGCGGCTGCGCAAAGGCGAAATTCTGGGCATTGCTGGCCTGGCGGGAGCCGGGAAAACAGAGCTTTGCAAAGCGCTGTTCGGCGCCACCCACAGCACGCTTGAGCGCGGTGAATTAAAAGGTAAAAACTGGCGCCCGACCGACCCGGCGGACTCCGTCACGCGTGGCGTCGTCCTGGTGCCGGAAGAACGCCGTAAAGAAGGCATTTTTATCGACGAGTCGGTCACCATGAATCTCGCCGTCAGCGCCGACAGCCAGTTTACCCGCTGGGGGCTGTTCGACTACCGCAAAGCTAAACGCTGGGCGGAAGAGACCATTCAACAGCTGGGCATTCGCACCAGCGGCCCGGCGCAAACGCTGCGCCGCCTCTCCGGCGGCAATCAGCAAAAAGTGGCCATCGGCAAATGGCTGCGCAACGAAGCCGACGTGCTGATTTTTGACGAGCCAACCAAAGGCGTGGACATCAAAGCCAAAACCGACCTCTTCGTGCTGATTGACCAGCTGGCTCGCCATGGAAAAGGGGTGATTTACGCCTCTGGCGAATTTGCCGAGCTGGTCGGGCTGTGCGACCGCATCTGCGTCCTGTGGGACGGGCGTATCGTCGCCGAGCTGGATGGCCACCAGGCCAGCGAAGAAACCCTATTACTCTACTCCACCGGAGGAACCCCCGCGTGAGCAAAGCATTATCCCTTAAGGCCAGCGTTTCAGGCCGCCAGCAGCTTTTTGACTTTCTCTACAAATGGGGGATGTTGCTCACCGTGGTTGCCCTGGTGGCGCTGTTCGGCATCGCGTCCGACAGCTTCCTCGAGCCGAACAACATCATCAATATTTTGCGCTCCATCGCCATTGTGACGGTGATCGCCATCGGCGTGTCTATCTCGCTTACCGTGGGCGGGTTCGACCTGTCCGTGGGCTCGACCGCCTCGCTGGCCAACGCGCTGGTCATTTCGCTGTTCGTCTGGCACGGCTTCGGCACCACCGAAGCGATTCTTATCACCCTGGTGCTGTGCACGCTGGTCGGGCTGTTCAACGCCTTCCTGATCGTGGTGCTGAAAATTCCCGATATGCTCGCCACGCTGGCCAGCCTGTTTGTGATTCAGGGCGTGGCGATGACCTACAGCTACGGCGGCTCGATTACCGAAAACATGGTGCTGCCGAGCGGTGACATGGCCGAAGGAACGATTCCCGCCGCCTTTGGCCTGCTCGGGCAGGTGCCGACCATCGTCATCATCATGCTGGTGGTCACGCTGGTTGCCCAGCTTGCGCTGTCTCTGACCAAACACGGCCGCCGGATGTACGCCATCGGCGGTAATCCGGAGGCGGCTCGTCTGTCCGGCATCCGCACCACTCGCTATCGCGTGGCGGCCTACGTGCTGGCCTCGCTGCTGGCGGGCTTAGGCGGCATTCTGCTGGCCTCGCGTATTGGCTCCTCACAGGTCAACGCCGGTAGCGGCTACCTGATGGATGCCGTAGCCGCAGCGTGGATTGGATTTTCTCTGGCAGGTTCCGGCAAACCTAACGCGCTCGGCACGCTGGTCGGCGCGGTAATTCTGGGCGTGCTGCAAAACGGGCTGGTGATGCTCTCCGTGCCCTACTACGCAATGGACATTATTAAAGGCCTGGTGCTGGCTGCCGCGCTGGCGATTACTTACATACAACGACGCTAAAACAACACTTCATACAGGGTAACGACCATGAAAAAACTGACAACTTCACTGCTGGCGCTTAGCCTGCTTGCCGCGCTGCCTGGCCACGCCGCAACGCCAACGCCGGTTCCGGAAAAAATCGCCGCTCATGACGGCCCAATCCGCATCGCCGTGATCCGCAACCTGGGCTCCGACGATAACACCACGCAGTTTGTCGCCGGGGCGGTTCAGCAGGCTAAAAAGCTGGGCTTTAAGGTCAGCACTTTCCTGAGCAACGGTGACGATGCCCGCTTCCAGGATTTTGTGAACCAGGCGATCAGCCAGAAGTATGACGGGATTATTCTTTCTCAGGGCCGTGACCCTTACTCCACCGAACTGGTGAAAAAAGCCGTGGCTGCAGGCATTGCGGTGTCAGTTTTTGATACCGCCGTAAACGGCACCATTCCCGGTGTGACCGTGACCCAGCAGGACGATGCTTCGCTGACCGGCCTCTCCTTCGGCCAGTTGGTTAAAGACTTCAACGGCAAGGCGAACATCATCAAGCTGTGGGTGGCCGGTTTCCCACCGATGGAACGCCGCCAGGCCGCCTATCAGGAACTGCTGAAAGCCAACCCGGGCATTAAAGAGCTGGAGTCCATCGGCGCGGTTTCTTCCGACGTGCAGGGCGATACCGCCAACAAAGTGGGCGCGGTGCTGGCGAAGTACCCGAAAGGTAAAATCGACGCAATCTGGGGCACGTGGGACGCCTTCAGCCAGGGCGCCTATAAAGCGCTACAGGAGAACGGCCGCACCGAAATCAAACTCTACAGCATCGACGTCTCTAACCAGGATATTCAGCTGATGCGTGAAGCCAACAGCCCGTGGAAAGTCAGCGTGGCGGTGGATCCGAAGCTGATTGGCGCCACCAACGTGCGCCTCGTCGCGTACAAAATTGCCGGGGAACAAACGCCTGCAACCTACGACTTTAAAGCGGCTGCTATTCCTCAGGCGCTGCTGGCCAGCCAGCCTGGCCCGGTCAACGTCGTCTCGCTGAGCAAAATTATTCCGGGCTGGGGCCAGACCGACGACTTTATCGCGCCGTGGTTCGCCACGCTCGAAGCGAAAAATAAATAAGGAGTCGCGCAATGGCACTGCCACAACCCGAATACAGCCGCAATATGCGGCTTATCGGCCATAGCGATCAGGGTGGAAAACCCGATGGCGTGCAGCTGATGGTGCATCGGGGCTATGCGTACATCGGCCATATGGTGTCTCAGGGTTTCTCGATTGTTGACGTTCGCGACCCCAAAAACCCGAAAGCGGCGGGCTTCGTGCCCGCGCCGCCGGGCACCTGGAATATTCACCTGCAGGCGCACGACGACCTGCTGCTGGTGATTAACGCCCGCGACCTGTTCGCCGACGTGCGCTTCGCCGATGAAAAGGTTTACTACACCAAATCGGTCGGCGAAACGGTCCGAGACGTGCAGGACAAAGGCTGGAGCGCCGGGTTACGCATTTTTGATATTTCCACGCCGGACAAGCCTAAAGAAATCAGCTTCCTGTCGCTAAGCGGTATCGGCATTCATCGCTGCTGGTACGTGGGCGGCCGCTGGGCCTATGTTTCCGCACTGATTGATGGTTTTAGCGATTACATTTTCCTGACTATCGACCTCGCCGACCCACTCAACCCGCAGGTGGCGGGCAACTGGTGGCTGCCGGGGATGAACACCGCCGCAGGTGAGCAACCGACCTGGCCGGAAGGGAAACGCTATGCGTTACACCACGCGATTATCAGCGGCGACACGGCGTATGCCAGCTGGCGCGACGGCGGCCTGACGCTGCTGGACGTGTCTGACCGCTCGCAGCCGCAGCTCATCAGCCACCGTAACTGGAGCCCGCCGTTTGGCGGGGGCACACACACGGCGCTGCCGCTGCCAAAGCGCGACCTGCTGGTAGTGCTCGACGAAGCGGTGCTGGACAACCAGGAGGATGGCGAAAAGCTGATTTGGCTGTTCGATATTCGTGACCCGGCAAACCCGGTCAGCATCTCCACGTTCCCGCAGCCGGATGAGATTGATTATGTGGCGAAAGGCGCGCACTTCGGCCCGCATAACCTGCACGAAAACCGCCCCGGCAGTTTTATCAGCGATACGTTGATTTTCGCCACTTATCAGAACGCGGGCGTGCGTGCCTACGATATTTCGAACCCGTATCGCCCGGTAGAAACAGGCGCACTGGTGCCCGCAGCCCCGGAAAGAATGATGGATACCCGTCCAGGCCGCCCGCAGGTGATCCAGTCCTGCGATGTATTTGTGGATGCGCAAGGGATTGTGTACAGCACGGATTATAACGGCGGGTTGTCGATTATTGAGTATTTGGGGTAGCTTGCCCTTTAGAGGCAATTTCTTTGTGAGCGCTGATTTTCATGTGGATATGGATGAAATTCCGTTCACTTCCAGCCCTGTTTTATATGCAGCCACCGAACCGGTGAACGTCTTAGGGGAGCCACCGTCGCA
>NZ_BCTL01000092.1 GCF_001571265.1 Cedecea neteri NBRC 105707 = ATCC 33855 | reverse complement strand
TGTAGAGCGGAAAACGTTTTTGCACTTTTTTCTAAAATATTTTGCACTCCGTATTCATTAAACCTGAGTGCAAAATATTTTTATAATTAGCTTCTTTAATAGCCAAACTCACTGACTCACCCCATCCTTGCAATTTTTCAATACTGACGACCTTACATAAATAATGACACTTGCTATTGGTTTGTGAGTTGCCGGACATATGCCCCTGCCCGGCGCGGGGTTTTAGTGGTAAGGTTTTTTCGCCCTGATTCTTGCAAGGGATACGGGCGAAAAAAATCACAACCACCACTAAGGACTTCACCACATGAGCGCTGATACCGCATTAGGCATTTTTAATTCACTGGGTACACTCGTCAAAACCCTTATCAATGAGCGCGACCGCCAGAAACTTTCTGCCCTCCAAATCGAGCTCACGAAATGTATCACTGAGGCGCAGGCCCAGCTTGTCGAGATACTCGCTTCCGTCACCGAGAAGGAGGGGAGGTTCCATACTCTTGAGCAACGAATAAGAAAGATGGAAACCCAACAAACTGAGCAGGCCAACCATCATCTTGTCAAACTGGGCACCGTCGGGCAGTTCTTCGCGTATGCTCCGGGTAGCAGAGCCGAATTGCTGGAGAGCACCACTGACGTCGAGTATTTCCTGTGCCAGCCTTGTTTCGATAGCGGAAAGCGCGCTGTTTTGATTGGAAATGGTCGTGGTCACTGGCGTTGCCCGGTCTGCAATGTTAGCGCCAACGTGGAGCCCGATACCTTCGAGTTTATCGATCTCGGCGGAGATGATCGCGGAGGCTGGTGATTCAGGACTGTTTACTTTCTGGCTCATAATTTGCTCTCTTATTTCTCTTATTCATTGAGGTGCTTTACATTCGCAGACAGCGGCAATATTTGTTTTATTTACGCAAGATTGCCGCGGGTTAAACTGACGTCGTTATATTTTGAAGTTAGTGATAATCAGCTCAGATACCTGATTCTTATTTTGTGAACCCACGGTGTAGTTTGTCATGGTGGTGCTGATATTCAGCCCGCCGAAGACGTCCCTCATTGCCGGGTGGTCGTTAACCGAAATGATCACCTTACCCTGCATGGCCGGACTCAGCGCCTGTTCAGCCATTAGCTGATACTGCTCAATGCCGAAGGGGACGCCATACCCCGTCGTATTCCAGTAAGGCGGATCAAGGTAGAATAGTGTTTCTGGTCTGTCGTAACGCTTCATACACTTCAGCCAGTCGAGGTGTTCTATCGTAACCTGCTGAAGGCGTTCCCACGCCCCGGATAATGTTTCTTCCATCCTGAGAATGTTCAGCGGTGCCGGGCGTGTGGCACGAACTCCGAACGTCCTTCTGTGGGCTTTTGCACCAAAAGACAATTTCTGCAGGTAGTAGAATCTCGCCGCGCGTTGAATATCTGTCAGCGTAACCGAGGGTGTGATGTTCAGCCATTCAAATATCTGGCGGCTGGTTAAAGCCCATTTAAACTGCCGGATAAACTCTTCCAGATGATACTGAATAACGCGATACAGGTTCACAACCTCCCCGTCGATATCATTCAGCACCTCAACGTCTGAGCGCTCTTTCATAAAGAACAGCGCTGCACCGCCGCAAAAAGGCTCCACATAACAGGTGTGCGCCGGGAACAGCGGCAGCAGCGTTTTAGCCAGCTTGCGTTTGCCACCCACCCAGGGAATAACGGGACTCACCATGTCTGTTTCCTCCATTGAGCCCTGTCGGCCATATTTTGCTGCTGACAGGGCTTTTATTTTATACGGAAAGCATCAGTTGCCTGTGCTTCCGGGCTGACTGGCAGCGGCTTTTGTTGCTGCTGCATCATCAATTTTCTTGCGAATGTAATTGCGAATCACTTTATATCCGCCGGAGAGGAGGTAAAGCACGCAAACACCGGTGCAAAAATAAAGTAAGCTGCTTTGAATAAATGACATAATGACCTCAGTTAATGTAATGAGTAACAGATGGCAGGTAAATCAACTCTGCCGGGGGTATTGAATACTTAAATTTTCTTTCACTTTATTGCTGTGCTTATTTACCAATACCTGAAGTGATGTGACCGGCATGACCCATCGTTATATCAAAGCTGGGGCTGGCTGTGTCAGTCCGTACCCCAAAATACAACCATGTCCTGTCCTGGCTGGTATCCCGGAACAGATAAATCACATGGCATGCCAGATTCGGGACCAGGTTGGGGAAATAATAGGCTCCGGTGACCTGGTCATTGCACCAGTCCCAGATGGTCTTGTGGGCGCCGATTGAGTCAATACGAATTGGGGTTCCAATGCCAAAGCTTCCCATCTTCAGTAATGTTTCTGGTGTGGCATCCGTGGGGGTAGGCTGCACATCATGCACGGCGCCGGTTTTAAGGCCCAGATTCGCTCTGGCTGCGGTTTGCGCAGGCACGCCAGCAGCCGCTATCTCCGACATGTTATTCCCTTTTTGCAGTGCACCGGTAATGCGGGCGTCATCACCTGCTGCAACGGTCCCCGCCACCTTGCCGACGTCGAGAACAGCAGCACCTTTGAGTTCCAGACTGGTTCTGGCTGCTGCTTTGTCCTTTACGTCGGAGAGATTTTTGTCCGAATGTAGAAGGTTATTCAGCCGCGTATCGTCCGTCGTCAGAAAGACTTTTTTCAGCGCCGTCAGAAACTGGTCGTTGGTCGCTTCGTTCGGCTTAATACCGGCGGCAGTCAAAATCGTAAGGATTTCACGCTGCGTGCTGAGCATGGCCGCCTGATTGTCATTGGCGTATTTCGGCGTGACGATGGTTGCCAGTTCCCCGGTTTGCGTGTTTTTCCCGTGGAATAAACCGTCTGCAGTGCCGATGGGATCAATGAGTGGTTTCACTTACGCTTCTCCTGAATACTTAAACACACACTCGGTATGGGCGGGTTTGAGGCGGCGAAACATTTCCTCAAGCTTCGGGTCACCAGACTCTTCCAGCCGGTCACCGACCGAGGACTCGCCCACCCGGAAGTAATAGCTTTTTTCCGGCGAGCCCTGAACATTCACCAACCAGCGCCACATCGGCGTATCGGGTTCATCAATGGTGATGGTGTACCCCATCGCAGCCGCCAGATTGATGAAGTAGGCCCGGCTGAGTCCGCCTGTTTCGGCCAGGGCGGCCATCACCCTGTCCCGACGCTGCTGCAGCGTGTCATTCTCCCCCGGTATCAGGGCATAAACACGTTCCCAGTCCGGCAGCGTGTTGGTGGCCGTCAACGGATCGATGGCACTCAGCAGGTCAGATACGGTCTGTTCCGCCAGCGCCAGCAACCGTGCATCCGCCTGGAGCTCTGCTCTCAGGCGGGTGCCGTTCGGGTTGTACGAGACCGGGGGCAGCAGCAGGGCCAGCAGGTTGACGTAATCGTTGCGGGTCATGATGTCTGCCCCTCAGCCTGCAGTGCCGTGATGGTGATTTTCCCCGGTCGGACCCACTCCACCGTGGTGGCATTGACCACCGGCAGCAGGTTTGTGGTCGGGGTGCTGATGCGGTAGTCCAGCACGCCCTCGGTGTCCGATATCAGGGCCCCAATCTGGGTTACAATTGCTTCCTGGCCCGGTATCAGCGCCGCAAACCATGTCTGCAGGCTGTTTGTTATGGTCGCCGTCACCGCATCCAGGGTGGTGGTGTCGCTGATACCCACCGCCACGGTCACATCCAGCGTTTTTTCTGTGGGGGCAAGGGCCTTGAAGTCTTTGGCCGTCACCGGTCGAACGCTGTCGATGTAGTGCTGAACCGCCTCCAGAGTGGCCTGCGAGGGCAGACTGTGCGCGGCAGTAATCACCACATCCACTGTGCCGAGCCCCCGGCGCAGGGGAAACACCCAGGCGCCGCTGACGCCTTCCACCGACATGGCCCACACTTTATAGTCGTGGGCATTCCCGCCAGCCGCGGGCTGACGCATGACGTCCAGCAGGCGGGCCAGCAGCTCGCCGTCGGTCTCGGTATCGGTGCCGCCCGTCATCGCATCGGCGGTCACTGTGCTGTCCAGGCCAGCCGGGGCGGAGACCAGCGTCCCGCTGATACCAGCCACCAGATTGCCGCCCATACCGGAGGTAGCGGCTCTGGCTTTTACGGTGGCGTGCCCGTTGGCATCCAGCGTCCCGGCCTCAGTGGTCTGATACAGCGTGGTGTTACCTTTCACCCGGAAGGCCAGTCCGGTCACAAAAGCGGTTTTTGGCGTGCCAGTCAGGGTGACTTTTCCCGCTGCAGCCGTAGCGGCTTTCTTTGTCAGGCCCCGCAGGCGGGCATGCATCGCGAGCCAGTCGCTGTCAGCCGTATCCGGGAACGCCTGACGCAGCACCCAGCCTGCATACTGATACAGGCCCTGAACCACAGAGGCGGTGGCGTTCGCCCGGACAAAGTTGTCGCTGTCCTGGCCGGTATCGGCATCCGGTAGCTGGTTGGTCAGTTCATCCAGCCAGTTTTTCACCAGGTCTGCATGGGCGGGAAGCGTTACGGGCATCGTCAGTTCACCTGTACCGGGTGCCGGAAGGTCGTGGTTTTGCCGTCGGCCTGCAGCACCTGAATGGTTAAATCAATCCAGCCGGGGCGTATTCGCACGGCGGTTACGTTGACAGCCTGCGCCCGCCCGTCGGTCACCAGTGGCTCCAGCGCCTGCCAGGCGTACTGCTCCGCCAGGGCGCGGGTCTCTTCCGTGTCCTTGCGCGGCAGCAGATGCAGACGGGAGCCCAGCAGCGGCGCGAACAGCCAGCTGCCGAGTGGCGTTTTCAGGCGCAACAGCACGGCATTTTCAAGCCGGGTGGTCCGGGTGCCGGTGTAGTCGCCTGTGTAAGGGTTGAGCATTCTGTCCATGCGGCCAGAGTATCGCGCGTGCGCGAGGCGGACATGTTGCGGGGGCGAAGCGGGTAACACTGGGGCAGAGGCGGCAGGCAGAGAAGGTATGGGCAAATACCCCCTGTAAGGAGAGAATCGAACTGCACCCCGGCCTTCGCCGGGGCTGGCGGGTATCAGTTGTGCGGTGGCCCGGAGTCGCCATCCGGGGTGTTGTGCTTGTGGGTGCCGATTTCGACGCCGTTAATTTTGACGCTGCCGGAGGTAATGGTGCCGCTGGCATGATTGATATTGCCGGTGATCGTGGCGGTTGAGCCCTGGCCATTGTCTCCACTGATGGCCATGCCGCCCTGGCCTGTCAGCAGGCCCTGCGCCGTGACGTTCTGGGTGGCGGTCACCTGCGGGGTTTTCACCGTCACGCTCTCTGCCGCCTCAATCACGGCTTTTTTGCATTTCAGGTGCCATTCCTCGCAGGTGGTCTCGATGATTTTGCCTTTCTTCAGGATGACGGAGGCCCCTTCATCGGTGTAGATGGCTACCTCGCCCGGCTGCAGGGCCTGAATGCGGTACTGACTGTGCTCGGTGGCAATCACGATACCGTGGCTGGTATCGCCCCCCAGCGGCAGAACGATGGCCATTGCCCCTTCAGGCGGGACAGTGGTGATGCCGTAGTGCTGAAACAATTCCACATCCTGAAGGGTTTCCGGGGCCATGCCCTCAAGCTGGGTGGTCTGCACGCCACCTTCAGTGGTGATGCGCGTGAGTTTCGCCCGGAACGGACGGCGCAGGGCACTGAGCGCGGAGGCGATACGCCGGTTGATAAGGGCGGTGATATCCATCAGTGTATCTCCTGCCAGGTATTCCACAGCAAAGGCTTGCCTTTGCCCTTGTGTTTACGGCGCGAACGTGGGAACGCATCGGCTATCCAGATACCGTCCTCTTTCAGGGTGAGCGTGGTAATGAGCGGCTGGCCCCGGCCGCCGCTGATGCGGCGCGACATCATAAAGAACGTCCCGTCGATGCCGTACAGGTCACTCTGAATATTCACCCGCTGGCCCGGTGTCCACGGGATACCGGCCGGGGTACGCAGACCGCGCACCTCGACGGTGAGCGTCAGCGCCTTCAGGCGGGAATCCGAGAGCAACTTTTTCGCGCGGGCGGTGGCCATGTCGTCAGTGTCAGTGTCGCACATCGTCTGAATAAGCGGTCGATACAGCGTGAAGCCGCCGTCGGTGGCGGTGCCCTTGCGGTTATGCACCCCGTCATGCTCCCGGCTACCGTGCCCCTGTGACAGGACGGTGACCTCCGAGTAACGCCCGGCGATACTGCGCTGCCGGGTCAGGCTGAGAATATTACTCCGGCCATCCCGGTTCAGCATCAGGGTAGCCACAGGCGGGGCGCTGTAATCCGGCCCCCCGATAATAAAGGTGCCATCGGGGGCGACCCACGTCCACAGCCCGTTGACCTCGGCGACTTTCTGGAGCGCTTCCCAGGCAGTTTCGCCAGGTTCAACGTTAAATTTTTTCGGGGCAACGGATTTATCCGCGTGAATGGCCACTTTACTGATGCCGAACGGGTGCACAATGCGGGTGATGACCTCCTGCAGCGTCATGTTCTGCGCCGTAAAGACCGGGGCGGAACAGTCCACCAGGGCCCCGGCATTGTCCCGCCCGGCAATCGACAGCTCATGGCGGCCCCGGCGCAGCCCCTCGGTGATATCGTCAATCAGGCCGGTCATCAGCACATCGCGCCCGGCGCTGAGCACCACCCGCGCACCGGGTTGTACCTCTGCAGGCAGCGTGGCGGTTTCAATCCCGACGTCGAGTTCCCAGGCGCCCGCCGGGGTCAGAAACGACGCATCCACGGTGAAGCGCATCCAGTCGTGATGGGACACGCCGCCGACGGTCAGCGTCAGGCGCTCGTCGCGGC
>NZ_BCTL01000091.1 GCF_001571265.1 Cedecea neteri NBRC 105707 = ATCC 33855 | reverse complement strand
TTTATAGGTAATTTTATCGTTAATGGTTATTTAGTAAGTAAATAATCAATTGGGATTTCACGCTGTTTTATCAAACACTCCTTGCATCACAGTCCCGTTTGCTAAAGAGTCAATATAGGTTGCATACCACTGTAACATCTCCCTACGCTGTTCTAGGTATTGAGCATGGTTGTAAGTACCACGGATAGTGTTCTTATCAACATGTGCAAGCTGTAACTCGATCCACGCCGTGTTATAGCCCTTTTCGTGCAAGATCGTACTCATCGTATGCCTGAAACCGTGCCCCGTAGCCTTCCCATGATAACCAATCCTTTTCAGTACCTGGTTGATACTCGCTTCACTCATCGGTTTCGTAATGTCGTTACGGCCTGGGAAAACCAGGTTGTAACGGCCCGTCACTGCCTGGATCTCTCGCAGTGCTGCCACAACTTGATCGGATAGAGGGACCAGGTGCGGACGACGCATCTTCATCCTTTCGACCGGAACTTCCCAAATACGTTTATCGAAATCAAACTCTTTCCATTCAGCCTGGCGGAGTTCGACGGTGCGAACTCCGGTCAACATCAGAATACGAGTAGCCAGTCGAGTAATCGGGCTACCAGAGTACGCGGCAAGAGCCTGTAAGAAATCAGGGAGTTCATCAGCTAACAGATGGGGATAATGGGTGGATTTAGGTGCAGTTAAAGCACTTGCCAGTTCAGAGGCAGGGTTTGTTTCAGCTCTGCCGGTGACGATGGCATAGCGGAATACCTGATTGCAGGCCTGACGGATTTTACGCAGCTTATCGAGCACACCCCGCTTTTCAAGTTTACGCAGCGAACTGAGCACTTCGAGTGGTTTGATCTCAGCAATGGGACGCTTACCAATATCAGGAAAGATGTCGTTCTCGAATGCTTCCATCAGATCTTCGGCATAGCCTTTCGACCAGTTAGGCCGCTTGTACTCATGCCATTCCAGGGCGATAGCCTTGAAGGTATTTTCGACATTGGCCTTTTGAGCCAATTTTTCTGCTTTCTTTTCTTCTCCAGGATCCCCACCTAAAGCGATCACTTTACGAGCTTCTTCTCGCTTCAAGCGAGCATCAGCCAAAGAGATATCAGGATAAACACCAATAGAGAGCTTTTTTTCTTTACCCAAAAAACGATACTTCAAACGCCAGTACTTCGCACCGTTAGGCTTTACTAACAGATACAGGCCACCGCCATCAGTGAGTTTGTATTCTTTTTCTTTGGGTTTTGCAGTATCAATCTGTCGTGCATTTAGTGGCATAAAGGGGCCCCTAATTTCCATTGAACGAGATGAGCCCCCTCAAAGGCCCCCAGATACCACTTGATTTGGGTACAACTGAGTTGACCTCGATAGAGCTCGTGACAGAAAAATTCAGTAATTTCAGGGAGTATAAAGGATAAAAAGCGAATTCAGTAGAGGTGTGTTGACTTCGAAATGGTACGCCCTACAGGGTTCGAACCTGTGACCTACGGCTTAGAAGGCCGTTGCTCTATCCAGCTGAGCTAAGGGCGCACTGAGTAATGCAGAAAAACATTACGGCTTGATGCGGGGTGGATTATACGGTCAGCACCTCTTGAGTCAATGGCTTTTCAACCACCTGCGCGACAATTGAGCATAAACCCACATCAGTGCCTGACAGCGGGCCGCGCATCTGACAAAATAGCAGCAACCCCCTTCCTTTTAGTTTACAGATGGAATTCTCTCTCTGATGGCAGCAAAGATTATTGACGGTAAAACGATTGCGCAGCAGGTACGGCTTGAAGTTGCTGAAAAAGTAAAAGCCCGAATTGCCGCAGGAAAACGTGCCCCTGGTCTGGCCGTTGTATTGGTGGGAGCGAACCCAGCATCCCAGATTTATGTCGCAAACAAACGTAAAGCCTGCGAAGAGGTTGGTTTCGTTTCCCGCTCTTACGATTTGCCCGAAACCACCAGCGAAGCGGAGCTGTTAGGGCTGATCGATGACCTGAACGCCGACGCCGAGATTGACGGCATTCTGGTACAGCTGCCTCTGCCTGCCGGGATTGATAACGTCAAAGTTCTCGAGCGTATCGACCCGGATAAAGACGTAGACGGTTTCCATCCGTACAACATTGGTCGTCTGTGCCAGCGCGCGCCGCGCCTGCGCCCGTGCACGCCACGCGGCATCGTGACGCTGCTTGAGCGTTACAACATCGACACCTACGGCCTGAATGCGGTGATCATTGGCGCGTCCAACATCGTGGGCCGCCCGATGAGCATGGAGCTGCTGCTGGCCGGCTGCACCACCACCGTGACGCACCGCTTCACCAAAAACCTCCGTCAGCACGTTGAGAACGCCGACCTGGTGATTGTGGCGGTAGGAAAACCGGGCTTTATTCCGGGCGAGTGGATTAAAGAAGGCGCTATCGTGGTTGACGTCGGTATTAACCGCCTTGAAAGTGGGAAAGTGGTCGGCGACGTAATTTATGATGAAGCCGCCGCCAAAGCCTCGTATATTACGCCGGTTCCGGGTGGCGTTGGCCCAATGACGGTGGCCACCCTAATTCAGAATACCTTGCAGGCCTGCGAGGAATATCATGATGTCGATGGAGAGTAATAATGGCGACCTTCTCATTAGGTAAACACCCCCACGTTGAACTGTGCGACTTGCTCAAGCTGGAAGGCTGGTGCGAAAGCGGCGCTCAGGCAAAAGCGGTGATTGCCGAAGGCCTCGTGAAGGTGGACGGTGAAGTTGAAACCCGCAAGCGCTGCAAAATCGTTGCGGGCCAGACCGTAACCTTCGAAAGCCTGAGCATTACCGTTCAGCCTTAAGCTCGTCCGGCCCTGTCCTGAGCGGAAAGGGCCGGGATCAACTCTCCTTGCTGCCCCTGCGGGAGAGTTGAATGAGTCCTTCATTCTTCAGGCATTAAACCCCATTAATACCAGGCTTAAAAACCTGCGTCACTTCAAATATTCGATAACAATATGGCAACAGCGCAGAATTCAGTTGCGGGGCAAAAACCGTTTCGGCACTCTAGGTAGAACGTTCTACTAGAACGTTCTACCTACCATAAAAACGCGTAAATAGACAAAACGCGGTTACTGCGTCTGCACCGGGGGAAACGTCCATGAGTCTGTTGTCCAGTGTTGTTAAATCGTTATCAAAGCTTTCCATGATTGGCCGCGCCTTAATGCTGCCTATCTCTCTGCTGCCCGCCGCTGGTTTACTGCTGGCGTTCGGCGATAAGTTTCACTTACCGCTGATGATGAATGCGGGCGGAGTTATCTTCGATAACCTGCCCATGCTGTTTGCCATCGGTTCTGCCGTTGGCCTGGCCGCCGAGTCAGGTATTGCCGCGCTGTCTGCGGCGGTGTCGGTGTTTATCATTAACATCACCATTGGCACCGTGATGCACATTACGCCGGAAATGGCCTCTGCGGGCGGTAAGTACGCGATGGTGGTGGGCATTCCGACGCTGCAAATGGGCGTTTTTGGCGGGCTTATCTCCGGTATTCTGGCGGCATGGTGCTACAACAAGTTCCACACTATGCAATTGCCTGAATTCCTGGGCTTCTTCTCCGGCAAGCGTTTTGTCGCCATCGCGACGGCGTTTCTGTCCTTCCTGCTGGGGATGGTGCTGCCGTGGGTATGGTCGTACATCCAGTCCGGCATCGATGCTCTGTCCGTGGTGGTTAACGGCGATAATCAGGCCGCGTCGACCTTTATCTTTGGTCTGGTCGAACGCGCGCTTATCCCGCTGGGCCTGCACCACATCTGGTATCCGTCTTTCTGGTACTCCTTCGGGGAATACACCACCCACACCGGGCAGGTTATCCACGGCGACCAGACGATTTGGTTCAAAATGCTGGAAGAAGGTGTGAAGTCCTTCAGCAGCGACAGTTACCAAAACGCCGGTAAATTCATGCAGGGTGAGTTCCCGCTGATGCTGTTCGCGCTGCCTGCGGCCTGTCTGGCGATGTACCACGAGGCCAATACCAAGAATAAGAAAATTGCCTCCGGCATCCTGTTCTCTGCGGCGCTAACCTGCTTCCTCACCGGGATCACCGAGCCGGTAGAGTTCACCTTTATCTTCGTTGCCCCGATCCTGTACGTGTTCAACGCGGTGATGGCCGGTCTGTCTTATATGTGTATGTACCTGCTGCATGCCCATATTGCTAAATCGTTCTCTGCCGGGATGATCGACTACATCTCCTTTGGTATCTTGCCGTCCTTCAACGGCTACCAGACTAACTTCCTGATGGCGGTCGTGGTCGGCGTGCCGATGGCGCTGATTTACTACTTCACCTTCCGCTTCGTGATTCGCCGTTTTGACGTGAAAACGCCGGGCCGCACCGAAGTCACCGCCAACGCGGGAGACAAAACCGACACTGAACTGGCGGGCGATATCATCGGCCTGTTGGGGGGAGCGCCAAATATCAATTCTGTAGGCTCCTGCATTACCCGCCTGCGCCTCGAAGTGGACGACAGCTCGAGGGTCGACAAAGACGGCCTGAACAGCCTGGGCGCCCGCGGCGTGGTGTTTGTCGGCGATTCGGGCATTCAGGTAATATTCGGTGCCAGAGCGCAATTTATTGCACAGACAATGTCGACGATGATCGGTAAATAATGTAATACCTTTCGGCCTCCTGTATGTTTCAGGGGGCTGAAATTTATGGATGTGTGGTTGCAGGGGTGGAATGAAAAAGGTCAACATCATTGATGTCGCTGAGCTGGCGGGAGTCTCGGTCTCGACGGTGTCTCTGGTTCTTCGCCAGAAGGGCAAAATTTCTGAGGCGACCATTGATAAGGTCAATGCCGCTATCAAGGTACTGGGCTACGTGCATAACGTTGCCGCCGCCAACCTTCGCTCCAGCACCTCTAACCTGATCGGCCTGATTATTCGTGACTTTAACAACTCTTTCTCCGTCAACGTCACCGCAAGCGTTGTCCAACAGTTAGAAAAACAGGGTTATATGGTCTTTCTCGGCCAGCCGCGTGACGGAGAACAGCAACTGCGTAACTGCCTGACGTCGTTTAGCCAGCAGGGCGTCGCCGGGGTGATTTATCTGGCCGCAGACAGCCACTCCGCTGAGGTTCCCCAGGCCATTACCGATTGCCCGCTGCCGACGGTGGTCATCTCTGAATCAACCATTACCAGCACGCGCGATGTGATTGGGCGGGATAATCGCCAGGCCGGTAACCAGGCCACACGCTTTCTCATTGAACGTGGCCACCGCAATATTGCCTGGCTGGGCGGCTCAAAAAGTTGCCTGATCCGCGCCGAACGGCTGTCCGGTTACCGCAGTGCCCTGCAGCAGTACGGCCTGCCGTTCAGAGAAGAGTGGGCGCCGGAATGTGCAGATGACACATCGGCTTCGGCTTTTGCCACGCGCCTGATGCTGGAAAAGAGCAACCAGATTACCGCCATGCTGTGTCATTCTCCGGCGGCGATCATCGGCGCTATTACCGGCATTCAGCAGGTTGGCCGCACCGTCGGGAAAGACGTTTTCTTAACGCAGCAGGTCTCGCTGATCGGCTTTGAAGATATGATGTACATTAACCTGACCTCGCCGAGCTTTACCTATGTCTCCGCATCCAGCGAAGAGACCGGGCGGCAGGCAGCCTCGCTAATCGTCAGCAAAATCAAACAGCCGGCACTTCCTGCCCAACGGATTATTATCTCCGGCGAACTGGTTCCGCGCGAATCTGCATAACGGAAAACAACGTCTTTTCCCGAATTATTATGTTATTAGTCCTTCTCGGATTAATGGCATATTATTAACGCATCATTTTCATTTTTATTTCAATTAACCATGAAATCAGCCTGCGATTGCAAAGCGCATGTGTTCTGGTCAGAATAGCCACTTCTATTTCAGATTTTTCTCTTAAATATGCTCAAGCGCATTCTTTTCTCCTTATTATTATTACTGGGTTTTTATACCGGAAACGCGATGGCCGTTGATTGCCAGCGTGCGGCCAGGCCACTGGAAAACACCATCTGCAATAATGACACCCTGCACTGGCTCGACAGCACGATGGATGCCATATATCGCACTATGCTGGTGAAGAATAATGGCCCTCAGGTGCATAAAGACTATCTGGAGTGGGAAAAATCTCTTGAGAGCTGTACCTCAGACGGCTGTATAGAGCGTGCCTATTACGAAGGTATTAGCCGAATTTCTGTTGTAAATGAGGACTTCGACTGGGAGGGCACATGGTGGAACACGGGGGCAGCCAACCGCAGCGGCGGAAGATTAACTTTTAGCCGCAATGCAGAATGGTCATTTACCCTTGATATTCTGGCCTGGGCAGGCGTGAACCGCGACGACTTCACGGCAGAAGCCCGGAAAATCTACGGCATTGCGGTTGTGGAAAAAGTGCAGAACACCAGCAATTGTAAGCTGCTGCTTATCCCGCGGCAGGATGGTGCCATCCAGGTTCATTCCAACGCGCAGTGGGGCTGTAACTTGTCTATGCCGACGGGCGTTTTTATTGACGGGCGCTATATTAAAAGCGCAAAGGATCCACGTCCGAAAGCTACGTTGCTGTCCATCGGTATATTTCCGGATGCCGAAACCGACCACCGCTTCAGAGAGATGGTGGGAGATGACTACCAAAACTTCGTTGATGCTGCGAATGTCTACATCTACCAGGACGATATCGACAACATTGGTGCGAAGGTGATTGCCATGTGGGTGCGTGGCGAAGCAAACCGCCACACGGCGATTATCATGTATACACCGGAAGGTAAAATGTGGGCGGCACGCACGTCACCGGGTAAAAAAGGTGGCCAGGACGCGAAATTTTACAGCTCAAAGGGAAATGAGGCGGACCCTCTGCCGCGCACGATCCAGGGGTGGAAGTTGCGATTTTTAGATAAGTAGCAGTCATTCTCTCTTAGTTTCAAATCAATACTATTAGAGTGCGACTAAGGTTCCGTTCACCACAAATCTATATCTACATGTAGCCATCGCACCGGTGAACG
>NZ_BCTL01000090.1 GCF_001571265.1 Cedecea neteri NBRC 105707 = ATCC 33855 | reverse complement strand
CCACTGAGCTGCACGAAAGGTTTATGAAAAACACGAAACTGGTTGAACGTTTTCAGTTGCTGCATCGTCAGGCCAAATCGCCCGGCAACAGAGGCCGGAGTTTCTCCTGCCCGCAGTACATACGGGGTTGAAGATACCTGAAATAAATTGCTCTCTTTACCCATGGCAGAAATAACGGGCGCAAACGATAAAGAGAAAACCGAAAAGCATTGCAGAAACAGGCACAGTTTCGCCGTATTCTTCAGAGACACAGATGAAAATTGAGGGTTATTCATTTATATTAACTCACGGTCATAATTCGCTGCGAGAATCCAGTGGGCATGAGAAATCCGCAGCATCAATAAGCTGTTAAAGGAATTAATTCGTCAGGGCGCTGAACATCTGATGGTGATATAAAGCCAGGTCGCCCTGATGCTGACGAAAGAAATGCATCAGGTGGAATATCGTGCGTTGATTATGTGCGATACAAATCTGCCGTAAGGAAGAATAAACCGTCTTGGGTGAGGTATCCATTCGGAGTGAAATTTCATTGACACTCAGCCCCTGCATCATCAGTTCCATAATAATGGACTGCGTCATATTAAAGCGCTGACGATCCAGTCCATGATGATAAAATGACAACACCTCATTTATATTACTCTTAGCGGCAGACAGGCTCATCAGCAGTTTAATGAACGCCTGCTTTGTTATGCTGGTGCCACACACCCACGGGCAATATCTTTCGCTGCCTGTACAATTAGACAGGCGTTCATTAATAACAATGACATTCAGGTCATCATTCAACGTCTGAATATAGTTCAGGTATTCTTTCAGCCTGGCGGGCGTATCAAATGAAGCACTGTCCAGAATACAGAGGCTCTTCCATGGTGCAACAAAGTAATGTGTCGCCAGCTCCATAATACCCTGCTCAAGAAAGGCGTTGCTGGTGAAGATAAAAACAGCGCCGGATCCTGTATTCACGAATTTCAGCGCAGAACGATGGCCCTCCATGGCACTGACTTTACTGTCGTACATGATGACTGCCTCTCTGATGTCATTTCGGATAAGGCCGGCAAGCCGCTCTCCAAAACATAAACATTGAATGAACATCAGGATCGCGCAGAAATCACACATACAACACCATCAACTACTTAAACACCAAAAAACAGTCAAATGATTCACGGCATACAAAAAATGTATTATTTTAAATCAACAAAAAGGGTATTTTTAAATTTTAACACTTTCGCTAATCTGCGGTACAAACCAGCACTGGGGAGTAAAGATTCCTGATTAGCCAGGACCAAGGCAGTGTTTTGTTAACGGTTATCACCGATACGGGGCTGAAGATGTAACGCCGGTAAAGTTCTTCCGGAAGGTTATCGCCCGTCAGCACATGTTCGCTCACCGGCTTCAGTTCAATGACACCCTGTTGATTCCCGGAATACGCTGTCATCACCCGGGTGACGCGCTGGACGGTATAGGTGGCATCCGGCATACGAAACGAACCATTAATCGAGAGAAACCCTTGCTGCTTTTCGAGGTTCAACGTGTAGATCCCCCGAAATTCAGGCAAGGTCTGATTGTCACCAAAGACAGAATGGATCTGCCCGCTGCATTCCACCTGAGTCCCCTGGCGGGATTTAAGCATCAGCACTATACAAACGGCCAGTACGGCTAATAACAGGCTCAGAATAGCGATCACCGCTAATTTGTTTTTCCCGCTGAGTAGTAGGTGTTGTTGCATATATAGGATTCCTTCATCCAGCGGCAGTAAGCATAAAACTGTTTGGTTTCGTAAATATCATTAATCTCACTGATCCCGGGATGTTGTATATATTCAAGAATTTTGTCCTGGGTGTTACAGACCAGTCGGTTGTCCGCCCGGTACTCCTCTGCTTTACGCAGATAATACGAGGTCACGGAAGGCGACATATCGTCGTCAAGGACGTACACCGCACAGGACTTTACCGCGCCAATCCGGTGCCAGGGAATGTGTTCATTTTCCGTCAGCCAGACATACAGGCCGTAAACGAAAATGCCCAGACTAATGATCACCCCTATGCCGAGGAACCACCCCCGATGAAAATTAATGTTCTGCCGCCAGGCCGCCTCTGGCTCCTGCTCAGTCACGGCTTCAACGCTTGCTGTGAAGATAAATCCCTGCCTGGGTTTCGTGAGAAGTGTGTTATCGGCAATACCATAGCCGGACATAATTTTACGCAGCGAACTGACCTGTGTGGCCAGCGCGGTCCCGGAGGGGCTGAGATCATGAGATTCCCAGATGTGGTGAAAGATTTCTTCCCGGGTCACCAGACGGTTATTGTTAGCAATAAAGAAGCACAGCAGCCGGTAAGGAAGGGACGACAGTTCATGCTCGGTTGACTCCAGACCGGGCGTGGTCACGCCATCTTCAGTCACGACCATCTTTTTATCAATGAGATAGCGCATTTTGTATTGTCCCGGATCCAGTCATCAGTTTCAGCATAGTACACCCGTTCATGAAGGCTAAATGAAAAGTGCCCGCTCGCAGAGCAGTCCGTCTGACGGCGCGCTGAAGAAATGTCTTATTTACGGCCAGAAATGCCCCCGCGTTGATGGCAACTGCCCCACACTGCCCGTAAGGTTAACGCTTAAATAACCTTTACCGGATTTACTATGAACCACAAATCCATTATTGCGCTGGAATGTTTTTCGCTCGTTTCATGGTGCATTTTGCTGGCCTTCGCGGTGCACACCCTGGTGCACTTTGCATCGTTGCTGGCAAACGGGAGTGAACACATGCCGATCCCGCATGCCACTGTCGTAATTATGGCCTGTCTCCTCATTATTGTTGGCAGCTTTCGTTATCTGCTGGGTGCTGTCATAAAAAAAATCACCCTCAAAAAGGACAAAGAAAATTAACGACCCTGAGGGGTAAAGCAAATTTCCGGCATTTCGTTCGCCAGCAAACCGGCTTCCTGATCACATTTGATACACTGTTTCCTGCAATACAGGGCCCGTTGATATGCCCACCGGCGATTCTCATTGCTTTCGGCCAGACACATGGCATAAACCCACTGCTCCATCGCCTCACGCCATTTTTGTTTTTTTTCGAGAACGACAGCAATCTTACTGTTAAAGCGATAGCAATAACCTTCACTGAAACTTAACACTGCATGATTTGCCGTGTTTTTCACGTTAATAACATCCATAGATTTTGACTCTGGTATTGAGGGGGGTTAATACGATGCGTCCTGCGTGCGTTATTATACCGGGTGCAATTACGGCATTCTTCGGTAAAAGATATCCGAGTCATACGCCTCGACAATTTTATGACTGTGCTCATCGAGCAGGACATAGGTCCCATACATATATGACCAGCGCATACCGACGTCGGGTGCCGGTAGATGGCGTATCTTCCACTGCTTAATATTGTACTCCGGTGTGAAGTAGATATCGGGAGCCACATCGCCGATATGATATTTATGGTAATCAGATATAAATCCGGAAACCCGCCAGGCTGAATTATCCCGGGCAAGGGCAGGCGTTATCATCATAACAATCGCAATACTGCCGAGGCTTGTCACCGCCCCTGAAAAAAACTCACTGACCTTCACGCAACCACACCTCTTATTCATATCAATCATAAACAGACTGGCAGCCATAAAGACGCACTGTCTTACTTACAGGATAAGGCGTTATCCTGAAGTGCCGCCTCTGACAACATTGAACGCCAGGAGGTACCTGCATGGGTATTAAAACAGAGTTGTGTGCTGCATTTTTGAGAGCATTCTTCAATCCCTTACCGGGCCCTGTAGCACGGGCTAAGTTATCTCACGTGCCGGATACCTTATCCCGGGCGTCCAGCCATCTGATGAATGCGTTCCACGGCAAAGGCTTCGAGAAAAGATACCCCTGGCAGGCTATCTCGCCCTGCTGTCTGAGAAACGCCACCTGAACTTCTGTCTCCACCCCTTCCGCAATGATACCGGCCCCGATCCGTTTCGCGAGATCGACGATATTGCCAATGATGGCATTGCACAGCGCGTTATTCCCTATCCCGGACGTGAACATACGGTCAATCTTGATCAGCTCGACGGGCGTGTGGTGAAGCGTTTCCAGCGATGAATAGCCGGTGCCAAAATCATCCAGTGCAAACCTTACCCCCCGCAGCCTCAGCCGTTCCATATTGTGTCTGATCCTGTCATCACTGTTGATGATTTCACGCTCAGTGATTTCCAGCACCAGGCCGATATTGCTGCCGGCCCGGGTCAGGAAATAGTCCAGATCGACTTCGAGCTCAGGGGACGCCAGGTGACGGGCACTGATATTGATGCTGACATAGAAAGGTCTGTCGGTTTGATACGACATCACAAGCTGATCGGTGACATCGATAATCAGCTGACGCGTCAGCGGAAAAATCAGCCCGGTTTCTTCGGCCAGGGGAATAAATTGATCCGGAGGAATAAGTTCACCTTTATGCAGCCAGCGAACCAGCACCTCACAGCCGACAGGTGCAGCCGGATCCCCCCTGACGATAGGTTGATAATACGGATGCAGCTCACGATTTTTCATCGCAGATATAAGCAACTTCTCGGGGGTGCGCGGTCGCCCTGACCAGAGGAAGCTTAAGACCCCGGCCGCCGCCGACAGGCAGAAAAAAATCACCATCATCACGCGGCCGTTTTTCAGGAACACAGAAAAAAGAGTGGCGGTGTCAATGTCTGACGAAAGTCGGTATCCGTAAACTTTTGACTGCACCAGCGCACTTTGCTTATGGGGAAATGGCGATGAGTGCACAATGCCATCCTGCGCCATCCAGCCCTGTTCCGTCAGCAATGCCACGGGGGAGAGTTCTGATGCAGACTCCAGGATGCTGCGGATATAGTAACCGTCAGTGCTGGTATAGAGTCCATAGCCTTTCTCATGCAGATGAAACACGACAAAGGGGTGGCCCGGCAAAGATGGCGTACTGGCGGTCAGATACAGACTCCGCTCTTCCTTCCGTTCCGTACCGGGCGGGACTTCCCCCTGCAGGGAAGAGCAATATACCTCTCCCGACTTCGCCAGCTCGATATTCCCCACATTGGGGGTAATGGCCAGCTGGCGACGCAGCTCGTCAACTGTGGGGGAAGTACACGGTGAACCAATCAGCGAACGCATGGACTGTACCGACTGATTCACATGCGCCAACAGCGAGTCCATCTGATGTTGTGCCCGCGTCATGTTGTCATGCTGCTGGTTTTTAACCCAGTGAGCGGTCTGCAGATAAAGAAAGGTGGTCGTCCCGGCCAGGCTCACAAGAAACACCAGCACAGCCAGGACAATGCGATACATCATTTGAGAAGGGCGAGTTTTCATTGGAATTCAGTGATGTGTCTGGAATGTTACGGGAAGTGTGGCACATTTCTGTGAAATGGCCACGCTCGCTGATTTCAGGTACAGAAAACCCTGGAAACTTCGGTTCTGTCTTTTCGCCCCCCGTTTCACCGTCAGGACAACACTCAGTGACGTGGGTTTACCCCATACCGGGCTTTTCGAGAATACGTCTCCTGGTCTTTGAATAAAAAGGTGACTTTCATTCAGGATTTATTGGCATCATCACATACTGACGGGTATGCAAGGAGTGCCGCCCGTACGTAAGCCAGATCGTCCGCAGTATCCACACCTTTTCCCGGCAGCGCTTTCGCAACCGCGACATGTATCCTGTCGCCGTACCATAAAGCACGTAACTGCTCCAGCCTTTCAATCTGTTCCAGTGGGCCGGGCTCCCGATGAGCATAGCGACGAATGAATCCGGCCTGATAAGCGTAAATCCCGATGTGATGCAGAAACAGATGTCCGCCTGTCGGCATGGCGCTTTTCATCGCGTCATTACGCTCCCAGGGAATGGGGGCGCGGGAAAAATAGAGGGCAAAGCCTGCCCGGTTTGTCACCACTTTCACTGTATTGGGATCAAACGCGCGCTCCTTGTCCTTAGAGGGGGCTGCGAGCGTCGCCATATCGGCCTGCGTGGCCACCAGATTTTCTGCGACCTGTTGAATGTTCACCGATGGCATCATGGGTTCATCGCCCTGAACGTTAACGATTACCGTCTCATCACTAAAGCCGTATTTTTCTACCACCTCTGCCAGACGTTCAGTGCCAGAATGATGGTCAGCCCGCGTCATACACACCTCCCCCCCTGCGGCTTCAACAACCCGGGCGATCTCTTCACTATCTGTCGCAACAATAATGCGCTTAGCGCCAGATTCAGCTGCCCGTTCCAGAACATGAATGACCATCGATTTTCCGTTGATATCGTGTAACGGTTTACCTGGCAGTCGGGTCGATGCATAGCGAGCGGGGATAATCACGACAAAATCCATAGCGGACTCATTTCCTGAAGTCATTGAGGGGGATTTGCATATTGCCGCCGACGGCCAGACAAACTATGAAGAACAATTTTATCTTTGCAGCTGAGTTCTCACGCAAATAATAATCAACATTTTTAATCGCATTTAGGACAATTCTTTCATTTCAGACTGTCATTGCCCGTACCAACTTTTTTCCGATTGCATATCCCTTGATTAATTACAATCATCATATTTATACTCCACATACCGTTCGCAATATGCCGAGTATAAAATGGATACACTTAATGTCACTGAAGGAGAAAACATTTTGCAATCAAACAATTCATGATAAAAGCAACAGAAAAACCCTCACAACTCAGTGATACTCGAAAAAAAAATCACTCTGATTTTTTCATGAACTCACTGATATTTCAGAGGTGACTGTTGATGTTAATAATATGACAAATCATAATAACTTGGCTTAATTTAAATACTTTAACCCCCGGACAATGACGGTAAAAAGAGCCTGCCGAACATAAGTATTGGCGTGCATTATCCACAGCATTCTCATTCACCCTTTGTTTAATAGTCAGGGCTATGATGAGTGTTAATTTTCCCTGTTTAACGTTATGGAAAACTGCGCTATGCCGCCAGTAAAATTCACCTCCCGCCGCACGGTGCTGCTTTGCATCTTTGCGCTGACCATTGCCACTGTTTTACTGGCGGTATTTCTGCATAAGCCATCACAACCCGCCTACATTACGGCTCCGGTGCGCCTGGGCAGTATTGAAAATGCCGTACTGGCCACCGGTCGGCTGGACGCAGTTGAACGCGTCAATGTCGGCGCACAGGTTTCCGGCCAGGTAAAATCACTGAAAGTCAAAGTGGGTGACAAGGTGACCAAAGGACAATCTGTCGCCGAAATTGATGACCTGCTCCAGCGTAACGACCTGCGTACTGCAGAAGCCAGTCTGAATGAGATTAAAGCCGATATGCTCGCAAAACAGGCACAGCTTAAACAGGCTGAATCGAAATACAAACGCCAGCGCAGGATGCTCAGTGAAGAGGCCAGTTCTCAGGAAGACTACGAGGATGCGGAAACGACGCTTGCCACCTTGCGGGCGCAGATGCAGTCGCTTAATGCCCGACTGGTGCAGGCGCAAATCACCGTCGACAAGAAGAAAGTCGATTTGAGCTACACGCGCGTGGTTGCCCCGATGGACGGGATTGTCATTGCGGTTGTCACACAGCAGGGACAGACCGTGAACTCCACCCAGAGCGCACCCACCATCATCAAACTTGCCCGCCTTGACGTGATGACCATCAAGGCCCAGA
>NZ_BCTL01000089.1 GCF_001571265.1 Cedecea neteri NBRC 105707 = ATCC 33855 | reverse complement strand
ACGTTCACCGTGCTGGGAACTTATATGGAACACAGATATACGGGTGAACGGAATAATGCCTGGGCTAAAAAGTTCTCCCGAAACACGCAAATGAAACGCCGTACACCCTCGCCCAAAGCGCATAATTCTGACCATTAATACAAATTCTGCGGTGTAAAAATCCCGTGGTGAGAAGCGCGGAACGGGATCACCGTAGCAGGGGACGGAGCAGACTCTGCATTGAGTGAATCAAGAAAAGCCCGGGCCCACCACTGGCTGTCGTATCTTTCCACTTTGGCCAGCAGTTGCTGATGTCGGCGTTTACGTTCGTGCAGCGGCATCGTCAGCGCGGAATAGAGCGCATGGCTTGCTTCGTTGGCATCGTAGGGGTTAATCAACACCGCATCCGTCAGCTGTTCCGCCGTGCCGGTCAGGGCCGATAGCATCAGCACGCCGGGGTCTTCGGCATCCTGCGCGAGAACAAAGGCTTTCGCCTCCAGGCTCATCCCCTCAGAAAGCGGGGTGAACATCGCCACGTGGGCGTTACGGTAAAAAGCGTAAATCAAATCTGAATGGCACAGATGGTTACGAATATAGTTGATGGGGTACCAGGCCGAATCGCCAAAGCGGGCGTTAATTTCAGCGCACTGGTGTTCAAGCTGGTCGCAGAGATCGCGTGCCGACCACGAATAGCCCCTTGAAGCGTCAGAAATTTGCAGCAGGCTGACGTCACGCAGGTACTCCGGGTGCGTATTCAGAAACGTTTCCATCGTCTTCAGGTGGCAATGCACGCCGCTGATATCGCTGATGGTGTCGTTGCCGATCACTATCTGGCGAGGATAGTTGCGTACCGCTTCGGCGTTTGTGTGTGAAAGTGGCGGCATGGTTTTATCCACGCCGCACGGGAAAATCCCCAGTTTTATAGCGTGCCCGTTAAGCTGAATAAGGTTATCCGCCAGCCGCTCCACGCGGTAAAACCGCAGCGCATAGGCCAGGAAATTATTCACGTCCCCACTCGACTGGAAGCCGAGCAGATCGTAACTGAACAGCGCCTGCATCAGGCCGTCGTGCTCTGGCACAGAGCGCAGCACGTCGCCAGGCGGGAAGGGCTGATGCAGGAAGAAGCCGCAGCGGTTGGCGTAACCATCCTCTTTGAGCAGCTTGCCGGCGAACAAAAGATGGTAGTCCTGTACCCAGACGACGTCGTCAGGTTCAATTTTGGCTGCCACCCGCGTTTTCACGTCATGGTTATAATTTTTCCAGGTGGTGAAATACTCTTTTTTATAGTGGATCAGATCCGGGCGATTGTGAAAAACCGGCCACAATACCTGATGAATATAGCCCTGATAAAAGTTGTCATACTCGTTGGGGGTCAGCGCCCAGCTGTATTGCTGGTAGCTCGACTGACTGAAAAAACGCGCTTTTCTCTGCTTATTCCCTGCGGCTATTTCGCCGTTCCAGCCAAACCACAGACCCGAATGTTTCTTCAGAACGGCATGAAGTACCGGAAGCAGAGGATCGCCGCGCTGCCCGCGTTCTGGTTCGCAGCGATTAGACAGCATAATAAGACGAGACATACATCACCTCAGGTTAGCATTCGGGTTGATAGAGCACTGGCGTTAGCGGGACAGCACCGCTTCTTCCTGGGTCACAATAGTTTCAAACCACGCCAGTTCCGACAGCTTGTGGGTGACCCACTGGCGAGAGAATGCTTCTCCCAGGCTTTCGGTCATGTAATGGCTTTGCTGAAACTCTTCAATTGCCACATGCTGGAACAGCGGCAGCTCAGGGGCAAACAGCGCCGAATTTTTCAGGGTATCGCTGTCGATATTTTCCAGCCCATAAAGCATGCCGGTAAGAATGGCGGCCATTGCCAGATACGGGTTCACGTCTGCCCCGGCGAGGCGGTATTCAATGCGGCGGTTACTGTCGTCAGAGCAGGGGATGCGCAGGGCGGCGCTGCGCTTGTTGTAGCCCCAGGAACTGAACAGCGGTTCGTTAAGATTTTTGCGCAGCCTCCTGAAAGAGTTGACGTGCGGGGCGATAACGGCCACGGCGGCGGGCATTGTTTGCAGCATCCCCGCAAGGCAAAGCTGGGTCATTTCATTCAGGTTTTCCGCCGGAGCGGCGAAAACGTTGTTATCTTTGCGGTCGTTCAGGCTGATATGAAAATGCAGGCCGTTCCCGGCCAGATGCGAAAAGGGTTTGGCCATAAAATTGGCCTGGTAGCCAAACTTATCGGCCACGATGCTGGTCAGGCGGCGCAGCGCCAGCACGCTTTCGCACACGCCAACGATATCTTTGCCGTGTTTCAGATTCAGCTCAAACTGCCCGGCTTCCGCTTCGCACACGATGCCGGTCAGCGGCAGTTTTTGGTCGGCAGCGGCCTGCTCCAGCGCTTCAATAAAAGCGGTGTAATCCGAAGGGACGGGCATATAAAAACAGCCTTGGGCAGGCACGTCCTGCTGGACTTTGCTGACCAGATAAAACTCTATTTCCGGCGCGGCGACCGGATACAGACCGTGGTAATGAAATTTTTGCAGGACATTTTCCAGCACCACTCTGGGCTCCAGCGCGTAGCCGCTGCCGTCGCTCTGCTTCATGGTTAATAGCAGTTGCGCGTTGTGCTTTGGGTCGTGAGCGCAGGGCCGCAGCGTTCCCGCCACCGGCAGGCAAAGTCCGTCGGGCTCGTCATAGTCCACGTTTGCCGATGCCTGGCTAAACGGCTTGCCTTCGTGATCCATCGCGTAAACGGACTGCGGGAAATAACAGCCGGCAGAGAGCGACAGCAGGCTGTCTACCGCGATGCGTTTGCCGCGAAAAGCACCGTTGACGTCATTGAGGTAAATATCAACATGCTTTGTTTCAGGATGACGCTGCAGATAGCGCTGCACCTCTTCGGCAAACTCTTTCGCTCGCTCCGCCGCTGGCTTTTGCCGCGCTGACTGGCTGACAGATTCTTCATTGGATGAGACCTGCGGAAAAGCGAAAAGCGTAAAGATGTTTTTAACGAGTGAGTGGTGAATGAGTGAGTTCATGGCAGTCTTTTTCTAAGCCTCTCGGCGACGAAAAGAGCATATTCACTGGCGTATAAAAAGAAGGTAAAAAAGCCAAAGCGGCGGGTAAAAAAAGTATAAATGGCAATAAGTGTAGGGATTTAGCCGGGCGGTTGAGGAGAGGGTGACGGCGCTTGCGGCCGCCAGCCTGTTCAAACGAGTTCGCATATCATATACCGCTTAGTGCTTTCCCCAGCCGATTCAAACTCGGCTATTCTTTGTTTACTGCATGATTTTTAAGTAAAGAACAACGAGGAATAACTATGAACATATCAACACGTTGGGGTTTGGCAGGGTTAGTGATGTTGGCAACGGGCGCGCAGGCGGCGGATCCGGTGAAAGTCGGCTCGAAAATTGATACCGAAGGCTCTTTGCTCGGCAACATTATTTTGCAGGTGCTGGAAAGCCATGATGTGAAAACCATCAATAAGGTTCAGCTCGGCACCACGCCGGTTGTGCGCGGCGCGATCACCTCCGGCGAGCTGGACATTTATCCTGAATACACCGGCAACGGCGCGTTCTTCTTTAAAACTGAAAACGATCCGGCCTGGAAGGATGCCCAGAAGGGCTATGAAAAAGTTAAGCAACTGGACTACGACAAAAATCATCTGGTCTGGCTGACGCCGGCCCCGGCCAACAACACATACACCATCGCGGTTCGTAAGGATCTGGCAGAGAAAAACCACCTGGTTTCCCTGGCCGATCTCAGCGAGTACCTGAAAAAAGGCGGCACCTTTAAGCTTGCGGCATCCGCCGAGTTTATCGAGCGTTCCGACGCGCTACCGGCCTTTGAAAAAGCTTATGGCTTTAAGCTGGAACAGAGCCAGCTGCTGTCTCTCGCCGGGGGGGACACCGCGGTAACCATCAAAGCCGCCGCGCAGCAAACCTCCGGCGTTAATGCCGCGATGGCTTACGGCACCGACGGCCCTGTTGCGGCATTGGGGCTTGAAACGCTGACGGATCCGAAAGGCGTGCAGGCCGTTTCCGCGCCGACTGCCGTGGTGCGTGAAGCCGTGCTGAAAGAGTACCCGCAAATTGGCGACTGGCTGAAACCGGTCTTTACTTCCCTCGACCAGAAAACCCTACAGCAGCTGAACGCGAAGATTGCCGTGGAAGGTCAGGATGCCAAAAAAGTGGCCGCTGATTACTTAAAGCAAAAAGGCTTTGTTAAATAGCCTGCTGACGGCGTGCATTGTGCTTAACAGCCCGAAATGCATGCCGTTATCTGTTTTACCTCAAACAGTCGATAACGCCGGTTGTCGGCTGTTTGTCATCATCTGCTGGAATAACGTTTGCTAAAAATTCATAACAGGGTACTGCTGCTGCTAGTGTTACTGCTGGCGGCTGCCTTGATGTTACTCCCGATCATCAACAACGCGCCTAACCGCCTGGTTTCCGGCGAGCCGTTGGGCATCACCCAGTTGCCCGGCACGCTGCATTACTGGCTGGCGATCCCCTTTCTGATGCTCGCTGGCCTGACGCTGGTACCCGGAAGAGCGCTCACTCAACTGGTGATTATTGCCACCGGTGAAGTGCTGTTTATCGGCCTGCTGTTATTGCTGGGGCACACCGCGAGCCAGCTTGCCCTTGAGGGCAGTTCCCTCGCGCGCACTTCTCCCGGCAGCGGGCTGTGGCTGATGCTGGCAGTGTGCCTGCTGCTTTGCGCCGATGCGGCCAATCGCCTCACGGCCAGCCCTTTGTGGCGGCTCTTGCTGAACCTACAAGTCTGGATAGTCCCCGTCGTGCTGCTGGCAACCGGCTACTTCAGCGATCTTTCGCTGATGAAGGAGTACGTCAACCGCCAGGACGTGTTTGACGATGCCCTGACCCGTCACCTGGCATTGCTGGCCGGTACGCTGGCTCCGGCGCTGCTGATTGGTGTCCCGCTGGGGCTTCTTTGCTATCGCCGTCCGGCCTGGCAATCCGGCGTGTTTTCTCTGCTCAACGTGATTCAGACAGTGCCGTCCGTGGCGCTGTTCGGTCTGCTTATTGCGCCTCTCGCTGGTCTTGCTGCCTGGCTGCCGTGGCTCGGGAAAATTGGCGTGAGCGGGATTGGCGTCGCGCCTGCGCTGATTGCGCTGGTGCTTTATGCGCTACTGCCGCTGGTGCGCGGCGTAGTGGCGGGCTTACAGCAGGTGCCGCGCAACATCGTGGAAAGCGCGCTGGGGATGGGCATGTCGCGGGCGCAAATTTTCTGGCGAGCGGAAGTGCCGCTGGCCTTGCCGGTGCTGCTGCGCAGCCTTCGTGTGGTTTGTGTGCAGACTATCGGCATGGCCGTTATCGCCGCGCTGATTGGGGCGGGCGGATTTGGCTCGATTATTTTCCAGGGGCTGTTAAGTAGCGCGCTGGATCTCGTTCTGCTTGGCGTTATGCCGGTTATCGCCCTGGCGGTGATTGTCGATGCGCTGTTTAAGCTGTTTATTTCTCTGCTGGAGGCAAAATAATGATCGAGTTCGATCGCGTCAGCAAATACTTCCACGGCGAAGCGGCGGTCAGTGACGTGACGCTGAACATTCGCGAAGGGCAGTTCACCGTGCTGATCGGCACCTCCGGCTCAGGAAAGTCCACCACGTTGAAGATGATCAACCGCCTGGTGGAGCACGACGAAGGGCGTATTCGCTTTGCCGGGGAGGAAATCCGCAGCTTTGACCCGAAGGTGCTTCGCCGCCGCATGGGCTACGCAATTCAGTCCATCGGCCTGTTCCCGCACTGGACGGTGGCGCAGAACATCGCCACGGTGCCTGAGCTGCTGAAGTGGCCGAAGGCGAGAGTCGCCGAACGTATTGACGAGCTGCTGGAGCTGTTAGGCCTTGACGCCGCGCAGTTCCGCGACCGTTATCCGCACCAGCTTTCCGGCGGGCAGCAGCAGCGCGTGGGCGTAGCCCGTGCGCTGGCGGCCGACCCGGAAGTGCTGCTGATGGACGAGCCATTTGGGGCGCTGGACCCGGTCACCCGTGCGACGCTGCAGCAGGAGATGATCCGCATTCATCAACTGCTGGGGCGTACCATCGTGCTGGTGACGCACGACATCGACGAGGCATTAACTCTGGCTGACAACATCGTGCTGATGGACGGCGGCAAAGTTATCCAGCAGGGAACGCCGCTGGAGCTGCTGACAAAACCGGCCAACGATTTTGTTCGTGATTTCTTTGGCCGCAGCGAGCTTGGCGTCCGGCTGCTTTCGCTGCGCCATGTCGCGGACAGCATTCGCGCCGATGAACGCCTGGAAGGTGAGCCTATCCGGGCAGACATGACGCTGCGCGAAGCGCTCTCGTTGTTTATTGACCGCCAGTGCGATCGGCTGCCGGTGGTGGATGAGCAAAATCAGCCCTGCGGCGTGCTGCACTTTAGCGATCTGGTAAGGAGGAGAGAAAATGCGCCTGCTGCGTGATCCTCTGCTGTGGCTTATCGCGCTTTTTGTTGCGCTACTGCTGCTGCTGCCTTATACCAGCGGGCTGTTTAGCTGGCTGTTCCCGCAGTTGACCCGGCCCATGTATCAGCAGGACAGCTTTGTCTCTCTGGCGCTGGCGCACTTAACGCTGGTGGGCATTTCCAGCGTGGTTGCGGTGGTGATTGGCGTCGGGCTGGGGATTCTGGTTACGCGTCCGGCGGGGGAAGAGTTTCGTTCGCTGGTGGAGACCATTACCGCTGCCGGGCAAACCTTTCCCCCGGTGGCCGTATTAGCCGTGGCGGTGCCGGTGATGGGGTTCGGACAAGAGCCGGCGATCATCGCGCTGGTGATTTACGGGCTGTTGCCGATTTTACAAGGGACGCTGGCGGGAATTGGTGCCGTGCCTGAATCCGCACGCGAAATCGCGCTTGGTATCGGCATGAGCCGTGGGCAAATGCTGCGGAAAGTGGAGTTGCCGCTCGCCGCGCCGGTCATACTGGCGGGCATCAGGACATCGGTGATTATTAATATCGGCACCGCGACGATTGCCTCCACCGTGGGCGCTAACACGCTCGGGTCACCGATTATTATCGGGCTAAGCGGCTTTAATACCGCCTATGTGATTCAGGGCGCGGTGCTGGTGGCGCTGGCGGCAATTGTCACTGACCGCCTGTTTGAGCGCCTGGAAAGTTATGTCACGCGCCATGCAAAATAACGATGTAGCCGACCAGCATCACGCCGCCAATACCGCCGATCGCCATAACAAGCATTCCGCCCACAAGGGCAATTTTTGACAGTTTCATCCGTTGCTCCGTTTGTTAACGAAGCGATTATAAAGGGAAGCGGGGTTGTTAATGAACCTTTGATTGTGACGAAGAGGGAAAAAGCCTGATTTTCCCTCTTTTTACCCTTTCAGCCGGCGGGCTGCCTGCGCTCAACGTTGCCCAGCACAAAAACGGGCAGCCCTGCGCTGCGCCACGATTCAATCTGGTCTATCTGCCGTTCTCCGGGGCAGTCGCCGCACCAGACCAGCAGCGTCTGCCGGTCAAAAAGCTCCGGTTTCAGGTTGCTCAGCGAGTTAGCCAGCACGTCGACCCGCCAGCCTTGCTGGCTGGCAATCCACGCCGCCATCCACAGCCGCGTTGTGTCCTGTACGTTCCAGCCCACCACTAAAGCATCTCTGCCGTTTTGCTTGCGCGCGGTGGCAATACACATCGCAATATAATTAATCAGGGCGCCATCCAGCAGGCTAAGCAGCGCGCACAGCGCAATTTGCTGCCCGTAAAGGCGGCGACGCAGCGGAAGATAGAGATGTTGCACCAGCGTGTGCGCCGGGTAGATACGCCCAATGTCGGCTATCCAGGCGCGGAGCAGATTGGGGTTACCGCTTTGCAGATGGCGGAGCAGCGTTTCCTGCCGCTCTCCCCAGGCGTGCTCTTTTTCCCGGTTTTCGCCGCTGAGCAGTCCTTTGACTTTACTGACCTGTACGCCTTGCTCGATCCAGGTTTGGATCTCGCGAATGCGCTCAATGTCGGCGGAATCAAACAAGCGATGCCCGCCGTCGCTTCGCTTAGGTTTGAGCAACCCGTAACGCCGCTGCCAGGCCCGGAGGGTTACCGGATTAATATTGCAAAGCGCAGCCACTTCTCCGATGGAATAAAGCGCCATATCGTCACCTGATACCTTAAGGGGAGGCCCTTACTAACTGTAGTAAGTTCTGGTGAGTTTGGTTGCTTATGGTGGGATTTGTTCGGGGATTGGCGATGTTGCTTAGTCATAGTTTGCTTTCAAATCTTCCACAGATATCTTTCGCTCCGCAGTTATTCCGTTCACCGGTAATTCAGTTTCCCCTGAATGTTCAGAGACGGTGAACG
>NZ_BCTL01000088.1 GCF_001571265.1 Cedecea neteri NBRC 105707 = ATCC 33855 | reverse complement strand
CCAAAACGGCAGGACAGCCGTTTTGCATTGCCTCCGGCAACCTGCAGAGCGAGCGCCATGGACGGCGCGAGTGATACCCCAAGCATATTTATATAACTATGCGATCCGAGTCTCATCTTTTTCATATAAAATTGCTTTATCAATATATAATTTAAATATTAATTGCAATAATATTTGGCGCCTTATAAAAAAACCAAAGAGCTGGGAAAAATGTCACAACTATACGCAAGACCTTTGAATGAAAAAAAATTGGTCGAGGAATTTCTTAAATCCTGTTTGGCTTATAGCAATAAAGAATTTGGAAATACTGTCCTGAAAATATTAAAGGAAGAATTACTGATAGATACAGTCCCGCAACATTTTTCAACCCTGAATGATGAAAAATTCCGTCACCCTGATTACTCCAGTGATCAAGATTGCATTCGATTGAGAAACATTATCTTTGAAGAGTTATTTCAAAAAACAAGACTAACAAATGACAATGATATAAAGCTTGGTGTCGGTGGAGCTAAACCAGAAAACCTAATAAAAGGATCTCAGGCTATCATTGTTACCGGCTTACCAGCTAGCGGTAAATCATCTATCGCCAACAAAATAGCTGATGCTTTTGGTGCTTATATTATCGATCCGGATTATGCAAAGTTAAAACTCCCTGAGTATTTTATTTTTGGTGCAAACACCGTTCATAAAGAATCTAGTGCTATCGTTCGCAGTTCAAACAAAACAGAAAAAGAAAAAAACCTGTTAGGTGCATGCTTGTATCACAAAGCCAACATTGTAATCCCAACTATTGGTCAATCTTTAAATGATATTAGAGAAGAAAGAGACTTCCTAAAAAACTCTAATTATAAAGTCCATTTAGTTCTTGTCAGTGTAAAGCGTGAAGTCGCAACCTCCAGAGCTTTAGACCGTTTTCTCAAAGATCAACGATATGTCCCTTTAGGCCTGGTATTTGATGGATATGCTAATGACCCCGTACTGACCTATCATAGAACAAAGAACGATCCAGAATGGGATTCTTATGGTAAAATCAATACAGAAGGGCTGCACCCTATTAGACTGGACTCTTCGCCAGGCAGTCCAGTAGAGAGGATTTTTGCTACCACAGGAGAATGTTTATGAGTGAGAGAAAACCTCTTCGGCCGACCGCAAGTGCTAATATCTCCCACCAAGGTACAAACCCAGTCGATACGCGGGCTGACATTCGTAAGCGTAACATAGCCGAAATTTACAATGTCGAGTTAAGCGAGAAAAAGGCATCTCGACGCGTTCTGTCTAACACGCCAGAATCGGTTGCCCGTTCTCATTATTCAGATTACGAACTTTGAAAGCCCACTCTGATGGCCCAAAGCCATCAGAGTTTTGTCATATAACTCCTACTTTAGCACCTGCAACTGGAAATTGCGTCTCCCATCTATATCCTCTTACGCTGATATTTCTCCGGCAACGGCGGCACAGGCCGGTGGTCGTCAATTAAATGAAGCACGGTCAGAATCGGGTGGTGAAACAGCATTCGCGGGCCACTCCAGCGCATTACCTGCTTCATCTCTTCCCGTTTTACAGGCTGGTAGCAGTGGATCGGGCAATGCTTGCAGGCGGGTTTCTCTTCGCCAAAAGCGCAGCGTTCAAGCCTTTTGGCAGCATATTCATAAAGCCGCTGATAGTGGCCAGGCTCGATGCTGGCGGAGGGATTTTGGCGCTCATAGAGCGTCAGCATTTTAGCGATGGTTTGCTTTTCGCGCTGGATGCGTTTTCCGGACATGGGCAGTACCTGATTGACCGGTAAAACGCACGGCCAATAATTGTCGATAAGATGCAATTATAATACACCTTACCGACAAAGGGCCGAAGGGAGAATTGGGGCTAGAGGTCGCGGAAGGTGCCCAGGCGGTAGCCTCGTTCGGCAAGCGCGTACTTAAGTGCCGCAGAGGTCAGCACTTCAAGCTCCGCAAGACGCGGGTAGCAATAGTTGCTTTTCAGTATTGTGTTATCCACAAACGACGGGTGGCACATCACCTCCAACGAGGCTTCCTCACGCTTAGCTGAAGCATCCACGCACTCCAGCAGTAGGTTTTCAGAAATCGCGTCGCCATAAAACTCGCTGCTAAATCCTTGCGTAGTCCGTACGCCGGTCAGCGAAATATTATCCCGGGCGGCGACATCGCGATCCACGCGCAGCGGGATCCCTTTCGCACTGGCAAACGCCGAAACGATGGGGAAAATTTCCGGGATCATGTGTACATGATGGTGACTATCAAGATGAGTCGGTTCAATACCAAAAATATCGATAAAGCGCTGATACTGGCTTTCCAGCTCGCGTTTGATCTCGTCCAGGTCTAACTGCCCCTGCTCCGCCATCTCCCAAATCCACTTGCCCAGCACGCCTGTTTCGCGAGTCAGCACCGGCATGTTGCTTAGCGGCTGCCCCAGCGTCAACACAAAGTGCATGCCCACGCCCAGCCCCGGGTAGCGAGCGCACAACCCGGCGGCGTGTTTAATGGCTTCAGCGTTAACCATTGCGGTGGTTGACGTCACCACGCCGTGGTGAAACGCTTCGATGATGCCGTAGTTTTGCGCCTTGCTCAGGCCAAAGTCATCGGCATTGATGATCAGTAAGCGATCCATAGCATCCCTCTTGAGTGGCCCTCCCCGTCCAGGGAGGGCAAGACATTAAGCCAGTTTTTCGATAGCTTTGGCAAAGTTTGGCAGATGGGCTTTGTGAGCAAGCAGCATCTCTTTGGCAATCACTTCCGCATCTTTGTCCGAGTGGATAAGCGGGCTCAGGTTCAGCGCCAGCAGCACGTCGTTGAACTCACCGCTCAGCGCCGCATGGCTTGCCGCCACTTCAAAACCTTTGATGGTATGAATCAGCCCCATCACTTTCTCATCGAAATGGGTCACGCGCGGGTGTGGTCTTGCGCCATCACGACCGATGATGCTTGTCGTTTCGATAGCCCAGTCGGCCGGAATGTTGTCTACGTGGCCGTGGTGCGGAATGTTTACGTAGTGCTCGGTCTGCTTATCATTGTAGATAGCGCTGATCACTTCGCATGCCGCGTCAGAGTAGTAAGCCCCGCCGCGCAGTTCCAGCTCTTTCGGTTTCACATCCAGGTTAGGGTCTTTATAAAGCTCGAACAGCTGTTTCTCGACCTTCTGCACCACGGAAGCACGCGCCCCGCCTTTGTAGAACTCGCCCATTTCGATAGCCAGCATCTCTTTCTGCTTGAAGTAGTACAGCAGGTAAGAGCACGGCAGCAGGTTGAGAGAACGAATCAGCCCTTCGCTAAACGGCATATCGAAGATGTTTTTCACCGAGTTCGCGCTCAGTTTGCCGCTGGCGACGCCGTCCAGCAGTTCGGCAAAGCGGGACTCACCGTTCACCAGCACATCTTTGATGAACACCATATGGTTCAGACCGAAGAGATCGATGCCCAGATCATCTTCTGGCGTCAGCTTCAGCACGTCGGTAATAAACATCTTCATGCCAACAGGGATGTTGCATACGCCGATGAATTTTTTGAAGTTGGTGTGGCGGAATACCGCCTCGGTCACCATGCCGGCCGGGTTGGTGAAGTTGATAACCCAGGCATCCGGGCAGATTTCCTGCACGTCCTTGATGATGTCGAAAATGACCGGAATGGTACGCAGGCCTTTGAACAGGCCGCCCGCGCCGTTGGTTTCCTGGCCAAGATAGCCGTGGCTCAGGGGAATACGCTCATCCAGCTCACGAGCTTTCAGCTGGCCAACGCGCAGCTGGGTGGTGACGAAATCTGCGTCTTTCAGCGCTTCACGGCGGTCGAGGCTCTTGTGTACCGTCATCGGTACGCCGGCGTGCTCAATCATGCGCTGGCAAAGATTGAAAATAATATCCTGCTTTTCTTTACCGGCTTCGACATCCACCAGCCAAAGTTCGGTAATCGGTAATTCATGGTAGCGCTTAATAAAACCTTCAAGTAATTCTGGGGTATAGCTGCTGCCGCCACCGATAGTAACAACTTTTAATTTCTTAGTCATATAGGCTCCCGTACAGCGCCACGCGCCGTATTTAGAAAATTGAATAAGTTAATAAAAACGCAATATTGACCGTGGTAATAAACCAGCACCTTAATTAATGCTGTACAATTTCTTCCGATAACTATTTGGCGTAAAAGAGGTGACCTTTTTAAAGTTCTTAATAAACATACTGGGGCTGCTATAGCCGGACTCGAAGGCAATATCGGTCACCGACGCGTTAGTAATTTCCAGCTGTTTCTTGGCAAAATTAATGCGGATTTCATTAATAATCTGCATCGGCGTTTTGCCATAATAGCGCTGCGTGGCGCGCGTTAAATATTCCTGCGACTTACCCGAAAGCGCGACCATGTTTAATAAGGCTTTATCACCAAAACGCATTTTGTCATGCATCCCTTCAACGGTGGATTTTAACCACAATGGAATATCATCCTGATTTTCCGACTCACGATAATGGCGCAGTCGATTCACGACATAAAAGCTCACCATTTCGAGAAACTCGTTAAATTCCCCTTCACGGAAATTAAACGAGGCAATCACCGACTCCATAAACGTCAGGAATTCATCCTTGATCTGGTAAACCTGCGAAGCCACCAGATGTGACGGCAGCAGCGGCATATAATGCTGCTCAAAGAACTGCTGGCTGATCCCCACGTTAAATAACCGGGTCGCACCAAACTCGTAGAAACTCTGATGGTGGGAACCGACGGGGATAAAGACAAAATCGCCTCGTTCCATCAGCACGCGCTTACCGTTAATTTCCTGGTAATAGCGCCCGGTCAACACGATAGTGAATTCGTAGTAGTCATGCTGATGCAGCCCGCTCACGCTCTCTTCTTTGGTGTAGATAAACGCATGGAAACACTTGCCGTTAAACAGCTGGCTTTCACGAACAATGTTGATTTCCATATTGTCTATCTCTGGCTGCATATGCTGACCTGCTACTTGTCCATTTTTTCGTGTAATTCAATCAGCTCGGTGACCAGCTCGCGAGCCAGCATCGAGGTCATCAGGTGGTCCTGAGCGTGCACCAGCACCAGGCTGACCTTGGTTTTGCCTTCGCCCTGGTCGCCTTCAATCAGTTTAGTCTGTACCAGATGCGCTTCGTTCAGCGCGGTACGGGACTGGTCCATCATCTCTTTAGCCCCGGAGAAGTCACCCTGCTTGGCCTTTTTCAGCGCACCGTAGGCAAGGCTGCGGGCCTGACCAGAGTTAATGATTAAGCCCATCACCACTTCTTCGAGATCGTCCACTTCCACTTCAGTTTCAACGACGTTGTCTAAATCAAACATAATGCTGCTCCCCGGATTCTGAAAACGGGGGAGGCGTTCCCTCCCCCCTTTGAACTTAGAATTTCAATGCGTTAGCGATATCTTCTTCGCTTTCTTCTTCTTCAATAACCGCCTGTGCCTTGTTGGACAGGATAACGAACGGCATGTAAACCATCGTTGCAACACCCAGGTTGAACAGCGCCACCAGCAGAGCAGCGACGCTGCCGTTACTGTTGAAGAAGGCGCCCAGGCCGGTAGGCATGGTCCACGGTGCCAGGTTGGTGACCGGCGGGATGATGCCCATGGAGTACGCAATCAGGGTAATCGCGGCCAGAATCGGCTGTACCGCAACGAACGGGATGAACATGACCGGGTTCATGATGATCGGCAGACCAAACAGAATCGGTTCGTTAATCTGGAAGATGCCTGACGGCAGCGCCAGCTTAGCTACCTGACGATGATCGGCACGGCGAGAGCCGATGAAGATAGCGATAATCAGACCCAGCGTTGCACCAGAACCCCCCAGCAGGATGTAGGAGTCGAGCATTGGTTTCGCCCAGAAGTGGAACTGTTTGCCCGCTTCGATAGCGGCTTCTACGGAACCGTACTGCTGGTACAGCGCGACGTTTTCCAGCGCCCACGGGGTCATGATGCCGTTATCCAGTGCGGTAAGCGCCAGAGAACCGTGAACACCGAAGAACCACAGCAGGGAGTTGAAAATGACGTATGCCCAGCCAACCACGCTACCCATTGACGCCAGCGGAGTCGAAATGGAGTCCATGATGATCTGGTGGAAGTTGCTGCCGTAGTGAGACAGCGCCCAGGAGATGATCCCGAAGATAGACAGAATCAGGAAGCCTGGAATTAACGCAGAGAACGAACGGGACACCGAAGCCGGTACGCTGTCAGGCAGGGTGATAACCCAGTTCCGACGTACCACAAAGGTAAACAGTTCCGCGACAACCAGACCGATAATCATACCGGAAATAATATTCTGGCCGCCTAACCAGTTAGCGCCCACGGCATAGGCTTCGCCCACGCTATAAGGCGTAACGGTCATAAAGGCTGCTACGGATAATAAGCCCGCTGCCAGAGGATCGACCTTTCTTTCTTCAGCCAATGCCATGCCAATGAAAAAAGGCGCCATCAGCGACATTATGCCCAACGTACCGTTGTACACATTGCCGCCGATAGCTTTAAACCCATTCAGGGTTTCAATGGTCTCGGGGTCTAAACGGATGCCTAACGAGTAGAAGAATGACCCTGCGCCGAAGCTCAGGAATACGTTGTTGATCAGAACAAACATTGCCCCTGTGAGGGTTAATGGCATTAATTTAATAAAACCGTTTTTAATGGCATTAACGTGAGGCTGCTTTCCTATTTTTACAGCAAAAGGCAGGAGAACCTTCTCAAGTGAATCAATGACTTTACTCATATTATAAATATCCTTGAAAGCCGTAATTAATATTACGGCTGTAGGTGTAAGTCGCTCTTTGACGGAAAATTAAACAAAACAAGAATAAAAAATTAACTCTCGGCCGCTGCTTTCTTAATTGCTGCCACAGCCGCTTTCAACACACCCAGCCCATCGACTTTACCGTACAGAGCAGAATCGATAACTTCTACAGGCTTGGTGGGCAACAATTTCTTGATATCTGCCTGCATGTAGGCAATTTGTGGCCCGAGTAACACGAGGTCCGCATGCTTCCCTTTCTCGCTGGCCAAAGACTCAGAGAAAGCTTCAATTTCTACCGGAACTTCATACTTTTCGGCCTGCGCTCGCATTTTGGTCACTAACAGCGAGGTTGACATCCCAGCGGAGCAGAACAGGTAAATTTTTTTCTTTTGCATAAGTTGTTCCTCAAGTCTCAATACGCTGTAACGGACTTCCGTGACGTATTGTTGCTGTTCCAAAGCGGGTTTGTGGGGCGAGACTATTGTCTCTGCTTGAGGAAAGTATACGGCATGGTTTCCCTTGAGAGATAATTCCTGGGTCTCATAAATTGTCTCTCCTTGACCTGGTGTTATGACCCTCTTCACAGTTTGGCCAAATAATTCGCGCAAATAAAAAAGCCCAAACCGAAGTTTGGGCTTTTCACTAAATTGTTGAAGACCGTCAGTCGTAGGCGTTCAGGGTGCGCTGGCAGAGGGCCGAACGCACACAGTCCTGTTTACCGAAGCGAACAACGCCGACCATGTCATCTTCTTCAAAACGGTTCAATGCATCACTTAAACCGGACGGCACGCCTGCGGGTAAGTCACACTGCGTGATATCGCCATTGACGATAACCGTCACATTTTCCCCAAGGCGGGTGAGGAACATTTTCATTTGCGCTGCGGTGACATTCTGCGCCTCATCCAGAATAACCACGGCATTTTCAAAAGTACGTCCGCGCATATAGGCGAACGGCGCAATCTCAACCTTACCAATTTCAGGCCGCAGGCAATACTGCATAAAAGACGACCCTAAACGTCGCACCAGGATGTCATACACCGGGCGGAAATACGGGGCGAACTTCTCTGAAATATCCCCGGGGAGGAAGCCGAGATCTTCATCGGCCTGCAGCACCGGACGGGTAACGATAATCCTGTCGACATCCTTATGTATCAGGGCCTCAGCGGCTTTCGCCGCGCTGATGAACGTCTTGCCACAGCCGGCTTCGCCGGTAGCAAATATCAGCTGCTTTTTCTCGATGGCATTAAGGTAATGCGCCTGAGCTTCATTACGCGCTTCAATAGGTGAATGGTCGCGGCTGTCGCGCGCCATGCCTATCGATTCTACGCCGCTCATCTGCACAAGCGTGGTGACCGATTCCTCTTCACGCTGCCGGTGGCTACGTGAATCCCGTCTCAGCACACGTTTTGCTTCACGACGAGCTTTGATCACAGCTTTCTGTCTTCCCATGGATGGCACCTTACAGTTGGTTTCATTGCCCGCGCCGCCAGGACAGGCGCGATTATGCTCACTAACGGATGAGGTTTGGCTTCCTTGTAAGCCATTAACTGCCGGTTGAGAGGGTGCGCTAAACGAACGCGAAACGTCGCCTGACGCACCGTTAGGACGCTGATTTGATTCTGAATGGGGAAATTTAGCGGTGAAGATAGCGAAGCCGGAGGAGAGGCCTCCGCGCTGGGTAGTGCGGGTAAAGTGTTTAAGTAACCGTCCAGTACAGGACCCAACCATTCGCGATCTCCGTAGTGATTAAACGTCACAGCAGGGAACTACCGCTCTTGCTTTAAGTACAACAAACACCACCCAAAACGCAACATAAATTTCACGTTTAAGTAACGTTTAATCGTAATCCGCTGCTGTGTAACGTTTTCGCACATCAATATTACAGAAATATATCAGCGGGATAGTCATAGGGAATGACAATGAATAATCAGGAGGGTGAATTGTTAGCAAATGAAAATTTACATAACCTGCTCTGAAGAATGGCTAAGGTTCCATTCACTTCCAGTCCTGTTTTATATGCTGCCACCGTGCCTCGCTTTAAACCCGCAACCAAGCTGAACGTCACAGCCGCTGCAAGTCTCACAGCCACGCCCTTGTTCCCGGCTCTCATCG
>NZ_BCTL01000087.1 GCF_001571265.1 Cedecea neteri NBRC 105707 = ATCC 33855 | reverse complement strand
CCAGGCGGTGCGCTGCAGGTCGCTGATAATCGCGCTGTGAGTACGCGTGTCGGCGGTCAGCCCGGACAGCGCCGCCGTGGTGATATCCTGCTGCATGGCGGCCCGTGCCTCACTCAGGGCGGTCATCACCGACCGACGGACGTCGTTCACGATAGCTTCAATCCAGGTACTGGTGAGGGCCGGAGCCGTCACTTCGTTCTGCATGAGGGTGGTGGCCACCGCCGCCAGCTCGCTGACCGTGACCAGTCGGGCTGTGCGGGTCAGCAGTTGCGTATCGCTGGCCCGGACGGCCGTCACCTGGCTCAGCGGCAGGGCAAAAGGTTTAGTGATGGTGGTGACGCTCCGGGCATTAATCCACGCCGTTGGCAGCGACAGCACCTTCCCGGCCAGATGGGTGGCCTGCTGCCAGTCTGATTTTACGCTCTCGCCGGTGAGGTTCAGGGTGTCGCTGAAGGTGCCCAGCATCCCTTTAAGGTCGCTGATAAGCGCCGACGGCGTGTCCAGCAGGTTGCTGACGCTCGCCACTGCCCCCTGAATCTCCTCCCGGACTTCACCCAGCAGGTATTCACCCTGGGCGATAATCGTGTTGATACGCTCCACGCCGTTCTCAAGCAGTCGGATATCTTTCATCGCGGTGCTGAAGGCGGAGGCGGCGCTGTCGAGCAGATGGTTCCCGGTGGAGAAAATACTCTCCGGGGCCTGACTGGCAGACGCCGTGGCAAACAATGCCTGCTCAGCCCCGGCCTCGGTGAAGACCAGCTCCACGGTGACCGCGTTGAGGGGCTCCACCTGCTTTTCAACCCCGGCTGACATAAACCGGGCGCGGGGAATGGAGCCGTATACCGGGTGCACCAGTTCGCCGGTTTCAGCAGATTTAAACGTGGTTAAAAGCGCCTTTAACTGCTGTTTCCAGTCATGGCCAAACAGAAAGGCGGTCAGCTTAAAGGAGACCGGGCGCAGGCCATGGTCTTCAATCGTCGCCCCGTCCTGATACGGATACGCGTAGCTCACGGTATCGCGGGCCAGCGCATCGCTGGTTGACAGACATTCGAACGCCACACCCCGGAACGAGGCGGGAAGCAGCTCATCAATACCGGCCAGCGCCGCCAGCTGGGAAAGCATATCGGTCATGAACCGTACCTCCGGTTTGTCAGCTCAGACTGCCGCATGATCTGCTGCGTCACCAGTTGGCTGTCCAGGTAAACGTTCACTACGGTCTGCTGTGGCTTAGACGGGGAAGTGCTGACATTGCCTTTGGTCGGTGCCGGAGTACTGTTGCTGATGAATTTATGGATCTCGTCCCAGACGTCCAGCGCCCCGGCAGGGTATGGCAGCTCGCTCCCCGGAAGGGGCGCACCTTTACCTTCCGCGATTTTATCTTTCCCGCGCTTGATAAAGTGTTCATAAAGGGAACTCCCCAGCATGGCGGCATCGGTGATGGGGTTAAGAACTTTCAGTGGTAACAGAAGCTTACTTTTCCCGGCGATCTCTCCTGTCTCTGTTAGCGCCTGAGCGATCTCATCACCTGCGGTACCTGCCGCCGGTGGTTCGACAACACCAGCTCCTGGTTTTTCTCCTTTACTGAAGAATTTTTTCCCCATTTTGTACAGCGCAAAACCGCCGACTCCCAGACCGCCCACCCCCCCTACCGCATCGTATAACGAATGGAATGCTGTAGTGGTAATCGAGACAGACTCGGCCAGCGTCGGAAATCTTTTGGCAAGATCGGCAAACTCATCAGCCAGCTTACCCGCAAGCGTGGTTGGTTCATTTGTAGCGTCATAGCTGGCAAATATGGCAGCGTTTTTAGCGTGGTTGAATTGCCACTCCGGGCCCTGCTTAATCAGATTAAAATCCTGCGAGGCAGAACGCTTGTTCTCAGTAAGATCGAACTGCGCTACACCTTCGTTCACAAGGCGGTTATAAAACTCACGGTTGCGATCAAAGTTGATATAGGCGTTTCGGGATTGCTGGTTATGAAACAGCGCAGAGATGTGTTCCCCATGATACCGCTGCAGCTGGGCTTCCAGTAGCTCACGCTTATCAGGATCGGTTGTGTGAGCAAGTTGTTTTTTCACGCGGCGGTACTGCGGATCGTTTTCATCCATTTTACCGATGACGTTCGTTATGGTATCCAGCGGCGTGAGCCCGAGTGCGAGATCGTGACGGGTCATTTTCTGAATATCAATGCCACGCCCGTTTATCTTGATACGTTTCGCATTGTTTTTCAGATTACTGGACGTCATTTCTGCCAGCAGATCGTTGACGTTGACTGCCGCATCCTCAGAGTTCTGCGCACCGATGGATGAAGCTTCAAATAAACCAGCGATTTGCGCGAAACCTCTGCGCCCGAAGAAGCCAGCAGATTTCCCTGCCTCCAGACCTCGCGGGATGGTTTCAGCCAGCACCGGCACACTCATGCGCCCATGCTGGGCATCCGTGGTCAGCAGACTGACAGCCGCGATGGCATCCTTATCGTTCAGCCCAAAGTTCACGGCGCTGGCCTGGGTATTAGCAACGGAAGCAGCATCAGCACCTGTTGCCACTGCATTTTTCAGTACGTTAGGCAAAAACTTACCGGGCTGGCCGGGTTTCATCACCCCTGAGCGCTGCATCGTTTCGAGCGCGGTCAGCGCTTCAGTAATGCTGGCTCCACTGTAGTCAGTCGCCGATCTGATTTGCTGGTCAATAACCCCCATACCTTTTTTGCGGCCTTCGAGCCCCAGACCGCTGTAGGTAAAGTTAGCCTGATTACGCAGTTCCTGGTCATATACCGCCCGATCCTCTATCGGTTTACGCAAGGCCAGACCAGTCCCCACGGCCACTGCACCCACGGTTCCGGCGACTTTAAGCCCGGTTTTCAGCCCCGAGGCCAGACGGCTCTGGGTACGCTCCGTTTCACCCAGCTCCCGGCGCAGCTTGCCGACGGTGCTGGTCATCTGGGCATACGCCCGCTGCTGCTCCATGGCTGACATCACGCCGGAGCGCTCAAGGCGGTTGTAGGCGGCCTCCGTCTGGGCAATCTCACGCCGGATATCCTGCTCGCTTCTGATGCCCAGTACGGCACGGGCCTCGCGGGCCGGGTTCCGGCTCAGGCGTTGTTGCTGCTGCTCAACCACGCTCATCTCTTTATTGAGGCGGCTGATGATGGACGATGTACGCTCCCAGGCACGTTGCTGCTCAGTCGCCGACAGCGTGCCGGAGCGGGCCAGACGCAGATAGGCGGCAGACGTCTGGTCAATTTTTTGCTGAATGGTGCGCTCGCTGCGGATACCCAGCACCTCGCGGGCCTCCTGCATGCGCTTCACTTCATTGCGGATACGCTGAATACCGGCGCTGGCGTTGTCGCGCAGGCCAATACTCATTTGTGTTTCAAAGGGACCGGCCATGGATTATGTCCTGGAGGATGGGCGGTTTCGCCGGGAGGACTGGCGGCGGCTCACATACGTTGTGCCACCCCCGCGCTGCTGTTTAAACCAGGCTTTGGGGGCCTCGATGCGCTGGACGCCATCGAGGAGTGCCCCCAGGGTTACAGTGTCGAGAGCCCGGAGGTCTGATTCGCTGTATCCGTACCGTCTGAGCCGGAGGCAGGCGAACCGGAAGTCGCGGAGTCGCCGTTCGCGTCCGCGCGCTTTTTTTTGAGCGCATCGCGGGCGGCCGTCAGTTGGCGGTAATCGTCGCTGTCCATGTCCCGCAGCAGGTCATAGGTGATAGCCTCTTTCGGGAGAGTGCCGAGCGCATCCAGACAGGTGGCCATCAGCGCCACGCCGAAGCCTGCATCCGGCACGCCGGACTCCGAGGCGTCGATTTCGTCTCCGACCGTGGGCAGATGCAGGGTAAAATCCCGGTGTGTCTCGCCGTTATACACAATCCCCACGCTCAGGGTGCCGGTGGTGTTCAGTGAATCGGTCATCATTATTCCTCAATACGGTTCAGGGCAAAGCCGGTGATACTCACCCGCGCTTCGTTGTCCACGTTGTACTCGTCACCCACCGTCTGCACGGTAAAGTTCTGGTACGTGATGGTCTTGTCGCCGCCGTCCTCGGGAAACAGCGTCAGTTTTGCGTCCACGATGTTTTCCCAGATGAAGGTGCGGCCTTTGGGCTTGACTGCCTCCAGCGTCAGGTTGTACGTCGCGATGCCGTTGACGTGCCCGCGCGCACGGCCGGTGGAGTTCATGGTCTTCACCAGCTTGCGTCCGGTGTCCACCGTCGGGCTGACGCGGGTCACCTCGATTTCCGTGCCGTTTACTTCCAGCACAATCGGTCCAATGTAGACATCTGCCATTAGTTCTCTCCTCAGTACAGGTAGACCGTGCCGGTCAGGATATGCAGGCCGCGCACAACCGGGGCCGGGATGCCCACGTCCGCACGGGTCCGGTCCTGTGCGTTGCGGGTGACGGTCACCTGGTTTTTGTACGTGTCGATATCTTCCACCCACTCCAGCCTTTCCATGGCATACAGCACATCCAGCGTCTCCGAGCGGATTTGCTGCAGCCTGCGGTCGGTGAGTTTCCCCCCGTTCGGGAAGCGCTGCGACATCCTTGTGCGCCACGCCAGCCGGATGGCATCCAGGGTGCGGATGGTGGTGATATCCAGCAGGGTGTCATCGTCCGTGCCAGCCGCGTTCTTAACGTAGGTACTGATGGCGCGAACCAGCTGTACCCGGCTGCCCTGCACCCGGAACGGCGTCAGGCCGTTGTGCAGGGCTTTCTCTTCCTCTGTGCGCATCGGCCAGGCGGACTGGGGCGTGATATCCAGGCCGATAAGCGCCCGGTTATCCAGCGGCTCAGACGGGTCGTCCTCGCTGATGACGGTTGCCCCGTACACTGCGGCGATTTCGCCGTTGCTGCAGAGCGAACCGTTATGCCAGCCTGTGGTGGTCCGGGCGGCATTGACCGTGCTGGTCAGCGTAGTACCCGCCGCCAGCGTGCCGCGCCAGCCGGTCACCCCGATGGCCCCGCGCTGCTCTACCGGGCCGGAGACCTTGTCCAGATGGGTGGACAACGCTTTCATGGTGGTATCAGTGCTGTAAGGCATCACGATCACCGTATGCCCGGCACTGAAGATGGCGGCCAGCGCCGGGGCGATATCCGGGTCACCGACACCGCCCGCCATCGGCTTCATCGCCCCGGTAATACCGTCCGCCGTGATGCTGAGTACCAGCCCGATTTCATTCCCGCAGGTACCCTTGTGGCAGGCCGTCAGCGCGATGCCTCTGACTTTAGGCGGATTAACGTCAAAAGTGACGGGAGCCACATCCCCTGTTTCTGCCTTCAGCGGCAGGTCTGCGCGGGCCGCGATGGCTCCCACCAGAGTATCCATCAGGTCAATAGCCCGGTCACCCGGCGATACCGCTGCCGCCACGGTGATGTCGGCCACCTGCAGGCGAACCTGACCTGACGTTGCGGCCGTCCCGCTCAGTATCAGCGTGGCGGTGGCCGCCACGCCTGCCCCGTCATCATCGAGCGCACAGACCGCCAGTTGCAGGTTGCTGTTAGCATTTATGGCTTTCGCCACCATCCGGTGAGCCTGTGAGCCACGACCAAACCAGAGCGCGGCGGCTTCCGCGCTGTACACATCCACTGGCGTGAGTGCGTTCACCGTGCCGGTGGTCAGACGCTGGGCGAGGATCACCATGTACTGCTCCCCGGCGGCGAGCGTGCGGCCCGCGCGGGAATAATCAAATCCCACATAGGTGCCCGGTACGCGGGTGGAGGCCGGAATAATGTCACTCATCCGTCAGTCCTCTTGTTTATCGTTGTTGGTGGCCAGAGTATCGGCACCCGTTTCAGTCCCCACAGCCGCCTTTCGGGCTGGCAGGGAGGGCGTTGTGTTTTTTTCGGCGGGTACTGCAGGTTCAGGGGCCGTGCCCGATGGCGCGGGGGCCGGAGCCGGAACCAGATCACCTTCATGCAGTCGGCGCAGGTAGTACACCGAACCGTCAACGACATCCACCGGATCGCCGTCGGTGATGTAGCGCCGGGCATCGTCTTCAAGGGGCACTTTCAGCCCCGGACGGGCAATAACCATCATGGTGTAATTCCTCAGAGTAACGGGCCGTCTTCAGCGGCATCAGATTCAGGTTCGGGTTTGGCAGGGACCAGCACCGTATCATCCGCCACGGGCTGGCCCTGAAGCTGCCAGGCCGCATGCGTGGCCCGGTGCTCCGGTGGGGCATCATCCAGCTGGCCTTCCCACAGCACAAAGTCGTGGTCAGGGTGGGTGTCATACTCGGGCGCTACCGGCCAGCGTCGGTTTTCAAGCACATCTTCGTACCAGAACGTGGTGAACAGGCACTCGTACATCCCGATGGCCTTTTCACCCAGCACCTTCCCGGTCACCATTTTCACGGTGGCGGGCACCAGACGTCCGATATCCAGCCCCAAATCCTGCCCGGAGAGCAGGCGGCGCACCGCCCGCACCAGGCGATAACAGCCGGGTTCATCCGTGCGGACGTCGCCGTGCCGGACCGCCTCGTTTTCCCGCACATTGTGGTCGGCGACAAACACCGCAAAGTTCGCGGTGACCTTATAGCGGGTGCGGCGGGTGTCGTGGGGCTGGCTGCCAGTGATACCGGTGAAGGTCACGAACGCCCCCGGCAGGCAGTCCAGGATACTGCCAATGTCATCGGTCATGACGTCCCACGACATCACCTCCGAAACCGATATCCCGAGCCCCGCCTGAAGGCGTTCACAGATGGCATCTTCAATGGCGATAATCATCAGTAACACCCTCCACCCGTGCGGTTGCGGCTCCACAAATCCTCGCCGCCGCTGTAAAACACCACATCCGGGGAGGACGGCTCCACGGTCTGTCCATCTTTAGTGGCGCTGCCAAGGGTGATTTTCCCGTCCGCCACCCGTTTCAGCCAGGCAATCGCATCGTCATAGCGGATGCGCATTTCCTCCGTGGTCTGGTGCTCCGTGCCCACCATCAGAAAACGGGCGATATCGCAGCAGTAATCCCGCAGCGCCCCAGGCACATCGCTGAGTGGCAGGCTGTAGCGTGCCCCCAGGTATGAGTCGATGCGGTCGCTGGCCGACTGCAGGTGGCGGGCAATGCGGGTGGTATCCGGCGCACCCACGCCTCGCCTTGCTGAAACACCGGTCGCATCCCGCTCGGTGAAATACGCGATATAGTCCTCAGGAGTGGCGTAAGTCATGGTCTCAGCCCTTGCCGGTGGAGCCGTGAATCATCTGCCACAGACCGAAACCTGCCGATCCGCGCGCCTCAGCCCCGAACTTCAGCTTTTTGCGCATAAACACATCCGGGTTGTTCATGTCCTGCTGGGAGACAAAGACCGGCTTCTTACGCTGCTGGAAAATCAGCGGCTTGATGGCACGGCTGGTGTCCATCAGGAACCAGGCGTCATCGTCGGTCAGCCACGGCACCACGAGAACTTTGGCGGTGCCCTTGTAGATGTTGGTCTTCCCGTCATCCAGACGTTCGGCGGTCATCAGGGCGTTGGCCGTGTCTTCCAGCGCCGGGGGCACGACGAGCAGCGTCGGGCGAACGTTCAGCGGACGGCCTTCCGTGTCTTTCATGTTACGCAGTACCGTGCGACCTTTGCCATAGGAGGCTTTCGCTTTGTCCAGCGACTCGGCAGACAGCGGGGCTGTACCCTGGTTGCTGACCAGGATGACTTTGCCCGCTTTGTCCGTGCCGTTTGGGTGCTTCTCCGACACAAACGGCTGGCCGTCATAGCATTTCTTGCTGAAAGCCTCGTTCAGCGCTTCAAAGACCAGCTCATCCGGCCACTGCTTCGCGCTGAAGCCTGCCTCCTGCGCCTGCGGGGCATAAATCCCGAGCTGGTCGTCTTCGAGGTCATCCCGGTCCACCTCCACCGTGGCTTCAAAGGATTTATTGGGCAGCGTATAGTTATGCTGGGTCAGGGATTTGACCACTTTATCGCCCACCCACTCACGCAGGCGCGGGAAGCGGTCCAGCCAGGCATAGCTGTTTTCGCGTGTGGTGGACGGCACCAGCGTAGCCACCTGGTCCCACATGGACGGTGAGGCGTCAAACGCCTTGTTAAAGGTGGATTTCAGCGCTACAAACAGCGCGGTGAGGTTGCCTTTATTCAGGATCATCGTTTCTTTCCTTATTCAATCCAGACGCCATCGCTTTCCAGCAGAATGACGGTGCCCGCTTTGGAGCGCTTGGCGCCACCGTCGGTGCCGGTCAGGGTGCGGTTATCCAGTACCCAGACGCGTTTCCCCACGTGCGCCTGGACAATGGTCCCGTCGTTACGCCAGCGGAACGCTTTATTGCGGCGCATCAGGACCGATATTGCCCCGTCGTTACCGGCGGTATTGTCGGCCCGCGTTTCCGCGCGCCCGGCCCAGACCAGATCAACCGCTTCTTTCCCGCCTACGGCAAAACCTTCAGTGTTGACGCAGACGATGGTCCCGGCGGGGATCAGTTCCCCCTTTGCCACCGGGACAGGGGTCAGCTCGCCGTCGCGGTACGGGGCATCAAAATCAGTTTTTTGCTCTTCAGTCAGCGCCATGGCCCATCTCCTTCGCCAGTTCTCCGGCAAATGCCTTCTCATCCAGACCTGCAAACTGGCTGCAGATCGCCACTGCATCGCCGCTCAGAGTGGCGTTGCCTTTATCGTCCAGGTTCAGGCCCTGACTCTGCAGGCGGGAGAGTGCGGCCACCGGCTGTCGGGCCGCCACCATTTTCTCCAGCAACGCAAAATCGGTTTGACCCAGCTCACGCAGATTGTCCTCATCTGCCCCCCGGAACACGCGCCCGTCGCTGAGCGCCGCTGTCAGGAGCTTGTCCACGCGGTCACCCTGAAACTGGGTGGAAAGTGCGGCAAGCTTCGTGCGCAGGTCATCCACCACCGCCACCGGCACATATTTTGTCGGGTCAGGTTTGTGATTTCCCGCCGCCACGGACAGGGCGGCAATCTGCGTCTGACCGTCCTGGATGGACTGGTCTTTCTGCAGCAGCAGGGCCTTATGTGCCTCTATCATCGCGCTGAGGCTGGCGCAGTTCGTCGCCTTCATCTCGCCGTCCCGCAGCGCCGCAATGGCGGCCAGGATAGCGTTCTCATCGCCTTTGTCGCCAAGACCAAAGATGGCACAGAGCGCAAGGCGCAGGTTCTCGTTCATCGGTTTCTCTCCGTTATCAAAAAACATCAGGGAAGCGGCCGCGACCGGGCGCATCCCGTCCAGCACCGGCATATTGGTGAGCGCGGCATTAATAAGCTCCCGAACCATGCCCTGCTCGTCATACCCAAAGGTGGGGGAGACATAGCGGTACTCATCAGCCGCGATAAGTGCCGCCGCCCTGGCGGTCCACTGCACATCGGCATACAGGCCCTCACCGTCAACCCACACCAGGTTACTGAACCAGCCTGCTGCCGGAACCGGGCCGCTGGCACCGGGGGCATTCAGCGACTGGTGCTCATAGTCGAACAGATAGGCATTGACCTTACTGGCCGCCGCCTCAATCAACTTTTGCGCGAGCGCCGCATCCAGATACCAGCGCTGGCTGCCATTTGCCGGGCCAAACCAGCCCGCCGGGAACAGCTGCACGCGGGCGGTGTTCGCTTTATCGATAGTGGCCAGCGAGGCGGTGGCAAATTTCCACATGGAAGGTCGTGTCCCTGAGTTGTGTTCTGCAGGCAGGGTAACGCCCACCAGGAGGCGCAAACAGTTGCGCAGGCGAAGCAGATAAAAAGGAAACAGAAAGGACGTACCGGGGAAAACCGAAGGAGAGAGACGAAACGGGAGACCAGACCCCGTTTAAAACCCGTTTAAATCGCGTCAGACTGATTTAAATAACGCGCAGGCATACCACGTTACCCGCAAACAGTCGTAAACGCCACAGGGGGTGTTACAGGCGCTCATTCGTTTCCGGTCATAAACGCGATGACGGCCTGCTGTATTTCCTCGAGGTCGCGGTCGGTCAGCGTCAGGAACGGACGCGCCGGAATATCCGACCCCGGATGGTTGACCTTCTTCGCATAGCGACCGTTGAAGCGCAGCGCCTGCCGGTTGCGGGGGCGGATTTCATGGGGGCGGGTTTTGCCCCCCTGGTTCTGGATACGGGCATATACCACGTTGGTGCCCACCACGGCGGTGTCGTTGTCATGCCAGGGGGTGATGGAGCCGTGCAGATGCCGGGTGTGCATCAGCGGCT
>NZ_BCTL01000086.1 GCF_001571265.1 Cedecea neteri NBRC 105707 = ATCC 33855 | reverse complement strand
TGCGCCCTTGGTCATGACCGGCGTCATTGCCCAGAACTGCTGATTTTTCCCATCGTCAGGCCGGGTATAGATAATCTCCGGCTTTGTGCCGGATACGCGATACACCACGCCATGAGCCGAATCGCATACCCAAATTTGGCCTGTCTTGTCAACACTCAGGCCCGTAATCAGCGGGGCGGGAACATCGGGTCCGGGGGTGACTCCCGTAGGGTAAGGCAATGCGATGGCGGCGCCACCCGTCCATTTGTCGGTGGCAAACGTGAAGGAGCACAGGTGAGTGTCCTTGCCTTGTAGGACATTGGTTTCCCCCGCCCACAGTTTGTCTCCTGCCGCAGACATAACCAGTTTCTCAAACGTGGTCGCGGCAGGCACTCCGACGCCGGGAATAAACGTGGGTGCCGTCGTAATTTTAAGATCCGTCATTGATTATACTCCTCAGTATAAATAGCATCTTCATTCAGTGAATGGATTTGGGTTGTATTCAGGTGGGCACTGTGCCCTTTATTTCTTTTTAAATGTGTCGCAGGATAAATATCTGTGGCGCTCAGTTCTTCAGTTGCCGTGTCCTGCGGGTCGTACAAGTTTATGCATCGGTTATCCTGACAGTAATGTCCTTATGTACCGGCCTCAGAGGCCGGATAAAAATGTCAAAACCTACCGAGGCGTTGCCTCTCTTCTTCGGCGCGATCTCCAGCGCCCCATTTCCCGTCACAGGACTGAGAAGCCCCGTCGCATCAGAAATCAGTTCAACGCTGGCGCTTTCACCCCCGCCTGCTGTCTGACGCAGCATAATTACCTCCGGGGCAGACACTGCCGCATGACCATGGATATAGGGCCATCCGATGGCGGTTCCCCGAGTGTGCACGTAAGCACGGCAGACACCGCTATTATCATTCCGCAGATGAATGGCGATATCGTCCCGCTCGAATGTGACCTCCAGCTGCGAACTCTGTGGACCCAGCGCCAGGTTGAAGACCACCGGACTTGCGGTTCCGCAGCGGGCCGTGACGGTAAACACGCCGGGTTGCGTGTGTTTTGCGAGTAGCACGCGTGTGACACCGTCAGCGTCGGTGGGGGCTGGCGTGCCCACGACGGACGCGCTGGCAGGTGAGGCACTGGTGAACGTCACGGTCGCATTCTGGACCGGGGTTGTACCGTGAAACGCCCGGACAACCAGCGGGGAAAAGTCATCCCCGTCCAGCGCGGTAAATTGTTTATCGCCGCTGACAATGACCAGTTTGTCCACTTCAGCTGTGTGGTCATTCACCGTCTCCTTCAGGCTGAATGTCAGCGTGTTTTTCCCGTCCTGGTATGCCGGCTCATCCTGCAGCATGGCCCGAAGCTTGAGATTCTCCGGGAGAGGAACGGGTACCTTTAATGAAAACTGAGCTTGCCCCGAGGCATCAGCAGGTAAAACTGCGCTCCCCCCCCAGTGGCTTTTATCATCCTGAACTAACGGCAGATCGACGACGTTGTGGGTAATCGTGTTAATAAATGCCAGTTCCACTTTTTTATTTACAACGGGAGTACCGTCGTTAATATGCACAGAAAAGCTCAGCGTACATTCCCCGGAAGGCAGCGTTAATCGGGAATTGTCAATGGAAATGCCCTGTACTGGATCGTTGTCTATCGAAAGTGCATTCATAGGTGGCTCAAAATAGCAGTTAAACATCACGCTCTCTTTCCGGCGACTCATCGCCGCCGGTTTTGTGTGTGTGAACGTATCGTCAGGAGACGGTGATTTTCACTGTCTGGGCTGCTATTACATCAGAGTTACTGGCCGTCAGGGTGAAAGCCCCTGTCGTGTTCCCGATAATAATATCCGGCCAGAAGGCCCTACCGTTTGCATTGACATCCACCGTTTTGACGGTAGGAGTGCTTTTTTCGTCCGGGATTGCCATCCTTGCGTTTGCGGTGTTAGCCGCGATGGTGAAGGTGACTTTCCCGGAATGAATAGCGTGGCCTCCGCCATCATTCAACTGGACATATCGTGAGCTGTCGTGGGTGAAATTGCCGCTGTCCAGGTCATCCCAGCTAATGGGGTAAACACCCTTCGGATGGATGACTATGTCTTTCGGTCTTTGAGCTGCCGTCACGTTCAGAAGCAGTTCCTCTTTCAGATATCCTCCGCCTCCCGGCAGCGAGGCCTGCAGGTGGATTTTGCCCGTTTTCTGTCCCACTATCATTTCAGGCAGACGGGCCCAACCTGTACTGTCAGGACCGGTGAGTCTGTGGGTTAATGTGTTATCCACAAAAGTCGCATCCACGTCGTCTGTCACAATATGAACATCCATCACATATGACGACATTTCCTTCCCATTGGAGTCATACGCTTTCAGCCCTGTTTTTAGCACGGTAGGATTACTGCCGGTATCGACAAGTGCGCCGGAGGCGACAGACCATTTAACATGGTCCACGCTGCTGATATTTACGGTAACGGTTACCTGTTTCCATTTTGCAGCCTCCTGTTGGTATTTCAATTTATCAATGAAGAAAGTGATTTTGGCTGGCCCGCTAGCGTTTTTGTCCGTTTTCAGCACCGGCAAAATACGATAGTCACCGTTTCCTTTAGGGTCTGCGGGTTTCAGAACACCGTCAGTGACAAATATATTTTCTTCCGAGAGAACTGTCAGGTCGTCGCCATCCACACGGAAGCTGATCTCGGGTACTGTACCGCTTACTTGTGGATTAAAACGCACGTCCAGTACAGCAAGGTCACCTGATGGCGTTCGCTCAATGCCCGGAGAGAGAGTAATTGGGGTAGGAGTAACGACCTCCAGGCTCCCGCTCTCGCCCAGATAGACTTTCAGATCAGCGAGGCATTCCTGACCATCAATGGTTGTACTGAAGGTAATGGTGGCATTACCGCTGGCGCTGGTGCCTGGCTTAAAAGCAACGCGGGCAGGTGTTCCATTTTCAATTTTCACCGGTGATGTCAGCGGTACCAACGCCGTGGTCGGTGAAGCAGCAATATTTATGCTGGCGGTATCGACCCTTTCACTCGTGCCGTGTTTTACGACGGACACATAAACATAGTGCCCCGTGTTTGCGGTCCAGGTGTTAACAGTATTAAGGTCAATGGGATTTTTTCCGTCCGAGTCTTTGTATACCTTAATGTCATACTTCGCAGCCGGCGCTGCTCCAGTCTCAATCTTATAGGTTGCAACCGTATTCTCGCCGAGCTTCAGCATCAGGCTGGTGATGTGATGTTCAGACTGTCCTGAATTCGGAGTTAGGGTAATAGTGAATTTTCCGTCATCGTCTGTAGTGATGGTGGTTGAGTCAACACTCAGATTTCCGACTGGATCCAGAACAATGGTCAGCTTTTCTGCTGCATTAAGCGACTTCCCATTTTTCTTCAATTGAAGAGAAATTTTTTGCTGTTCAGTGATACTCTTAGGCACTGTGCCATCTACTGTCCATTTATCAGAAGCAGAGGCTTTCAGCCTCAGAGGTAATTTACTCTCAACGTAATTTTGAAAACCGAAATCTGAGTAACCTACTTTTTTAATTTGCTTGAATGAATTATCGGTTCCGACTAAACCTACCGTCATGTATTTAGTGATATCCGCTGTAACCAGTTTCGCTTTTATGCAATTAGCCGGGAGCGTGAATTTCCCCTCATCGGATGGAGTGATTTTATAGTGGAGGCTGTCGTTATCGAAGATAATGTTGTCACCGTCAGTAAGGTCGAAACGCAGTTGATGTCTCGCCTGAGGTACTTTCCAGTCGTCACCAAACTGCTGTTGAAGAGTAAAGTGCAGTGCATGGTTGTTAAGGTTTGTTTCGTTTTCTTCCTGGGTAAGGGGTAATTCTTTCACCGCCGAGATTACACGAAATTTATTTGGATCACTTCCATCATCTTCATCACCAACGTAAGCGTTAATTTGAGTAATAATTGCCCCACGATCAATGCCAGAATTATCATATTTACCCTGAAATGAAATACAATACTCCCTGCTTTCTGGTGCGATAAATATGAACCTTTTTTTAACCCAATCAGGGTCATTCGCAAAAAATGACATCTGTTGCACAGGGTTGGAATTGTCCAAGTGTTTATCTGTACTTAAAGCAATATGGATATGATATTCAGGACTTCCTGATACATTTTGACGCTTTGATTCAGAATAATACATATCTGCAATATGTAACCATGTAAATGTATAAGTCTGTCCTTTTGTTGCAAAAAAATTATGAGAAATATTTCCTCGCACTTTTTTGTAAACCAGTCGTGCAGCATGAAAAATTTCAATATTTACGCCATCAACATTCGCATACTGATGCTCTTTAAGAACCTGGTTATTCTGATACAGATACCCTGTATCCGCTTCTACCTTCCAGTCGGACACGTAACTATTTGTACGTAACTGTGATTCTCCATTACCCGGGCCTATAGGTGAATCAGATATGTTTATTGCGTTTTTAGTAAACCCATTAATGTATGTCATATTTTTTCCTGGTTAATAGCAGTGGTCTGGTTTCTCTACTAACTATGCTGAGTTACTGCAATATTATTCTATTAGAGGCACCAATCATAAAATTACTTGCCGATGGACATAATAGACAAAATAATGAAAAAAAGCAGAGCAAAAAAAACTCATGCTATTATGAATGAAAACAGATGATGAAAATACAAGACATTTTGCTCGCATTGACAGATATCATTGAAATTTCTTATAAATTATCGGCATTGAAAAATGAATCTATTCTTTTGCAAGTTACGAAACCCCTTCTTTAAAGAAGAACTTTCTCAAGTCAAATTAGCATGTACAGATGTAATCTTTTCTGTCATTGAGTGACATTGAAAATATTGTGAACATATTTTTTTGGCTTGTAAATAAAAATTTATTATTATTATTTTTCATTTAATATTTATGACCAAAAATCTTATGAATAATTTACTTAAATTTCTTTCTCTTAAAGCTGGTATTGGGTTGCTTCTAGCCGGATGTATGCTGTCTCATTTTGTTTATGCTGACGAGGATGGCAACAGTGTTGCGGCAAAAATGAATAAACAATGGAAGTCCACGGATATGGACTGCAGAACCGCTGGCAGCAGCCATATTGCATCTGCTCTGAGTTGTAGTGGAATACTCTTGAAATTGCTCCCAAAAATACAGTCTGAAACTCCGAATACAACGGCAGAACAAAAGATGACTGCAAGTGCAATACTATATTTGAGGAAAGATTTGAACACACCGGATAACCCCACTGGAATGATTCTTCCGGCAGAGAGCGCCCTTAACTCACATGATTCCTCAGTAACTGCGGCCTGCGTTCGACCAGTGGCAGTAGATAACAATGTTGTACGAGATGCATTTGGATGTGGTGAAAAGTCAGCGACACCTTCTCCAGTAAATAATGATGATACTGACGTTTCTACATGCAACCAGCTGGTTCCAGGTCCGGAGGCTGATAAGTGGGAGTGGAATAAAACATGCTCACTCAGTGTGCTCATACATAATGAGTTCAGACTGGCTATGGTGCTGAACAAAACTCCCAGCATGAATAAGGATAAGAAACCTGTACAAATTTGGTATCGTCACTGGCCGGATACAATAGATAAGGCAACCCCCCTGGCTCTGGTGTATACCAAGGGAGACCAGCAGGCACTGCTGGCACGTCAGAATGACCAGGCAAATTTGATAGCAGCCAAAAAGAAAGTCCCAGTAGTAATGTATACCCCTGGTGACGACTCACCATTCAGCTACCGTGGCTCTGACAACAACGTCACACCACTAAAACCTGATACGCCAGAGATTATTGCAGAACGGGTCATAGCTCGATATGTTGACGAAGCTAATACGCACGATTGTGGTAACGACGTACCAGCCTGGCAATGTTCAGGACTGATTGCCCGGGCAACAGCTCCAGATTTTCCGTTTACTCAGGGCCCTGATACGGTAAATCGTGGTGTCGCTTCCTATTTTTACTTAAGGAGGGATACTCAAACCTATGACACCTATATTAATCATCAGGGAATTATTCTGAAGGTTCCTGAAAAAGGTAAAATCAATACATCCGAAGGACGTAAAACTTTAGAGATATTGCAGAGCAGAATGAAGTGTATTTATGCCCAGGACGCTAATACATACGGCCTTACCAAATCCAAGGAATACAATCAGTGCCGTAATACACCTACAACTTCAGTCGATTACAGTGACTGCAGTGAAAAATTGAACAATAACCCCGATGACGATATTAATATGTGGCTTCAGGCCTATAGAAATAAAAACTATACTCGTAACGAAAATCAGTGTTCATTTAGCGTGCGCCACGCAGGGCAATTCGAGGCTGCGATTTATCTTTCAGCACAAAAATTAGGAAATAGCCAATGGAATGAACTTATTCTTACTCCATCCGGAAATGAAAATGATATTCCTGAGGTTGAGGCAGCCTGGTATAAGGACGGTGATAATGACGCAAAGGTTAAGGCTCAGGAGATCGCAAAAAAATATTTTGCACTTCGAAAAGAAAAAATTCCTGTGATTGCCTGGGACTACAAATTTACCATGCACTATTATTCAAGCGACAATAGTTGGTAATATAAAACCCAACAAGTTATTATGTTCTTATCATTGACAATCAATAGATTTAATACTCTATAACTTCACAGTGAAATACTTGTAGTACGTTCATAAAGGAAGGGGAGTCACTGCCCCCCTCTAATTAATCTACAAATTCTGCTTCGGTATAATAAGAATTACTTTTTCAGAGCAGGCAGCTTATGAAGCTGTCTGCTTGTTAATTATAGAGACCTGAACCCAGCTTTACCGTTAGCTTCTCTGCCTCAATAATTCCGGCGGTAGAGTTATCAGCTCCGGCCTTTGGCCTTTAAATCAATATGACCTGCTCTGGTTCTGTCGAAAAAACAAAGGAAAAGTCATACTGCCGAGCCATGACTCCAGATTAAGGTTGGAAAATGCTCAGCTTGAAGGTCGTAACTTTCCAAGAGATCGCATTTTGATGGCCGTACGGTGGATGTAAGCATACCCGTTTTAGTTCCACGCACTTTTTGAGATTTCCGGGTTTTTGATCCCTTCCCAATATCGATGCCAGGTTAAATCAGAGATTCCGGCCTTTTTGCAGACTTCGGATAAATTCCTCCGGCGTCTGATTATTTAAAGATGAATGGGGTCTTTGCTGGTTATATTCCTGCCGCCAGCATTCGATCTTCTCCTGAGCATCTTCCAGTGACAGGAACCAGTGAACATTCAGACATTCATCACGCAGACTCCCGTTGAATGACTCGACCAGTGCATTGTCTGTTGGTTTTCCCGGCCGCGAGAAGTCCATCGTCACCTTATTTTCATACGCCCATCGATCCAGAGATTTAGAGATAAATTCGCTGCCATTATCCGTCTGCAACCGGTGTGGCACTCGCAGCTTCATTCGCTTCAGGCGCTCCATAACGGCAACCACATCCTCTCCCCGCAGCCCCTGACCAACCTCTATCGCCAGACATTCACGACTAAAATTATCCACTACAGTCAGGGCCCGGATCCGACGTTCGTTGAACAGATTATCAGCAACAAAATCCATGCTCCAGCACTGATCTACAGCGCTGACTTCCGGGCGGGCATGTCGGTGCCTGGCAGTGACATGTCGACGGGGACGTTTTGTCCGCAGATTCAGCCCTTTCAGACAATAAATTCGGTGCGTTTTCTTATGGTTTATTAACCAGCCTTCACGGCATAAAAGAATATGGATACGCTGACGGCCATAGCGGACACGCGCCTCAGCAATCTCTCTTATCCGGTGAGTCAGGGCCCTGTCATCACGGCAGCTGCGATAGTTGTATACCGTGCGACTCTGCATCATCAAACGGCAACCACGGCGCAGACCAATACGGTATGCGTCCAGCAGGTAAGTCACCGCCTCTCGCTTCTGGACGGGCCTCAAAACTTTTTTCGAATAACATCCTGGAGCATTTCCTTATCCAGACTGAGGTCTGCCACCAGGCGACGGAGTCGCTGGTTTTCATCCTCCAGTTAATGGGATGGACTACCTCCTCCCTCTGCGATTAACTGTACGAGATATGTTCAGCAGGAGAATCACCATGAATATCGTATTTCTGGGTATTGATCTGGCTAAAAATGTCTTCCAGCTCTGTGGGTTAAACCAGGCCGGTAAGCCGGTTTATTCAAAACGTACCGGCCGAAAAGAATTACTCCAGACGGTGGCGAATATTCCGGCCTGTCTGATTGGTGTCGAAGCATCAACAGGCGCATTTTACTGGCAACGTGAGTTTGAAAAACTGGGGCATAAAGTAAAAGTCATCAGCCCCCAGTATGTAAAACCTTTTGTTCGCGGACAAAAAAATGACGGCAATGATGCACAGGCAATAGCTGTGGCTCTGATGCAACCAACGATGCAATTTGTGCCACCGAAAAGTCCGGAGCAGCAGGATATACAGGCTTTACACCGCGCCAGGCAGCGTATTGTTAATCACCGCACTGCGACAGTTTGTCAAATCAGAGGGCTGTTACTTGACCGGGGGATCCCCATTGGCAGTGCTGTCTCCAGAGCTCGCCGGGCTATTCATCTTATCCTTGAAGATGCAGAAAATGGTCTTAGTGCCCGGATGCGCAGGACGATTGCGGAACTCTATGATCTCTTTAACGATCTCGAACGTCGGGTTCATTTTTTTGATAAGGAAATTGAAACTGTATTCAGGCAATCAGAAGCCTGCCAGCGTATTGCCAAAGTTAAGGGTATCGGCCCAAAAACGGCCACGGCCGTCGTTGCCGCAATTGGCAAAGGAACTGAATTTAAGAATGGTCGTCACTTTGCAGCCTGGCTTGGTCTTGTTCCGCGTCAGCACTCGAGTGGGGACAGACAGGTACTCATGAACATGACGAAGAAAGGCGACAAGTATCTACGGACCCTGTTTATTCATGGTGCCCGCGCTGTCGTCAGGGTTGCCATGAATAACAATAATGGTTATATGAATCAGTGGGTTAACCAGTTAAAGGAGCGGCGCGGGTTTAATAAAACAACCGTGGCGGTTGCTAATAAGAATGCGAGAATAATCTGGTCAATGCTGAGAAATGATACAGAGTATCAGGCAGTTGGAAGTTAATTCCCAGCCAGAAAAGTTGCAGCGTACTGAGAAATGGTGACAGGTTGCACCTGCACAATCGGAACCTGATTTTTATACTGGCCTAAGAGGCCGTCCAGTTGTTGAGGCGATTGTGTGCGGATTACCCATTTGGGCACAGGTTTTCCTGATGCCGGATAGATGTAAGCAACAACCCAAAACCAGAATCAGTGCTTGCAAAACGGAGGTAGTCCATAGATGTAAAAAGTGGCTTCAGAAATGCCCATCTTTCTGCACACTTCCTCCACTCTGGTGCCGGTTTCGGCCTGCTTCAGCGCAAATGCAATCTGTTCTTCGGTATAACGGGTCTTTTTCATGGCGATGAGCCTCTTTGTGAGATGAAAGAAAGACCAGATACTTCAGTTTAGACTGGCACTGTTTTCAGGGGGGAGATCAGGACAGCAGCGTTTTAGATGAATGGCCGTTGCGGGTGTTCGAGCCGAATTTTGGTACATTTTTCTCGTGCCTGAGGTGGTCAGTTAACTCGGCATTAAGTTCCGATTCGACGGTTAATTTCGTCAACATCCGGGAAAACTGACTGAGGTCGGCTTCGGTTTTAAGACCCTTGGCCAGTTTAGCAGTCAGAGCTTTGAGTTTCTTTTCGTCCATAAATTGCCTGTCTCCGTTGTTGGAGTTAACATATCAAAAACAGGCAATTACACAATTTTAATTACAGTTTCCCAGTTTTCTAACCTTCGGGTTCGGTGACCGCCTGAGCGATCACCTTTAACACGGTGGCAGTTACACTGAATTACTGACAGGCTCGGTGTCACCTCGAATCGTGAATCATCCGCAGTTTCGACAGATGGTACAAGCTGTACCGTTTACTCAAAATCAGGCAATTACATAAATTTATCGACTGGATCAGCGAGATGACATCCTCTTTCCGGACCGCCAGCCGTTCGTTTGTACAAGCTCCAAACTGTTTCATTAATGCCATGTTACCAGTTGCTCAGGATAATAGTGAAACTTAAAATCAAAAAGCGAAGGGTCTTGTTGTATCAACTGCACCACTGAATTCATCTCGTTGATATGCTCAGTAAATTCTTTCTGATCCGCCACGATATTACCCATGAATGCTCTGACAGTCGTATTGTTACCCGCCAATCTAGATACTTCTCTTCCGACACTATTTCCGCCTGTTCCTGAATCGCAAATGGCCAGCGTAATACGTCGATACTCACTGAGTTCATTGTTAACCTGTTCACTCAAATAGTTAGCAAATTCTTGGGCGTTCATAAAATCATTACTAATCTGAACCATTCCTGGTTCACCATGAGCAACAACAAAAAGTTCTGTGTCAGAGAGATGCATATCCGCCTCCAGAGCAAGTGCATAATCGCCTACAGTGTCTCCTGTACCAAGAATATAAGCAGTTCCCTCTGCTCCAATATTAGCTGATTCGGTGATACGCCTTGGGGCATTGCTACGACTTAATAGTCTATGACCTCTCCGTGCAGTATCGCCCTTAACAGCCCGGATAGTTCGTAGCTTGTTTACCTGCGCCGCCGAGTAGGCA
>NZ_BCTL01000085.1 GCF_001571265.1 Cedecea neteri NBRC 105707 = ATCC 33855 | reverse complement strand
ACCCCCCCTTCTCAATAATCAATGCCGTATGGACTTAACAACGGCCGCTATGAGCGAGGAACGGAAGTTCGTTTTCAGGTAACATACTCCATATGCAAGAGGTTCTCTAAAAGAGAATGGGGCGTCTAAGCGGGATATTTACCGCTTCGCGGCACTCTTATGCTCGGAGACGCAACCTGTACCACCACTTTCTGATGCCCCCGCGAGGGCATCAGAAAGTTATTATCTGAAAAACACCCGCGCGGTCATCAGGGACAAGCGTTGCAATGGTAGTCTTTCCATTTCAGGAATCAGGGTTTAGGGAGCTGCAGAGCAGCAAACGCCGTTAAGCGCTCATTTTAAATGGGTATTAAGGAAAAAGAGGTACTTTATGAAGCTTAAACATCTGGGCACATCGGTGCTGCTGGCGGCAATGGTTTGCTGGAGTAGTTTATCTACAGCAACCAGTGAGCAGGAAGTGAATGCAAGGCTCGATCAACTTTTCAATACACACCAGGAATATCATAATTTTCTCGATAACCTGCAAACACAGCTCATCAGCGAAAATAAAGTAGAAGTAGCGAAACTGATTTCTTACCCCATTAAAGTTAATATTGATGGTAAAAAGATTAAAATAAAAACGCCGCAACAGCTTATCAAATTATACGGTTCCATTTTTACCCCTGCTCTGGTGAAAGTAGTTAATACCCAGCAGTATAAAGATCTGCTTATCAACGCTCAGGGCGTAATGATTGGCAACGGGCAAATATGGTTTTCCTCTGTTTGCGGAGATAATCAGTGTAAAAAATCAACCGTGCTAATTACCACCATCAATAAATAGGGTACTGTCGTATCAAGACGAGGCCGGGTAATATTCTGCTTTTTTTGATATTACCTGACCCCAACTTTGATCCGGCTCGCCTGCAGAAGCCTGTATGGTCCCTTTTATATCAATGAATAATGTATCTACTGGCATCTGGTGTACCTACTCAGCCTGTGTAGTCAGGTCACGGGAATAACCCTCTTATAGTACAATAATCCCCTGTCTCCAAACTGACCTTAACTAACAGAGAACAGTCCGGCTTCAGCTTCCTGCCATATATCGATCGTAATATTGGCCGGGCGGGTATTCGTGGAACGTAGTCCCGCTCGAAAACCGTCTGGAATTCCAGATTCGCACTAACATCTCATTTTTGGCATTTATCTACAGGGCCTGCCTGATAATTTGTTTTGTATCAATTATCACCTGCGTTTTTTTTATTTTACTTCAGTTGTCTCCTTCATTCCTTAAAACCTTAAAAGGATTATTTATGAGAACAATACAGTCACCAGGTAAATATATCCAGGGGCCAGACGCACTGTCCTCCCTGAACGGCTATATCAAACCATTAGGTTCACGCTGGTTAGTCCTTGCAGATCCGGTGATGCAACAGCATCTGCACCGCTTTTCTGCTCAGGGTACTGACGAACTGCATTTCCATACAGAGTTATTTAAAGGGGAGTGCTCTCACCAAGAGATTCAGCGTATCTCCGCGCTGGCTGAACGCCACCAGTGTGAGGGGATAATTGGTTTTGGCGGTGGAAAAGTCTTCGACACAGCCAAAGCGGTAGCCTTTTACCAGAACCTGCGATCGGTCATGCTGCCGACCGTTGCTTCCACTGATGCACCAACGAGTGCTCATTCGGTTATCTACACCGAAGATGGAGAGTTCGACCAGTATCTGTTCTCTCATTCCAACCCGGACATGGTGGTTGTTGACAGTACCATTATTGCCAATGCCCCGGCTCGCCTGCTGGTGAGCGGTATGGGAGATGCGCTTTCTACCTGGTTCGAAGCGCAGGCGTGTTATGAATCCCGTTCCACTAATATGTTTGGTGGGCAAACCACTCGCGCAGCGCTGACACTAGCTCGTTTATGCTATGACACGCTACTGCAGGAAGGCAAAAAGGCAAAAATATCGGTGGAGCAAAAAGTCTCCTGCCGATCACTGGAACGTATCATTGAAGCCAACACTTATCTCAGTGGCATTGGCTTTGAAAGTAGTGGGCTTGCTGCAGCACATGCCATCCATAACGGTCTGACCCTGCTTGATGACTGCCGCCGTTTCTTCCACGGAGAAAAAGTGGCATTTGGCACACTGGCACAGCTGGTGTTGCAGAACAGCAGCAATGCACAGATTGACGAGGTGTTGGATTTCTGTGTCTCCGTTGGTCTGCCAGTATGTCTTGAGCAGCTCGGCGTGACCGAAGATGTGCAGAAAAAAATGCGCCTCGTGGCAGGCAAAAGCTGCAGCGAGGGAGAAACCATTTTCAATATGCCATTCAGTATCACCACCGAAAACGTATACAGTGCCCTGATTATCGCCGACCAACTGGGACGTCAGAAACTGGGCCTGACAGCGCAAAAATAACCTCCTGTTTAGAGAAAACAAAGGTAATGTTATGAGTCAGTTTTTTATGAATCAGAAGGCAGACCTGGTCAGTGAAGCGCTGGAAGGTATGTTATGCACCTGCCCTTTCAATAATCTGGCAATGCTTGATGCCGGACGGGATATCCGCATAGTGGTTCGTCGGGACTGGGATAAGCGCAATGTTGCGATTATTTCCGGCGGAGGCGCAGGCCATGAACCAGCACACGCGGGTTTTGTCGGCAGAGGTATGCTTACCGCGGCCGTCTGTGGCGACGTTTTTGCCTCGCCAAGTGTTGATGCGGTGCTGAGTGCCATCATTAACGTCACCGGCGATTCGGGCTGTCTGCTTATCGTCAAAAACTATACCGGCGATCGTCTTAACTTCGGCCTGGCGGCGGAGAAAGCGCGCAAACTTGGCTACCGTGTGGAGCTGGTCATGGTGCGTGACGACATTTCCCTACCGGACAATCCACAGCCGCGTGGCGTGGCGGGAACGGCACTGGTGCATAAGATTGCGGGTTTCGTCGCCGAACAGGGGAAAACGCTTGAAGAGGTCACCGCAGCGGCACAGGATGCGATCACTAAAGTGGCAAGTATCGGCGTAGCCTTCTCCAGCTGTAATATTCCGGGAGAAAATCGTGGGGATCGTGTACAGAACGGCACCTGCGAACTGGGCATGGGGATCCACGGTGAACCTGGCGTAGAGACACTGCAATTCCAGTCCGGGGGGGAGCTGGTCAGCCTGATGGTGGACAAGCTACTGAGTGCAGCTGATAAATGCAGCAGCAAAGCGCTGCTGATAAACAACCTGGGTGGTTTTTCCGCGCTAGAAATGTCACTGCTGACGCGCGAAGTGCTTCGTTCATCACTGGCCGGTGACATTGAACTGCTGGCTGGACCGGCAACGGTCGTCAGCGCGCTGGACATGAAAGGCTTTTCTCTGTCGGTCATTTCACTGACGGATGCCCTGCGCGAAGCACTGCTGGCGCCAGTGGACGTGGCTGGGTGGCCAGCACTGGTCAGGCCCCATAAACCTGAAAGGGTAGTGGCAGCAAACCGAATTCCGGAACATCGCTTTGTCCCTTCCAGGAATGAGATAACCCAGAGTGTGCTGGCAACGATCTGCAAGACGTTAATCAGAGCTGAGTCTGAACTGAATGCACTGGACGTGCTGGTCGGTGATGGTGATACGGGTTCCACCTTCGCGGGTGGAGCCCGACGGATACTGTCAGCCCTGGAAAGCGGTCTGCTTCCTCTTGATAAACCCGACGATCTGATGATTGCTGTCGGAGAGCATCTGGCCACTGCCATGGGGGGTTCCAGCGGCGTACTGATGTCTATTATGTTCAACGCCAGTGGGCAAAAAATGGCCGAAGGAAAAACTTTGGGGGAATCAATTAGTTACGGCCTGAGCCGTATGCAGTACTATGGTGGGGCAAATATTGGTGACCGTACCATGGTTGATGCACTCAGCCCGGCCTTCTCCTGTATCATTCAGGGGGGGCGATTATCTGAGGTCGCCAGAGCAGCGCATACCGGTGCTGAGAGTACCTGCTCAATGGCTAAAGCTAAAGCCGGGCGGTCATCCTACCTCACCAGCGATAATCTCGATGGTGTGAAGGATCCGGGGGCATATGCAGTTGAGCTTGTCTTTGCGGAGCTGAATAAAAGACTATCTTGAATATGGTCAGTAAATTCAGTGCGTTACTAGTTTCAGGTGGCTGTAAAAAGCACTCGCTCAGACCTAAGCTGGCAGTTACGGGGTTTGAGGGCCAATGAAACGAAAACGCACGTTTATAATGTAATGCATTGTTAGTATTAGATTTTTATTTCCTTATGCTCAGTGGGACGAAAACTCACGCTAAGGGATTCTGATGATGTAATTATTAAAAAGGATCCACATGGGATCCTTTTTTCGCTGTGATTTTGCAGCTTGACTCCTACAGGGCCTTGTAACTGATACCGAATTCCCCGCCACACCGCTAAATATGCGAAGCAATACCTGCTCTGTAGTGCTTCAGGTGTTACAATCAGTGCACAAGGGCTCTGATATGCTGTTACCGACATTATTACATTCATCTCAGAGCGCAAGAGTCGCTGCCTGCCCGGAGGTAATTGTGCCAACTGGGCAATTTCTTCAGACCTTACTTAATATTTGGCATCGAGATATTTATTAAATTTCTAATAGGTACACACTGGTTAGAGGCACTAAAGCACAATGCTGTCGATTATTGCATTGATAAATAGCATCAATCCTCTCTTAGCGCTACCAGACCATAAGTCGCAAACAAACACTGCAGTCGGAATGGGTAAAGTGAAGCTGCGGTCAAGGTGCATCCCTATGTTCGTGGGCTGTAAAGCCCGCTAACAACTCCGTTATAGATATCGAAGTATTTTTTGAGAAGTTTCTCATGATATATTAATTTAAAGTTGGGGATGTATGAATGCCTATAACTCAAGCGTACAGCCAGGATATCAGAAAGAATATTAGTATTTACTTACTGAAAACACTGATGTAGGTGAGTGAGAAATAGTAATGTCATATTTTTCTTTATGCGAAAAACATTCAACGGATCCGCCAATGTATTAACATGACCGTTTTATTCAATGGGGCACAGATCAATGAGCCTACAATGTTTGATTGTATCATTTACCAATGGTTGAGGAGGCTTCATATGAAAAAAACTCTATTTTCCAATTGGGTGAATATTGTTACTCCAGTAAAAAAGTGTTGATAGCGAGCATTCAAAATTATCTTGCCAGGACTAATGATGGAGAGGTAAGCCATCCTGAAACTATTCAAAAGCTGCATTACCTTTTGTTAATGCACCCTAAGGCAAAGTATAAAATAGGCGCAGGCGTCAAAAAATTTTTAGTAACATCTAATGAATTGGGGTCAGGTAAGGGTTTTGAAATATTACGATATGACAATACGAAGGAACGTTTTTCATACAAAACTTGTATCAATGGTCAAAAACAGACTCAACGCTCAAAGTCCGTTGAGGCCCTTCGTTTTTCTATTAGACAACAAATGATTGATTTTAGAAAAAGTTTAAAGTTGCCTTTAAACTGTGCAATATCTGGTTTGCCTATACATCATCATGATGAAATCCATATCGATCATCGCATTCCATTTTGGGAGCTGGTTTTAAATTTTCTTCATGAATATAATTACTCATTAATTCAGTTAGAAACTTGTGGTTCTGGTGAATATTTAAAACTCATTGATGAAAACATAATCAAGGAGTTTTATTATTATCATAAAAAAACAGCCATACTTCAACCAACATTAATAAAATATAATATTGAAAAAAGTGGCAGAGCATCATATTGATAATTTGGCCAGCAGGGGTATTTGAACACCTGTCTACGTTGTTGAGCGGCTTGCAGAGATCGAGCAGGAACGGCAAAGAGCCGCGCTATCAGGCAAAATAATACACTGAGCATGATAGTTCCGGGTGGTGTGCCAGATTCTGAATTTTGGTCAACTCATTCTCCCTATTTTCCATCTTATGATAAAACGGAGCTGCAGGTGGGTGATTTTTTGCTGCGGTAAGGCAGGGACGAATATTCAGCGGTAAGTTTGCAACCGGAGTGTGATACACGACCCGCAAAATGACAGGGAAATACAGGTATGGACATGAATGAATGCAGAAAGAGTGTGCAGGCCATTGACGAACAGATGTTGTATCTGGCCTCCCATGGTGTGAGAAGGCCAGTGGATATCCTGGAGCATATGGCCGGGCAGATGCCGGTATTGCATCGCATCTGGACAGAAGTCTCTGACGGGCAACTGTCGGAACTGGCCGCTGAGTTTCCGGGGTTTCGTGCCCTTGCGGTGATGACGGAGGCCGCCTGGCTGGCAGTGCAGAGCAAAACTTCCCGGTCATACGATGACATGCCGGTGTTCAGCGACCGCTACAGATAATGGGTGAACAGTACACTCACGCGGGGGGCGGAGCTGGAGCAGGACTGGCAGCGCTGTCGGAAAAGCGGCGATGTCGACGGGACCCCTGAGCTGCTGCAGTTGTGCCGGGCCTGGAAACAGGATGTGCAGGATTTGCTGGCCACGCTGAAGGCCGATGCGCAGATTTTACCGTCACAGCGGGCCTGTGTCGCGGCAGTTCTGCTCCCCATGATAGACCGCATCGTCAGCCCGTCTGCGCTGCAGAACGAAAGGAGTCAGAAATGAGCCATGACCGCCCGGTTCTGTCCCTGAAGCGAAAAACCGTGACGCCGGAGACCGGCGATACTTCGTCAGTAATGCCTACCCGCCGCACGGTGATACTGGCTGCCGGGCCGGAGGCAGCGTATCTCCGGTATCCGCGCCAGCCAGTCCCGGGTGTCCACATGGTCGCCCTCCCCGGCTGATGTCGGCAGAGCAGGCCGTCAGCCTCTTCAGTCAGACCTGGTCGGCGTTGTTTGAGGGGCAGCAACTGCGCCCAATGAAGAAAGGTATCCGGGAAGATATCTTTGCCGATATCGCGGCCCGTCCGTGTCCCGAAAAAAGGTACGGCGTGGCTGGCTGAGTCTCACCCGCAGCGAAACGTACGTGGCAGTACGGGTTTCCGTCAGCCCCGCTTTGGGCCTGACGGGCAATCCGTTGGCGTAGTGACAAAAATGAAGCCGGGTTCAGCCAGCAACAAGTGAGGAAAGTGGGAGCCTGAGTGCGGGGTTATCTGTCGCCAGAGACCAGGTTACAGCCTTGAGGGAAACACCCATCATGGCTAATCAGGCAATCTGGACAAGCGTTGTCGTTTATTACAGGCTTTCCAGAGCCAGCTTTCCATGATGTAAACAATACAGGCGACGGCAATCGAGTTTATGGCAGGCACTCCCCGGGTATATTCGAGGCCTACAACACAACCCGCCAGACTTGCGATAATGGCCATCCAGCCTGTGTCCGGGGTGAAATCAGGCAGGGTGTTACGGGTATTGCTTTCGCGAAGCGTTTCCCGGTGTGTTTTCAGGACGTAGTAATCCATTAACATCACCCCAATAACGGGCGGAAATATAACCCCCAGCAGTGTCAGAAAATCCACGAACATATCCAGAATACCCAGGACGGACAGCGTGGTTCCCAGTATTCCTATGACTATCGTGGTGGGTGTATATCGCAGTCTGATACCGGTGAGTCCCTCAACCACATTGGCAATGCCCAGCGTCGAAGAATAGAGATTGATATCATTGATACGTAAGGTTGAAAACACCACAATCAGGAGCCCGATATTACCGGCCCCCTGTGACATAATGGCCACAATGTCGGAAGTGCCTGACACGCGTGATATCAGAATAGCGAGCCCGTTGACAACGACTTCACCGGAAACAACCGTTAACAGGGTAATACCGAATACCTGGCGCGAATTTCTGGAATACCGTGTTAAGTCCGGGGTGATCAGGCTGGCGACAATGGCTCCACCAACAACAATAGTAGTACCGGCACTAATGGATAACCGATGCCCGGTGGGCGGCATCAACAGGATTTCTGTAATCGTATGGTCTTTTAAGGTGTGGTATGAAATAAAGGCAATCAACGAAACAAAAAGCGGAACCGCAATCCGCGCCGCAATTTTCAGTGCCCGAAAGCCAAAAGCCACCAGAAAAGTCAGAAACAGGCCTGATGCCGAGGCAGCAAGGGGAAAACCCGGACGACCATGCAGGGCCGCATTCAACGAGCGGGCAAAAATCGCGTTCTGAACGCCAAACCATCCGAGAAGGCTCACCGCAACCACCAGACCGATGAGCACAGAACCGTTGCGCCCGAAGCCGCACCAGCGTGCCAGCAGACTGCCGGAAATCCCCTCCCGCATCCCCGCCAGACCCAGCCCCCAGGTGACGAGCCCGAATAATAGTCCTCCTGCAGCAATCGCTACCAACGCTGCCGACAGCGTCATCGAATTACCCAGCACGGCCCCCATCATGAACTGGTCCAGTGCGGTTATCATTCCCATATGAACGATGGCAACGCTCAGAAAAGACGCTTTTCTGTCCGCTGGTACCCGGCTCAGGGGAAAATCATCAAATTTTAACATTGGAAAAACACCTTATATTAAATGAACACAATGCTTTTATTCAGAAGACTTGGGGGGATATAACTGTTCAGAGCTGTATGGCGGCAGTATTCAACAAATTGTTCACGGGAATGCACATCAGCTTTGTAATATATTTCCTGCACCCTGTTACCGATTGTCCGGGCACTCAGGTTATAAACTCTGGCAATTTCTTTAATGGAGAATCGCTGGAGTAACAAAAAAATAATATCGTGTTCCGCTGCGGTGAAATTGCCCTGGCCGGTAACCTCAGTTGTCAGAATGCCTGGTTTAGTTTTGGAGATAAAACTCAGCGGGGAGAGAGAGGTCAGCGGTTTTGCATTCCACACAATGCACACCAGCTCGCCTGTCGCGCTAAATACAGGCGTTTTTTCACTAATGAACGGTAACAGATGGCCCTGCCCGTACCAGTAATCGGTTTCAATTACCGTCACTTTTTTCCGCGATAGCCCGGTCACGCGGTCATGCTCGATTAAGTCAGCAGACAACTCAGCCCAGCAGGCCGGAAACTCCGCATCATACTTTCCTTCAAAGTCAAAATTTGACGGTGTCAGCGTATAGCTCAGGGCTGCAGCATTCATGTAAAGATGACGTGAATCCGGGAGTTTGAGCCCCCAGGGTTCATCCAGATGTTCCAGCATGCTGACTAAAAGAGAAATATCCGAACCAGAGTCAGAAGGCAGAACCTTACTCATTTCGCACAGACCACCGGCTACAGTTCTTTGGACAGGTAATGCCGGCTGAACTTTCTGGCATAACCATCCAGTTTGCCGTATTCACGGTAACCCAACTTCTCGTAAAACCCGCGAGCCTGGAAACTGAAGGTGTCCACGTAAGTCATGTGGCATCCCCGCTTCCGGGCTTCCATTTCCGCCCTTAACATAAGGGCCCTGCCGTATCCCTTCCGGCGTTCTTCTTCTGCTACCCAGAGATACTGTATTTCCAGCGCTCCCCACCACGTCTGGGCGACCAGTCCCCCTGAAAGCATATCGCCATTATAAATGGACAACATGAAAGGACGTATATCCACCGGAGCCCAGGCTTCATTATGTGTCCAGAGGTTATCGATGATGAGGTGCTTCGTTTTTTCATCAGGACGATCGCTAAAATGAATATTCATAAAAATTCCCTGTTAAAGGCGGATTTACAGAAGCTATTAGGTGACAAAAATCTCAAAACAACCAACCCCATGCCTTTTTTTGGCAGAATATTCAGAACATTCTCTAACTAGTGATTTAGCTGAACTAAACAGTGGTGCAGTATCAGAAATGGGATTTAGAATATGCTGGATAAAAGCAGGCTGACAGTAACCTGGCTCATATCCCGCTACTAATCTTGTCTGCGTATTGCGCCATCCCTCCCTGTCACCAGTCGAATCTGTCTTTCAGAGCTATTTTAGCTCTGGCCCAGCATTTTCATCAGCGTACCTTAAAAGCAAAGCACCGAGATAATTTAGAAACTTTTTTGGCATTATTCAGAAACGGAAGCGAATATCACTGCAAAAAAGGTTTTTTCTCTAAAATAATCAGCCTGGAAACACCTTATTTGCTTTTACTAATACCTCCTCAATTTCTGGTCGCAACGCCAGGAGATATGGCCTGGATGGGGGTGAAATCCGGTGATATGACCGAGGCGACGGCACGAGGGTGAGCGCTGAGGGCGAGAACAACGTCCAGACCCGCCAGGGTGCCAGGGCCTTCCTGCTAGGGCATAATCAGATGGATAGCGGAAAAGACCGAAATTTCCAGCCGTTCGTGAAAGTCAACTGGCTGCATAACACGAAGCGTAATGGCGTGGTGATGAATGGCGTATCGCTGGAGCAGGCCGGGGCTGTCAATGTCGGGGAAGTAAAACTCGGTGCAGAAGGCCAGTTGATCCGCCAGACAGCGCTGTGGGGAAACGTGAGGCAGTAACTGGGAGACAGAGTACAGCAACACGGCGGCCATGGTGGGCATTAAGTACTCATTTTAATCAACCACAGAAATCATCCGATCGGCCCTGTGCACTCCGCAGGGCCAACTGGAGCGTTGAACCCGATGTTCTGGTCATTTTTCGAACTAACGCTCAAAACAGGTGATGCAAACAATCAACAGAGGGGCGCAGATAGGTATGAAAAAGAAGCGGCAGCTATCCCGAATTCAGAAAAAAATTCTGCCTTTGATTCTAAAAACTGAGTCCTTTTCTTCAGACCCTATGTCCTTACGAAACATCGGACGAACGGTTGGGGAAGTCAATATACATTATTCCTGTCATTCGCTGGAAAGCCTGGGGCTTATCAGTCTTCAGCGATCCCGGACTCGCCAGCTGTTTCTTAAACTGACTGATGCAGGGAGGACGGTGGCGGCACGGTTACAGGAAGAGGCATATACGGCGGAAAAGGAACGACGTCAACAAGAGGAATGCCGGGTTCTGCCATTTCGTCCTCCCGGAAGAGAGACACTGGATATTGAGGTGTATATCAGAGGGAGACCATACACTGCTAATCGAGCAACGTTCATTATTCGAGTGGACGGATCCGTTAGCCTCGCTCTGTCGAGTAAAAACAGCGGTCAGGCCTGGCTGAATGGTGATGCTGTGCAAGTGGCTGAGTGGTATCAGATCTGCTATGACGCCGGGTTATCGGTGAATGTGCAGGTTAATGATAGCTTATGGTCTCCGGCGGCCCCCGCCTTGGCCTCAATGACCAGCCAGCCAGTCGGTGCGGTGACGGAGAGTGAAACTGGGTAGCGCGGGGTTATCTGTCGGCCAGTGCCTGCGACTGCATATTCCGACCCAAACCGATCATTGATTCCGATGCAGTCCGATCGCACTTTCCGATTTAATTCGACCACGGATTCTGATTTGCTCCGGCCAGATTTAGTCATCTGTCGGAATCCATGATTTAATTTCTGACGCATGCCAGCAGCCGTGCCCTGCCTGCGGTCTCGCTCAAGTTAGAGGGCAATATCGGGGGCCCCACTCCGGATGAAGCAGTTTTCGGCCCCCCAGTCGGGCCAGTGCAAGCGCCACCAGATCGCAGAATGCCAGATGATGCGCAGGATTATTGCCCGATTGTCATTGAATTTCTTCAGGCGAGTCTCAACAATCGCCTGCATCATATAAATACCGGGATTCTGGTTGAGTGTGCGGTTCCACAGGGAACGATGAGGAAGTGGAAAACACCGTGTGATTCGCTGCACCTTTCTGCACAGGCGCGCACCAGGACATAAGCATTTCTCGTGTTGATAGACTCGCCGTTTGCACATTGCCTTACGAGCCTCGTTTAGGCTGTCTGTATCCATCCATTTAGCAATTCGGTTGTGGTAGTCATTATGGAACAGCGGCTTATCATTGGTAAATTTGGCATTTGTCGTAAGGTGAAGATAATCCAGGCTTGAACATTCCTTCTCCATGCCACAGTTTCTACCACTATACTCTGCTCTGGATTAACTCGAGCTAATCCCCCAGCCCTTTCTCATCAAGAAGGTACTCCCTACGAATGGCTCTTTGTTTATCCACTGATAACTTATTCAGTTCCAAGGCAAGCTCGATAACCGGCACAGGTAAAGACATCACCTCGCGCCCATCAGAGCCCCTTGCATTTTCAACCTGCTGCAGCAATGCATTTAACATTTGTTTGATAACGATACTTCGCTGGGCGTCCGACAAAAACTCGGCCAGAGTCATCATTAACTGCAGGTCTCTTTTTATACAGCACTCATCATCAGTCTGACTTACATCTTCCCCTAACAGCCAGGCTGAGCTTAGGCCCGTTGCCCGGGCTATTTTTTGTACCTGCTCAATGCCATTAGGCACAGAGTCACCCGCAACATAGCCCCGAATAGTGGAATAAGGGATATCACATTTCTGCGCTAAATCGCGCATGGAATCCCCTGTCATAGTGAGCAGCTCGGCAAGTCTGACACTAAAATTGCTCTTAATCATCACACACCAGGCATGTAACCATATGAATAGAATAGCAATTGCAGAGATTATCTAAAATTAGTTATTTTATGCCTTTATTTCTCTAATTTTAGATATACCCTGTTTGTATAAATTGCAGACAGTTTCCCTTTGCAGATTCAAACACTGC
>NZ_BCTL01000084.1 GCF_001571265.1 Cedecea neteri NBRC 105707 = ATCC 33855 | reverse complement strand
TTCTTCAGCCAGCTCGGCGGGCATGAAGGCATGACGCTGCGGCATTTTGTGTACAATGAATTGTCGGAGGCTGACGATAAGGATGATCTCGCGGAGCTGATCGGGCTGGTTGCTGACGGTCGGCTGCGCGTGGATATCCAGTTGGCCGACTGGTCAACAACGGATGCCGTATTACAACAGATACAGGCCGGTCAGATGCGCGGCAAGGCGGTTTTCACGCTGGATCACTGAGAAACATCCTCCCCGGTGACCTGATCAGGAGCCGGTCATTATCGCCGTGACAGGCAGCGTCGTGTCGGATGACGCGCTTTGCCCGCCATACCCCGTCTGCGGGCGGCGTATGGCGGCGCCCCCCCACCTGAAGGCAGCGAAAGACGGACGCCGGGGACGATTTTTTCCTTTTCCGGACAGCCCCTGTAGACCTCTCCGGTAAGGGCGTCGCCCGGTTCTGCCGGGGACGAGCCTGTGCCCTGCCACATCACCGACCCCGTCTGGTGACTCGCCGGATCCCGAACAGGAGAACGATCCTATGTCAGCCCCCTCAGCATCCACGCTGCTTATTCTGGGCGCCACCGGCAAGGCGGGAGGTTATGCCGTGCGTCACGCCCTCGATGCCCACGATGAGGTGTATGTATTCGTCAGGAACCCCGATAAATTACCGGCAGACATCAAAGCGAGAGTGAACGTCATTGTCGGCGATCTGACCGACCCGGCCGCGGTTGCTGACGCGGTAAAAAATGTCTCTCCGGACGCGATTGTTGTCTGTTCTGACCATCCACGTAAAAGCCGGCCCGGGCCCCTGAACGTGATTGTCATCCGGGCGATCGTCACGGCACTCACGGAAACCCATCGACTGAGCGCCTGCTTTGTTATCTATCTGTCGGGTTTGTTCTTTGCACCTGCCAGCGATCCCCTGCCCTGGTACTTCAGACTGATGCGCGCGGCAGTCATGCCGTTGTCGGGTTATCAGGCCGCCTTTCGCGATAATCAGGCCGTGACCGAATATCTGACCACCGGCAACGGCCGGGACTGCGGGCTGCGGTTCACCCTCATTCGTATGGGGCCTCCCGTTGACGCGGCCAGCAAGGGCCGGATCGAACCGGTGAGTAACCTCCCGCTGGGTGAGGTCACTTTCGATGACATCGGTCTATTCATGATCAACCTGGCCCACGGAGAGTACCGGGAAAACGTGGCAGGTAAAGCGATTCAGGCCTTCTATACCCGGGGAAAATGAATCCCCCTCCACTGACCACCCGCGCCGCACAAAAACGCCCCTGCTCTGCAGGCCACTGACCCGCCCGGAACATAATACGGCGACATACCCCGGAACGGTATATCGCCCGCCCATTCCTCCGCGCCTTCCGGCATCCCCGTCACATCGCCGCGTTCGTCAGCACGCCTCCGGTTCCGGTTTTTGTATTTTTCGCATCGGTCCGTCAAGGTGTGGCCGTGGTTCCGCGGCGTCCCGGATTGTGCCTTCCTTTTCTGGCGTAAACATGAATCCGTATTACATGGCGGGTTCGGTCCGTTCAGACAATCCCTGCTTTACCTGGCGTTTACGCTCTTTGAGCAGCACCAGAGTTGCCGAATGTCGCCCCTCTGAAAGAGAAGATGGCGGAAAACCACACTGCTTTCGGAGTTGCCTTGCCAGAGAAGATGCCCGAAGGCCCAGCAGGGTAGAATAATACGCCCGGATGCGAAGCAGCTCAGCGCTGTCAGCCCCCCAGGAAAGATGTTCTGAGCGATTAACTATATGGGTACGGGCATCAAGAAGCATCCCGGGAAGCGCCATGATCCGGAACATATCCCATGCCCGTAGTACGCGCCAGTTCCCCTCCACTCTGGTCAAACTGATTTCAGGGATCTCGGTTCCGGGAATAATCACAACCTGAGCTCTCCGATCATCGCTCTCTTCTTTTTTTCCTTTATCAATAGCTACATCAGCGCAACTGACAGCAAAGGATTCAAGCATAAATATCAGCTGCGACCCGATAAAACACAGTTCTTCAGCCTGCTCCCTGTCAGTTTTCTTCTGCTCAAGATGTATTTTTTCTTGAATCGCCCATTTTTCACGATGTCTGGCCAGCACATGTGTCAGGCAAACCACTGAGAGCGCCCCGATATAGGGCCATCCCTGTGACAAAAACGCCCAGATATTCATCGGCTCTTTTAGTGGTCCTGCCGCCATTGTCTTTCCTCAATCAGAGAACCCGTTCCGTCAACAATGACACATAATTGGCCGAATATCTTGTTCAGTTACCACAACTCCGTTTCAGCCACGTTATGTGTGACGTGCAGCAGCTCTTCAGCTTCATGGTGCTTTCGTGAACTCTATAGCTGCCGGCTTTGTTTTTCATTTTGACCGTTAGACTGACCATTGCCGGAAGGCGCTGGTTTCCGATAAACCAGGGGTGGTTTTGAAATGACCAGCTCCTGCCGGTGAAGTTTAGGGCTATTATAAATCCGATTTACTAAGAATCAGCTGCAATATTACAATGGGTGCATGTTAATTCCTGGTAGCCTAAATCCACGTTACTGATTCAGCTCTTTCAGCAGTCGGGTGTTTATGTACAGCTTTTCACGCCCTGAACTCTTTTCTTCCAGTACGCCAATTTCTACCAGCTGTTTTAGATAGATAGATGCTGTCTGGCGTTTGGCCACGCCCCGTTCAACGAGGTTCTCGATCCGGCAATATGGCTGTGCAAAAAGCGCCTGGATAAGTTCATAAGTGTAGATTTTCGGCAGCTTCTCGCGCACATACTCCACTGTTTCAGCCATCAATGACCGGACTATAGCAATCTTGTCTGTTGTCCAGCGTGACGTGTTAGCTATGGCTTCAAGCATAAACAATATCCATGATTCCCAGTCACCCTCTTCCGTCACCTTACGCAGTAGCGTGTAGTAATCACCACGTCGTTCTAGGATGAAGCGAGACAAGTACAGTATCGGTAGGGACAGCAATTCTTTCTGGAGAAGGAATAGGATGTTCAAAATGCGGCCTGTGCGCCCATTTCCATCTGGAAACGGATGGATGGACTCAAACTGATAGTGCGTAATAGCCATCTTTACAAGTGGGTCTAAATCGTCCTCTTCGTGCAGAAAACGCTCCCAATTAGCCAGTAAATTACGAATAGCGTCTTCACCCACCGGGGGGGTATATACCACTTTGTGATTCTGATCACGCAACACCGTACCCGGCGTCTTCCTAATGTCAGTTTGCACTGCGCGAAGTTTCGTGCAAATTGCTATAGCGGTGTTTGTGCAAAGAGGATAGGTTTCCAGATGCGTAAAACCGTCATATAGCGCGGTACGATAGCGAAGCGCTTCTTTGGTGGCAGGATCTGCATCATCTGCGCGGTCGGCAAACTGGAAAAGCTGATCACTGGTTGTCACTATGTTCTCAATGCGTGAAGAGTCTTTTGCTTCCAGCATCGGCAAGATGTTGATCAGTAAGCCCTGATCAGGAATCAGTTCCCCGGCTGTTTTCAGTTCAGCGAGCGCAGTACGAGCAGTTATACACGCTTTGAGTACACTGCGAGTTTCAATTCGCTCCAGGCCAGGTGGAAGTGTCGGCAGCTCGTTGTATGGGGTTTCTGGATTCCAGCTCATATGTTTACAAAATCAGATTTTATCGACATATCCTCATAATATGTCGATGTCATAAACATATCTAGTCCATAAGTTTAAAAAAACGTATTTTATCGACAAATGGGCAAATCATGTCGATGCTATAAACATGTCCTGACTATATGTTTAAGAAAATGCATTTTATCGACATATTATACCAAATGAAATTATTGTGATCTCTTTCAGCGTCCTGTGCAGTGCCTGTTTGATGTTGCGAAGTACAGGCTTATCTTAATGGGCTCTGAAAGAGCGAGCACCGTGATGAAAGTGTCATCAGGTGTATGCAGGCACCAAGTGGAGTTACCTGCGGCCCAGATGCCAAACGGCGCCGGTAGCGCGGCGTAGCCGCCTCAGATGCTACATATCACGCAGACCCGCCCCCTTCCCTGTTAGACATTACGGTCCTAAAGCGATGATGAGTACTTTGTGCGCGATCGGAGTGGTCACGACAAGGCTTTGCCGCCGTCGTGGCGTATCTCCGCGTTAGCGAGCCGTAGGCCGCTTACGAGTGTGTCACTCGGATTAGCTGCGACTCTGCGCAAAGCAACACAGAATTCTAGTTACAACATCCATTATTAAAAGCGATGCTGTTCCGGCCCGGAGGGCCGGGGCGCGGCGGTTTAGCAGGGGTAAGGGGGAAGACACGGCGACAGCTGTCCCCGATCCGGGGCCCGTCGCGTGCGACGGGAGGTATCTTTTGCTCCAGATGGCCACAAAAGCTGAGGTGTGTATCCCCTTTCCTGTCCAATGAATGATGTAACTAAACCGCTCAGCCAGTCTGTCTTGAGTTCCAGCCTCTCCCCGTTGAATGTTCTAGCTCAGCGATGTGCTCTACAGCCTGAAAGCAACAGGCGAGGAAGACCTGCCCCTGCACCAACGCTGCCGGTAAGGTCTGAGGGACTCCTGCTAATGGACCACCATCGACAGATACTGCGAAAACCGTGCAACATCCAGGCTTCCCCACTGGCCCTGCTATTTTCGCCAGTTAAGCCAGACGCCCTTCAGCAGGCAGATGAAGTAGCCCAGCATCGTGGCCATTCTCTTTGCCACGAAGCCCCCGTACCAGTAATACACTGTACGGGGGATATTCAGCCGGCGGCTTTCTCGATTCGGACCCTGATGAAAGACGCGTGTAGCGTAAAAAACCACCCGCCCGGCTTTCGGGTAACCTGCTGAGGTTAATGCGACAGAGCCCAGCAAGGTATGTCAGCCAGTGTCACCGCTACGGTTGCCCGGAATAACCGGAGCTGTATGGCTGCGATAACGGGACACCTGATGGACGCTGAGACGGAACAGGCTGGCACAGTCGGCCGCATCAGGCTGCCCCGCAGGAACACCCGTAGTCTCTCCTTTCCACTGTCGGTCAGTTGCAGACCAGGCGGGTATTGTTGTGCCTGTTTCTCCGTTTGCCATCAGGGTTCCCCACGAGCCATCTTTTGATATATACCCGCGCGCAAAATCATATTGTGGATTACCCAGCCCCTTTTTTTGCATGTGACGTGAATGCAGCCCTCCCAGCAAGTGTCCGAACTCATGTGCAAAAACCATATCAGCACCTCCTAGTTTTGCACACACACTCATCGTGGCATAATCAAGCTCAGAGTGGCTGGCACTCGCCGGCTGCGGAATACAGCTGGTGAGCCCGTAAAACATATCGTCCCCGAGGGTGGGGGCAAGTAAAGCAACCACATCAGCCTTTCGGGCGTCACGCAATTCAGATACCGCCTGCCAGGCGGGTCCCCGAACGAAGGCATTTTTGCTCCAGTCGAAAATCACCACCTCTTTCAGCAGCGCTGTGACTTCTGTTTGTTTCAGCACGTCCAGTTTATCAACCGTGATTTTACCCTGTGCCGCAATACCCGTATTACGGAACGCGATGTTGAGGGCTATCTGCATTTTATTGACCACAGCAGTGATACCAGCCACGCCGCCTGCAATGGCTGTTTCGAGGGCTGCAGGATACAGGGCGAGAATGGCAATTTCTGCCGGTGATGTATTATCTTCCCCGACTGGCTGGAGCAACGGCAGCCCGTCAGTTGAAGTGGCGACAGGGGTACGTATTTCCCCTGCGTGGAGATGAAACAGCTCAGTCAGTGGTGGCGCAGGACTTATTGTCACCTGACCGGCACCGGCGGGCTCAATAATGTAGTTCTGTTCTTCCAGATATACAGAGCCTGCAAGGTGAAAACCAACCGTGCTGTCTCCTGTTACGCCTATGAAAGCATAAATCGCCCGGTTATCAGGCTGGACACCATACAAGGCATAGCCGTCGACTGTGGTTTCTGCATATTCTGTGTGCAATGAAATAACCGCCCCGTCCGGAAGAGGCAAATGAAACAGACGGGTCTTCGCCCCTTCCGGGGATGCGGGCAATAACTGAGAAAGCAGGTTGGAGTCTATCTGAAACTGTTCTGTCCCGGACAGGGGATGGTTACGGATGAAAAGCGGTGTAACGGTCATGGTTATTAGTCCTGTGTTAATCGCGCGACAGTGGTTATCCATCGTCGCGGCAACGCTATGTAAGGTCAGATACAGCACCTGTTCGTCAATACTCTATGCAGCGGGTCATACGTCCGGCAACCATTGCCAGGAAGAGAATATCCACTGACTGGGTCCGGGCACATTCCGTTAAAACCTGTGAGTCATGTGTTCTATATCTCTCACTGTTGTTGCGGGGGGGCAGATAAAATTCGCACAACGCACTGATTGGACGAAATAAAAAATATTCACAATAGCCAGAATGTGACAGATGTCGCCTGAGGCATAGAGGTGCCAGCCGGGACTGAACAGGACGCGGCGGGTAAAGGGCACAGTGACCCAGCGAAGCCGGTAATTATCTGAAAGTTTTCATTAATCACCTCTTCCCCCCTGCAAAATTATTTTATCCACGCTGCCAAAAGGTGCATGCATCAAAACTTTTAAATGGGCTCCAGCCCGGGCTGCTAACTCATCAGCCCGTCGGATACCTTACGGATATGTACTGGAATCGCCTTGTGAGTGGAACGAGGTTGTTCTGAGCCATACTGATTTTCATTCGGTAGAAAAACGGCTCGCAGAAACAGAAACCTGGGAGCAAATCGTTGAATATTAAAATTTTTCATCGCAAGGCAGAAAATGACAGGCGTGACAAAATTTTGGACCGTTCCCGCTTACTACCCCGTACTGTGTGGGGTACAGTGATTTGCATCCCTGGGAGATAAAATTAAGTGACAGTGTCACATAAACTGATATTCGCCTGCTCGTATGAAGACCCCAGAGTACATTCAGGTAGCAGGACGACTCCTCGTCCGTAACGCGCTGCCGACTCTCTCAAGCTAACTGGCATTTGGCTGACATAAAATTTTATGTCAGCCAAATGGAAGATATTCCGGGAAATCCTCCGGAATATCTGATGCAGCTATGGCTGAGTTTGTGCGTTTAAATCAAACAGGATAGCGCTGTGCTGATAATCCCAGGCAATGGTCGGTATTTTGCTTCGGTGCAGGTCGTCATGGTATTTTTGGGCAATAGTTTTCGCATCTTTCTGAGCACCAGGGTTGCCATAGCTGTACCATGCAGCATCGAGATCCGGAATATCATCAGCATGCGATGATGGGGCGAGGATCATCTCATTCCAGGTATAATCCCCGACATGTTCACCGGTTAACCAGATAGCAGCATAAAACTGAACCGCATGCTGAGTGCTGAAAGCACACTGGTTGTAACTCCAGGTATATTTCTTCGCGTGCCATTTATCTGTCCACTGATCGATATCTTTAGTATCTGCCAGTAACCCCAGTTCAGAGGAGCAATCGCTGTAGTCTTTATAATCCGAAGTTATATCACCTGGTCTGGTATTATTTTTATGGCACTGAAAATCATTCACAATGCCAAAATTGTGATCGGTCTGAGCATCGTGGGGATAAATACATTTTACTCTGTCTTTCAGAACGGCGAGCAGTTGTTTGCCGGCAGATGAGTCGATTGATGCACTGTCAGGCACTTTCAGAATAATTCCCTGCTGGTTAGCGTACGAGTTGTTGGTTAGTGTGTCCGCCCGCAGGAAGAAATAGGATGCAACCCCCCGGTTCTTAACCACATCCTCAGTCTGGGTAAATGGGTGGCCTGCTCCTGTAGCACGGGCGATTAACCCAGAGCATTGCCATGCAGGACTATTATCCTTACAGGAAGCTCGGGTGTCATTATACCGGCTGGTTACCTCCTGCACCTGTGAATACAGCGAGGTCGGGTCTTTCTTAATGTCAGCTTCGCCACCTACTCGTATGACTTCAAAAGGTGATACTCCTGTCTGAATAACCTGTGAAGAGGAGTTGCCTGTGTTCTGGGCATTCATTCCGGCGACAGGAAGCATGCTGTCAGTCCGGGTATTATACGCCTGTGCGAGGGCAATAGCAGATCGTCGGGCAAAATCGGAGTCTTTCGGCCCGTAAACGCTGGCTGCTGGTTTTCCATCAGTATCGAGAATAAAACCGTACATTGGGGCATTACTGCTCATATTGCGGAACGCCATCCCCATGCTGGTAAACACATGATTATTTTTATCAAAAGCCAGAGAGTCATATGAGTAAGGATAAGACACGGGGCCTTTGGGTATTGTGCCATCCGTCCCGGTGGCAAGAAACGACAGGACTTTATTGTTTGCGGTATAGGATGGTGCAATGACGGTAAACCTGACGCTATGTTTATCCTCAAAAAGTTTGTTCAGTTTTTCCTGCACCGACTTTTCCGTGGGAATCTCATCATCCGTTACACTGTAACTGAATGGAGAGGCATTTTCGGGAGTATATTTCAAAATCGGTACGTCGGAGCCATCGCTGTACAGTCGGGCTCTGTCCCTCTGGCGGGCCTTAAGCTCTTCCTCTTTCCCTGCGGTGTAAACCAGTGCCTGAGGCATCGCTTTTGCCATAGTGTCTGGCCAGTGACGGTACCAGACCTGCATGGGGAGGCTGGCCTTGTTTATGCTGTTATCCTGATTCAGCTTCATCGCTCTGCTGAACTCCTGATAAATAAGAACGCTGAGCGAGCATTCCCCGTTCCATTTCCACCCTATTGCTTCCGGGTATCCTTGCTGATTGCAGGTAGACACGTCAGTGTCATCATTGTTTTTCGGGGTTGTGGTTTCCTTACCGCATCCGAAGGCATCCCGGACAACGTGGTTATCCACCAACAGTGGTCGAACACAGGCTGCTGACAGCCCCTTTTCATCGGCATTCAGGGCGTGATTTCCAGGCAGAATTATTCCTGTAATATCACCTGGATGCTTCAGATCTTTGCGTAAATACAATGCACTGCCTGCCGCCATTGCGTTTTCTGCATTGGTATTCGGCAGCGGCTTCACTAATACTCCGCTGCAGGCCAATGCAGATACCAGATCGCCACTGCTGTTAGTGCATTTATCTGCAGAAGATAACCACTGGTCATTCAGTTTAGTCGCAACAGCAGCGCCGTCAGCGTAAGCTGAAGTCGCCAGCATACTACCAGCCAGAACTATCCCTGACGTCACCAGCGATGGTGAAAGTTTATAAAAAAAATGCATCTAATCCTGACCTTAAATATTAGATAAACTGACACACAGATTAATATTTATAACTGAAATATAATAAGGAGAAATTTTCACAATATATATAATTATACCTGAGGGGGAGTAATCTATAGAGCGCAGCCGGGGAGCTACCGATAGATGATATCTGTTTATCTGCCAGATACTGGATACACGGGATCAGAACACCGGACTCCTGGTTCGGTCTCAGGTGACCGGCAGGGGAGTACATGACCACCGTGCGGTTATTTCGCGGTGAAGGGTACAACTATCAATGGCATGTATATGACAAACCTAACTATGGTAACGCTGGTCCGCTGGCTTTAGGGCAGCACGTCATTATTTGATGGATCCAGTACTTGCTTATTTTGGTGTATATGTGTGGCCACCCCTAAAACAATCTTCCTGTCAGATTGTTTTTTACATTATTTTCAATATATTTTAAGTATTATTTTCATTACGGAATGTGCTTTTATGGTGAAATATAAGATACACGCAGACAACTTTATCTCATTAGGCTTATTTTTAGATAACGCTGGTTTATTTCTGATTATGTGGATAAAATCAGAGCTATTTATTTTAATGTAATTATTATGGATATTGATATGATTAATAATACCCGTTTTAACGAACCACGTGCTGAAGCGCTGGGCGGGCATGCTGATCGTAGCACGACGGCAGACACCGTTCCTGCCAGTAATGAAAAAACCAGCGCAGACGCGGAGTCATATAGCATTTATACTACAGGTGCGAATGACCACTACCAGTTAGCTAACAGAAACTATCTCTACAACCTTACACAACTGAAACTGAGCAATTCAGCTAAATGGCGCTCCGTTTCACGCGGGGGGTGCTCACACCTTGCTATCAGCGACAACGGTCAACTCTGGGGATTTGGCTTTAATGATTCAGGAACCCTGGGCACTGGAAACTCTTCGACGACAGTTACGCCTCAGTTGTGCGTTTTTGAAGGGAGTAACTCACATCCCCAAAATATTGTCCAGGCCTCAACGGCATTTTATTATTCTGCTGCGCTGGATTCAGACGGCTACATCTATGGTGCCGGGAATCATGCTAATCATTGTCTTGGGGATGATTTGGGTGACAGAAACACTTTTGAGTTTAAAAGGATAGGTAACGGGAAATATAAATATATTTCCGTCAGCAATGTGTACCAGGAAGGTTATCGGGGATTTACGCTCTTTGCTATCGGGAAAGAGGATGGGAAGCTTTACCGTTGTGGTTGGTCAGACAGTAACTGTAATGTTCACCTTTCTACTGAAAACGGATACCCGGCTGTTAATAATATGACCGTCGTTGCTGACGGGGTCCTGTCTGAACAGAAATGGCTCTCTGTTACTCAGAATAAATATATGGGCGCAGCTGTTAATGAAAATAATGAGGTTTATATCTGGGGGTGCGCCTGGCTGGGATGTTTAGGTAACGGAGAGAATACCCAGACGTACAGTCCACCGCATAAGCTTGAGTTTAATGGCCCCTCCCCCGTTATCAGAAAAGTTGTACTGGGGGGGCACCACGGCATGGCGCTTGATGATAAGGGAAATATCTGGGGCTGGGGATATAATGAAAGATATTGCCTGGCTCAGCCGAATATTAATAACATATATAAGCCAGTCAAAATTAATGTTCTGGATAAACCTTGTCTGGATATTGCAACCGAGCTGTATCACAGCGCCGCTGTTACCGATGACGGCAAGCTTTATGCCTGGGGGCATAGTGTGTACGGAAATCTCGGACTGGGAACGGGGGAAGAGGATAAACTTCTCAGACAACCTCAGCATGTTCCCTTCAGCGATAAAATAAAAGCGGTGCAGGTCGGCTACTGGAGCACGCTTGTGTTTGCATAGCTTTGGGTAACAGTTACCAGTATAGCGTGACGTATCTGCGGTAATTATGCCTCTTGGTGTTTGAGGCAGGGTATGTATCCGGATACTGTTGCGTTAGTTTCCGCTTTGCACTGTGCTGGAGCATTTACAGGTAAAAGCTCCAGCAAAAAGTTATTTCTCGGTGTCACTAATTGCACAGCAGCATCTTTTGCCTGTATGCCAGGTGCTGGGTATCAGAAGCCGTATTTGATGCCCAGCATTGCGTTTGTATTGCTGTATCCTTTGTCGCCCAATTGCTGGCCCACGCCAACTGTCAGTCATGCCCGTGGCCGAGAGGCCACCGGGCATGGAAACCACATAACGCAGGTTGCCGAAGAACGTAGATTGTCAGGAGGGTTTGCACTTGCGCGGTTTTCTGCGCGTGGCCATGGTTTTTATGACAAGGGAAGACGATGCAAAAGCCTATCAAAACCTGAGACCGTCGGGCGACCATGTTCACCACCAGGGTGCCCGCCCCCCTTTCAGCATTGCACGGGCGTATTCCCTGACACGGCCCGAGCAGCAATCGTTCATCACGATATCCCGTTCACTGCCTGCCGCACTGACGTAGACCCACAATACCTTTTCGCTTTTCCTTTCTGTGTGCCCCGCCCCTACAGCGTCGGCTGGCAAGGCCGGCCACGTTTCAGGGCGTTTGCCCGCGGTAACAGCACGGCGGCAGTTTGTCCGAGCCAGCCCGCCAGCGTGCTCTCCGACAGTACCACTGCCCTCCAGGGCATTTATTTTCTGCTGGCGGTGCAGCGGAAAATGGTCCATGGCTTTCGCCGGCAGGTATCCATTGGCAACATTTCATAGCCCATATACCTGCCTTCGACAGCCTGTTGATGAAGCAATCAAAGTAACAATTCTGGTGAAGCAACCGTTTCGCTCTCGGTAACAAAAATACTGAGTCAATGCGTATAGCATTTTTTTAACGACAGGCTTGTTTTTTTAACTACCAAGTCTGTTGAACAATATTTCACTTTGCCCTGATCGCCCCCAAGGCAGACTTTTAAATATTGCTATCATCATGAAATGATAAATATTTCAAAATTTCAGAATAGTTTATAACTTAGATAATGACATATTATTCCCTCTCGACAACAGACACCGATTTAATCCTTTAACCCTTGTTTTAGTTTATCGCACTGGCAGGATTTGGTGGCAGCTGGTTGGGTGGTGTTCACAGAGGTAATGATCCGGAGAGTGTCGGTGGCGGTAGCGACAGAGTACGGGCCCCATCTGCAGTAGATATTGCCTCGCAGTTTAGTTGAATAAGCACAGCCAGTTGGCTGACTGCTTTCTGTTAAGAATGGCGTGTGCAGCTTTCACTACACTCGCCCAAGCCTCTTCAAGGCATTTATTGTTATCCGGCAAATCTTTTCATAACGCTGTTTCCGGCAATATACGCCTGCAGTTGCTGCCCCTAAGGCCGGTATATAAGGAAGGGTAGTTCTTTCTTAGCCGCAGAGAACGGCAACAGAAGGATGGTCCGCGAGAGATATTCACCCTGTGACACGTTTAAAACGAAATAAAGGGCACAGTGCCCACCTGAATACAACCCAAATTCATTCACTGAATGAAGATACTATTTATACTGAGGAGTATAATCAATGACGGATCTTAAAATTACGACGACACTCACGTCTATTCCCGGCGTCGGGATGCCTCCCGCGACCGCGTTTGAGAAACTGGTTATGTCTGCGGCAGGGGACAAACTGTGGGCGGGGGAAACCAATGTCCCAAAAGGCCAGATTACTCATCTTTGCCCCTTCACGTTTGCCGGTGACAAATGGACGGGTGGCGCCGCCATCGCATTGCCTTACCCTGCAGGAGTCACGCCAGCTCACAATGTTCCCGCCCCAAAGATTACGGGCCTGAGTGTTGACGAGACAGGCAAAATTTGGGTATGCGATTCGGCTCATGGCGTGGTGTATCGCGTATCCGGCACAACGCCGGAGATTATCTATACCCGGCCTGACGATGGGAAAAATCAGCAGTTCTGGGCAATGACGCCGGTCATGGCCAACGGCAAA
>NZ_BCTL01000083.1 GCF_001571265.1 Cedecea neteri NBRC 105707 = ATCC 33855 | reverse complement strand
CCTTAGCCTGGCTTGGCATAATCGTCGATATTTGTGTCTAAGAGACGGCCCCCATATGGAGAAGAAGACAATTAATACCCCGCGGTTAAATCATCCACCGAACGCGGATCGGACGCGCCATACAACTTCCCGTCGGGCGCAATCATAATGCTTTGTGTGCTGCCCATCGCGGCCTTCACCTGGACGTTTTGCCCCTTCTCTTTCAGCAACCTCAGCGTGTCCGGGCTAAAGCCCTTCTCCACCCGCAGCTCGTCCGGCAGCCACTGGTGATGGAAACGTGGCGCATTGGTCGCTTCAGCTACGTTCATGCCAAAATCAATGCTGTTGACAACCATTTGCAGCACGGTGGTGATAATTCGGCTCCCGCCTGGGCTGCCTGTGACCAGCCAGGTTTTCCCGTCTTTCACTACAATGGTTGGCGACATAGAAGATAGCGGACGCTTGTGCGGCCCCACGGCGTTGGCCTCCCCACCCACCAGCCCGTACACGTTTGGCACGCCCGGTTTGGCGGAGAAATCATCCATCTGGTTGTTCATCAGGATGCCGGTGTTACCGGCGACAATCCCAGTGCCGAAGGTAGTATTCAGCGTATAAGTCACCGCCACCGCATTACCGTCTTTATCCACGACGGAGAAATGCGTGGTCTGGTTGCTTTCGTACGGGGCCAGATTGCCCGGCTTGATTTCGCTCGACGGGCGAGCCTTGTTGATATCAATTTTCTCGGCCAGTGTTTTGGCATAAGCCTTGCTGGTCAGCGCCTGCCACGGCACCTTCACAAAGTCCGGGTCACCGAGGTATTCCGAGCGATCCGCGTAGGCATATTTTTCCGCCTCGGCCATGATTTGCAGGGTGTCCGCGCTGCCAAAGCCGTATTTCGCCAGATCGAAGTTTTCAAGAATATTGAGGATTTGCACGATGTGGATCCCACCGGAGGACGGCGGCGGCATGGAATAGACTTCGTAGCCACGGTATTCGCCGCTGACGGGCTTACGCTCAATCGCCTTGTAGTTGGCCAAATCCGCCTTGCTTATCAGCCCGCCGTTCTTTGCCATCTCTTCGGTAATCTGGTCGGCAATCGCCCCTTTATAGAAGGCATCCGGCCCCTGCCCGGCAATCATTTCCAGGCTTTTCGCCAGATTAGCCTGCACCAGCTTATCGCCTTTCTGCAGCGGTTCTCCGTCCGCTTTCCAGAAGATAGCTTTGCTGTTGGCATGGTTCGGGATCACTTCGGCGCCGTACTGTTTCAGGTCATCCGCCAGCGCGTCGTTCACGATGATGCCGTCCCGCGCCAGCTTAATCGCTGGCTGCACCACTTTATTCAGCGGCATGGTGCCGTACTTTTCCAGCGCCAGGCTAAACCCGGCCACCGTGCCCGGCGTGCCGGAAGCAAGGTGCGACGTCAGCGACTTCTTGCTGTCCGCATTGCCTTTATCATCAAGGAACATATCCCGGCTGGCCTTTTCCGGCGCCATTTCCCGGAAGTCGATGGCGGTCGTTTTGCCGTCTTTAGTGCGCAGCATCATGAAACCACCGCCGCCGATGTTGCCCGCCTGCGGGTGCGTGACCGCCAGGGCATAACCCACGGCGACCGCGGCATCCACCGCATTACCGCCCTGCTTTAAAATATCGACGCCCACCTGAGTCGCCGCCGCATCCACCGAAGCCACCATGCCGTGCTCCGCGCGCACCGGATGGTAAACGTCCATTTCCACGCCATAAGAGACCGGCGGAGGAGCGGCAATCACCGTCAAACAAAGCCCGATTGTCAGGGCCGGAATGGCGGCCCAGCGCAAAGTTTTCCACTGCTTTATCATCGTTATATCCTCATTTACCCGGGGAAAGTCCCCGCTTAATCCTGGTTCACAAATCCGAAATAATCACCGTGATAAAGGAAACCGAGTAAACTTAGGGGAACCCCTGATGGGAGGAGATAACGATGAAAAAGGTTTGGCTTCTGGCAGCCTTGCTGCCGCTAACCGCGCTCGCACAGCCGCTCAACACCACCAACAACCCTAACCAGCCGGGCTATCAGAACCCGAGCCAGCAGCGGATGCTGACGCAGATGCAAACGCAGCAATCCCAGCAGCAGGGGATGTTAAAACAGCAGAGACAAACACAAAATCAGCTTCAGCAGCAACAGCTTCAGACACAGCTCAACAATAATCAGCAGCGCGTCCTGCAGTCGCAGCCGGGCATGAGCCAGCAGTCGTTGCCGAACACCAATGGTGGGATGCTAAAAGGAAATAACGGCGGCATGCTGAAGCAAAATGGTTCAACGCTGCCGCCGCCAGTTACGCCGTAAGGCGCTAAGCGGAGAAGTTCGGGCCTATCTCGTCGATGCGGTCGGTACAGATTGCATCGACGCCCCACTGCAGCAGCACGGCCGCGCGATGGGGAACGTTCACGGTATACACCAGAATATACAGCCCAGCGGCTTTCAGCGCTTTCACCCGAGCCTCATCCAGCAGCTGATGATTCAGGTGAATGGACACGCACTGTAAGCGGGTGGTCAGCTCCTGCCAGTCATCACGCCATTCATCCAGCAGCAAGCCGCGAGGCAATTCAGGGGCCGCAAGCTGCGCGGCTTCCAGGGCCTCAATCTCGAAGGAAGAAAGCAGCGGTGCCGTTTGCCCGGCCCACAGTTCACGAGCCGCCAGAGCAACCACTTTCCCGGTTTCTGTTTCCAGCCCGGTAGTCGGTTTTATCTCGATGTTGGCCATCATGCCGTGCTGTTTACAACGCTCGGCCACCTGAGAAAGCAGCGGCAGCGGCTCGCCCGCATATTCGCGGCTGAACCAGCTTCCGGCGTCAACTTTCAGAAGATTGTCCCAGGTCAGCTCGCCGGCAACGCCCCAGCCGTTGCTGGTACGCTCGAGCGTATCGTCGTGGAGCAGGAAGATTTGCCCGTCGCGCGAGAGCTTGGCGTCAAACTCAATCATGGTGTGGCCGTAACGTGCCCCGACGTCGATTGCCGCGAGGGTGTTTTCCGGCGCAAGTTTACCGCCGCCACGGTGGGCGACGATTTTTGGATAAGGCCAGTTGCTCATAAACGTTGTCCGTTTTTGCCATCAAAGAAGTGCAAATGTTCTTCCGGCAGATGAACCCAAAGCGTAGTGCCCGGCTGCGGGCGTTCTTGGTGCCCAAGGCGAATCACCACCTTTTGACCGCCCCAGCGGCCGTGGACCAGATTATCAGCCCCCAGCATTTCAAGGGTTTCCACCACAATCGGGATGCCACCTGCAGCCTGTGAGCTTAGCGCAATATGTTCCGGGCGGATACCCAACGTCATCGGGCGACCAACCCACTGCAGGCGCTGGCTGCCGGTCGGCAACGCATCACCGCCATCCAGCTCAAAGCGCGAGCCGTCGATGCTGATGCTGCCATCCAGCAGGTTCATCGCCGGGGAACCAATAAAGCTGGCCACAAAGCGGCTGGCCGGGCGCTCGTAAACTTCTACTGGTGTACCAATCTGCTCCGCTACGCCTTTGTTCATCACCATAACGCGCTGGGCGAGCGTCATGGCCTCAACCTGGTCGTGCGTCACGTACAAACTAGTGGTTTTCAGGCGGCGATGAAGCTGCTGAAGCTCAAGGCGCATCTGCACGCGCAGCTTGGCATCAAGGTTAGACAGCGGTTCGTCGAACAAGAATACCGCCGGATCTCGCACGATGGCGCGGCCCATGGCAACACGCTGGCGCTGGCCGCCGGAAAGTTCGCGCGGACGGCGGGTCAGCAATGCATCCAGCTCCAGAATACGGGCGGCTTCCAGCACTTTCTGGCGGATTTGTTCTTTGCCCAGACCGCGGATTTTCAGGCCCCAGGCCATGTTCTCTTCCACCGTCATGTGCGGATAGAGCGCATAGTTCTGGAATACCATTGCGATGCCGCGCTCTTTGGGCTCCATGTCGGTGACGCGCTGGCTGTCGATCCAGATATCGCCGCTGGTGACCTGCTCCAGCCCGGCCACCATACGCAGCAGCGTAGATTTACCGCAGCCGGAAGGCCCGACCATGACGATGAATTCGCCGTCCGCTACGTCAACGGTCAGCGGCTGAATCACCTGGGTTTTACCGTCCCAGCTCTTAGTTACTGCCTGTAATTTTAAACCAGCCATGAAAGGTTCCTACTTCTCACTATCAACCAGACCACGCACAAAGGCGCGCTGCATAACTAAAACAATAACAACCGGTGGGACGAGCGTCAGCAGCATCGCTGCCATGACCTGGTTCCACTGCGTCACGCCATCACCGCTGGCAATCATGCTCTTGATGCCCGCCACGGCGGTGCCCAGATCGGCATCGGTGATAATCAGCAGCGGCCAGAGATACTGGTTCCAGCCATAGATAAAGGTGATCACGAACAGCGCCGCCAGGTTGGTTTTGGACAGCGGCAGCACGATGTCAAAGAAAAAACGCATCGGCGAGGCTCCGTCGATGCGGGCCGCTTCCATCAGCTCGTCTGGCAGCGTCATGAAAAACTGGCGAAACAGGAACGTGGCCGTGGCCGACGCCATCAGCGGCAGCGTCAGGCCGGTGTAGCTGTCGAGCATTTTCAGGTTAGAGATAACCTCAACCGTCGGGAAAATACGCACTTCGACCGGCAGCATCAGGGTGATAAAGATCATCCAGAAGAACAGGTTACGCAGCGGAAAGCGGAACCAGACGATGGCGAAGGCCGACAGCATCGACACGGCGATTTTGCCGATGGTGATCACCAGGGCCATCACAGTGCTGTTAAACAGCAGGCGGCCGAACGGGGCGCTGTTGACCGCCACGCCGTTAGTCCAGATGTAGCGGATGTTTTCCCACAGGTGAGTACCAGGGATCAGCGTCATCGGCGTGTCGAATACGGCTTTGTTGTCCAGCGTCGCGGCAACAAACGCCACGTACAGCGGAAACAGAATGACGATGATGCCCAAAATCAGCATGGTGTGGCTGAAGATAGTCAGCCCGCGACGGTTCTCAATCATTGGTAGCGCACCTTACGTTCAACGAAGCGGAACTGAACCACCGTCAGGACAATCACCAGCAGCATCAGCACCACCGATTGCGCCGCCGAGGAAGAGAGATCCAGCCCGGTAAACCCTTCGCGATAAATCTTGTAGATAAGCGTGGTGGTTGCCTGCACCGGGCCACCGCCGGTTGCCGCGTCAATCACCGGGAAGGTGTCGAAGAAGGCATACACCAGGTTCACCACCAGCAGGAAGAAGCTCACCGGGGCGATAAGCGGCAGCGAAATAAAGAAGAAGCGGCGCACGGGGCCAGCTCCATCAATGGCTGCGGCTTCCACCAGCGAACGTGGAATCGACTGCAGGGCGGCGAAGAAGAACAGGAAGTTGTAGCTTATCTGCTTCCACACGGAGGCAAACACCACCAGGAACATGGCCTGGCCGCTGTTTTGCGCATGGTTCCAGTTATAGCCAAACTCTTCCAGCGTGTGGGTAATCAGCCCACGCCCTGGGTTGAACAGGAAAATCCACAACACCGCAGCAATGGCGGGTGCAACAGCATAAGGCAGCAACATCAGCGTTTGATAAAAACGGCTGCCACGCACCACATAATCCACCAGCGCGGCGAAGAACAGCGAGGCCAGAAGCCCGCAGCCCGCCACCAGGCCACTGAAGATCATGGTGGTGTAGAAAGAGTCCAGATAGTAGCTATCGTGGAACAGCTGCACGAAGTTATCCAGGCCAACGAAATGGCTGGACAGACCAAACGGGTCAAGGTTTTGCAGCGAGTACCAGAGGGCTTCGCCCGCCGGCCAGATAAAGAAAATGACGGTGATGATCAGCTGCGGCAGAACCAGCGCATAGGGTAGCCAACTTGAACGGAACACCGGGCGAGATGATGACATAGGGTTACTCGATTAATGTTATTACAGGCGATGCTTTGCCCCTTAGCACAACGCTCTCCTTTCACAGAGAGCGCCGTACTCTGCCCCCTCCCTTTCGGGAGAGAGCGAGGGTAGAACTTAAGACTTGGTAGACTGCTCGAAGCGGCGCAGCAGCTGGTTACCACGCTCAACGGAAGCGTCCAGCGCCTGCTGTGGCGTTTTCTTACCGGTCCAGACGGATTCCAGCTCTTCGTCAACCACGGTACGGATCTGCGGCATGTTGCCCAGACGCAGGCCTTTGGTGAACGGCAACGGTGGCTTGTTCAGCATCTGGCGAGTGGCGGTATCCGCACCTGGGTTTTTGTCGTAGAAGCCTTCTTTACGAGTCAGCTCGTAAGCGGCGGTGGTGATCGGCAGGTAGCCGGTTTTCTGGTGCCATTCAGCGGCGATTTCTGGCTTAGCCAGGAACTGCATGAACTCGGCCACGCCGGTGTAGGTTGGCTTGTCTTTGCCCTGCATAACCCACAGGCTTGCACCGCCGATGATGGCGTTCTGTGGAGCGCCTTTCACGTCTGCGTCGTAAGGCATCATGCCCACGCCGTAGTTGAATTTCGCGTACTGGCGGATGTCAGCCAGGGAGCCGGAAGACGCGGTAGTGATCGCGCAGTCACCGTTGTAGAACTTCTCGGTGGACTCGTCTTTACGACCGAAGTAGGTGAAGTCACCCTTCTTGTTCATCTCTTCCAGCAGCGCGATGTGTTTCACCTGCTCAGGTTTGTTGAACTCCAGGACTGCATCAGTGCCGTCAAAACCGTTGTTTTTGGTTGCAAACGGCAGGCCGTGCCAGGCGCTGAAGTTCTCCAGCTGGATCCAACCCTGCCAGCCGCTGGCGTAGCCACACTTCATGCCCGCTGCACGTAGTTTGGCGCTGTATGCCGCCACGTCCTGCCAGGTTTTAGGTGGCTGATCCGGGTTCAGGCCGGCTTTCTTGAAAGCGTCTTTGTTGTAGTACAGCACCGGAGTGGAGCTGTTGAAAGGCTGGGACAGCAGGTGGCCCGTTTTGGAGTCGGTGTAATAACCGGCTACGGTCGGGACAAACTGAGATTCGTCGAATTTGATACCGGCATCTTTAAACACTTCGTAGACCGGTTTGATAGCCTTGGAAGCCATCATGGTCGCGGTGCCGACTTCATACACCTGCAGAATAGCCGGGGCGTTACCGGAACGGTATGCCGCGATACCCGCCGCCAGGCTTTGGTCGTAGTTGCCTTTATAAACCGGCACAATTTTGTAATCAGGGTGCGTTTCATTGAAACGATTTGCCAGAGAATCCACTTCTTTACCCAGTTCCCCGTCCATTGAATGCCAGAAAGGAATCGTGGTAACGGCCATCGCCTGGGAGGCAAATGCCATGCCCAGCGTGAGGGCTAAAGCTGTGTGTCGTAACGATGTCATTCGGTTATCTCTCTTGTTGTGCCGGATGCGCGAAATCACGCGTTTTATGCTCGCGAGGTAACATGACACGCTCGAATGACAGAAAAATAACGACTGGATGACAGAATAGTTACAGCAGAGTGAATGAAATGTTTCGTCGTCGACGGGAGATATATTTTCTTTCTCCCTGCCGGGGGCTGCCTCTTATACACATTTTCCTTCCAACATCTTCCGGGAGAGATCTGTCGCTCCGCAGTTATTCCGTTCCCCCATAGATCGGTTTTTCCTGCACGTTCCCGGCACGGTGAACGTGCCT
>NZ_BCTL01000082.1 GCF_001571265.1 Cedecea neteri NBRC 105707 = ATCC 33855 | reverse complement strand
CGATGAGAGCCGGTAACAAGGGCGTGGCTGCATGTAAAGCTGCAGTTGAAGTGAGCGGAACCTTAGCCAAGCTTTCATAGAACATATTTGTAGCTAAGGAACAGCCCACAGGGAGAGGGTGCAAACAAAAAAAACGGCAACCGAGGTTGCCGTTTTGCTTTTATTAGCCGCCCAGATAAGCACTTCTTACGGCTTCGTTCGCCAGCAGCGCATCGCCGGTATCTTCCAGCACCACGTGGCCGTTTTCCAGTACGTAACCCCGGTCGGCCAGCTTCAGCGCCTGGTTGGCGTTCTGCTCCACGAGGAAGATGGTCATCCCTTCGCTGCGTAATTGCTCAATGGTGTCGAAGATTTGCTGGATGATGATCGGCGCTAACCCCAGCGACGGTTCATCTAACAGTAACAGACGTGGCTGGCTCATGAGCGCGCGGCCAATCGCCAGCATCTGCTGTTCGCCGCCGGACATGGTGCCCGCCCGCTGAATACGGCGTTCGTGCAGACGCGGGAATAGATTGTAGACGCGCTTAATACGCGACTGAAACTGGTCACGTTCAGCAAAAAAGCCGCCCATCGCCAGGTTCTCTTCCACCGTCATGCGGGAGAAAACGCGGCGCCCTTCCGGCACAATCGCCACGGCCTCACGCATGATCCGCGCGGTGTGCCAGTCTGTAATATCTTTGCCATCAAACACAATGCGGCCGCTGGTCGCTCGCGGGTCGCCGCAAAGCGTGCCAAGCAGCGTGGTTTTCCCCGCGCCGTTAGCGCCGATGAGCGTAACAATTTCGCCTTGTTTGATATGCAGACTGACGTCGTGCAGCGCCTGGATTTTGCCGTAGTGGGCGCTCACCTTGTCAAACGACAGCATTACATTTTCCATCTTAAGCCTCACCCAGATAGGCGCGAATGACGTCAGGGTTGTTGCGGATTTGCTCCGGCGTGCCGTTGGCTAACGGCGTTCCCTGGTTCACCACGTAGATACGGTCAGAAATCCCCATGACCAGCTTCATGTCATGCTCAATCAGCAACACCGTGGTGTTGTGGTGATTACGCAGCTCCATGATCAGCTCATCCAGCTCATGGGTTTCTTTCGGGTTAAGGCCAGCGGCAGGTTCGTCCAGCATCAGGATCTCAGGCTGGGTTACCATGCAGCGAGCAATTTCAAGGCGACGCTGGTCGCCATAGGCCAGGTTACTCGCCTGGCGGTTAGCGTGCTCCAGCAGCCCGATACGCTCAAGCCAGGTTGCCGCTCTGTCCAGCGCTTCGCTCTGAGCACGGCGGAAACCCGGCGTTTTCAGCAGCCCGGAGAACACACCGGTTTTCAACTGCTGATGTTGGGCCACCAGCAGGTTCTCAATCACCGTCATTTCACGGAATAGTCGAACGTGCTGGAAGGTACGCACCACGCCCATGCGCGCAATCTGCTGGCCGGGTAAGCCTTCCAGATGCTGGTCGCGAAGCATAATGGTGCCGCCGGTTGGCTTATAAAAGCCAGTCAGGCAGTTAAATACCGTGGTTTTACCGGCCCCGTTCGGGCCGATAAGCGAAACAATTTCCTGTGGATGCAGCTCGAGCGAGACATTGTTGACGGCCAGCAGGCCGCCGAAACGCATCATCAGACCGCTTACGGATAACAATGGCTGACTCATGCCTGCTCTCCTTTCACTACTTGCTCTTTCCTCAGTTTCACGTGCGGGCGCGTCATCGGCAGCAGGCCCTGTGGACGCCAAATCATCATCAGCACCATCAGGCCGCCGAGCACCAGCATGCTGTACTCGTTCAGGTCACGCATCAGCTCGCGGGAAACCACCAGCAGAATCGCGGCCAGAATCACCGCGAACTGCGAGCCCATCCCGCCCAGTACCACAATCGCCAGCACAAACGCCGACTCGGCGAAGGTGAAGGATTCCGGGCTGACAAAGCCTTGACGCGCAGCAAACAGCGTCCCGGCAAAGCCAGCAAACGCGGCACTGATGGTGAACGCAGTCAGCTTGATACGGGTTGGGTTCAGGCCCAGCGAACGACAGGCGATTTCATCTTCGCGCAGTGCTTCCCAGGCACGACCCAGAGGCATACGCAGCAGGCGGTTAATCACGAACAGCGACAGCACCACCAGCAGCAGCGCCACCAGATAAAGGAAGATAACTCTGTCGCTCGGGTCATAGGCCACGTTAAAGAAGTTGCTGAAAGTATCCCAGCCTCCTTCGCGCGCGGTACGGCTAAACTCCAGGCCAAAGAAGGTGGGTTTTGGGATCTGGCTAATGCCGTTAGGGCCGCCGGTAATATCGGTATTGTTCAGCAGCAGGATACGGACGATTTCGCCGAAGCCCAGCGTCACAATCGCCAGATAGTCACCGCGCAGGCGCAATACCGGGAAGCCAAGCAGGAAACCCGCAGCGGCGGCGACCAGGCCCGCCAGCGGCAGACAGGTCCAGAAGCCCAGGCCGTAATAGTGGTTCAGCAGCGCAAAGGTGTAAGCACCGATGGCGTAGAAACCGCCGTAGCCCAGCACCAGCAGGCCGGACAGCCCCACCACCACGTTCAGCCCCAGGCCGAGGATGATGTAAATCATGGTTAACGTAGCAATGTCTACGGTGCCGCGTGAAACCAGGAATGGCCAGGCAACGGCCGCCACCAGCAGCGCCACGAGGAACAGCTTCTGCTTAACCGTGGAGCCGTCCAGCGCCGGCAGCACAAACTTCGGCCCGGACACTTTCTTCATACCCTTCTGGAACAGCGGGCGCAGCAGCTGGAACGCCAGCACCACAGCCGTGCCGATATAGACCCATTCCCAGCGCACGGAAGGCGCGCTGTTCACCACCAGTTTGGTGCCGTCCAGGCTTAGCTGAACGCCCATAAATACCGATGCTAAAACAAAGAACATGGCTGCGGAGAGCAGCGAAAAGACAACATGCATCGGTTTCATACTTTCTCAACCTCCGGACGACCCAGGATCCCGGTAGGCATCACCAGCAGCACCACAATCAGCAGCGCGAAGGAGACGACATCTTTATATTCCGTGCTCAGATAGGCAGACGTCAGCGCTTCGGCCACGCCGAGGATCAGGCCGCCAATCATCGCGCCTGGGATACTGCCGATACCGCCAAGTACCGCTGCGGTAAAGGCTTTCATGCCCGCCATAAAGCCGATGTACGGGTTGATTACGCCGTAGAACTGCCCCAACAACACGCCGGCCACTGCCGCCATCGCCGCCCCAATCACGAAGGTGAGCGAGATAACGCGGTCGGTATTAATGCCAAGCAGGCTGGCCATTTTCAGGTCTTCAGCACAGGCACGGCAGGCGCGGCCCATGCGGGAATAGCGGATAAACAGCGTCAGCGCCAGCATGGCGAGGAAAGTCACCACCCAGATAACCAGCTGCATAGTGGTAATGGTGGCGGTGAAGTTATCGCTCGCCCCCACAATCCACTGGCCGTTAAACAGGCTTGGCAGCGCGATATCGCGCGAGCCTTCCGTCAGGCTGACGTAGTTTTGCAGGAAGATGGACATCCCGATGGCGGAAATCAGCGCAATCAGGCGCTTGGAGTTACGCACCGGCTTATAGGCCACGCGCTCAATGCTCCAGCCATAGGCGCTGGCGATGATAATCGCGCCAATAAAGCCTGCGCCTACCAGCATCCAGCCCACATCAATTCCGAGCATCATTAGCGCGGCGATGATCATGAAAGAGACGTAGCTGCCGATCATATACACTTCGCCGTGGGCGAAGTTGATCATGCCAATAATGCCGTACACCATCGTATAACCGATGGCGATCAGCGCATAGGTACTGCCCAGCGTGACGCCGTTAAACATCTGCTGCAGGAAGTAGAGAAACTGCTCGGACATAACTTAACCTTTCCAAACCCGTATGGACGGGATATTGAATCCACTCTAAATAATTCGAGTCGCAGGAAGGCGGCAAGCTTGCTCATCCTCAGGAGCATACATAAGTATGTGACTGAGGTGAGCAAGCGCAGCCAACGCACCTGCGGCTCGAAGTATGACGAGTGGTCGCCTTACTTCGCCACAGAGGACGAACCATCGGCGTGCCACTGGAAGACACCAAATTCAAATCCTTTCAGATCGCCTTTCTCATCCCAGTTCAGCGGCCCAATCACGGTGTTTGCACCGTGTGCTTTTAAATCTTTCACCAGCGCAGCAGGATCTTTGCTGCCGGTGCGGTCCATAGCAGTTGCCAGAGACTGAACTGCCGCGTAGGTGATCCACACGTACGGGCCGCTCGGGTCTTTCTTCGCCGCTTTCAGTTCATCAACGATAGCTTTGTTGGCCGGATCCTGGTCATAGCGCTTAGGCATAGTGACCAGCATTCCTTCGCCAGCAGGTCCGGCGATGTTGGACAGAGAAGCGTTACCCACGCCTTCTGGCCCCATAAACTGAGTTTTCAGGCCTACGGCGCGTGCCTGACGCAGGATCTGCCCCATTTCCGGGTAGTAACCGCCGTAATACACGAAATCGATGTTTTCTTTCTGCAGGCGCGCTACCAGGGTGGAGAAATCTTTGTCCCCGGCGGTGATCCCGTCGAAGAACACAATATTAGCGCCGCCTTTTTTCAGGCCGTCCTGCACGGAACGCGCCAGGCCTTCACCGTACTGCTGCTTATCGTGGATGATCGCGATGCGCTGCGGCTTAACGTGCTCCAGAATATATTTGGACGCCGTCGGCCCCTGGGAGGAGTCGAGGCCTGCGGTACGCATGATCATGCCGTAGCCGCGCTGGGTCAGCTCAGGGTTGGTCGCGCCCGGAGTGATCATCAGGATGCCTTCATCTTCATAGATGTCGGAAGCCGGCTGGGTGGAAGAAGAACAAAGGTGACCGATGACGTACTTCACGCCGTCGTTAACGATCTTGTTGGCAACCGCTACGGCCTGTTTTGGATCGCACGCGTCGTCATATTCAACGCCGACCAGCTTGTCGCCTTTGATCCCGCCTTTGGCGTTGATGTCTTTGATAGCCTGGCGCGCACCGTTAAATTCCATGTCACCCCACTGCGCTACCGGGCCTGACATTGCCCCGACAACAGCCACTTTAATGTCTCCAGCGGTTGCCGCGTGAGACACAGCCAACGCCACCAGCCCGGCCAGTAATGTCTTCGCGTTCATCTTCATTCGTTCCATCCCCATAACTTGGTTAAAAAGCACGCAGTACTTTTTATAATCAATGACCATTTTTATCAGTGCCTTGAAGGAGTTAGCGGTAAATTTTACAATTTATCAGACTAAACTCTCTATTTTTCAGGCGATTAAGTAGAGATAATATTCTGTATTTCGCCATAGTTAAACAAAAAAAAGCACTGAAATCAGCATAAAATAGCGGTACAAAGAGCCGAACAATTCACTGGATTTTAGTGCTTTATCCTGGTCAGGATTCAATCTGCCGCGTTAAAGGCTGGCTTAGCTTTACGCTAAAAAGTAATCAACTGCTGAACGGCATAAAAAAGATAAAGCGTCTGAGGCAAATAAATTGGTTACACTCGAGGTTTTCCCGCTTTTTGGTTAGGTCACTTATGAAACTCACTATCATTCGTCTGTTTGAGTTTAGCGCTCAGGATAAAATTGACCTCGGCAAGATCTGGCCGGAATACTCCAGCGGTTCGCTGACGCTTAGCGATAATGAAAGGATCTACGCGGCAAAATTTAACGAGCGCCTGCTCGGCGCGGTGCGCGTCACGCTCACAGGGGATGCCGGGGCGCTGGATTCGCTGCGGGTGCGTGAAATTACCCGCCGCAGAGGCGTGGGGCAGTATTTGCTCGAAGAGGTTATGCGTGATAACCCAGCAGTTGCACACTGGTGGTTGGCGGATGTTGGCGTAGAGGATCATGCCGTGATGACGGCGTTTATGCAGGCTTCCGGATTCCGCGAGCAGAGCGGCGGTTGGGGGAAATAAACTGCCCTATGAAGGTACGCCTAAGATTCCGTTCACTTCCAGTCCTGTTTTATATGCATCCACCGCAACGGTGAATGTCTCGGGAGAATCACCGTCATT
>NZ_BCTL01000081.1 GCF_001571265.1 Cedecea neteri NBRC 105707 = ATCC 33855 | reverse complement strand
CAGCGTCACCGTCGCACTCAGACTACCCAAGGCAGAACCATTGAATTGCGGCACAACAGTATATTTGTCTGCTGCGGTGCCTTTCAGCGTTGCTGTGTAAGTGCCTTTTGTGGCGCTCTCCGCAATAGCGCCTTCTGTGATAATGCCGCGGGCAGGTGCTTTACCGCTGCTGTCCTTTAACACGAACGCCAGGCTGTCCTTCAGACCTGTCAGGACGTTACCCTGCGCATTCTTTGCAATCAGCGTCAGTGTGGAGGTCGCTGTGTTATTGGCGACAATAGTATCCGGGGTCGCCGTAAATACAGACCGCCCTGCATCCGGTTCTGCACTGTTAACAGTCACCGCCGCAGAGGACAGCGTGATACCAGTGACAGTCGGCGTCAGAGTGACATTCTCAACATCCGTGCCGGCCGTCACCATTACGGTGTATACACCGGCGGATTTTCGGGTCAGCGCCGATACCGTGGCACTTTTCAGCGCACTGCTTTTCAGGCTGATGTCCTTAACGTCCATATCCACAGGCTGATTATTCCCGTCCCGCAGCGTCAGGGTAAGCGCCTGAGAGCTTCTGCCGTCAGCAGGCAGCATGCTACTGGCGGGAGTGAACGTACTGTACTGCCTGTTCACTTCTGGCGCCTGCACCGTCACCTGGGTGTCACTCCGGTCAGAACGGTTACCCCGGGTGTCAATTGCTACGCCACTTACAGTATACGTATTTACTGCCTGCGCCATGGTCTGGTAAGCGGGAAGAACCACCGTATAATCCGCACCATTTTGCACGATTTTTCCGCCTGCAGCGATGAGCGGCGAAGCCGACCAGTCAATACGTGCCAGCCCGTACTTGCTGTTAACTGATACCCCCAGAGACTTCTGCTCTCCGGCATAACCCGTCACTAAGTCTGCCATCTTCAGGTGGATAACGTCTTTCTTGCGGTACTCCAGCACAATATTGTTGTTACGTTCCACCAGGTCATACCGGCTTCCCGCAAGACTACGCATGGCTGCCACTGCCGCAGGCTCCAACTGGCTGCGCCACGGTATTCCGAGCTGGTAATTCATGTCTACCGTAAACCGGCTGTCGTTTTTACCCGACTGTCCCTGGCGCTGCTCCGCCCCCAGGGTAATCAACGGAACGGGAGTATAGTTAACCCCCGCCGTGATGGCGTGGGGATTTTTCTGGCGGTTGTCAACCCCGAACAGGGCAACTTCTTTGCCGTAGTACTGCTCATACGTCAGTTTACCACCCAGTTGCGGCAGGGCCGGAACCCAGGCCTGTGCCCGGATATCCCAGCCGTTCGCCGGACGCTCCTGGTAGTCGGCCAGGTCCGGGGAGTCCTTCCAGCCTGTGAGGCGCAGGTAGCCATTGGCACCCAGCTTCAGGAAGTCTCGCCAGTATTCCACTCCGACCCCCATCCGTGCATGGTCCCGGGACAGGTCGTAGTCCCCGAACAGGTTACCACCCACCATGTATGAAGGCGTAAAATGGCGCAGGCCGGCACCGAGGTTGGTCTGCGTCCGGTCGTCGGTCCGGTGCAGGCTGCCCTGAGTGAAGATCAGGTTATCGCCCTGGTCATACAGCGGCATCAGCAGGTCGAACTGCGAGTTCTTCAGGGAAAAGTTCTTATCCGCACCCAACTGCACCCGGGCGGTACCGAACCGGCTCAGCCACTGCTGGATTTCTCCGCCAGCAGCACCGGTCGCCATGCCACGGGCCATGGATGCTGCCGCGTCACCGTTCGGATTATTTGTCAGGAAGCCCCCGGCCTGAGAGGCGTATCCGGCCACCTTCTGTGCCTGCGCATCCTCATCGTGCGTATCTGACGCAGATACCCGGGGAGCACCATTCCATCGTACTTCAGGCAATGGTGCCAGAGGTACATCCAGTTCATCGCCCGCCTTCAGGTGGTCAAAGCCATGTGCGAAGGTGCGGAACTGATTAAGTTCGCGCAGCTGGTTCAGGGTGAGGTGATATTTTTTTGCCACAGAATTGATGCTTTCACCATTACCCAGGGTATATACCTGTGTGCGCTGCATGGTCAGTGGCGCGCGCTGCGGCAGAAAATGCTGCTCGCCAGCACCCGCAATTACCGGTGTGAAGGCCACAGCCAGCGGAAAAGCAGTCTGTATGACGATATTAAACCAGACAAGTCGGCGCAAACCGGGCAGGTCAGGCCGGGCATCTGATGCCGAAGAATGTTGTTGCATGATTATTGTTCCAAAATAGCACTAGGGTAATAAAAAAACACAAATGTGGCTGCGCCACGCAGTAATGACATGACGCGATAGACTCAGGTGGGAAGTTCACCAGGTAATGCTGTGCATGAATCACCGGGAGTCAGTGCACGGACGTGAACCCCGGATTCGCAGTACTGTCTCCGTGGACAGTCCGCACCGCTTTAAGCCTTTGTCTGCCACAACTCTCTGATATCACTGAATGGTCTGATTTCTTCTGAGGGCACACGATTAATGCTGCATTACATCACCGTTAACTCGACAGAAAGCTGGTATCCAAGTTTAGGGATAGTCGTAATAATATCTCTGTTATGATCTCCAGTAATAACTCTCAGGGAACGAATACTTTGTGCAATACTTTGCACGGTAACAACCTGCCCCCGCCAGATATGCTTAAAAAAATCATCATGCGTTACCGGATCTGGGTATTTGTCGCAGAGCAGAGAAAGCACCTCAGATTCTTTTTTTCTCAGTCGAACTGAAACACCATCAACGGATAACATTCGATGCCGGGGGTTAAAAAATACACTTGCCGCGCCGGCAGTGTTCGTTACATCTCGATTACAACAACATTTCACGGGAATACTTCCAAAACAAGTTACAGCCTATAGTTTATAAGAATTTTCATAAAAAAATATTTTTTTCATCCGGAAATTCAGAATTATACTTTGATAAGCAACATTAACAAGGATAAAAAATCAGTAAAGCGGGTTATGTTATTGACTTTATTTTGTTTTCATTCATGTTCTTTTTCTTTGCTCCCTGATACTCACGGGAAGGGGCGGGTGTATGAATAATCAGTCACCAGAAAAAAATAATTGAAATTTGATATATTCAGGTTAAATAAAGTTAATGATTTGCTACTCAAAGTGAATCGCCACTGATAATTTAGACACTTCCGAGCCGTTGATAATACTGGTTTTCATGAGTCTGTCGGCTTTGTTGAATAAATCGAACTTTTGCTGAGTTGCGGGATCAGATCACGCATCCTTCCGACAACACAGACCGTTCCGTGGCAAAGCAAAAGTTCAAAATCACCAACTGGCCCACCTACAACAAAGCCCTCATCAACCGTGGCTCCATAACTTTCTGGCTGGACGATGAAGCGATTCATGCCTGGTATGAGTCGGCAACGCCTTCATCACGGGGAAGACCTCAGCGCTATTCTGATCTCGCCATCACCACCGTTCTGGTAATTAAACGCGTATTCGGGCTGACCCTGCGGGCTGCACAGGGTTTTATTGATTCCATTTTTACACTGATGAATGTTCCGTTGCGCTGCCCGGATTACACCAGTGTCAGTAAGCGGGCAAAGTCGGTTAATGTCAGTTTCAAAGCGCCCACACGGGGCGAAATCGCGCATCTGGTGATTGATTCCACCGGGCTGAAGGTCTTTGGTGAAGGCGAATGGAAAGTCAGAAAGCACGGTAAAGAACGCCGTCGAATCTGGCGAAAGTTGCATCTGGCCGTTGACAGCAAAACCCATGAAATCATCTGTGCGGACCTGTCACTGAACAATGTAACGGACTCAGAAGCCTTCCCGGGCCTTATCCGGCAGACTCACCGAAAAATCAGGTCAGTTGCAGCAGACGGCGCTTACGACACCCGGCTCTGTCACGATGAACTGCGGCGTAAGAAAATCAGTGCGCTCATCCCGCCCCGAAAAGGCGCGGGTTACTGGTCCGGTGAGTACGCAGACCGTAACCGTGCGGTTGCGAATCAGCGGTTGACCGGGAGTAATGCGCGGTGGAAATGGACAACAGATTATAACCGTCGCTCGATAGCGGAAACGGCGATGTACCGGGTAAAACAGTTGTTCGGTGGTTCACTGACGCTGCGTGACTACGATGGTCAGGTTGCGGAAGCCATGGCCATGGTGCGGGCGCTGAACAAAATGACTAAAGCAGGTATGCCTGAAAGCGTACGTATTGCCTGAAAACACTGCCCGCTACGGGGATACTTACCCGAAACCTGATTTATTCAACAAAGCCTGTCATTTATACAGCGCAAAAATTCGCGCATGGCACTGATACGGCGCTGATCGTCCAGCCGCTTACCAAAGTTGTTGATGTAGTACACAGGCGTATACCGCACCCTGTTTAACTGCATCGTCAGCGTATTGCCCGTGACCACCTCGGCAGGAATACCCAGCAGGGAAAGCTGAATAAACGCCATATCGGCCGCAACAGGATCAATATCGATGCAGCTTCCGAACATATGTTCAGACGGGTTATAGCCCGCCTCCAGCAGATATTCCGCATACGCCACAATCATTCCCGCCGCACCGCTTGCCGGATCGCTGACGGTAACGAATCCCTCACGGCGTATCGTTTCGTCGACGTCCGGCATCAGCAGCCTCGCCAGCAGTGACTGGACGTGATACGGCGTGAAATACTGTCCGTTGCGGTCGTCGCCAAGCTCAAGCTCCATGAAGATCGCGCCGAGGAAGTCGTGGAATTTGGCCTCCAGTGCGCAGACCATCAGGCAGAAGAGCGTATGCAGGTTGCTGATATCGCTCTCGCTGTACTTCGCGCAGATTTTGCGGCTCTGCTCAATATTCTCCGGCGTTCTTATCCGCGCCATATCCAGCTCGCTGGCGGCCAGCGTGATAAAGTCGCTGAACACTTCCCAGCGGCGCAGGCTGCGGGCGGTATCCCTGAACACGCTGATAAACTGGCGGCGGGCCTGGTCGATTGTCATCATCCGGTGCGGTATCGGCTGCGCATTCACGGTGGGCAATACGGGTTTAGCAGGTGTTAAGGGTGCGGCTTCTCTCGCCTGATCAAAGAAGCTGGCAAAACTGAGTTGAGACATATTTCCTCCTTAAATGCCGCCCCCTGCGGGGCGGCACCTCCGTCAGTTAAATGCGCGCTTCAGTTCGAGCGTGCGTAACACCTGCCCCCACTCGCTTCCGCGCATGGCAGGAATGCGAACGGAGCGCCCCTTTCTGCGGCACTTTGCGATATGTCTCCCCAGCGCCCGCATTTCGGTGCTGAGTGCCTCCGGTGCGATTTCGCCGCGCTTAATCCGCACCTGCTTTTTAGGCGGCTGATTTTCCGCCTCGCAGATCTGGACATACAGGGCGGTCGGTGTAACAATTGACGCTCTACCGAAATGATTCATAGATATTTCCTTTTGGTTGAGGCCGGATTAATCGTTCCAAGGCGTCTAATCCGGCGGGTTAAGGCAGGCGAAAGCCTGCTTTTCTCATTTCTGGCGCTGCACTCCCTCCTTAACGCGTGCCAGAATCTCCGCGTGGTCAAGGTTGCTGTAGTCACGCATCCGGTAATAACGGATACCGATCCGCGCGTAGATTTCGGTCACATTGCCGCAGACCATTTCCGCCAGCATGAAGGTTTCACACTCGCCGTTCTGACTGCTGCGCCAGTTCATCGGGTACATCAGCCCCAGCGCATCATGGAAGGCGTGCACGTCGATTTCGACGGGCGCGGTCAGATATGACTTTTCGCGGCTCAGCCAGTACGCACGTTCGGCCTCACTGGTCGCATAAATACCCGCTTCGGCGCAGGATTCGGTCAGATTTAAGTGCATGGTTTATCTCCTTATGGTTAATGGCGTTGATATTTCGCCGTGGTGGTTATTCGTCGAACGTGATGCCGGAACAATGCGCCATCAGGTGCAGCATGTCGGCAATCTCGTCGACTTTCTGCTGAATGGCTGGCGTGGCTTTCTGGATGCGCGTGACAGCGGTTCTGAGTTCGCCCATATAGCGGTTTGCAGACTCGCCCAGCGCGGTTTTGTCCGTATTGCTCTGGTACTTCATCAGGGCTTTACTGACGTGATTTTGCAGGGTATCAAGCTCGCTGAGCGCGCTTTTCTCCCATGCGTCGAAGCTGAATGTGCTGTTCGTGTTGCTGTTGCTCATCATGTTTCTCCGTTGTGACTGGCGGCATCCCCTGCTGCCAGCCGATTAAGTAATCAGTAATCCGCCGCCAGCTCGCTCATCAGGTCAGCACATTCACCATCGGCACGTTCTTCTTCCGCAGTCGTCAGCATGTAACCCCGTTTCGCTGCCGCCCCCATAAACGCCGGACGGTCTTTCAGTGGCAGTTCTGCCAGGTAATGCATAGCCATCCCCAGCAGACGGGACTCATAAATCTCGTAGTGCAGGCCACATCCCCGGTTAGCCTGTATTTCCATACGGGCCAGCACCACGTCCGCGCGAATAACATCGAACGGGTTACGGGAATGGATATTGCGCACAAAGCCATCAGTACGCAGGGACGAGGTTTTCACCCATCTTTCGGAAGATTCTTTGGTGGCGGTTTTGACGTTGACGTTCTGTGTGTTCATCCTGCTTTTCCTCCTGTCTGGTGGTTAATCCATCTCTCGGTGAGTTCCCTGGCGGCAAAGGGCAAAGGAGCAACGGCGGGGCGGCAGGAGAAGGGCGGAGACAAAAGTTTTTGCGGTCCTTCGCAAAAAGTTTTGGCGGAGTTCATTTCACCCTTCGGATGACGACACGACGGTGCTACGACCAGCCCTCCGCCCGGGAACGGACGCGAGATGGCTCACCAGAGGTATGAGAAGAGGATGAACACACCCGACACGGCGGAACGACGTGGCGTCACCTGAGTGCCGGCGGCTTTATCGCCGGCATGGTGAAAGCGGCGTGACCGGAACGGTCACTGCGAGCCGGTGTTGACGTTGCGACAGTGGGATGGAAGCCCGTCAGGGCGGAGACGGTTTACCGGCTCCGTTTACGACAGCCCCGGTTCCCGTCAGGGAAGTCGCCCGCAGTCATGGCCAGTGACCCCGTCCGACAACAGGCAAATTTGAAAAGATGATACAGACAACTGCCACCATAATTCGCAGCGTCCGTTTTTCAGAGGAGATTCACGGCAGGGTATTACAAAGAAAAGAGCAGCTATACCGCAGGCATAACCGCTCTTGTTACTTTCCAGCCCTCACGCTGGCGTATCCTTTGTTACCTTCGCCTCCAGAACACCCAGCCACTGACCAGAATCAAAGCACCGCTCAGCACCGCCAGATTCGGCAAGATGGTGTCGAATGCACTGCTGAAAACTTCATCGGGGTTTTGTTCCCCCCAGAATTCCAGCTTGTATCCGATGCCCCAGACAGAAAACGCCAGTCCAGAAGCCACAATTCCCCACTTGAAGAGAAACAAGAGCACGTTGTCCAGAATACCAGGCGGATCGCGCCAGGTGATAACCAGCGCAATCAGGGCACAGATTGCCACCCCGGCATAGTACGCCGTACTTCCAAACATCTCCGGCGCCGCGTAATGTATGACCAGCGTAAACAGGCCATTTAACAGCGCGACCAGTATCCAGTATCTCATCTCTAAATTATCCCTTTTAAGCACCCTGCCGACCGTATTCTGGCAGGATATGATATCAGACTCAGTGAGGCGACTTTCCCCGAAAATAATCCGGTCGCGCCGTCATTTCCCGCTCAATCAGCTCATCAGCAAACAGGGGCGCGATCCTGTTGACACGACGCGCCAGATTCCGTCGCCGCGTGGCCGCCTTACGCTCGTCGGTCCAGCGCCTGATCTGTCTGTCACACAGAAAATCAACGCAGACGGCATATCCGGCTCCGGCCACCCACAGTGACATCACGGACTCAGGGGCGGGTTTCCCTGCCTCCACCACTTCTGACGCCAGCTCAGATTCACCGGGACAGGGATCGTGACGCCTCCAGCGCAGCGAGTAACGCCACTTCATACCCGGCTCCGCATTGTCAGCTTGTTGGGTACCATCCAGCGCTCCAGCTGCCTGACAGATCCCGGACTTTCCCTTGCCAGCGCATCCGTTTCAGCCATCACCGTCCAGAAAGGCTGACTCTCCATCGTCCAGCGCTCCATTGGCTCCAGCGACGGGAAACGCTCGCTCCAGCGCCAGAACATCTCCTCAAGGTCGTACTGGCGCAGCTCAGTCCCCGACCAGCGCGCGCTCCAGCTGCTGACCGTTTCCGGCGTATGGAATGCCAGCTCAATCTCCGCCTGCCCCGCCAGCGCCTGGTACGCCCGCTCACGCTGACACTGTTCCTTACGGCGCTGGCGGGTGTATTTTTCATCCCGCAGCGCGTCCTGACAGCGAACCCGCTCGGTCTGCTGAAAGGCCACCTCCGGAAAGAGGCGCTGTCCGGCACCGACAGGAAGTGGAAGCCAGCAACGCGTCCCGCGACTTTCAATCAGGGCATCGATGGCACTGAGCCAGCTGTCCCTGCTGCCCCGCAGCTCCCGCGCCGTCAGCACCGGCGCAAAATAATGGATTTCCCTGATGGTGATGCGCGTGCTGCCCGTGAGCCGGCGAAAAAAGGCGCTGGCATATGGGTACGCCGCAGACAGCGAGCCGCGCGACCGCCGGCGCTCAACCTCGGCGATGGCTTCCATCGCGGCGCGTCGCTCAGGACTGAAGGGAACCAGTGACAGGTTTGCAGGTATCATGCCGCGCCCTCCGCTGCCAGAATGCTGATGATGCTGGCCTGACTGTATCCGTCCGCATCGAGACGCGCCGTCAGGCTGACGGTGTGGCTGACAAGCTCCGGCTGGTAGCCGCTCAGGGTACGAATGACGGAGAACGGGCGACCGCTGGCGGGCACAAACACCACCATCCACGCCGGACTGATGGCACCCGGACTGCACACGGCAATATGGTAGTTGCCGTGCGGGGGCGTAAAGCGCACCTGCACGGGGAAGAAGCCGCTGAACTCGCTGCGGTACTCGCCGTTCACATCCCAGTTTTCAGGGCAGGACAGGTCACGCATGACGGCGTGGGTCAGTTCGCGGCGGAAGTCTTCGCCGCTGTCCCGCCAGTCCTCAAACTCATCACAGGACATCGTTTTCAGTACATCGGGGGTCAGAATAGTGCGCATGGGTATCTCCTTATTGCCGCCCCGCAGGGCGGCTCTCCGTTATCAGGCGGCATGTGCCGTGTTGGTGGTGTCGTTGTCAGTGCTGTCGGTATCTGAAACAGCGTCGTCAGCATCGGCCTTACCCGCTGACTCCGGTCCTTTGAGCCATGCCGGAACCCAGCGGGTGTGCTGCATAAAGTGCTCCGCATGCGCTGCGGCGTCGCCCTTCTTCATCTTTTCCGCGTCACCCGCCGCGCCCGTCAGCCCCGCCTCTTTCAGGGAGGCGACAATCTGCGGATGTTTCAGGCTGCCGAAGTAGTTGTCCTTCGTCGGCTGCCACCAGTCGCGCAGGTGGAATCCGATTGCCGCCTCGACCGCATCGAGGGTACTGCGCGAGGTGTGTCCCATATCGCGGGTCTGTACCCCGTCAACGGAACAGGCCGTGCAGAAGGCCATCAGCGCCACCGCCTTTTCGGGCTGCTGCATCAGCGCCGCCTGGACTGCCAGCGTACGCTCGGAGGTCATTTTCGTGAGCAGCGGAACGCTGATCCCCTCTGCGGCGTCGGGCTGGCGTGAGGTGAACGGCACCGTTACGCTGCTGGTTACGGTTTCTTCCGGCATATCCGCTTTCAGGCGCACACCGCGCTGCACGTACACCTGCCCTTCGTACAGGCTGACCATCACCCCCGCACCTGACTTCATTTCGGCAGTCCACGCGCTGACTTCTGCGACCAGTTCGATGGCTTCGATCTCAGCTTCCAGCACGTCAGTCTCGTCGCAGCGTGAGTCATAGCTGTCCCACTGCTCACGGAGTTCATCAAGACGCTTCTGCTGCTCCGGGGTGTACACCGGATCGGGTTCGTTGGGCTGAACAAACTCTTTACCGTCTTCTCCGTGGTACCAGATGCGGGCTGCACGTCCGCGACTCCATGCCCAGCCCTCCTGCTGCTGAATGTCCAGGGCGATACGCTCCAGCTTCTCCTGCACCAGACGCTCAACCAGCACGCTGTCAGCCGTGCCGTCGCCCTCGTCCTGGCTGAACAGATCTTCACGGACGTAACCCCCTGCCGCCTCGTAGGCATCGCGCCCGATAAAACGGAATTTTGCGTTGTCGGTGCGCATCTCGGTTTCGGTAATGGCGCGTTTAATCAGGTGTGCGGGCGCGTTCGACCAGCTGGCTTTGACGGTATCGAGGATTTCGGCCTGACGGGCATGATCGTCTTCGAGACAGAGCGCCTGACACTGCTCAACGGTCAGTTCGTCCTGCGCGAGCTTATCCATCAGTGACGGCGCGAGGTTTGCCAGCTTCAGCATGCGCTGCACGTGACGGGAGCCGAAGCCGAGCGCATCGCCAATCTGCGCGGGGGTTTTGCCCTGCTCTGCCAGCGTACGGAAACCTGCGATCTGCTCGGCGGGATGCATGGCGGCGCGCTGTTCGTTCTCAGCGATGGAGGCAAGGGCAGCAATGTCGTCTGAGACGCGTTTCACCATGACGGTATGATCGGCCGCAAAACGGTCTTCCTGCGCCAGCAGATTCAGGGCAGTCAGTCGGCGACCACCTGCGGCCACCCCGGATTGTCCGTCCGCGAGGGTGTGAACAATCAGGTTCTGCAGCAGTCCGAGCGCCTCGATGGAGTCAGCCAGACCGCGAACGCTGTCCACGGAATACGGGATAGTGCGCACGTTCAGCGGGGATTTAGCGAGACTGGACAGCGGAACATACTCGATGACAGCGGCCTCAAGGGCGGCTTTCAGGGCTTCTTCCTGCGCCTTCGAGATTTTTTTGCTGCTCGCTTTTTTGGGGGCTTTTGCTTTAACATCGGTTACTGACATAGTTGATACCTCACTGGATATTGATGATTGTCTGGCCCTGCGGAGTTCGCGCTCCGGCAGGGCACCTCTTTTTTACTGCGGCTTGCGGATACCGTAGTCCGCGATATAACGGTTGAGCCAGTACGTGCCGCCCGGCTCAAAGTTCCACGTGCGCCAGACCATTTCACCGTTCTGACGGACAACCAGGCGAAAATGCGCCCCCTGATCGTCCTCAATTGCCACGTTGGTGTACTGCGCCGCAACGACCTCAGCCTGTTCGCGGGTAAAGGTGTCGTCGGGTAAAACCGCCAGCGCCTCGCTCATGTTGCTCCTCCTTCTGAACCTGTTTTGCTTTTAAAAACCATCACCCGTTGAGTTGCCGGGGCCGCGGTTTTGACGTTTTGCGGGGACCTGCTGAACGCCCCCGATGGTTGTTACCTTCACCCGTTTGAGAGCCGTTCGCCGCAGGGGCGTAAACCAGCGCGGGCGATGGCGGATGTCCTGGGCGCGGTTTACCGCGTGCCATTTACCCTGGACAGCTGACAGCGGCTGTGCTTGTCTCAGCCCCGGCGAAAGGACTCAGAGGGGTGAAATGACCAGGAGAAAATGAGCAGGAACCCGCTGCAACGACGGAACGCGCGGGCGCGAAACGGCGTTGCCCCGAAGAGGCCCGGCAGCATACCGCCGGGCTGGTGAGAGCGGCGCATCCGTTTACGGATGCCGCAAGCGTGATGTTGAACCTGCGACAGTGCGATGGAAGCCCGACAGGGCGGAGACGGTTTACCGGCTCCGTTTACGACAGCGCCGGTTCCCGCCAGGGAAGTCGCCCACGGTCATATCGCCCGGGAAGAAAAGCCGACGGGACAGCGATATCAGCCAGTACGCCACCGGTATGGCCACTATTGCCAACGGCAACGGCAACGCAGATATTAGCACCGGAACAGAAATAACACCGACCCGCAGCAGTAAACCGGTATTCATACCCTGACACCACCGGAGCATCAGGCACTGGCGGAGATGCGCAGCGCCGCAGGCGCGGCGTACTTCGCCGGCAGGCAGAGCCTGCCTGGTTTTCCGCGCGGGCTGACAGGCGGCTGAACCGCCTGCCGGGGGAAATCAGTTGCTGAAGACGTAGCCGTCATGGAATACATAACCGCTGCTGAACAGGTCACGCGCCCAGGCTTCAAAATCGAAATAGCTGCGCAGCGGCTCCGGCACCTCATTCAGCAGGCCGTTGTCTTCAGCCATTTCACGCGCATAGTCCTCCTCGCTTTCCGCCTCGCCGCGGTACGCATCATCAAACATGTCATAGTCACATTCGCCGGTATACTCCGCCCAGGCGATAAAAGCGGCTTCCCTGCCCTCTTCTTCGGCGCGTTTGTAAGCGGCGATAAAATCCCAGTCAATGGAGCTTTCAGAGACGAACTGCGACGGGATGCCTTCCTGGTCCTGGAACATAAACTCGGCATCCCATTCATCGGCGTGCAGCGCCTGGCAGGCCTCGTAAAAATCCTCCCTGCCGTCAAACTCCGTCAGTTCAAACCATTTGCCGAAAATGCTGCCGCAGTTGTATTTGTGATACGTACCCACATAAACAGCCGGTGTGGTGGCCGTAGTGCGCATAAAAAATCCTCCATAGTCGATGTCGTCTGAGTTCCGGCTTACGCCGTGCCGACACGACAGCCCGACAGGGAGCGAAAAATGCAGGGGCGATGCATGAAGCCGCAGCGCCGGTAAACAGCGGAGAGGGTCTGGACGGTTAGCGAGTGAATATTGAGCGAGATAACGACGGGAAGAACCGCGACAGGCATTTAAACATACGGCGACCGGGTGAAAGCATCGACGTCAGTGAACCCTTGCATTTGCAGCGTTCGGGCTAGAGTAGAGGCACGGCGTAAGCCGCAGACCGCTCGGGACGTTACTCACCGCGAAGCCGGAACAGCGTGGAGGATGAGCCAGAAAAGCGGAGCGGCCGCGCGACATCCGAAGAAGAAAAAGCCGGAGGCTATCCCTCCGGCATCGCCTCACGCTGCCAGCAGCGCTTTCAGCACCTCCACGTCCGCCATTCCCTGACGGATACGCGCGGGTGTCGGCCCGCCCGCCTCCCATGCCAGCCCCTCCTGGTGAACCAGCTCGCGTTCTGCGTCATGCACCAGGCGCGAAAGCACCTGCGCCGGGACCATTACCTGCCGGTTAACCGCTTCACGATGGCGGGTCAGCAGATCGCACACCGACGCATCCGTGACGCCTTCCCGGCGATACACCTTCATGTCGCTGTTGCCGACCGTTTCCAGCAGGGCCGTAATCTCGTCGTCTGTTGGACGCAGTTCCCGGCACGCGGAGTGAATCCCCTCCTCCGTCCAGACCAGCAGAGCCAGGGGTTCATCGTGGGTAAACATCCGCGCCAGTTCCTCACAAAGCGCTTGTCGGGTTCCATACATGGGTAATCTCCTCAAAATCGTGTAAGAAGGCCGGGCGGAACACCGCCCGGTCGCAGTCAGTCGTGAAAACAGTCGCTGAACGCCAGCACGCGCAGGTAAACGGTCAGATACTCCGCGTTGAGATTGCGCAGGAAATCAGCGGCCAGCGCATCAACCAGCGCGGGGCATCCGTCGTGATACTTTACTTCCAGCGCCCGGATATGCAGGCGCAGGTCGCTCATGGTGCTGGAAAGCGCGGCCAGGTCGTCACGCAGTTGTTCATGTCCCTGATAATTCATTACGCGGCCTCCGGCAGGTCGTCGTTAGCAGCCGGGTACTGCATGGCGCGCCGGACGGCGGCCAGACGCTGCTGCCCGGCCCGGTGGTACTGCTCCAGCAGTTCGATACCGATGTAGCGACGGCCAGACTGAAGGGCAGCCACGCAGGTGGAGCCACTGCCGGCAAACGGATCGAGCACAATCGCGCCGGGATGTGTGAAGGACTCAATCAGCGGTTGCAGGCTGGTTACAGGTTTTTCGGTCGGGTGGTGCCGGTTGCCGCTGTATTTCCAGCCCAGTACGTCCGGAAGCGGGTTTTGCGGCAGACGTGGACGGCCTTTTGCCATGATATAGGCGCATTCATGGCGGTAGCCGACATAAGCCGATTTGGACGAGTACGTTTTGGTAAACACCAGGTGGCCGACAACGCTGAATCCCGCATTTTTCCAGGCAGCCATAAAACGATCGACACGGTTCCAGCCGTAGAAACTCACCATCAGCGCGTCTTTTTTCAGTACGCGGTACATTTCATTACAGGCAGGTTGCAGCCATTCATCCGTTTTATCACCGGCAATGGTGCGGCCCTGACGGTCACGAAAACCAACGAGGTATGGCGGGTCAGTCAGTATGAAATCGACAGCCTTCTCAGGAATGCCAGTCATTACCTGCACACAGTCACCCAAAATCAGACGGGACATAATCATTCTCCTTATTCAAATGCGGCGCCAGTTACGCCGTGCCGATACGACAGCCGGGCGAAAAGCGGAGCAGACAAGGGCACCACCGCAAGCCGCAGCGCAGATAAAAGCAGACGCTGACTGGACGGTTTGACGGCGAAAATTGAGCCGGAGAACGACGGGAAGACAGCGGAAAATGCATTTTGAAATCACTGCGACCGGGTGAGGATGGTGGCGAAGCCTCCCTTTTCTGCACAGCGGCCCGGCTACAGTAGCGGCACGGCGTTCACAGCAGAGCGGTATGAATGAGGAGCGCAGCGACATCGTATTTTCATCGTTGCTGTCCACAATTT
>NZ_BCTL01000080.1 GCF_001571265.1 Cedecea neteri NBRC 105707 = ATCC 33855 | reverse complement strand
CATATAAAGCAGGGCTGGAAGTGAACGGAACCCTATCTGGCTTTGCATTATCGTGGATATTTGCCACGAAGAGGCAGAGCTGGAAAAAGAGCAAAAAAAAGCCCTCACGCGCAGGGGAGAGCTCTCTATTTATCCCCTCTCCCCCACGGGGAGAGGGTTAGGGTGAGGGGAAAACTACTCGTTAATCCTCGGGTGCTGCTGCACCAACAGCGTTCGCTTCGCCTGCAGATCTTCGATTTCCTTATCCAGGTCCTCGATTTTCTGCTCGATATTGTCGTGGTGCTCCTGAACAATTTCACGCGCTTCCGCAATGTCCGATGCCGCCGGTGTTGCGCCTTTCAGCGGTTTATTGGCGGTCTCTTTCATGGTGACAGCGGTGATAAAGCCGATAATCGCCACCACCATCAGGTAGTAAGCCGGCATCATCAGGTTTTGTGTACTCTCGACCAGCCATGCGGCAACCGTTGGCGTCACGCCCGCAATCAGCACCGAAATGTTAAAGGCGCTGGCCAGGGCGCTGTAGCGGATATGGGTCGGGAACATGGCCGGCAATGTGGATGCCATCACGCCGATAAAGAAGTTCAGCACCACCGCCAGGATCAGTAACCCGGCAAAGATCAGCCCAATCACGTTGCTGTTAATCAGCATAAAGGCCGGAATCGACAGCAGGAACAGGCCGATACTGCCCATGAAGATAAACGGCCGACGGCCAAAGCGGTCGCTCAGCAGGCCGATCATCGGCTGCACAAACAGCATCCCCACCATAATGGCGATGATGATCAGCACCCCGTGCTCTTCCGAATAATGCAGGTTATGCGAAAGATAGCTCGGCATGTAGGTCAGCAGCATGTAGTAGGTGACGTTGGTCGAGATAACAATGCCAATACAAACCAGCAGGCTACGCCAGTGCTTGGTGGCAATCTCTTTGAACGAAACTTTTGGACCGTCTGCAAGGCCTTCGCGATCGCCCTGTTCCATTTTCTCAACGTGCTGCTGGAACGCCGGGGTTTCTTCCAGCGCGTGGCGCAGGTAGAGGCCGATGATCCCTAACGGCAACGCGAGGAAGAACGGAATACGCCAGCCCCAGTCGAGGAAGTTCTCTTCGCCGACGATAGCGGTAATCAGCACCACCACGCCCGCGCCGCAGACGAACCCGGCAATCGAACCGAAGTCCAGCCAGCTGCCCATAAAGCCGCGCTTACGGTCTGGCGAGTACTCTGCCACGAAGATAGAGGCCCCGGTATATTCGCCGCCTACCGAGAACCCCTGAGCCATTTTGGCCAGCAGCAGTAGGATAGGTGCCCAGATGCCGATAGTGGCGTAGGACGGAATCAGCCCGATAGCAAAGGTACTGAGCGACATGATGACGATGGTGATAGCCAGGATTTTCTGACGACCGTATTTATCCCCTAGCATCCCGAAGAACAGGCCGCCCAGGGGACGAATCAGGAAAGGAACAGAGAAGGTCCCCAGCGCGGCGATCATCTGAACGCTCGGACTGGCATCCGGGAAGAAGACTTTACCTAGTGCGTAAGCAACAAAACCGTAAACACCAAAATCAAACCATTCCATCGCGTTGCCCAGTGAAGCGGCAGTGATGGCTTTTTTCAGACGCGCATCGTCAATGATAGTGACGTCACTGACCTTGATCGGTCTGACTTTCTTTTTCCTTTTTAGCATTTTTTATCCTCGTGTTTTCCTTGCGGGGGTAAAAATTCCCTCTGTAAGTGTAGTGCGCCGCGCAATAAGCGCTGGTGAAAACTGCAGCACTCAGATGAGGCGGCAATAAAACGAAGTGAAAAGTAATAACCTTTTGAAACTATGTGAAATGCAATGCTTAAACTAGTCTCATAAATTATGTGGCTAATACTTAGAACTGTGATCAATATCAAATTTTTTAACTAAAGTAAAATTTCATCCCGCCGAAATAACATGCATACCACCAAAGCATTAACATCTGGATAACCTCTCAAAGGGAGTTGCTATGTCCGCCCATGTGCCGGTCACCCAGCGTGAATACACGCTTGATGACGATACGACCCTGATGTCCACCACCGATCTGAAAAGTTACATTACGCATGCTAACGATACCTTCGTGCAGGTCAGTGGCTACTCGCTACATGAGCTAAGCGGCGCGGCGCACAATCTTGTGCGACATCCCGATATGCCAAAGGCAGCCTTTGCCGATATGTGGTTCACCCTGCAGCAGGGCGAGCCGTGGACGGGCATCGTGAAAAACCGCCGTAAAAATGGCGATCATTATTGGGTTCGCGCTAACGCGGTGCCGGTGGTGCGTCACGGGAAAACCACCGGCTATATGTCTATTCGCACCAAAGCGACGCCGGAAGAGGTTGCCGCCGCTGAGCCGCTCTATAAGGCACTGAACGAAGGCCGCAGCAGCAAAACCGTTTATAAAGGCCTGGTGCTGCGTAAGGGGCTGTTTGGCAAGCTGCCGACTATGTCGCTGCGCTGGCGTATTCGTGGGTTAATGAGCGGTTTGTTTATTCTGTTGATGGCCTCGGCGTTTGCCCTCGGGCAAAGCCCGTTGCAAATGTTATCTATCGCGGCGTTTACTGCTCTCACTTGCATCCTGCTGGAATGGCAAATTGCTCGCCCGCTGGAAAACGTGGCTCGCCAGGCGCTGGAAGTCGCCACCGGCAACAGCCACCGCGTGAAGCACCTCCAGCGCAGCGATGAAATCGGGGTGATCTTGCGTTCCATTGGCCAGCTTGGGCTGATGTGCCGCTGGCTTATCAACGACGTCAGCAGCCAGGTGGCGAACGTGCGCAGCGGCAGCGAGGCGATGGCGAAAGGGAACGACGATCTGAATGAGCGAACCCGCCAGACGGTGGTTAACGTGCAGCAGACGGTGGCGACCATGAACCAGATGGCGGCGTCGGTACAGACCAATTCTGAAACCGCGTCAGCGGCGGACAAACTTTCCAGCTCCGCCAGCGATGCGGCGGCGCAAGGCGGCCAGGCGATGGAAACCGTGGTCACCACTATGGACGATATCGCCGACAGCACCCAGCGTATCGGCTCCATCACCAGCCTGATTAATGATATTGCCTTCCAGACCAATATTCTGGCGCTTAACGCGGCGGTAGAAGCGGCTCGCGCCGGTGAGCAGGGCAAAGGGTTTGCCGTGGTGGCTGGCGAAGTCCGTAACCTGGCGCAGCGTAGCGCCAGTGCGGCGAACGATATCCGTAAGCTGATTGACGCCAGCGCCAGCAAGGTGCAGTCCGGCACGGTGCAGGTTCACGAGGCGGGGCGAACCATGCAGGACATCGTGGCGCAGGTGCAGAACGTCACCCAGCTTCTCGGGCAGATAAGCCACGCCACGACTGAGCAGGCGGATGGCCTGGCGGACATAACCCGCGCGGTGGCTGAACTGAATGCCATCACGCAGAAAAATGCCGAACTGGTGGAAGAGAGCGCTCAGGTGTCGGCGATGGTGAAACACCGCGCGACTCGCCTGCAGGATGCGGTCACCGTGTTGGGGTAACGTATTTCAGGCGGTTAGCTTGTGCTACCCGTCTGGCTCCGCTTATACAAGCGGCGAGGGTGGCCAATCTTGCCGTACAGCATTTCGACGCTGAGAAAGCCTTTCTCAACGCAGTGTTCCAGGTAGCGACGGGCGGTGGTTTTGCTGAGCTTTGTTTGGCTGACCACGTCGTCTACCGAGAAGCAGCGCTGGGCTTCGCCTTCGCGAAACAGGCGCTGGACCAGCTCCAGCGTATTCTCCTCGATGCCTTTGCTGCCCGCATCCAGCGGAGCATTGCGCGCCTGTAGCTCGTAAAGCTTATCGACGTTCTGCTGATCGACCACTTTCCATTCGCGCTGCTGCTGGCTGAACTGCACGAAGCGTTCCAGCGAGTGGCTGAGGCGCTTCCACGATACCGGCTTGAGAATATAGTCAAACGCCCCGCTGCGAATTGCCTGGCTACAGGTGTCCATATCGCTGGCGGCGGTGATAAAGATCACCGAGCAGGCGTGCTGTTGCAAAAGGTCGCTGCCAAACAGCGTGATGCCTTTGCCGTCCGGCAGGTAGTTATCCAGCAGGATCAACTGCGGCTGCTTTTCCAGCATCAGGCGCTGCGCGCTGGCCAGGCTGTTGGCTATCCCGACCAGGTGAAGGTGGGGGTGTTTATCAATCAGCTCGGCGTGGAGGGCGGCAAGTTCGCTTTCATCCTCCACGATAAGCACGTTAATCATTTCATTTTGCATACTCAAAGCCTTACGTTGGGTTGAGGTCGCTCCCCGGAACGACAACGTCTGGAATAAATACCGAGAATACGGTCCCGCTCGGCAGGTTGTCTGAAACCTCCACGGTGCCCTTCGCCAGCGCCACGTAGCTGGCGATAAGGTGCAGGCCGAGCCCGTGGTCGCCGTGGGTTTTGGTGGTGACGCCCGGCGTGAAAATATGGTCGCGCAGCTCAGGCGCGATACCCACGCCGTGGTCAGCTACTTCGATAACCAGCTCCCGGTCGTTTATCACGATGTAAACTTCTACCGGCTGATGCTCGCCTTCGGCGCGCTGGGTGGCTTCAATGGCGTTATCCAGCAGGTTACCGATAATCGAAATCAGCTCTGATTCCGGTACGTTAGACGGCATTCTCGCCATGCTGCAGGCCGGATCGAACGCCAGCGACACGCCTTTCTCTCGTGCCCTGGCGTATTTCCCCAGCAGCAGGCCGCACAGCGTGGCGGAGCAGAAGCGCGCGGAAACAAAGTCCAGCACTTCCTGCGCGTGCTCGGACTGCGCCTTGATATAGCGTTTGGCGTCGTCGTAGCGGGCCATATGCAACAGCCCGGCAAGCGTTGCCATGCGGTTGAGTTGCTCGTGCCGCATGATGCGCAGGTTGTCCACGTAGCGCTTAACCTGGCTGAGCTGGAAGCTCAGGCTATCAATGTCTTTACGGTCACGGAAGGTGATAACCCAGCCCTGCAAAACGCCTTCAAGCTCGATGCGAACCCTGCTGGCGAGCACGCTAAGATCGTTAAAGGCGCAGATTTCATCGTGGGTATCCCGCGCCAGCATCACCTGCGGATCAAAAAACGTCACCGGTTCGATCACCTCGGAGATCTGCTTGCCGCGGATCTCGCGCGAAGGCTGTTCCAGGCCAAGCAGTTTCTTCGCCGCCTTGTTGATCACCTCGATCTGCGAGCGGCTGTCGATGGCGATCACGCCCTCATAGATCGATTCCATCATCGCTTTTTGCTGGCGCACCAGCAGGCTTATCTGCCGTGGCTCCAGCGAAAACATCTGCCTTTTGATGCTGCGCGTGAAGTACCAGGAGAAAACAAACAGCGCCAGCAGCAGGATCACCGCCGCCAGCAGAATGTTGATCACCTTGCCGGAGGTAACGTCATCGAGGTAGCTCTTCAGGTAGCCCACCGACACAATGCCAATCACTTTGCCGTGCTGGTCGAATATCGGCGCTTTGCTGCGCAGCGACAGGCCGAGGCCACCCTTACGCAGCGTGGTGATGCTTTTGCCCTGCAGCACCTCTTCGTTATCGCCGCCGACCAGGGTTTTGCCCACCCGGTCGGCATGTGCGGAATGGTAGAGGTGGATGCCGTGCTCATCGCCAATGACGATAAAGCTGGCATCGCTATGGATGACCAGCTTTTGCATAAAGTCGTGTATCGCCGGAATATCTTTTTTTTCTACCGATTCCCGTAACGAGGGAATTAACGCAATATCCTCTGCCTGCATTCTCGCCCGGGTACTCATTTCCTGATAAAGCTGGCGGCCAACGTCGAAATAGTAATAGGTCCCGAGCATGGCAAATAGCACGGAAAAGAACGCAACCAGATAGATAAATAAGCGTATTTGAAAGGAGACTTTCATAGGCCAGCGTGTATTCAGTGAGGCAAAACGGCAGCTTAACACCGATAAACCGCTGGCTGCGCGGCTTTGACCGAAAGTTTGAACAACCTCACGCAACGGCACTTTTCGGTAATTTCAGCCGGTTTTTTCCTTCTCTTAAGGTTTATCTAAGCCTGGGAATAAAAACCATAAAAACCACGGCGGGAATTAAAACCATTAACGCCATAGATGCCTTTAAATTAACGGTTTTAATCTGCTATCCCTCACATTACATAGGTATTTAATCTTTTAGTCTGCCCCGACAAATTAAAATAAGGGGCTTGAACATGAGCACGACCGATGATTCCTACAACATCATTCCTGAATCTATTGATATTAATAAACCGACGCTCAAAGAGCGCTGGTGGCATATTCTCGACAGCTGGAAGGTGGGCATCATCCCGCTGCCGCTGTTTGTGCTGGCCGGGGCGCTGATCGCCATCGACTGCCTCGGCGGTAAGCTGCCGAGCGATATCGTGGTGATGGTAGCGACGCTGGCCTTCTTCGGCTTTGCCTGCGGCGAGTTTGGTAAACGCCTGCCGGTGATCGGCAAAATGGGCGCCGCCGCCATCTGCGCCACCTTCATCCCCTCCGCGCTGGTGTATTACGGCCTGCTGCCGGATGCGGTAGTGGAGTCCACCACCAAGTTCTATAAATCCACCAACATCCTTTACCTCTACATCTGCTGCATCATCGTCGGCAGCATCATGAGCATGAACCGCACCACGCTGATTCAGGGCTTCCTGCGCATCTTCTTCCCGATGCTGTGCGGCGAAGTGGTGGGCATGGTTGTCGGCATGGGCGTTGGCCTGGCTTTAGGCCTTGAGCCGTTCCAAATCTTCTTCTTCCTGATCCTGCCGATCATGGCCGGGGGCGTGGGGGAAGGGGCGATCCCGCTGTCCATTGGTTATGCCGCGCTGCTGCATATGGATCAGGGCGTGGCGCTGGGGCGCATTCTGCCTATCGTCATGCTGGGCAGCCTGACGGCTATCGTCATTTCCGGCTGCCTGAATCAGCTGGGTAAACGCTTCCCGCACCTGACCGGTGAAGGCGAGCTGATGCCGGGCAAAACCAACGGTGGCGAAAAAGAACAAACCGCTGCCCTGTTTAGCGGTAAAGCGGACGTTACTACTATCGCTTCCGGCGCGCTGCTGGCGGTGCTGCTCTATATGGTGGGCATGCTGCTGCATAAACTGATTGGCCTGCCTGCGCCAGTCGGGATGTTGTTTGTCGCCGTGCTGATCAAGCTCTGTCACGGCGTTTCCCCACGCATGCTGGCGGGCTCTCAGGTGGTTTATAAATTCTTCCAGACCGCCGTGACCTATCCAATTCTGTTTGCCGTGGGCGTGGCGATCACTCCGTGGAACGAGCTGGTCGACGCTTTCACCCTTACCAACCTGCTGGTCATCGTCAGCACCGTCAGCGCGCTGGTGGCAACTGGCTTCTTCGTAGGGAAAAAGATCGGCATGCACCCTATCGATGTAGCCATCGTTTCCTGCTGCCAGAGCGGGCAGGGCGGTACCGGCGACGTCGCCATTCTTACCGCCGGCAACCGCATGTCGCTGATGCCGTTCGCCCAGATTGCTACCCGCATCGGCGGGGCGATCAACGTCTCAGTGGCGCTGCTGGTGCTTGGCAACTTTCTTGTCTGATTTTTGATTAACCAGGAACTGTTATGAAACTCGCAAGTTATTTACTTCAGGGTCAGCGGAGCTACGGCGTGGTGACGCCGGAAGGCATCATCGACCTGGGTCGCCGTTTGGGCTCACGTTTTGCGGACCTTAAAGCGCTGCTGGCGGCGGATGCCGTGCATGAAGCGCTGGCGTTTGCCGGGCTGAAGGCCGATGTCGCAGCCGCAGACGTTCGCTGGCTGCCGGTCATCGAACGCCCTGAGAAAATCCTCTGCGTTGGCATGAACTACGCCGACAAGCGTAAAGAGTTCGACCAGCACAACCCGGCGCCGACGCTGTTTGTACGCTTTGCTGACTCCCAGACCGGACATGATTCCCCGGTGGTGAAACCTCATCATTCCAGCGAATTTGACTACGAAGGCGAACTGGCGGTGATCATCGGCAAAGGCGGCGTGAACATTGCTGCGGCGGATGCGCTGAGCCACGTGGCCGGCTACAGCTGCTATATGGACGGTTCGGCCCGCGACTGGCAGCACACGTGGTTTACCGCCGGGAAAAACTGGCCGCAGACCGGCGCTTTTGGCCCGTGGATGACCACGGCGGATGAAATTCGCGATCCGCACGATCTGGCGATCCGCACCTGGCTGAACGGCCGCATGGTGCAGGAGGACAACACCAGCAGCATGATCCACAAGGTCGCCGAGCTTATCGAATACATCTCGACCTTCACCTCGCTCAGCGCGGGCGACGTGATCATTACCGGCTCTCCCGGCGGCGTTGGCAAAAAGCGCACGCCACCGCTGTTTATGAAGCCGGGCGACCGCATCGAGGTTGAAATTGAACGCATCGGCCATCTCAGCAACGTGATCGTTGAGTCCCGCGTGCCGCAGGTTTCAGAGGCGGTGGCCCACTAACGCTATGTTCCAGCCCAACCCTATCGAGTTCAGCACCGTCGATCCGCAGCGCCAGCCGCAGGCGCTGGCGGCCATACGGGATCTGCTGGGGCGTAACCAGCTCGGGCTGGACGGCGACATTCAGCTGTTCGTCGTCGCCCTTGCCGGGACGAAAATTGTCGGCTGTGCGGGGCTGGCGTGGCGCACCATCAAGTGCGTGGCGGTGGATGAAGCCTGGCGTGGGGACAACCTTAGCGTGCGGCTGCTGGGAGAAATTCAGCATATCGCGATGGAACGCGGGCAGGCGCATCTGTTCCTGTTCACTCGCCCCTACAACCTCGACCGGTTTCGCCAGAGCGGGTTCTGGCCGCTGGTGCAGGTGGATGAAGCGGCGGTGTTGATGGAAAACACGCCCATCGGCATCAGCCGCTACTGCGCCGGGTTGGAAAAATTGCGCAAACCGGGGAACCGGATCGGCTCCATCGTGATGAACGCCAACCCGTTCACCCTCGGCCACCGCTACCTGGCCGAACAGGCGGCGGCGCGCTGCGACTGGCTGCATCTGTTTGTAGTCCGTGAGGACGCTTCATTTTTTCCGTTCGAGGAGCGGTGGGAGATGGTTCGCCAGGGAGTGGCTCACTTACCCAACGTGATTGTGCATCCCGGCTCTGAGTACCTGATCTCCCGCGCCACCTTTCCGGGTTATTTCCTGAAAGAGAGCGGGCTTATCGACAAAACCTGGAGCGCAATGGACCTGATGATTTTCCGTGACTACGTCGCTCCGGCGTTGGGCGTGACCCACCGGTTTGTCGGCAACGAGCCGTTCTGCGCCGTTACCCGGGAATACAACCAGGCCATGCGCTACTGGCTGGAAGTGCACCGCCACCACAGCGCGGCTTCTATTCAGGTGGTCGAGCTGCCGCGTAAATGCCATGCCGCCGGACGAGAGATTTCCGCCTCTGAAGTCCGGGCCTTACTCAAGAGCCAGCAAATGGCCCGCATCCGGGAAATTGTCCCGGACAGTACCTTTAGCCATCTTCAGCGGCACTACGCGCTGGATGTGGCCTGATTTCTTTAACCAGGACAAAGCCTTATGAGAATCGTAAAGCAAGCCTTAGCCGGGACGCTGGAGTCCAGCGATCTGCTGGTGAGAGTCGCCCCCGCCGAAGGCGAGTTCAGCCTGATGATCCACAGCGAAGTACAAAAGCAGTTTGGTGACCAGATTCGCCGCGTGGCGGAGCAAACACTTGCCCAGCTCGGCGTGAAAGAAGGGATTTTTATTCTGGAAGACAAAGGCGCGCTGGACTGCGTGATCCGCGCCCGTCTGCAAAGCGCGGTGCTGCGCGCCGCCGATGCCGAAAAAATTGACTGGGAAAAACTACAATGAAAAAACTCCGTCGCAGCATGCTGTTCCTCCCCGGCGCTAACGCCGCCATGCTTTCCACCGCCTTTATCTACCGCCCGGATTCGATCATGTTCGACCTCGAAGACGCCGTGGCGCTGCGTGAGAAAGACACTGCCCGCGTGCTGGTGTTCCACGCCCTGCAGCACCCGATGTACCGCGACATCGAAACCGTGGTGCGCATTAATCCGCTGAATACGCCGTTTGGTCTGGACGATCTTGAGGCCGTGGTGCGCGCAGGTGTGGACGTGGTGCGCCTGCCTAAAACCGACACGCCGGAAGATATCTTCCTGCTGGAATCTCACCTCGAGCGCATTGAGAAAGCCTGCGGGCGTGAGCCTGGCTCCACCAAACTGGTGGCGGCGATTGAGTCCGCCGTGGGCGTGATTAACGCCGTTGCCATCGCGCGTTCTTCCCCGCGTCTTATCGGCATTGCGCTGGCAGCGTTTGATTACGTGATGGATATGCAAACCGAGCGCGGCGACGGTACGGAGCTGTTCTATGCCCGCTGCGCGGTGCTTCATGCCGCGCGCGCCGCCGGAATTGACGCGTTTGACGTGGTTTGGTCTGACGTGAATAACGAAGCCGGGTTCCTGCGGGAAGTTGAGCTGATCCGCAAAATGGGTTTCAACGGCAAATCGCTGATCAATCCCCGGCAGATTGAGCTGCTGCATAACGCCTATGCGCCAACCCAGGACGAAGTCGACTATGCCCGCCGGGTCATTGCCGCCGCCGATGAAGGGGAGCGTAATGGCCTTGGCGTGGTGTCGCTCAACGGCAAGATGATCGACGCACCAATCATTAACCATGCGCAGGTGGTGCTTGAGCGCGCCGCAGCTTCCGGCGTGCGCCGTTAAGGACAAAAACAATGAGCAATATGACCGAACTTTTACACCTCGAGTACCCGCACCTTTCCCACCTGCGAAGCTTTGACGGGGCGCATCAAACCACGCCGTGGCTGGCGGATGCCGACGCGAAGAAAACCCGCAAGCTTTGCGACACGCTGGAGCAGGCGATTGCCCAAAGCGGGCTGAAGGACGGTATGACTATCTCCTTCCACCATGCTTTCAGGGAAGGCGATCGGGTGATTAATCACGTGGTTGCCACGCTGGCTCGCCTTGGATTTAAAGATCTGACGCTGGCCTCAAGTTCACTGATGACCTGCAACGAGGCGCTGATTGAACCCATTCGCAACGGCGTGATTAGCCGCATTTACACCTCCGGGATGCGCGGCAAGCTGGCGGAAGCGATTTCTCACGGCCTGATGGCCGAGCCGGTACAGATTCACTCCCACGGCGGGCGCGTGAAGCTGCTGCAGGACGGTGAGTTGAAAATCGACGTGGCGTTTCTCGGCGTGCCGTGCAGCGACGAATATGGCAACGCCAACGGCACCCACGGCAAATCCTGCTGTGGCTCGCTGGGTTACGCCAAAGTAGACGCTCATTTTGCCCGCAAAGTCGTGCTGTTAACCGAGGAACTGGTGCCGTTCCCCAACATGCCCGCCAGCCTGATGCAGGATGAAGTGGATTACATCGTTCAGGTCGATACCGTGGGCGACCCGGCCAAAATCAGCGTCGGCGCGGCGCGCGTCACCAGCAATCCGCGCGAGCTGATGATTGCCCGCACCGCAGCCGAAGTGATTGAACATTCGGGCTACTTCCGCCCCGGCTTTTCCATGCAGACCGGCTCCGGCGCGGCGGCCACCGCCTGCACGCGTTTTATGGAAGAAAAAATGGAGCGCAACGGCGTGGTAGCACGCTTTGCCCTCGGCGGGATCACCGGCAGCCTGGTGGATCTCCACGAAAAAGGGCTGATCGAAAAACTGCTTGATACCCAGTGTTTTGACGGCCAGGCGGCGGCCTCGCTGGCGCGCAATCCTAACCACGTTGAGATCTCCACCAACGTTTACGCCAACCCCGGCGCGAAGGCCACGAGCTGCGACCAGCTTGACGTGGTGATCCTCAGCGCGCTGGAGATCGACATCGATTTCAACGTCAACGTAATAACCGGATCCGACGGCGTGATGCGCGGCGCATCCGGCGGGCACTGCGACGTGGCGAGCGCGGCAAACCTGACGATCGTGGTTGCTCCGCTGCTGCGCACCCGAATTCCTACCGTCGTCAAACGAGTGACCACGCGAGTCACGCCGGGCGAAAGCATTGACGTGCTGGTGACGGATCACGGCGTGGCAGTTAACCCAGCTCGGCCGGAGATCCGCGAGCGGCTTGAAAGCGCGGGGATGAAGATCGTGAGCATTGAAGATCTTTACCAGCGTGCTATTTCCCTGACCGGCGAGCCGAAGCCGATCGAATTTACGCCGCGCATCGTCGGCGTGATCCGCTACCGCGACGGCAGCGTGATTGACGTGGTGCGCCAGGTAAAAGAGGAGTAAGCCAAATGAGTGAAATGCTTCTGGAGGTGGAAGGCGTAACCCTTGCCGCGCTGCTTGAGGCCAAAGAGCGACGGGCGAACCGGCAGCACGAGTGGCTGCTTAAGCATAGCCAGCCGGTGCTTTCCCTGACGCTGGTAACGCCGGGCCCGGTGAAAGACAGTATTCGCTATCGTAACTGCATGGCGGTGGCGCTGCAGGCCTGTGACCAACTGCTGTGGCGCTACCGCTGGCCGGTTCTCGAGCGGCAGGTGCTGTGGCTGCCGACCGGAGCCGAAGCGATGTGGAGCGTAGCGCACTCCGCCAGCGAGCTTAAAGCGGCCACGGTCGAGCTGGAACAAACCCATCCGCTAGGCAGGCTGTGGGATGCGGACGTGATTTGCCCGCAAAACGGCCCGGTGGGGCGAACCTCGCTGGACCTGTCGGGGCGGTGCTGCCTGGTGTGCAATGAGCCCGCGCACGCCTGCGCGCGTTCTCGCCGCCACCCCACGGATGAAGTCACCGAGCGCGTTGAGAGGCTGATAGATGGCTGGTTTGCCAGGGATTAACCCGGTTTCTGCCTCCGCACCGGATGTGTCTGCTCTGGTGCGGCAGGCGCTGCTGGACGAAGTTTGGTTGACGCCAAAGCCGGGGCTGGTGGACGGCGCTAACAGCGGTTCGCATCGCGATATGGATTTGCCGATGTTTCTCGACAGCATCGCCGCGATTGGCCCCTGGTTTAGCACGTTCCTCGCTCTGGGGCGTGAACATGCGGGGCGCGGAGCCTGCGAGATGCTGCGGCTGATCCGTCCGGCGGGTATCGCCTGCGAGCAGGCGATGTACCAGGCCACTCACGGTGTGAATACGCACAAAGGCGGTGTGTTTTCGCTGGGGCTGCTTTCAACCGCCGCCGGACGCCTGCAGGAGCAGGGCAAAGCGCTCACCGCATCGGCTTTATGTTCCACCGTGAGCGAGATATGCAGCGGGATCGTGGAACGCGAACTGGTCGCCGCCCGTAAGGCTTCGTCGGTTGGCGAAAGGCTTTATCAGCAGTTTGGCCTGACCGGCGCACGCGGCGAAGCGGAAAGCGGGTTTCTGACGGTGCGCCAGCACGTATTGCCTTACTGGCAGGCGGAGAGCTGCCCCAAACGTCGCCTGCTTAATGCAATGCTGCGCCTGATGGCCGCAAACCCGGACACTAATCTGGTTTCGCGTGGTGGACTAAACGGGCTGCGCTATGTGCAACGTTACGCCGCCCGCTTGCTGCAGCAGGGCTGGCACGAGGACGATCTCCGGCAGATGGACGCCGAGCTTATCGCCCGTAATCTCAGCCCAGGCGGAAGCGCGGATCTGCTGGCGGTCAGCGCTGTTTTAGCGGAAATTGCGGCGTAACGGCTATCCAGCACGAATTTCATGCTAATGCAGCGGGTTTTTGTCTAGGCTGAGGTTTTCACTCTGGAAAATAAAAGGAGTACCTCATGGCTCAGACCGCAGATAAAAACCGTCGCTTTGTACTGGCTAAACGCCCGCAGGGAATGCCGACCCGCGAAGATCTCCATCTGGAAGAAGTGGCTGTTCCAACGCCCGGTAAAGGCGAAGTGCTGCTGCGCACGCTTTTCCTGTCTCTCGACCCGTATATGCGCGGGCGCATGAGCGACGCCAAATCCTACTCGGCGCCGATTGGCATCGGGGAAGTCATCGTCGGCGGCACCGTCAGCCGGGTGGAAAGCTCGCAGCATCCTGATTATCAGCCGGGTGACCTGGTGCTGGCTGACTCCGGCTGGCAGGACTATTCGATCTCCAACGGGGAAGGCCTGCGGAAGCTGGATAAAAACATGTCTCACCCTTCCTGGGCGCAGGGGCTGCTCGGCATGCCGGGCTTTACCGGCTACATGGGGCTGACCGATATCGGCAACCCGCAGCCGGGTGAAACCGTGGTCGTAGCTGCCGCCAGCGGCGCTGTGGGCTCCATCGTGGGGCAAACGGCTCGCCTGCGCGGCGCTCGAGTCATCGGTATTGCGGGTGGAGAAGATAAGTGCCGCTATGTGAAAGAAACCCTGAAGTTTGATGAGTGCCTCGATCACCGCGCCAGCGATTTTGCTGCACAGCTGGCCAAAGCCTGCCCGAACGGCATCGACATCTACTTTGAAAACGTCGGCGATGCGGTGTTTGACGCGGTCTTCCCGCTGCTGAATACCAAAGCGCGCATCCCGGTTTGCGGCATGATCAGCCAGTACAACGGCGGCAACAGCGTGTTTGAGCATGACCGTCTGCCTGAGCTAATGGCAACCATCCTGAAAAAACGTATGCGCGTGGAAGGGTTTATCATCAGCCTGGATTACAGCCACCGCTACGAGGAGTTCTTTAAGCAGATGAGCGAGTGGATTGCCGCCGGAGAGATTGAGTTCCGAGAAGATATCGTAGACGGGCTGGAGAATACCGTGGAGGCGTTCCAGGGGCTGTTGTCAGGGAAGAACTTTGGCAAGTTGATTGTGAAGGTGGCGGAGTAAAGGGGAACTCTGGCGGCAGAGTGTTCCCTCTTAGTCAAAATCTTTACGATTATGTAGAGTCGGCTAAGGTTCCGTTCACTTCCAGCCCTTTTTTATATGCAGCTCCCGCACCGGTGAACGTCTTAGGGGAGTCACCGTCACT
>NZ_BCTL01000079.1 GCF_001571265.1 Cedecea neteri NBRC 105707 = ATCC 33855 | reverse complement strand
GGGCGCCGGGGGTGGTCAGGGGGCATGGCGTAATGCCACCTGACACGTTCACAAGTTCGGGGGATACATAAGAATAAGCATTTGAAGTGAACGGAACCTTAGCCTAAACCTGTATAGAAAGTATTTATGGCTAAGAGACAGCATTACTCAACAAATGGATGCATCTTCACCCAATGCTCGGCAATATCCTGCCTTCTGCAAATCCACACGCCTTCATGTTGCTGCACGTAATCCAGAAAACGCTGCAAAGCCCGGAAACGGCCCGGTCGACCTAGCAAACGGCAATGCATGCCGATGGACATCATCTTCGGCGCCGTTTCGCCTTCTTCATACAGCACGTCGAAGCTGTCTTTCAGGTAGGTGTAGAACTGCTCGGCGGTATTGAATCCCTGAGCGGTGGCGAAGCGCATGTCATTGGTGTCCAGCGTGTACGGCACAATAAGATGGGGTTTGACGCTGCCGTCTTCGCAGGTAACTTTGCTCCAGAAAGGCAAATCGTCGCCGTAGTAATCGCTGTCATATAGAATGCCGCCTTGCTCAACCACCAGCCTGCGGGTATTGGGGCTATCTCGCCCGGTGTACCAGCCCAGCGGGCGGGAGCCAAACAGATCTTCCAGGATTTCCATCGCCTGATGCAGGTGCAGACGCTCGGTGGCAACGTCCATATTCTGATAATGGATCCAACGCCAGCCGTGGCTGACCACGTCGTAATCTGCGGCTTTGATCGCGGAGACAATTTCCGGGTTACGGGCCAGCGCCATCGCCACGCCAAACACCGTCAAAGTCAGACCTCGTTTTTGAAACTCATTGTGGATACGCCAGAACCCTGCCCGGGAGCCGTATTCGTACAGGGAGTCCATCGACATATGACGATCGGGAAAACTGGCCGCGCCGATGATATCGGAGAGAAACTGTTCTGAGCCGCTATCGCCGTGCAGCACGTTGTTTTCCGCCCCTTCTTCAAAGTTCAGGACAAACTGAACAGCAATACGCGCCCCGTTCGGCCACTTTGCATGGGGAGGATTGCCGGCATAACCGGCGAGATCGCGCGGGTAGTTTTCGGTAAAAGGGTAGCGATTACGCTTTTGTTCTTCTGTCATAGTTGGCCTCTTCAACCTTAACCCAGACGTGCAAAAGAGCCGGAAAGCGGCTTTTTATTCGGATAAGCGAGATCGCCAAATTTGCTGGTGCCGATACCCAGTGCAACCAGCGACTCCACCAGCTTCACCGCCGCGGTCACGCCGTCGATAACCGGGATGCCGATCTCTTCAGTCAGCTCTTTCGCCAGGTTTGCCATTCCGCCGCAGCCCAGCACTATCGCCCCGCTGTTATCTTCTTTTTTGGCCTGAATGCAGCGTTCACGCACCAGCCGCTGGGCCAGGCCTGTACCATCTTCCAGCGCCAGAACAGGGAGATCGATAGCGTGCAGCGCGGCGCAATGATGTTCAAAACCGTATTGATGCACTAAGTGACGGGCAATGATCACCGTGCGCGGCAGCGTGGTAACAATCGAGAAGCGGGTCGCCACCATCGTGGCCATATGCATGGCCGCTTCGGCAATGCCAATCACCGGCCCGCTGGCTATTTCGCGCGCCGCCAGCAACCCTGGGTCGCCAAAACAGGCGATGACGTGCCCGTTCGCCCCCTGCACCTTGCCCTGCTGAATTTGTTCCAGCACGCCGATGGCCGCAATGGCTTCATCAAAGTGCCCTTCTATTGACTCCACGCCCTGCTCCGGGCAGCTGGCGAGAATCTGCGTGCCGGGTGCGGCAACACTGCGGGCGGCTTCAGCAATAGTGTGCGTCATCGCCAGGCTGGTGTTGGGGTTGATCACTTGAATAATAGGCTGGGACATTGGTTATTCCTGTCGGGTGCCAAAGAGGCGGGCGAAGTCTGGGGTGGTTTCACCGCTGCGCTCAAAATGCAGGCTGGAAACAATGTGCTCGAAGTGGTGCTGCATCGCCAGGGTCAACGGCTCAATCTCTTTTTTGCGCAGCAGATCGATAAGTTGTTCATGATCGTCACAGCGGCAGCCACGCTGCCACGGCGCGCCCCATGCGGCGATAACCAGCGAGGAGCGGTGCGTCAAACTGGTGACCATTTCCGTCAGCACGGCGTTGCCGGAGATGGCCTGCAGTTGAATATGAAACGCCGCCGAGAAACGAATTGCCGCTGGCCCGTCTCCGTCGCGGTGCGCTTTTTCTTCCTGCTGGATGATTTTACGCAGCGCGGCAAGGTGTGGCGCCTGGAGATGCTCGAGCACATGAGGCAGGTTGGCACATTCGAGAACGGAGCGCGTCTGGAAGATCGCTTTTGATTCTTCGACGTCCGGCATCGCCACAAATGCACCACGCCCGGGCAGCATGGTGATCATTTGCACCGTTGCGAGGCGCGTTAAGACTTTACGGATCCCGGTTCGGCTAATACCAAAAACTTCCGCCAGTGCTTCTTCCGGCAGTTTGCTGCCCGGCGGCAGTTGGTGTTCGACCATCGCCGTCATCAGCGATTGCCAGATAACGGCTTCTTTATCATGCAGTTCTGCTGGGGCCGTAACCCCGAAATCACGTTTCATTCACCTCTCCTGTTAGCACCAGGCGTTCTTTATTTGTATACAATATCATTGATAATTGAATACAAGAAATGCAAACCTGGCCTGGTTCCTGCAATACCTATGGCAGACGTAATCCATCTTCTGTTTTTATAGGAGCAGATCCCATGCCAGGTATAGAGAACAACGCCACAGCCATGAAAGAGAGTGCCCACGCCGGCTACAGCCCGCGCCTGTGCAACGATGACCTGGCCCCGACCCGCCACCAGACTTGGTCCTGGTATAATATTTTTTCGTTTTGGATGTCTGATGTACACAGCATGGGCGGCTATGTAGTGGCAGCCAGCTTCTTTACGCTCGGGCTTGCCAGCTGGCAGGTACTGATTTGCCTGCTGGCAGGGATTTGCATCGTGCAATTTTGTGCCAACCTTGTCGCCAAACCCAGCCAGATGGCGGGCGTGCCTTACGCGGTGATTTGCCGCCAGGCTTTCGGCGTCTTCGGCGCGAATATTCCGGCGGTGATCCGCGGGCTTATCGCCTTCGCCTGGTACGGGATACAAACTTACCTGGCCGCTAACGCCTTAATGCTGGTGCTGTTGAAGTTCTGGCCAACGCTGGCGCCAATGACAGGCGTCAGCTTCCTTGGCCTGTCTCAGCTCGGCTGGATCTGCTTCGGTATTATGTGGGTGCTGCAGGCGATGGTGTTCTGGCACGGGATGAATGCGATTAAGCGCTTCATTGATATTGCTGGCCCTGCCGTATACATCGTGATGATGGCGCTGGCAGGCTGGATCCTGTATCAGACCGGTTTCGATGGCATCTCCTTTACCTTAGCCAGCAAACAGCTTAGCTCCGGCGAGCAGGTGTGGCAGATGATCACCGCCACCGCGCTGGTTGTGTCGTACTTCTCCGGCCCGCTGCTGAACTTCGGCGACTTCTCTCGCTACGGTAAAAGCATGAATGAGATCCGCCGCGGCAACCGCTGGGGCCTGCCGTTTAACTTCCTGCTGTTCTCTATTGTCACCGTGGTGATTGTGTCCGGTACTCAGTCTCTGTTCGGCAAGATGATCACTGACCCGATCGAAACCGTGAGCCATATCGGTAACAGCCTCGCGATGGCGATTGGCCTGCTGACGATGATTACCGCCACTATCGGGATCAATATCGTGGCGAACTTTGTCTCCCCGGCGTTCGACTTCTCTAACTGCTCACCGCAGAAGATTAGCTTCCGTGCGGGTGGGATGATCGCCGCGGTGGGCTCCGTCCTGCTGACGCCGTGGAACCTGTTCCAGTCCCCGGAGCTTATCCACTACACGCTGGATGTGCTGGGCTCGTTCATTGGGCCGCTGTTCGGCATCCTGCTGGCGGACTTCTACCTGGTGAAAGGCGGCAAAATTCACGTCGACGATCTGTTTAACGACACGCCGAAAGGCCGCTACTGGTACAGCAACGGCTTTAACCCGAAAGCGATTATCGCCTTGGTGCCTTCGGTTGCCGTTTGCCTGACCATCAGCTTTATTCCTTCGCTGCATGAAGTCGCCAACTTCAGCTGGTTTATCGGCGTCTTCCTCGGCCTGAGCTGCTACCGCTGGCTGGCTCGTAGCGAAAAAATCAGCGTCAATGCCGGTTTTGCTGGCCGCGTTGCCACCTCTAAAGAGTAAACATTGAGGCCTGAGCCCTCGCGGGTTCAGGCTTTTTAATGTCCAGACATACTCTTTTTCTTCTCCACGACGACGGCTAGCCCGACAGCGAGTAATATATTCTCCCTTCGCCCTTTCCAGCAAAATCCCGTGTCAAAGGAGAGTCCCTTGCTCAGCAGTAAGAAGTCGGCCACTGAGGCTGCCCCCCATAAGCCATCGGCCTGGTATGTTTTGCTCCTGTTCACCATTCCGCCGCTGCTATGGGCGTGCAATTACATCGTCGGTAAAGCCGTTCGCAACGATATTCCCCCGGTGGGTCTCACCTTTATGCGCTGGCTGGTGGCGCTCATTGTGATCCTGCCGTTTGCGTTCCCTTATATAAAAAGAGACTTTCGCCGTTACCGGGAATATCTGGGCTGGATTGTCGCCGTATCGGTCACCGGTATCGTCTGCTTTAGCCTGCTGGTGTATATCGGCCTGCACCATACTTCGAGCACCAACGCATTGTTGCTTAACTCCTGTATACCGGTTTTGATTATGCTGTTTGGCGCGCTGTTCTTTGGGCATAAGTTAAGCGTCAAGCAGGTGGTAGGCCTGGCGATTTCCTGCTGCGGCGTGCTGTTTATTATCTTTAAGGGCGATATTCACGGGCTGCTGCAAATGGCGTTTTCATCGGGCGACCTGATGCTGCTGGCGGCCATGGCCTGTTTTGCTCTGTATACGCTGTGGATCCGAAAAATCCCTTCCGATATTAGCCGCATGGGGCTGCTGGGCATTCAGGTAGCTATCGCGCTGGTGGTGACGCTGCCGCTGTGGCTGCATGAGCTGAGCACCGGCGCGGTTCCGCACTGGAACACGATGACGATTTCAGCGGTTATTTTCCTCGGCGCATTCCCCTCTTTCGTTTCCTACCTGCTGTACGGACGCTGCGTGGAAGCCGTCGGTGCCGCACGCGCCGGGCTTAGCATTCACCTGATTCCAGTCTTCGGCGTGGTACTGTCGCTGGTGTTTCTCGGCGAAACGCTGCATCTTTTCCATATCATCGGGATTGCGACTATTTTGATCGGCGTGGCGCTGGCCAGCAGGCACTAGAGATAGCACCAACCCGTCCTCGCGCGAGTACCGCGCGGGGGTGGCGGTGATTTTTTACGAAAGGCAAAAACAACGAAGGCCTGAGTCATTGCTGACTCAGGCCTTCTGAATTGTGGCGGAACGGACGGGACTCGAACCCGCGACCCCCTGCGTGACAGGCAGGTATTCTAACCGACTGAACTACCGCTCCGCGTTTTGTTCCCCGTCGGGAACGAAGCGGATATTACGGATTGCCCCGATAACCGTCAACGATTTTTATCATAAAATTAACCGTTTGCCGCAAAAATCACCTGAGTGGCGATTTTTAACTCATTTTGGCTTTTATTAGCTGCGCCAGAGGCAGCTACCGCCTTTCTTCTGCACCAAATCAAGACGGGATTCATGGGCCACCAGCTCTTCATCACTGGCGTGAATTACCCGCATGCCTGATGCACGACGCACCACGCGCTGAATGCCACCGCTGCCCTGCTGCTGCTGGACGTCACCCTCCATTGAAAATTTGAGTGACGTTTGCCCGCCAGTCATCATCAGATAAACGTCGGCCAGGATTTGGGCATCAAGTAATGCGCCGTGCAGCGTACGTTTGCTGTTGTCTATTTCATAGCGAGAGCAGAGTGCATCGAGGCTGTTTCGCTTGCCCGGGAACATCTTACGGGCCATTGCCAGGCTGTCGGTTACCTTACAGAAGGTGTCCGTTTTGGGAATGTCTCGGCGCAGCTTGCTGAACTCGTAGTCCATAAAGCCGATATCGAACGAGGCGTTATGAATGACCAGTTCAGCGCCGCGAATATAGTCGAGGAACGAGTCTGCAACCTGATCGAACGTCGGCTTATCTGCCAGGAATTCATCCGCAATACCGTGGACGCCAAAGGCTTCCGGGTCCACCAGCCGATCGGGCTTGAGGTAGACGTGGAAGTTATTACCCGTCAGGCGGCGGTTGATCACTTCAACCGCACCGATCTCGATAATGCGATGCCCTTCGTAATGAGCACCGATCTGGTTCATACCGGTGGTTTCGGTATCGAGGACTATTTGTCTGGTGGTGGTAGAAATCATATAGCTGTGCTCATCGCGCTCGTTTGTGTCAGACTTGACCTTTTCATCACAGGAAGTCTACCAGAGATGCGCAAACAGGTAGAAGTTTTCACCGATGGCTCCTGCCTGGGGAATCCAGGGCCGGGCGGTTTCGGTGCGATTTTACGGTACAAGCAGCACGAAAAAATCTTCAGCGAAGGGTTTCGCCTCACCACCAATAACCGCATGGAGATGATGGCCGCTATCGTCGCGCTTGAGGCGCTGATCGAACCCTGCGATGTGGTACTCAGCACCGACAGTCAGTACGTTCGCCAGGGCATAACCCAGTGGATCCACAACTGGAAAAAACGTGGCTGGAAGACGGCTGACAAGAAGCCGGTGAAGAACGTAGATTTATGGAAGCGTCTTGATGCCGCCCTGAGCCATCACGAAATTAAGTGGGAGTGGGTTAAGGGTCACGCAGGCCACCCGGAAAACGAACGCTGTGACGAACTGGCGCGCAACGCCGCATCCCGTCCTACTCATGAGGATGTGGGTTATCAGCCGGACGCGGCGGCACCTTAACAACGGCTTCGCGGTACTGCCGCGTTGCTCCTACCGCCGAACGAATCTGATTGTTCGCTTTGCGGCTTTTCATTGGGTTCAGCGTCAGGGGAAGCGTGCGTTTACGCGCCACGATAACATGCATACAGCCTAGCGCAGGCAGGTGGGTACTCAGTAAACGCCCACCCTGCTTATGCCACGGCAATACCTGAAAACTACGCCGGTACATCACCTCAAAATTCAGTAATGACAGCCAGTCTTGTTGCCTCATTGGGGTAAACATTCGGCTATTATAAGGCGCACGCTTACGCAGGAACGGGACCATTTTGCCCAGTCCCAGCAAGCTAATGGGATTGAAACTACTGAGCACGATCCAGCCGTCGTCGATCAGGACACGATCCACTTCCCGCAGCAGGCGGTGGGGATCCGGGCACCAGGGCAACGTGTGGGCCAACAGGCAGGCATCCACCGACTTCGCCGCGAACGGCAAGTGAAGAGGATCGGCGTTAACCTGTAGATGCTCGCCCTGCAGTGCCACGTTAACCTGATGCGAAATCGCGCAGGCTTCGGTGTTCACTTCCGCACTCAGGTTGCCGATTTTCAATAAATGAAAACCGAACATTTTCGCCAGCCACGGGCGGAGCTGCTCTTCGAGCGCATCCCGATAGTGCTCTCCCCATCGCAGCTGCGCCCAATGATGGGGGGAAGTGATAATCTCAGGTATCCTTGCCGGTTTCATCACTACCTTCTTAATCGCCATAGAGAGGTTGAACTATGAATCTTAACAGTATTCGCGCCTTCCAGGATAACTACATCTGGGTGCTTAATAACGAGCAGGGAAAATGTGTGATCGTTGACCCAGGCGACGCCGCGCCGGTCTTGAAGGCAGTAGAGGAAAACGGCTGGCAGCCGGACGCCATTCTGCTGACCCATCATCATGCCGATCACGTGGGCGGCGTTCAGCAATTAAAGGACAAATTTCCAAAGATTGAGGTCTACGGCCCGGAGGAAACCCGGCCAAAAGGTGCCACTCAGATCGTGGGTGAAGGGGATAAGTTTAGTCTGATTGGGCGTGAATTTCGCGTGATAGCAACACCTGGTCACACTTTAGGACATATCTCTATTTTTAGTTTTCCTTATCTATTTTGCGGCGACACAATGTTTTCAGGCGGCTGCGGAAGGCTCTTTGAAGGCACGGCAGAACAAATGTTTAATTCATTTCAAAAGCTTAACGAACTCCCCGCCGACACACTGATTTGTTGCGCACATGAGTACACGGAATCAAACATAAAGTTCGCCTTAAGTATTCTGCCCAATGATGAACATTTAGGAGGATACTATCGAAAAGTTAAGGAGTTACGCGCAAAAAATCATTCAACCTTGCCGTCTTCTCTGCAAACTGAACGTGAAATAAATATTTTTTTACGCACTGAAGACTATGTTTTAAAAGAAGAAATCCATAAAGAAACAAACTTGCAACAACCCCGTGAGATATTTGCCTGGTTAAGGACAAAGAAGGACAGCTTCTGAATATTCTGGTTGTGTTGTCGAAAAGGCGACGGTATCATCGCTCGTCTTTTAAGCAACCATTGACACACACATGAAGGCAAAAGCGATACTACTCGCCTCTGTCTTGCTTGTCGGGTGCCAGGCGTCAAAGCATGATGCCAACATTCAACAGCACGCACAGAGTCTGTCTGCAGCTGGTCAAGGTGAAGCAGGAAAGTACACGGGTCGAGCGACCTCCGCGCGATGGATGGATGATGGAACCTTCCTCGCGCAAGATCAAAACCTGTGGAACTTCATCGGCAACGAGCTAAAGATGGGGATACCGGAAAACGTCCGTATCCGCGAACAGAAACAGAAGTACCTGAGTAATAAGAGCTATCTCCACGATGTAACATTACGGGCAGAGCCGTATATGTACTGGATTGCCGGGCAAGTTAAGAAACGCAACATGCCAATGGAACTAGTACTACTACCCATAGTGGAGAGCGCTTTTGACCCCCACGCGACGTCTAGCGCGAATGCCGCAGGCATTTGGCAGATTATCCCAAGTACGGGGCGCAATTACGGTCTGAAGCAGACCAAAGCGTACGATGCACGCCGTGATGTAGTGGCTTCCACCACCGCAGCACTGGATATGATGCAGCGTTTGAACAAGATGTTTGACGGCGACTGGTTGTTGACCGTGGCGGCGTATAACAGCGGCGAAGGCCGTGTGTTGAATGCCATTAAAGCGAACAAATCGCGGGGTAAACCTACCGATTTCTGGTCGCTGGCTCTGCCACGCGAAACAAAGATCTACGTACCGAAAATGCTGGCGCTGAGTGACATACTCAAAAACAGTCAGAAGTACGGCGTACGTCTGCCAACAACGGATGAAAGCCGCGCGCTGGCGCGTGTTGAAGTGAGCAATCCGGTTGAGTTAACGCAGGTCGCCGAAATGGCAGGCATGTCGCTAACCAACCTGAAGACCTTCAATGCCGGTGTGAAAAGCACCACCGTTGGAAAAAATCAGCGCTATGTGATGGTGCCGAAAAAGCATGCCGATCAGCTGAAGGCCTCTCTGGCTTCAGGTGAGATCGATGCTTTACAGCCAACGCTAGTGGCGGATAACCGCCTCAACGCTGGCGGCAACAAATCTTATAAAGTGCGTTCAGGGGATACCCTGTCCAGCATTGCTTCACGCCTCGGTGTGGATGCTAAGGATTTGCAGAGCTGGAATAACCTGCGCGGTTCGCACCTTAAAGTTGGGCAAACGCTCAGCGTGAAAGGTGGCGCAACGCAGCTGGCCGATAACAGCAGCATCACTTATCAGGTGCGCAAAGGCGACTCGTTGTCGAGTATTGCTAAACGTCACGGCGTGAACATCAAAGATGTGATGCGCTGGAACAGCGGTACCGATGACCTGAGACCAGGTGACCGTCTGACGCTGTTTGTCAGCGGCAACAACGCCCCGGAAACCTGATAATCAGAATGAAAAAAAGGCACCTTACGGTGCCTTTTCTTTTTACGTCACGCCTTTCGCGCTTCCAGCATGATGATATCGCTGGTGAACGAGCCGTCTCGCTGTAATTCAAAGTATTGTTTCACTTCATCTGAAGCACTTTTTTGATAGGCACGGATCGCGTCCGATAACACTATCGGCGTACGCATTCTGGCGATCCAGCTGGTGAATTCCAGATTCAACCTGTCACACAACACGCTGTGCGTTACCAGCCCCGCATCATTGAACAGGCTAAGCCACTCTCCGCTGGAATAATTACGCACATGAGAGGTATCACGCAACGCCTCGACCGTTTGCAGCCAGATATCCTTTACCGGATGGCCAGGCGAGGTCACATCCATAAAGATGGCAATACCACCAGGCTTAAGCACCCTCTTCACTTCACGCAGCGCCTGGCCGACATCGTGCCAGTGATGGGCTGAGTAGCGACTGATCACCACGTCAAAAGTACTGTCGTCAAACGGCAGTGATTCCGCATATCCCTGGCGTGTCGCAATGTTTGCTATTCCACGAGTTGTTGCCGCCTCAGCAACTACCGCCAGCATCTGCTCGGACAGGTCATAAGCGACTACCGACTTCACTTTAGCCGCGGCAATAAAGCTGGCATGTCCTGCCCCACATCCCATATCCAGGAGAGTAGCATGAGGGAAGTCGTTCAACCGCGCACTGAGCCGTTCCAGATCGCGCCCGGAAGCATGAACCGTACTGGTTAAATAGGCGCTGGCCTGAGATCCAAATTGCTGACCAACTTTGTCGTGATGGGATTGCGTTGTCATCATTATGTCCTTGCGGTTAAGTGAGAAAAAGGGCAGCGCACAGGTCTGCCCAACGGCAGACCTGACGAACCTTATTTCAGCTCAGGCTTGCCGGGACGGAATTCAACTAGTAGCGGATTATGGTCTGATGCGCGGGTCACCAGCACCGAAGCTTCTGTGACGTTCAGACCACGATAGAACACGAAATCAAGGGGGCGACCAAACGCCCGGCGGCGATGATCGTCAGTAAAGCGGACTTCTCGTAGCGTCATCTCGCGGGCAAAGCGGAAGAGCGCGTTCATGCGCGGGCGGCTCCAGGCATTAAAATCACCGGCCATGATAACCGGCCCATTGTGATGCCCGATCTGGTCTCCTATAGGTCCCAACTGCTTGCTGTAGACATCAACACCGAGGCTAAAATTGACGGCGTGGATATTAATCACCATCAACATTCGTCCGTCTGGCAGTGGATAGACCGTGACCAATGCAGACTTAGATAAACGCAGGATCGGCTCGCGTTCACGCAGAGGACAGCAATAAACCGGATGAGCAGCAGACAACGTCATCACGCCAGAAGGATGCTGGGGTAAAACAAAGGCAGGAACCTGGTCGGCTGCCAGATAGTTGGTGGTCGCAAACCTGACCAGCTCTGGCGTCGTTTGCGCTTCCTGTAACAACATCAGGTGCGCGTCTTTACCGAAGGTTTGCAGCACTGAAAGCCAGTCGGCTCGCTGCTGCTTAAAGATATTCCACACCAGAACGCGTATTGCGTCCTGACCGGGTAAAGGTTCACCGGGGGGTAATGCCTGGCCGATAGTCGCAAACGAGCCAGGAGGCAGAATTCGCTCTGCTGGCTGTCCAGCTACATATCGCATGGCATAGGTATTCTTGTGCACGTTTGGCTAACGACCTCAATAACTCAGCTTGCCTGCAATTCGCAGACTATCTTTCAGTTATAGGGATTTTAGCGCAGACTTTCAACGACCATTACAAACCATTGCCTTTCCGGAGCGGAAACGAGCGCGCTCCGGAAAGATAAAACTTAACTAATGGCAACCCGTGATTGCTTATCGAGTCGGCCGCTTAAGCCGATCAGCAACAGCGCCAGAACAACAATCACAGCACCAATCCACGGCGTTTGTGCCAGGCCGAAATGTTGTACCGTTTGACCACCGATAATGGAGCCCACAGCAATCCCCACGTTAAACGCCGCAATGTTAAGACCGGAAGCAACATCAACCGCATTTGGCGTGTATTGTTCGGCTTTCTGTACAACATAGACCTGCAGGCCCGGAACATTACCGAAGGCGAAGACGCCCATCACCAGAATGGTAAGCAGTGCAGCAACGTGAGAGTGTGCAGTGAACTGGAAGACCAGAAGCAGCACGGCCAGTGCGGCAAAAATAAATTTCAGGGCCGGCACAGCACCGTGGCGATCCGCCAGCTTACCGCCCCAGATATTACCGATAGCCACAGAGACGCCATAGCCCAACAGGATCCAACTCACTGCGGAAGGTGAAAAGCCGGCGAGATCCTGCATCATCGGCGCGAGGAAGGTAAAGGCGGTAAACACGCCACCATACCCCAGCGCGGTAACCAGATAGATCAGCACCAAACGCGGATGGGTTAATACCTGCAACTGCTCCTTAATTCCAGCCAGCGCACGGTTAGGAATATCTTTCGGGATAAGAATCATGCTGCTGACCAATGCGATAACGCCAATAGCAGATACTGCCAGGAAAGTTTCACGCCAGCCAAAATGCTGCCCGATGAACGTCCCCAATGGCACGCCGGTCACTAGCGCTACCGTCAGGCCACCAAACATAATCGCAATGGCTGAAGCGGCTTTCTCTTTAGGCACAAGGCTAGTCGCAATCGTTGATCCAATAGAGAAAAATACGCCGTGCGCCAGGCCGGTAAGCAGGCGAGCCACGACCAGGGTCTCATAATTAGGCGACAGCCAGGCTATCACGTTACCTACGGTAAACAACGCCATAAGTCCGATAAGCAGCTGTTTACGCGGCAGCTTCCCGGTTAAGGCGGTCAAAACAGGCGCGCCAATCGCTACGCCAAGAGCATAGATAGAAACCAGCAATCCTGCAGATGGAACTGAGATTGCAAGCTGTTCAGCGATGGTCGGTACAAGGCCGACAATAACAAATTCGGTGGTGCCGATTGCGAAAGCACTGATTGTCAGTGCGAGAAGCGCCAGAGGCATAATTTACTCCATAACAGGTGTCTTTTGATGACACGCAGTATGGCGTGATGCTTAAATGACAAAAATATGTAAAATCTCAATAGAATTTTGCTTGTGGAGCAACAATGAAGGCTACGTCGGAAGAACTTGCGATTTTCGTTGCCGTAGTAGAGAGCGGGAGTTTCAGTCGCGCAGCAGAACAACTGGGGCAGGCTAACTCTGCGGTAAGCCGGACGGTTAAAAAGCTGGAGATGAAGCTGGGGGTGAGCCTCCTCAATCGGACAACGCGGCAGCTAAGCCTGACGGAGGAAGGTGAGCGCTACTTCCGTAACGTACAGCAGATTCTGCAGGCAATGGCCGCGGCCGAAAATGAAGTGATGGAAAGTAAGCAGACGCCGCGGGGATTATTGCGTATTGATGCTGCAACGCCGGTAATGCTGCATTTACTGATGCCACTGATAAAACCGTTTCGCGAACGCTACCCGGAAATGACGCTCTCGCTAGTATCTTCAGAAACCTTCATTAATTTGATCGAACGTAAAGTCGATGTGGCGATTCGCGTTGGCAATTTAACCGACTCAAGCCTGCGTGCCCGGCCGCTTTTTAGCAGTTATCGCAAGATTATTGCTTCACCTGAGTATCTGGCGGAACACGGCACGCCGGAGACTGCCGCCGATCTGGTGAATCACGTCTGCCTGGGCTTTACCGAGCCTTCTTCTCTTAATCGCTGGCCGGTTTCACAGGAAGATGGGCAGCTTTTTGAGATCAAACCGGGCTTATCTTCGAATAGCGGTGAAACGCTTAAACAGCTGTGCCTGACGGGGAACGGCATCGCCTGCCTGTCAGATTTTATGATTGATAAAGAGATTGAGAACGGAGAGTTTGTTGAGGTGCTTGCGGATAAGCTTTTGCCGGTCAATATGCCTTTTAGCGCCGTGTATTATAGCGACCGGGCGGTCAGTACGCGTATTCGTGCATTTATTGATTTTCTGAGTGACGCAGTAAAACGGCCCCCTGAAGGGCCGTAATCAGGATCAGTTATCCCACTTCGGTGCCAGACCTTCCGGGCTCACCAGGCGGTCATTGCATTCCAGAGCAGCAATGGCCGCCATGTCTTCTACATCCAGGTTCAGGTTAAGCGCCCGTAGGTTACTCTCCAGATTCGCACGTTTGGTGGACGAAGGAATGACGGAGTAATCCAGAGCCATCGCCCACGCCAGAATTACCTGTGCAGGCGTTGCCTGATGTTTCTGTGCAATGCGGCCAATCGTTTCATCCGCCAGTGCTTTACCATACGCCAGCGTCATATAGGACGTGATGTGGATGTTATGCTGCTTAGCCCACTCAACAACGGTGCGGTTTTGCAGGTAGGGAGATAGCTCAATCTGGTTAGTCGCAATGTTTTCAGCGCCAACAGCGTCAATGGCCTGCTGCATCAGCTCAACAGTGAAGTTCGAAATCCCAATCTGGCGGGTCAGACCGGCTTCTTTCGCTGCCAGTAAAGCCTGCATAAATTCTGCTACAGGTACAGCATCGTTTGGCGATGGCCAGTGGATCAGCGTCAGATCGACATAATCAGTGCGCAGTTTCGCCAGACTCTCTTTCAGGCTTGGGATCAGCTTGTCCTTACTGAGATTTTCGATCCAGATTTTGGTGGTGATAAACAGTTCATCACGCGGAATACCACTTTCGTCCAGGGCCTGGCCAACGGCCGCTTCATTATCATAGATTTGTGCAGTGTCTACCGTGCGATAGCCAAGCTCAAGCGCAGTTTTAACCGATGCGATGACGACGTCGTCTTTCAGGCGGAAAGTGCCCAGACCGAATGCAGGAATTGCCATTATTAACCTCATTATAGGGTGTGCGTTTGTATGAGGCAGAGTATGCAGGGGAGAACTTTGATAAAAAAGGCAGAGAAATGCAGAAGATTTTTGCTAAATCAGCAACAATGTCGTTCATGCTGATAAATTTTAAATACAAAAAAGCCCTGAGTCTAAGACTCAGGGCCTAAA
>NZ_BCTL01000078.1 GCF_001571265.1 Cedecea neteri NBRC 105707 = ATCC 33855 | reverse complement strand
AAAGTAGCCTCCAAAACAGCTTGTTTGGTCAGGAGGCAGAAGGTAATTTGAAATAATAAGCAAGGAGGAATGTAGCGAATGGGGCCATGATGGACGAACGAGTCAATATCTCAGCCCCATTTTAGTCCTGGCATATCACACATCCGAAGGCACCGACTTCTGTACACGCAGCGAAAAAAGACGACAGCAACCAATAAAGTTGGACGAAATACGGACTGGCAGTATGGCCCGCTTGAATGTCCCTAAATGTCTGCTCTACTGCGGCCTTACTTAGTGACGAAGTCACAATAGCGACTCGTTTGAAGGTGTGGGGAGCATTCCTGCAGAACTCTACAGCGTTTCTGGAATCAGCATGTGTACCCCGGCATGTGCGAGGAATACTTGTCCTCACCCTGTTGTTGGTATAAAACCGCCCCCACCTAATGAACTTTTTGTTCATGGCTGGAACTGGCAATGCGAGATTGCCCAGATTCTTGATAGCTTGGCTGACAGAAACGTGAAACGCACTAGCGCCGAGAGTCAGCTCACCGTGCTTTGCGTGATAGAAAGTGACTCTTGGAGAAGCTGGGTCCGTCCGAAAACCAATAAAATCAGCCCATTCATCACCGAGATCATCGCAGACGATAACATCATCCTCGGGAGCTATCGTTGAAAGTACTGCGCCGAATGTAGAGTCACGATCAAATGTGCGATGTGCAGCAGAAAAGGTACCTTTCTCATCAGTCACTGCTGCAAGCTCTGCATTACCGAAGAGATAACCCAAGAACTGAGTACCGCCGTTGATCAAGGAATCGTCCAAATAAAGGCTGCCATCAAGATAAGCAAATCGTGGCTGATCAAACAGTACAATGAACGTGTCTTGTTTATCTATGAACTGCTTAAGTAAAGCTCGATCATTGTCTGCACCAAGTGCAAACTGGGTATTCTCGACATATACATCGGTTAGCAAAGGCAGCGTAAGGCGTTTTAAAGCGATTCTTGTTTTGTTTATCGCGATCTCACCTACCTCAAGCCCTGTTACAGATTGTGTCAGCAGCAGCTTGCCATGAGCGTTTTTTATAACCGTCAATATATCAGTCAGATCTGAGAGTATTGGATCAACCTCTGCTTTCAAAAGCTCTCGATACCCGCCGCCATCGTGTTTAACCAAGCGAATGATTTTGTCATCAAAAATGGCTTGTCCCAGGATAGCGGTATCAACGGCAAATTGAACAGGGTTAGCAGTTAGATCTGACAAGTCCAATGATCGTGCGAAGGCTGCCAGAAACGGGGAAGAAGACGGTCGTCCGGGACGAGGATGCAGCCGGTCAATAATGCCGCAGGCATAATCAACCAATTCCTCATAGCCCGCTCGATCCGCACGGATAGAGATCCTCCCAGTTCGCGGCGTAGTTGAGAAGTTTTCATCGGCCTCAATGAAGCTATAACCCAAAGGGGCAAATCGAGCCGAGGATGCCATACCCACATTATTTTGGAGATTCTCACCCTCAAGTGTCTTGCTGCGCAGAGCAAAACGGGACAACGTCATATGCCTCAGCCTAACCCTGGCAAATACCGAATCTTTGCTAGTCAGTCCCCGATCGACATCCTGAGCCCCGATGCGCTGTAAAAATCGCTTGGAGAAATAAGCTGGAATTTCTAACTGGGATTTGAAAATGGCGACATAATCGCGGTGCTCTACTATCAGCAAATACCCTGTCACTCGGTCGATCACATCCTCAGAACCAGGCAGGAATGGCGGCGTCCTATCAAATTGGAAGCATAATGCAGACCAAAAAGCCACTCCATGGGACTGCCGAGTTAAAGAGAAAATATTGTTAGAGGGTGATGATTGTGCTTTTCTGATCGCCCGGAATAAAGTATCGATCGCGACTGCTGTGAGCGGGGCTTTTTGACGGAAGAAATAGCAAGATTTGCTGGCTTGAAGTTCGTAGATCATATCCGTGTCCCCACGAAAATGGAAAAAACGTGAAATCCCTCAAATTTAAATGTTAGCTTAGTACCATAATGATTGTCTAGCTGAAAGCTACTGATGGAGCATCGCTGTTTGAAGGTCATGACAGAATGTCGTGAGCATTCCCTTTGTCATGTAAAACAATATAACCAACTCAGTCCTTGTCAAAATATTAATAAGACAACCTTATGAATCCTATTACATTGAGTGAGGGAGAAAAGGGGCAAGACGCCCCCGTCCAACTACTATTTAATCCTAGGCGGTTCCATGCATCAATCGCCACCTTTAATTGTCTACAATATTATGGCTGAACCTGGACTGTTTCATCATTCTTTACATCAACCGTCTTACTTAACATAACGAATTGCGGCATAGAACCGGCCATCCAACTAAACATTCCAAAAATAGAGTATTTGCCCGGAGGAAGGTTATCAAATTCAAACTTACCCTGGGCATCAGTCCGTGTTTTTCGATCATACGCTAACATACGTTTATCAAAAGGCTCAAGAGTTTGAGTATTGTAATCATAGGATGGCGTATTCTTCAGGTAAGATGTATAAGGTCTAATGATTATTTCGGTCCCTGCTCCAATTTTAACGTCCCCCCCACGAGTCACACCAAATAGCTCTCCTTTTACTACTCCAGTACCTTTCTTAGGGAGAGCAAGATACTCATCAACTGGGAATGAAGGCCTTTTGACTGTCTGTTTAGGTCGTTCCACTTGAGCCTGGTAAGACTGTGGAGATACACACCCTGAAAGAACTGTGCTAAAAAAAAGTAACGCTACTATTTTGTTCATAATTTTCCTTTTGAAGAATTCATAAATCATCTAACGTTATAATAAAAACTCAATAACTCACCTAATAACCATATGGTATCATCCAGGTAACATTTTTATCGCCATCATTCATATAACTATCAGGATAGTTAATTATATCGGTGCGAAAACACAAATGGAGATATCCATTGCTATCTCTACAGTTTGTAAACTGAACTTTCCCCCCTTTGGCTTCCAATACTTTAATGTTAGCCTGCATTTTCTCAATTGTCTGATTAAGTTGACTTATCTTCATCTCACGATTACTTATATCTTCACGAGAAGGTAATGTTTTTAGCATAACAAACCATATAGAGGCAGCAATTAACAATGATATAGAGAGTGAAACCAGTGCAAATTTTACATTTAGTCTCTTTGCAACTCGCTCATAGTGTTCTGCTGCTTTCAATGCAGCTTGATCGGCATAAAAAAATTTCTCTTGTAATTTTTTTGCAGCTATTTCCGCTGTATCTTTTGCAATAACATCTAATGTTGACTGAGCATGATTAACGAGCTCATTAATGTTACCATTATTTTTTACGCTAGCACTCTCGACACGCTCACTAATATTATTGAGTTTTGCAATAAGACTTCTCACATAAACTTCATTTTTAAATGATGCATCTAATATTTTCTGGGCACCATCAAGTAGTTCTTGGATTCCATTTTCGACATTATTATTCATAACGTTGGCCCGTCAAAGTCTTTTGACTTAGTTCGTCCACGCTCTAAGTCTTTTTGTAGGTTGTATTCTTTTTCGATTTTATTTTCGTAAAATGACACCCACTCCTTGTGAGTGAGTCGAAGCTCCAAAAGGTCTGTCAGTTGAACATAATGCATCTTGCCATTACCATCAATAGTAAACAACACTCCTCCGGTGCCAACTTTGCCTCCACCTTGAGTTCTTATCACCCACTTAAGATATTTTTTAATTTCCTCAGGAGTAGCTTTATCATTTTTAAAAACAATATCCTCAGCTGTTTTTTGTAAAAACAGTTCCATCCTGAATGTAGTTCGTTCTTCCCTAAATGCATCTAAATAAGGTTCAAAAACTACTTCAAACCCTGTAGCTGATGGCGTGGATTCAACATACCAGTGCACAATACGTGATACCTCCGTCAAACGGGGATTATCTGACAAACTTGCTGATAGCGAGGTATACCTTGCACGCTCCTTAGTTGAGCGGTTATGGCTTGCTTTAAACTCAATTAACCGTACAGTACCAGGAAATGAAAGTAGCAAGTCACCTAACAAGGTATCACATGGGGTTTGCTGTAGTAAGTTAACAACCCCTGGAATATGCCCATCATTGCTATGTTTGCTAACTGCAAAACCAAGGCCATACAGAAAATTCCCTATTACTACATTTTCATATAGTTTCATCTACCATTCCATGCAGACAAGTAAGAATTTCACAATATAGAATGACCGAATATATGCAAGCTGTATCGAATTAGAAACATTCAACATGACGGCTGGCGCTGATTTTCACGCTCTCTCCACGGAAGTCATACCGGGTAGTAGTAGACACGTCGCTATGCCCTGCCAGCTGGCGTACCGTATTGATATCCACGCCCTGCTCTAATAAGCGCGTAATGAAGGTCCTGCGCATGTCGTGCGGGGTAAAACGCGCTATGCCTGAGTCCTGTTGTAACTGCGCCAGGATGCCCGTTAAGCCGGTTGTTGTCAGAGCATGGCTGACACCCTTGCCGTTGCGCTGAATGCGGTTAAACAACGCATCCCCGGCCTCTTTCGCGCCACTGGCTTTAATCCATGCGCGGATGGCTTTATCTACCGCTGCCGCAACGTGTATCTCACGGTATTTACGCCCCTTCCCCTGCCTGACTGTAAGGATACCGTTGTCATAGTCCCGGCGTTCAAGGCTGACCAGTTCCCCGGCCCGCAGACCCGCGCCGCAGAGTGTCATAACAATGGCGGCATCACGGCAGCAGCGGATACGTTGCGGATGCCGTTTAGCAGCCTGAATAAGTGCACGAACCTCCTCCCGGCTGAGTGCCCTCCCCTTACGCTGATTATCGCCATTGACACGCTTAACTGCCCGGATACGGGCAAGTGTGTCCGCCTCCAGGCAATTGAGGTTAAAGGCTATCTGCGCGACGCCCCGGAGTGCTGACAGTGCCATGTTGACCGACGATACGGCGTAACCGTCATCCAGCAACGCCGCACGAACTTTAGCGACGGCGGCGAAGCTAAGTTGCTCCCAGGGGTAGCTGGCTGCATCCGCACCGCGTTTGAGTATGCTGGCGCTGCGGTTTAACAGGCTGGTGATCCCCCGCCGTCCCGACGGGGCAAGACCGCTGATATAGGCATCCAGCACGGTGGTTTCCACCACCGGCGCGACCTGGCGCAGCGCAGCCCTGCTCATGCGTCGAACCTGCTATAACATGTATTAAACCAGGTAACTGTCTGCATCACATCAGCCCTCGCTCAGCCAGAGACACCGTCTCAGTCCCGGCTACAATAAAGTGATCCAGCAACCGCACATCAAGCATTTTCAGTAGCTTCTGCAGCTTCTTCGTCATATCGATATCGCAGTCACTGGGTTCTGGCTCGCCGCTGGGGTGGTTGTGGACCAGGATGACGGCAGCAGCGTTATGCTTGAGTACCCGCTTGATGATCTCCCTGGGGTGGACGTTAACAATGTTTATCGAGCCTCTGAACAGGGTCTCGCGGTACAGAAAATGGTGCTGGTTATCGAGCAGGACGATGCCAAATTCCTCATGGGCCAGCGGGGCCATTTCATACATCACGCACCGTCGTACATCATCTGGGGAGCAGAGTTGAATGCCACGTTCGTAGTACCGGCTGATGATGTCGCGGGCACGGTCCAGGATGCGGGTTTCACGCAGGGTAAATGTCGTCATGTTCAGAACTCCCGTTCGATGAAGTAAATGGCTTCGGGAAAGAGCTGGCGGCGGGTCGCACCAGCGCGTAAGGAGAAGGTTTTGCGGGGCATGGTGGTACGCCCGTTGCTGTCGAAGAACCAGAGCGTTTCTTCGTCCATTTTGGTGATAAGGGACCAGTGAAACTGGTCGCTGAGCATAATCAGGCGGGAGTGGTCTGTTACTGCCAGGAACCCCCTCATTTCACTAAAAACGCGTCCTTCAACAAGACCGCGACTTTCATCGAAAGGCTTACTGATTCTGACCGGGAATTGGCGGTGGTAGTGACCTTTCTGCAGTACCTGCTTTATCAGCCAGTCGAGCCGGTTTTCATCTATCCCTTCAGCTAACCATTCATGTAATGGCCACCGTTGCTGGTAGGCCTGGAAAAGCCGGTTCATGAGTGGTCTGCGCTTCACCCTGCCGTCGTAGAGCCAGCTCAGCATGTTGACCAGACAGTACGCGCCGCAAAGACTATCAAGCTCCCCTTGTACTGACGCGTGTATCCCTCTGTTTGCAGTCACAGATAATTTCTCCGTTGTAATAATGGATAATCAGTGCGGTGGGATTAGTTTTCCCAGATAACCGTGGGGGTGTAGATGTTCAGGAAGTGATAGTGGACAAAGTTACGCTGCCAAATCGTGAAGACGTCGCGCCCTTCCTCTGGTGGTAGATCACCGGCATAGGACAGGAAGACATAGCGCTGACTCCAGCTAATATCGATCTCTTTTTCTAGCTCCGGGTCTATGCCCATATATTTGAAGTCAGTAATATAATCGAAATACCACTCATCATTGCGTGAAATAAGCCTTATTTCGACAGGATGAAACCCACCATTTTCAAAGCTATAGTTGATATCCTTGAATAATAAGGTGATGGCATAGTTATTGGGTTTGAGAGGTGGTTTCTTGCAGATTTCAGAAAAAATAATATTAATCAGTTCCTGACTTACGGGCATAGATAGCCCTTCCTGGCGGATAATATTCATTATGTTTATTCCGGTAGATATACGTTTGTATTGATGACTCAAACAACTAATTATCCATAACCCGTACTGACTCTTTAGACGATAAACGTCCTCCCGTCAGAAGGGATATAAAGTAAAATGCAAAGTTGGAAATCAGTTTATGTATCAGCTACTGAATAATATGACACTATCCAGTAATGACATTTTACCAGGAATATACTTACAAAGCAAATAATTTCACTAAGGAACTAATTTTCCAATATAAATATGCTAACCCAAATATTTATTTCTAAAGAAGAATGGCATAATGATTTACCTCCATGGCAGGTGGGCAGGGTTCCGGGGTGGTTCCTCCTGCCTGCCGTGGCTGGAAATAAAAGTAACCAGTTAAAGTTATTTATTATCGGGCGGCTATCCCGGCACAGTAAATAAGCTCATTACTGGTCTTTGAATTGCTCAAGCAAGCGCGCACGTTCCTCTGGGGGAAGTTTCATTATTTGTTCAGCCAGGAGGGATACATCCTGGTGCTGGCTGGCCAAATCTTTTGTCACCTGCTTCAAAGCCTGCTCCATCAGCAATGCACGTGATGCTGGCGACATGTTACGGAAAAGCTGGACCCACAGACTCAGCTGTTTATCAGCGCCTGCAACGCTGAATTCGTCATCTTTGGCCCTGCTTCGTTCGTTTTCAAGCGACATCACAGCAGCACTGATATGGTAAACCACACCTTTGCCTACACTTCGCTTACGCCGAATTTCCGGGTGGATCTCTGCCAGCTTTTCAAGGCGCATTCTTGCTCCCCTGGCGGTGCCCGGCATCCCTTCAATCCGCGTAAATTCGTCAGCAGTCAGCCAGTCTCTGGGTTCATCAGCAACCGTGGAAGGTAAGGTTTTTTTGTCCATATTAGCCTTTACATTACTCATCTAAATTCTTATAGATTTCAATGCATTAATTTAAAAACCACAAAAAGATAATAAAAATACTTGAAAGGTATCTTTTGTTTGCATTTAATATCTATGTACTGATTCCATGGAGTTAATACAGTGTGTAACTCAACAGCATCGCAGAAAAACCGGGGCAACGAAAGTTCCGGGAACTGGCATCGCGCCCATATTGTGGCTGCGCTGCACAAACGCGGGCTTACTCTTGCGGCCCTTTCACGCAGCCATGGACTCGCTCCCCGCACACTGAACAATGCTCTGGAGCGCCATTACCCTCGTGCGGAACGTATTATTGCAGATGCTCTGGAAACGACGCCGGAGAACTTATGGCCCGAAAGATATGCCCTTAAGTCAGCGCGGCAAAGTAAGTAAGGAAGACAACAATGGCGACGACCATTACAGAAATAACGGAATGCTTTGAGTATTTTTTTAGTTCCCTTTACCGGCGCGAATTTGTCAAAACATTGCGTCTGAATGAATGTAGCGAGCGTGAACTACTGCCATTAGTACGTTGCTATTTACTGGGTTGGTTTGCGGATAACGTCTCGCCAGAAGTAAAAAGCAAACTACCAGGAACGGTATCCGGGCATGGTTTCATTGATTTTGTCATTGACGATGTGGCCGTTGAGTTTGCCGTCCGTAAGCCATCAGCCGCTCGTTCCAATGTCTCCGCAACCGTCAATAGCACGGAAGTGAAGAAACTGATGAAGCACGATGGCAAAGCCCTGCTTGTCCTGTTTGACTTCTCAGATACTCCCTACTCAGAAGAACAAATTGAATCCTTTCGCAACTGGCCATCCCTCGGTCGTGGGAATCACCGCAAATCAGCATTCAACGTAGTTTATTTCTTTGTGGAAAAACGCAGGCCGCTGGCACTGGGGAAAATCACCAAAAACATTCGTATCAACTAACAGGGAATTCAATGATGAAGAGAATAGTTGCTGCATTAGTACTGACAGCCTTAGTCCTCCCGGCACTAGCTGCTCAGTACTCTAAACCTGGTGCAGTTTTAACTCTAAAGCCAGGGAAAGGTAATGCGGATTTCAGCATCAACGCATCAGCCAAAGATGGATCAGGGACCTGCAACATGGAAGGTGCAGCACAACAAATAGCTGCTGGTGAGAATCAGAAACGCCGTTGGGTCTGGAGCGACAGTTCCAGCCAGTGTGTTGCCGTGCTCAGTGAGATGAATAATGGGAAAACCAGCATTATGACTCGTGGTTGCGAAGGATACTGCGGGGCTTCTGCGGCGGGCTTAATGGATGGCCAATACAACAAAAAGTAACAAGACAACCACGTTGAATTGAAGGGAACAATGAATGAAAATAAACATACTTCTGGTGCTGATTGCAGCGGGTTTAATGGTTGGTTGCGGTGATAAGACACCCAAATGCAACAGTGATGATGCCAAGAATCTGGTCGTTGATATAGCGCGGAAAACGATAGAGAAAGGGATGACACTAGATAAGGATGTCCGAATTTCTGTAGAAAACATCAGGACAGTAAGTCATGAGTCAGGTCTTGATGTTTATCAGTGTGCTGCTGATCTAACCTTCGCCAAACCAAACATGAAAGACTCATTGCCAATAACGTATCGGATACAGAAAACGGATGATGGTAAAGGGCAGTTTTATATTAATGTAGCAGGCCTATAATCATCTTAGTTAAGACCAGCAATCCTTTTGGGTGAAGAAATTAATGTTTTAACCCAAAAGGACATCTAATAATATTAAATTAAAATCGTGATTTTTTAATTTCTTGTTCGTTAAACACCAACAAACCGAGCTACGAAAAGACATTCCAATTAATACTCCTTTCATTATCAAATCTAATCAAAAAGACACATACAGAGTCACTACTGTATCCAATGTTTTGATAAAATCAGAAATATGTCTGATGTAGCGTAAAGGGTACAGTTATGTTCGTAATGCCAAGGGCCTATCCCATTTGGGATAATTGTTCCGGTCAATTTGGACACGGGCACAGTGGAAAAACCGGAGAATACATACAGCACGTGAGGAATTTGAGCACTGACTGATTCAAAATGACAATTAAAATATTCCTAATGGGATAGGCTCTAAGTGAGCAAAAAACCAGCAGGCAACGCAACTAACGCCAAGAGCAAAAAATCATTCCCACAGAAGTCGTTGAGTCTAAGTGTTCAAAATTCGCCCCAAAGCTCTACGTACAATTTCAGTTGCCCAGATGAAAGTACGTCGGGAACACATCATTTCCCCGCCCATCCAAGTATCCATTCCCACAATTTGTCCAGATAACAATGGCCGCTCGTAAGAAACAAAGTCGCATACCAAAAACATGTCCACTGTCACAACTCACGAATTGTAGACGAAACGCTGGCAGAGTATTGTAGTTATTCTTCCCTAGAGTTATGAATTTTTGTTGATGCATATCCAAAAATGATAGTTACAGGTGGAACCATGACAATATTGCAAGAAATCTTGACTTGGACGCAGGGACTTCCTGCATGGCAAAGCGATGCAGTGTCTCGCTTATTGGTTAATCAGACGCTTACACCGCTGGATCATGAGGATTTATATGCGTTACTTAAACTGAATTTTGGAATTCCAGACCCAAAAAATCGTCAAGCTAAGCCGCTAACCGCCGATAAAATTCCAGTACAGGTTAAGAAAGACACGAATATCAAATTATTCGCCATCAAAAATCTTCACAATGTTAATGCTATTGCGGAAAACCAACAATTGGTGATTGGCCCAACAGGCATAACTATTATTTATGGTGATAATGGATCAGGCAAATCGGGATATTCTCGAGTTCTGAAACAAGCTTGCCGTGCTCGCGATCAGTCAGAACCAGTTCATCCCAATGCTAATTTACCAGCAGTCAAAGCGGGCAATGCTCAGGCTTCATTCAGCATCGCTATTGATGGCACTGATAAGGAGGTCACCTGGCATCAAGGAAAAGAAGCACCACCTGAACTTTCTTCTTTCGCTATATTCGATACGCGTTGTGCTCGCGCCTATTTAGATAATGAAGATGACTTTTCCTATGTACCATACGGTTTAGGAGTATTCGAGGCACTTGCAAAGGTATGCCAACAACTGAAAACCTCTATTGAAGCGGAACAAAAGCAATCGGCAGTCGATCTTTCCGCATTTGCTCATTTACATGGTGAAACTACTGTTGGCAAGTTGATTTCAGCGCTTTCTGCAAAATCTAGCATTGTACAAATTGAAGCCCTCTCAACACTTAAGCCGGAAGATCTTACATTACGAGATACTCTAGAGAAAAGCCTCAAAGAGAATAACCCAAAAGAAAAAGCTGGTTTATTACGCTTACGCTCACGCCGCGTTACAGCACTTGCTACTAACGTTGTCGAGAAAGGACTTGTTGTTGGACCTGAAGCTATTGCAAAGCTTAAAGCTCTTGCTGATAAATTTCGTACAGCGCAGGCAGCTGCTGCTCTCGCAGCAAAAAATTTTAAGGAGAGGGAAAACCTTTTACCAGGAACAGGCGGAGAAGCGTGGCGAGAACTATTTGATGCAGCTCGGAAATTTGCTTTAGAAGCCCATCCAGATAAATTGTTCCCTAATCTTAGTCAGGATGATACATGCCCGTTGTGCCAGCAGCCATTGGCTGAGGGCGCAGAAAGATTGCTGCGATTCGAGTCATTTATTCAAGCGGAGGCCGAAAAAACGGTTCAGACATGCCGCAAAGCACTCGCTGACGAATACCGCCCATTTAATGCCGCAGTTACAACGCTGAACTTTGATGAAGTAACACAGGCGGAAATAGCCGAGATTGACCCATCATTAGTAGTTGATATTAGGGCTTTCGAAGCTGCATTAGCGGTTCGGCATGAAGCTATCAAAACAGCTATTGTTTCTCATAACTGGACTGGGCTAGATCCTGCGTTAGACAACCCGGCAGATAAGTTAAAAGGTCTTGCTGGCAAATTGAATGCCGAAGCTGAAGCCTTGGAAAAAGCTTCGAATGAAGAAGCTCGCACTGCCTTGCAAAAACAACTTGGGGAATTGGATGCGAGACTTAAACTCAGCCAAGTCAAGGAAGCCGTGCTTTGTGCTGTGACGAAGCTTGGACACCTAGAAAAGCTCAAAAGCTGTCTGAGCGCGGTCAGAACAAATGCTATATCCACGAAAGCATCCGAACTCGCGGAAAAGGTCGTATCCAAAGAACTAGCCGACGCATTGAACCGGGAATTTAGGACATTGGGAGTTGGAGGTTTGAGTGTTTCTCTGCAAAGCCGTACAGATCGAGGAAAAGCACTACACAAACTTAAACTTCATTTGCCACAGAGCCGAGCTCCAGGAGAAATATTGAGCGAAGGTGAACAACGAGCCATTGCGCTCGGATCGTTTTTGGCTGAGGTAGGGTTAAGCGGCAGCAAAGGGGGAGTAGTCTTCGACGATCCTGTATCATCCCTAGACCATCGCCGACGCGAACGCGTGGCCAAGCGTCTCGCAGATGAAGCGTTACAGCGACAAGTCATCATTTTCACCCATGACATCTACTTCCTCTGTTTACTGACCGAGGAGGCCAAGCAAGCCGGTGCGACAGTATTTACACAAAGCCTTACTCGCCGCGCAGAAGGTTTCGGTATTGCAGATCCTGAGTTACCGTTCGAGGGAAAAAATACAAGTAAACGCATTGGCGCGTTAAAAGCACAGCAACAGTTGATCGCAAAAATATACAAAGAAGGAAATGAGCAGGAGCACCAACGACAGACAGTAGACGCATACTTCCGCTTACGCATGGCATGGGAACGCGCAGTAGAAGAAGTTCTACTGCGCGAGGTTATTCTTCGCTTCCGAAAGGGTGTAGAAACACAAAGGCTTATTGGCGTTATTGTGGACGATAATGACTATGCACAAGTCCATGCTGGGATGAGTAAATGCTCCAACTACGCCCATGATAAAGCTATGGCGGGCGGCGTTGCAGCTCCCGACCCAGAGGAACTTCTTGCTGACATTATCGCACTAGAGAATTGGCGTGCCCAAATTCATAAACGCTCAGAAGAGACAGCTAAGAAACGTAAAATAGGACCAGCTGTAACGGCGGTATAAAGGCATACGCCCACTAACCGAGTAGTAAATGGGGTTGTCCAATCTTTCCTCATTTGCTTTCTCTAACAGCCATTCAGATCTCTGAGTACTGCATTCGATAGAGGTCTTTTTGAAACGAGGGCAGGGAATGATCCGATAGCATCATTCCCTGGTTATTTTCAACAACCGATATAAAACCTGTACTAAATTTCAAAGGATTCACCTAGCTTAGATACCCAAAAAATGGTTCTGAGCAGTCATAACAAACGTAAATGCTGTAGTCAGAACATTTGACATATTGCTATGAATGAAGTTTATAGTGCTGAATATCTTGGATTATTGCCAATGGCACCAACCCTTTTTGATACTTATTACTGTGATGCACAAGTGGGTTTTATTCTAGTAAATAGCTTCTCTGAAGCACCTTACCTGCTTATTCCTGTACTAATATCCGTACTCAAAACTTAGTATCGAAGAATCAATCTAAAACGAATAATGCGGCATAATATAAATATTATTCTCAATTCACTAGCCAACAGAGGCACTAGCAAGGATAAATGTCATGTCTAAGAATACGAGAATCTTAAAAAAAAACGAACCTCATACTTTAGCTGATGCAGATCGAGTTGATGTCCTTACCTTTGGAGTTGGTCATGGTGATTGCCAACTTATTGAATTCTGGCAGCAAGGCAACATCACCTTTCGTCTACTTTACGACGGAGGCTTAACGTTATCGCCCACGCTCGTTGAACATTTACATACAAAACGCGATGGCAATAAATCCGATTTGGATATTGTGGTACTCAGTCACGTTGATGCAGACCATCGTAAAGGAATAAATGAGCTTCTCGAGAATGAGAATATTACCATTGGTGAACTCTGGTTACCTTGCCTACCTGCCTTTCGCCGTTTAAGCTGGCTTTTTGCCCCGCGCGTACAAGAGGCCGTTGCCTCAGCTGAAGAGATAGAAGCACGTGCAATCAAGCGAAATATACCTGTTATCTATCCGCTTGAAGGACATGTACATCGCACTGGTCATGAATCAGCGTTGCAGATCTCGGTGATTTCGCCTGCCCGTAAATTGATGAAAAAGCTCTACAGCGCCTCGCTAGCTGAGTTGCAGCCATTACTAACTCATACCACCTTACCGCTGGAGTGGCTGATACGCTCATCGCAGTTCGCCGATGAGGATAATATTCTTCCACCAGAAGTGGAGATGTTTGACAATAATACAGTACTTACACCGGGCCAATTCATCTCAGAGCCCCCGCAAATAGTCCGCGATGCCGTCGACGATAATGCCCTCCAGACACTGGATCGCTATAAAGATTCGCTCGGCACATCATCAGAACCCGAATTTTTTGGCCAGCACCAAGTGAATAACACCTCATTGGTATTGGTGATTGATGCAGTGTTGGAACAACGCCATCGGCGGCGCATCGTCCTAACCGGAGATCAGGAAAACTGGGTATGGATTGCCTCAGAGCATCCTATGGGTTTAGGAGCGGACGTTATGAAAGCACCACATCATGGCAGCCGAGTTGTTCTCTCCGATGCTAGTGATGGGATAAGCGACGTTGAACAGTTTTGGCTCTGGACGCGGCCACGGATTGTCACCGTGAGCGCCAACGGCAAACATTCACATCCCCATTGCCAGTTTCGCGAATCCATACGGATGATTGGCGCGGTGTTAGTCTGCCCCAACATACGTAGCAAGGAGTGGATTTTTTCAGACGCGCCGCCAGTAAAGACCTCCTGTTCCGCTCATTTTGGTTGTCAAACCAAACCGCAACGTGCGGTGCAGTGTATAAGCCTAGCCGCCCATAGTGAGTCGTTAGACGCACCTGCTTGCCTTAGTGGAAATGGCCATCGCAACCCAGCCCCGATCGTCGTAATGCAGCAAAAACTCATTGAACCCGATGAATCATTTATTCGCTGGACGCAAAGTGAAGTCCGCAAGCATGCACGGTGGCTCAATGAGCAACTTATTAAGCAAAGAGGTTATGATTTAGCCATCATTCCCGAAATTAATCGTACAAGCCAAGCTATTGCGAAATTAACCATTGAGGAGGCGCTTTGCCGTTTTGGTGGTGAGAACCGCCTGGCGCTGAAATACGATCCCGCGCCCGTCGTGCGCTATGCACAATCACACGGGTTGTTGTGGGCGGAAAAAGATTACCATATTGATATAAAAACAAAAATTGTCGCACCACTAACAGCCAATGAGTACCAGAAAGCGCTGGCAAGAATAACCAAGTTTGACCATCTACTCTTTGTGGCTAAAAAAGCTCCAGATGAACATACAGAAATGCTGCATGCTCGCTATTCGTTTTTACAGCATGTTGATACGCAAGCATTAACGAGACTGTCGGCGCGTTGGTCTGGTATTCCAGATGACGATTTTGACAAACATCTAAAATCGTGTCTCTTTCATGATTTGATTCGCCACTACCAATTCAGGGCCGTGATATGTAGATATGGTAGCTACAAGCAACCACAAGTACTTCTGCATCTTTATAAAAAAGATAATAAAACACTACCTGACTTTCTACCGGAAAAATGGGTTGAAAACTGTCTAAGTTATGACATGGCATCGATGCTGTTGGATAGTGTGAAGATGGCCCAGCTCATTGAAGGCGAATCATCTTCCGTCTTCCCTCCACTGAGTTATACAGCAGAGAATTTCTTTGTATTCGGGCAGGACATAAATGATTTTTATCAAAAAAAGTGGACAGAAGATGAGTCAGGTCAATCTATCACTAGTATTGAGTTTATTGCCGAAGACCCGCGCCTTCACTGGTTCGAGCTTTGAGAGTATCGGTAAAGTTTGACCGATAACAAAAAACCACGCAGCTGCGTGGTTTTTTACTACATACTGAAGTGTTTATGTAAGTATCCCGGCAAAACGGTTCAT
>NZ_BCTL01000077.1 GCF_001571265.1 Cedecea neteri NBRC 105707 = ATCC 33855 | reverse complement strand
AAGTGACGGTGACTTCCCCAAGCCGTTCACAAGTTCTGTGGTGACATATGAAACAGGACTGGAAGTGAACGGAACCTTAGCCAAGCCGCCATAGAGCTCATCGGTGACAAAAAGACAGCTTCCAGGGTGAGGGTCATCCCCCCAAAACCTACTCTTCGCTCTCCACAAAAATCCCGTCCGGATGACCCGACTCATTAAAGAACCAGATCCCGAGCGGATAATCCTCCAGCGACACGAGATACATCGTACCTTCGTTAAACGGCTCCACCGCCAGGACTACGCCCGAACGTCGCGGGCCTCCATCGGTCTTTACGGTCACCCGATCATTGATTTTCATGGTTATTTCCTCCAGAGACATTGCTTGCCATTGTAGATCAAAAACCCTTTGAATGCCCTTACTCCGGGCAGACTGGCACATTATCTAAAACGGCTATACTTATGGGTGGTAGTCAGCGAGGGCAAAGTGATGAAGACCGTGAAAATCAGCGGCAGCGCGGCGCATCAGACAACGGAAGTGGATGTTGACGCACTGCTTGCCGCCATCAACGAAATTAGCGAAAGCGATATCCGCCACGCCAACAGCGATGAACATCCGCAGCGAGTCAGCGTGGATGGGCGAGACTGGCATAGCTATAAGGAACTGGCGGATGCTTTTGAACTGGATATTCGGGATTTTAGCGTGAATGAAATTAACCGCTAAGAAAAGCATCCCGGCCGGGGAGCCGGGATGAAAACTTGCTGAAGCAAGAAGCACTTGAAATTCGTTACATCAGGAAATCTGATGTGTTGACCACATTACCTTAAATTTTATTGAATACAAGGATATATTCTTTTCAAGAATGCCTGTCGCCGCACATATTCACGCAGCGAATTTGATTCCAATCCCTTGTTAACGCATTTTTTTAAACCTGACGCCCGCCTCAAACGGCCCTTTGAGCACTGAAAAAATTAAGATTTATCCTAAACTGAATAACCAAATTTCACTTACCACGCCAGGATGTATGAAAAATAAATGCTCATTTGTCTCACCCGCTATGTGGCAAAAACATTACGCTTGCTTCAGCGAACGCCCCTCTTATATAAACGAATAAAACATCAGCAATGCTTATATGATATAGCGGCCACTCACGTCGGGAACATCAGTCCTGCGTACAAACCTGGTTGCGGCCGTTCTGCTTCGCCTTGTACAACCGACGGTCGGCAATCGACTGCAGATGCTCAAAATCATAATCGTGCCGCTCATGTGCGCAGCTAACCCCAAACGAAGCGCTGATTTTGAGGGTCTGTCCGGCCTGTAAAAGCAGCGTTTTGGTATTGATGCGGTGCCGAATTCGTTCGGCAACAGCCGCCGCCTCTGGAAGCCTGGTGCCCGGCAGCAGCACGCAAAACTCTTCCCCCCCCACTCGCCCGGCAACATCCTCTTCCCGGAGAGAGGAAGCAAGCAGCGCCGCCGCATGAGACAGCACTTTATCGCCCACATGATGCCCGTAGCGATCGTTAATGCCTTTGAAGAAATCGAGATCCAGCTGGATAACGGAGAAAGGTTTTTCTTCGCGCTGGCAGGTCTGTGCCATACCGTGGGCGATATCGAAGAAGGCGCCACGATTGTAGAGCCGGGTCAGGGTATCGTAATTTGCACGCCAGCTTAATGTCTGCTGCAGCGTCAGCATATTGTTGACCAGCCGTCGGATAACGCGCCAGGAGATGAACAACATCAGCGTAAAGAGCAGCCAGAGCACCGTCAGCACAATGCTGATCCGGCCAAACTCCCCCTGCACGCCTTCATCCAGAGTGTGCACTTTGATCAGCACGCCGTCAAAGTTCATCAGCTTCGCCCACGTCACGAAGCGGGTATCCATTCGCAGCTCACCCTCTTCTCCGCTTTCCATCGAGCGGGCAATCTCGGCCTGCTGCTTTGCGTTAAACACCGGCGCGGGCGACACGCGGTCAGCCGCCGTAGCAATCAGCGAAAACTGTCTGTCAAACAGCATAACCGTGCCTTCATATCGATCGTGAGAAAGCGCCTGAAGGAATTCATGCATGGCGTTGATGGGAAAATCCATCGCCAGCACGCCATACCAGCGGTTATTCAGATCCAGCGGCACCGACGCGGTGATTATCTGCCCGCTGTGGCTGCCGGGATTAAAGGTGTGGGTCCACTGGAGGCCGCGGCCGGGGTTATTTGCCGGTGACTGGGCGACAAAATAGGGCTGGGCAATCAAACGATGGTAGAGCGAAACAACCGCCGGGTCGTTTTCCGGTGGCGTGCTGGAAAGGAAAAAGCCCGCTCTTGAGGCGTAAAATACCCGCCGCTGAAGGTCCCGTTTAGCGTCGGCAAGCTGCATGATGTAGCTGAACTCCAGCGCCGCCCCCAGCTCAGGATAAAGCCAGTTTTCATCGCGGCTAAGCAGGCTGTTATGGGCGACAAATTCGTCGGAAACACCGCTAATCGGCATCCCACGATTAAGATCCAGCTTCAGCTGCCAGTAGGGTTGAGTCCGCTGGACGGCGAAATCAGTCAGCGTTTTACGAGAAATATCGGTGGAAATGGGCGACTGCAGCGCATAGTGCATGGTGTTGCGGTAAAACAGCAGGTTATCAATGCTGTGCTGCAGCTGCCGGTCCAGCGCGGTAGCGACGTTATCCAGGCTGTTACGCTGATTAGAAATATAGGCGGATTCCAGCACCGCTACCTCACGCCAGGTGAGCAGAGTTGAGCAAAGAAACACGACGATAAAACAGAGGTTTACCACCCGCTGCGGTCGTTTATAACGGCTTAAAAACCGCTCAAATGCATTACCGATCAAGGGGGATTCTCCCTGGCGGGCGACCCGGGCCGCGGTTATCAACTCCTCCCGGAAATGCCAGAAGAATGAAGTCATGGCAGATTTTGCCATCGCGGAAGCGCTTTGTCGAAGATAGCCCACGCTGCGGCGGCATAAAAAAACCCGGCAATGCCGGGTTCAGTGAGAGAACCAGAGGCTTCACGCCTGGTGATGCTCCCTGGTTTCAACTGGCGCCAGGTCGTCCTCACGGAACGCCTCGCGCTTTACGCCATAACCGTCGTACCACCGGCACTCCACCATGCCACTGGAATAACCCGTGACAATCATGCGAGGACCACCGTTTTTACGCCGGACTTCATCGCTGACCACATAGACCATTGCCGCCTCCGGCGTTAGGGGTGAAAACCTCTAAAGGTATAGCCAGGGGTCAGCGTTTTTTCCTGACTAAAGCGATATTTTTCTTCTCGAACTTAGTGCGAAGCGCCGCCGCGGAGGTGGTTTATGCCGTTCACCACCAGCAGCACAATACCGCCTGCGATAAAGCCAAGCACCAGATTGGCAAGCGTGGGGCCAACAAGCTCTACGACGCCGCCAAACTGGCCCGCCCATTGCTCAATGCCGTGATGCAGCACCGGCACGCCGTGCACCAGAATCCCGCCACCAACGAGGAACATCGCCAGCGTCCCGACAAACGTGAGGATCTTCATTAGCCAGGGAGCAACAATAAGCAGCCCTTTTCCCACGGCCTGAGCCAGCGCCGCACGTTTATCCGCCAGCCAGTATCCGAGATCGTCAATTTTCACGATCATCCCGACCAGCCCGTACACACCAATCGTCACCAGAATCGCGATACCTGCCAGGATAAGCACCTGATTCAGCAGCGGCGCTTCGGCCACAATGCCAAGCGTAATGGCGACGATTTCCGCCGAAAGAATAAAGTCGGTACGCACCGCCCCTTTTACCTTATCTTTTTCAAAGGCCATCGGATCCTGGGCAGCTATAGATTCCAGCCTCGCCTGTTTTTCCTCCGCGCTTTCTTTGTGCTTTCTCGCCTGCAGGCTGTGCAGCACTTTTTCTACGCCTTCAAAACATAAAAACGCCCCGCCCACCATCAGCAGCGGTGTGATTGCCCAGGGCGCAAACGCGCTGATAACCAGCGCCAGCGGCACCAGAATCAGCTTATTGAGAAACGAGCCTTTTGCCACGCTCCAGACGACGGGCAGTTCCCGATTCGCCCTCAGGCCAGAAACCTGCTGAGCATTCAGCGAAAGGTCATCGCCCAGTACGCCTGCCGTTTTTTTTGCCGCGAGTTTGCCCATAACGGAAATGTCGTCCAGCAGCGTGGCGATGTCGTCGAGCAATGTGAGTAAGCTACTTCCAGCCAAAATATCTGTCCTTATTGATGTCGTTATCCAAGAGTATGAAGCAAAAAGCGCTCCGCGAAAAATCGCCGTCCTTGTCAATAAAAATTAACATTACATCAACAAGTATAATGCTCGCTATCCGCCGCCTTTTGGCGTTAACTGTCGGCCTGAAATTGGTGTCTGGTGAGGGATTATGCGAGCTCGTTCTGGTCAATTAGTGCCGCTGATAGCGGCACTGTTTGCGTTGTACATTATCTGGGGATCAACCTATTTGGCGCTGGCTATCGGGGTGAAAACCTGGCCGCCGTTCATCCTCGCGGGTACGCGCTTTATGCTTGCTGGCACGCTGCTGATGGGCATCCTGCTGCTTCGCGGCCACAGGCTGCCAAAACTGCGCCCGACGCTCAACGCCGCCCTCATCGGCGTGCTTCTGTTGGCCGTAGGCAACGGCTGCGTAACGGTTGCCGAGCACCAGCATGTGCCTTCCGGCATTGCCGCCGTGATGGTCGCCACCGTGCCGCTGTTTACCCTCTGCTTTAGCCGCCTGTTTGGCATTAAAACGCGCAAGCTGGAGTGGCTCGGCATTGCCATTGGCCTCGCGGGTATTGTGCTGCTGAACAGCGGCGGCAATCTCAGCGGCAACCCCTCCGGCGCTATCTTAATTCTGATTGGTTCCCTGAGCTGGGCGTTTGGGTCGGTTTACGGGTCACGCATCGAACTCCCCGAAGGCATGATGGCCGGCGCGGTGGAAATGCTGGCAGCCGGGATTGTGGCGCTCAGCCTCGCGGCGCTCACCGGCGAGCGGCTGACAACGATGCCGGACACTTCAGGCTGGCTGGCTCTGGGCTACCTCGCGCTTTTTGGCTCAATGATTTCCATCAGCGCCTATATGTACCTGATCCGCAATGTGTCCCCGGCGGTGGCCACCAGCTATGCCTACGTGAACCCGGTTGTGGCCGTGCTGCTGGGCACCACCTTTGCGGGGGAAAACCTTTCGACGGTTGAATGGCTGGCGCTGGGGATCATTATTTTCGCCGTGGTGCTGGTCACGCTGGGTAAATACCTGTTCCCGGCCAAACCGGTTATTGAGCCTTGTGAAGTGGAAAAATAGCTATTCCGCGGCCAGCGTCTGCTGGCCGTTGTCGTTTTGCTGATGAATCCCGGTCACGTTAATTTCTGCGCTATGCCCGCCGCTGCAAATCCACTCTTCTAAACGTTCACACAGCGCCAGGTCGCTCATTTTCTCGCGGCCACGCAGCGCACATTCCCAGACCACCAGTACCCGCCAGCCCTGAGCGAGCAGAAGCCCGGCATCGCGTTTATCTCTTGCCACATTGCGGCCAATTTTATCCAGCCAGAAGTCGGTGCGCGTGGCCGGGACTTTAAACAGGTGGCAGTCGTGGTGATGCCAGAAACAGCCGTGGGTGAAGATAACGCAGCGGTATTCATCCACCACAAAGTCCGGCCTGCCGGGCAGGGTTGCGTCCTGAACGCGAAAGCTAAACCCGCATTCTACAAGCAGCCCGGCAAGGCGTTTTTCAATGGCGGTGTCGCGCGTGGCAATTGCTCGCATGTTTTTACTGCGTATCGCCTTGCTGTGTACATCCGCCATTTCTTCCTCCGCTTAGCGCTTTTTCACCGCTTGCTTGATGACCGGCTCCAGCAGTTTAGCCACGGCGGCAAACGCGGGAACGACAACGGAGTTACCAAACTGGCGGTAAGCCTGAGTATCGGACACGGGAATGCGGAACGCTTTCCCCTTCGGTGATTCAAAGCCCATCAGCCTGGCGCATTCACGCGGGGTCAAGCGGCGCGGCCTGTTCAGTTGGTTATCAGGATGGCTAAAATCAGCCTCACCCAGCGCTTTGTCCCAGCCGCGATCGACCAGAATCTCCGCGCCATCTTTGAAATAACGGGCAGATAGCGTTCTTGCCACGCTGGCCGGGTTCTTCGGGTCAACCAGCCCGAAGCCAAAGCCGTTCCCTTTAGCCTGGTGCTTCTTCGCGTAGTTATAAAGGTACTTCCACAGCGTCGGGGTCAGAACATATTTCGCCTCGACCTCATCATCCAGCAGTTCGCCAAACGTCGGGCGGCGAGCCGGATAGAAATCGCTGAGCCTTGTTAGCGTCACCGCCGAGTCCAGGTTCAGGTCACGGCGCGTGCCGATCAGCACGATGCGCTCGCGGTGCTGCGGCAGGAAGTTTTTGCCGTCGACAATTTTCGGGTCATCGCGCCCGGTGACGGCGGCATCAGCCACGTCATAACCCAGTTCGTCCAGCGTTTGCATGATGATGCGGAACGTGTTGCCTTTATCGTGGCTCTTGAGATTTTTCACGTTCTCCAGCACAAAAATCGGCGGGCGTTTGGCGGCAATGATCCGCGCCACGTCGAAGAACAGCGTGCCCTGAGTTTCACAGGCAAAACCGTGCGCGCGCCCAAGCGCATTTTTCTTTGACACGCCCGCCAGGGAAAACGGCTGGCAGGGGAAACCGGCCAGCAGCACATCGTGGTCGGGCAGCGTGGCCTGAATGTGTTTCGTCGCCTGCTCGTCCGTTACGTCGCCACGGTTGCTGAGCGTCACGTCGCGAATATCTTCATTAAACTGGTGCTGAGCCGGGTCGCAGTACCAGTTTGCCTTGTAGGTTTTCACCGCATGTTTGTTCCATTCGCTGGTAAACACGCACTGCCCACCAATCGCCTCAAAGCCGCTGCGAATGCCGCCGATACCCGCGAACAGGTCGATAAAGCGAAAAGCATAGCGGCCATGATGCGCCGGCGGCGACGGCAGCATGCTATGCAGCATCTGCACTTCCACCTCGGTTAAGCCCCGTGGTGCAGACTTGCCGTTATACCAGCGGTTCAGGGATTCGCGCGTCCAGTCACCTCCCACCTGTCGCAGGCGCAGGGCGACGGTTTTTTGATCGTAGATTTCCAGTAAGCGGCTGACCAGGGCGTGATCTTCTTCTTGCTGAGTTTGTTTGTGGCGCTGTGCCTGAAGGGAGAGGTGTTCTGCTATCGCGTCAAGATCGTTCATCGTGAACCAAAGATGGGAAAAGGGAGTGAAACTGTATCACTGATTTGACCCAGAGAGAACGGAAACAGCCCGCAGACGCGCGGGCCGGGAAGATTAAGCCTGTGATTTAAAACGCTGCAGGACCTGCTCGTCTACCTGCAGGTAATCGCCTTTCAGCTCGGCGCACAGCTTCGCCATATAGCCGACGAGGAAATCTGCATTGTGGTGCGCCAGCGCGCGCCCGGCTTCGGTTTGCATTGTGTCAGGCAGGCGCAGAAGCTTTTTCTGGAAATGATCCACCGAGTACTGAGTATCGTCCAGCTCACGGTGCTCGGCCAACGGATCGTCGCTATCAAACAGCGAGCGCCCCAGCGCGCCGGAGACATAAAACACGCGCGCCAGGCCTATCGCTCCCAGCGATTCCAGCCTGTCCGCATCCTGTACCACTTTGGCTTCCAGCGTCTGTGGCGCTATAGCGGCGCTAAAGCTGTGGGCACGCACCGCATGGGCAACATTGTCATAAAGCTCGCGGGGAAAGTCAGGGAAATGCGTTTCCAGAATGCGCAGCGTTTCCTGCGCGGCCTGCGTTGAGGCCAGGTGGCGCTCAGGGTGATTCTTAGGCAGGTTCACAATGTCATGGAAATAACAGGCGGTCAGCACCACAAGCCTGTCTGCCTCCGTCCCTTCCATAATATGCTGGGCGGTTTTCCATACGCGGCGAAAATGCGCCACGTCATGGGCTTTGTCGTCCTGCGCCCAGTTCTCTATCAAATACTGCTCAAACTGCTGCTGCCAGCGGGCAATCGGCATACACGTACTCCCGTTCTCGTGAAAAGCGCCAGTCTGAGTATAACCAGATTTATGACAATAAAATGACTTCCTCGTGAAACAGATTCGCCGATGCCCCGCAGCGCTTTTGCCTTCCCCTAAAAAAGCCGTTCAATAACGTTTTATTTTCGCAATCGTGAACATTTCCACTATGGCGGAATATTATAGTCCAAGTATTTCTTTCACTGAAATTAATTACGTCGAGGCGTTAATGAATTCTGTAATAGTAAATTCGCCAGTTGCTACCCAGCCCGAATCATCACGCAAAAACCACTCACCCCTTAACACGCATTGATATGACCCCGATCAACACCACCCCCCAATTAAAGATAAATTAACACCCATAAAAGTCTTAACCAGAACTTAATTAAACACTTATAGAAGGAAAATCGCCGTCATATCCAGGATTATACCGCCGCGATAGATAGTAAGCTTTGCTTTGGGTGGATTTTGCTATCCGTCTATCCGTAAGGATTACCTCAATAATCCTCAATAATCTTGTATCTATAGGGAACTTAGAATATGAAAAAGAAATTACTCTTCGCCTGTTTTGCGGCAACAGGTATTTTTTCTGCCAGCACGGCACTGGCTGCACCGACCTGGATTGACGACGATGTGTTTTCCCTTGACGTTAAACCGGCAGTGGTGAAAACAAGTACGCTATCCGTAAATGCCTCAAACACGCTCACTTCGGAAGGAAACATTGGACCTAATCAACTATTATTTACTCTAAATATAAGTGCAACTCCAGAAACAAAAATCGCACTAGGGGCGATCAATGAGTACTCCACCAATAAGGGTAGTTCGATACGATCGACAGGCGAAATACTCAGCAATGCAGGTCCAGCAAATCGCCGAATCGGTGGTCTTATTCCAGATGAATACAAAAGCATGCTGACAAATAATAGTGATTATTTCCCTACGGGGGCAAGTATGGTAGGCAATGCGAACGTGATTTTATTAAGTGGTGAAGAGCTTTACGCAATCAATGTTACCACCTCTGATAGCTACTCCGTTGAGGATTATATTCATCCTGGCACATACACTTTCAGCTTTGTTGCCCAGGCATATACGGAATAACCTTCGCAAGGCCTATTAAAATTTAATTTCAGGTGATACTTATGACATATAAAAATTCATTCTCGCTAATTGCTTCGGGTCTTTTATTTGCTTTTAATGTTTTTGCTGCCCCTGTATTTCAGGGCACTCCTGTGATTACGCATGCAGATGTGGTCGTTAAACAAGACAGTCAAATCTATATGAATGCTACCTGGATTGACCTCAAGCTTCCAGAAAACTCAGATGAACTCATTGGGAAACGTTTCTTTCAACTTGAAGTTGGCTCTACCGATGCTAACAATAAAATTTCATTAGCCGGAGGCAATGAAACCATTATCCAGAGCGATGGTACTGTATACAGTGCACAGGCACAGAGAGACGGTACCCGCCTCGTTGGTATCGTGGATGAAGCCTATAAGAACCGTATTACTGCCGACACGGCGTATTTACCCGCTGCAGCAAATAAATCTGCTGATGCCGCCGCCCTGCTGTTTTCCGGTAAATCAGACTATACCTTTAACATTAATGGCGCAGACATCACACAAAATGTCACCCCGGGTGAATACGTTTTTAGCTTTGTCGCTCAGGCCTATACCGAATAATTAATCACTGAGCAAAGCATAAGATGCCTGCTTGCCACAGGCATCTTATGCTTCACCGACGCAGTGAACCGGGACTGCATACGCGGTCCCTTTCTTATCAAAGCCCTCGCCTGAACATCACCAGATTTATGGCGCGATGATGACCTCTTCGCGGAGCACATTGACCATGCTTTGCGCCGTAGCCGCAGTCAGCAGCTTTTCACGGAAAGATTCATGCATCAGCCGCCGGGCTAAAACTGAGAATATCCGCATATGCTGCGCCTGCGCCTGCTCGCTTAGCGTCAGCATAATCACCAGCCGCACCGCCACGCCGTCTCCCCAGTCCAGCGGGTCCGCCAGCCGCAGTACGGAAATACTGCTGCGGGAAATCGCGGCCGACTTGCAGTGCGGAATGGCGATGGAAAAGCCCAGCGCGGTGGTAAAGACCGCTTCACGCTGCCAGATAGCCTGTTCGGCGAGCGTCGCAGAAAGCGCCCGCCCCTGAACGTTAAGGTTATCCGTCAGCCGTTTAATCACCTCCTGCTTGTCATGAAGCTTTTCATCCAGAAACACCAGCGCCGGGCTGAGCATGTCCGTCTCCTCACCCGCTGGTTCAGCAGCAAGCTTTTTGCACTCCAGCTCATACCAGCGCAACGCCACATTATCGGGTGCCGCCAGCACAAACCCGTGTCCGGCGCCCAGCATGTACGTCCCCGCTCCTGCGGCAAAGAGCGGCGTCGTTGAGGCCAGGCACAACAGCGGCGTCGCAAACGCCCGGGCGAGTATTGCGGTATGGGACGTTTCGCCGCCTGTCGGCATCACGACCCCCCGCAGAAATGGCCTTCGCAGCATGAGCAGCTGGCCCGGCGTCAGCACGCCATCGGCAATCACCAGCGCGTCTTCATCCAACTGCGGCAGCCCCAGCCGCAGGTCACCGGTCAGTTCGGCCGCAATCCGCAGCCCCAGGTCAAAAACATCCAGCTCCCGCTGGCGTAAGTATTCACTGTCGCTTTGCCGGAAAGGCTCCCGCAGTATGTCCACCGCTTTCGCCAGCGCGGCCAGCGTATTGCGAGCGTCATGCTCGTCCAGCAGGCATTCTTCAACTGTTTCATCTTCCAGCAACTGGCTTTGCGCATCCAGAATCTGCGCCGCCTCGCCCGCTTGCTGGCTGATATCTCCCCGTAAACGCAGCCGCGCAGCCTGCAGGGCGACGATCAGCCGCTGTTGCTGCAGGGGAAAAGGTTCCTCATCGTGCCGCAGCGCCAGGGCGTGAAGGTCGGTCTGCTCAACAAAAACGGCCTTTGCCAGCGCTGCCCCCGGACTGACGCCCTTCCCTTGCCAAACAGGGGATGCACTTCGGGAAAGAAACACCGGCAGCGGTTGCTCTTCTTCAACGGCAGCGGCCAGCGGCGAATCACTCTGCGCGAACTCATGCTCAATAAAATGGCCGAGCGCCTGCCGGGCCGCCTGCTCGTCCGGGCCTTCTATCAGTAACTGGCACTCCTCTCCACCGGCAACATCAGTCCCCACCAAAGCCAGGACGCTCTTTGCATCCCCCTGGCGTGATTTAGTCTGGTTCACTAACGTCACGGAGGAAATAAAGCGTGAAGCCTGCCGCTCAAGCGCGCTGGCCGGCCTGGCGTGAAGCCCGTTCACCAGCGGGCAACGAAATAACAATGTCTGCATGTTGATAGCGCCTTATTCAAATGAGCGAATTAGCCAGGAAACCGGCGTGCCTGCTGCGACGGAGTCCGTTGGCGTGGCAGGTCTTTCCGCCAGCGTGATCTGCTGCGGTATCCCGTTTGCCGTTGGGGGGCGGTTGTCCAGTTTCGTCAGGCCAGGGTTCCAACCTCTGAGCACCAATGCGTCTTCGTTTTGCGCTTTTTTCAGGGTGCTGAAATGCAGGGGGCTTTCCCAACTCAATACGCTGAAGTGCGGCGGGAAGGATTTCCCGTGGGGATTAGTGCGAAAACGCGACCAGCCAGAATCCAGGTAGCCCGATGCCGGGGTGCGCCATTGTTCGACCGCCTGCCAGAACGCCGGGCTTTGCCCGTTGTCCATCGGCATGACGGCAAAATGAAACGCATGGCGGCCAGGTATTTGCGAGTCAGGAGCAGGCAGCACCATGCCGGAAGCCCGTCCAGGCCGCCATTCCAGCGCAGGCTGTCCGAGCCAGCCCACGCTGCGAAACAAGGTAATCGCCAGCGTATCAGGCTGCCCGACAGGAATTTCGTACTCCCGCAGCCCGGCGGTCACCACGCCGAGGCCGCGTCGCGCATGGTGCATCATCACCAGGCTCTGCATCGGCCACAGCGAGGCGGGCGCTTCCGTCCAGTTTTCCTGCTGCCAGATCTCAAGCGCACGAGGGACATTTTCACGCTCGATCAGGCCAAAAGGCTGATCGGCAAAATGGGTCGCCTGATGTACGCCGGTGGGCAGTTCAATCTGCAAACGGTGGTCACGCAGCGTGTTGTTAACTTCAACGGCGACATCCAGCCACGCGCTTTCATGCGGCAGGGAGATAGTCATCACCACGTCCAGCCGGGCATCAAGCCGCCTGGCCTGACGTGCCTCGGCATCAGCAGGGGCAGGCATGTCCAGCGTTAGCTGCAGGGTGTCCTGGAGCACGCCGCGGGTCAGCATGGCCTGCTGCAGGCAGCCTTCGCTGTTAATCTTCCAGTCAACCGCCGGGGGCGAATAGTTATAGTTGTCCCCCGCGTCTTCGCCATCGACCAGCCGCAGGATGTGCGGGTAGACTTCGCCTGTGCGTTTATCGGTCAGCGTAAGCTCTCCGGCTTTATGCTCCAGCCGCAGCCAGGCATTTTCCAGGCAATCCATCTCCCCGGACGGTTTATCAAACCCGGCGGCTTCCCCTTCCTGTAAGTAAAAGGTTTGATACCCACAGGCTGGCAACACCTTCGCCTCCAGCAAAATATGGCATTTACGATACCAGGTGGTTGTGGTGCTGTTGGAAAGCTCCTGCACCACCAGCGACATGTCCTGAGGCTCTTCACGCAGCAGCTGCCAGCGGCACGGATTGCCCTCGCCATCCACGATGCGAAAGTCCTCTTCCGGGGTATAAAGCGTGAGGCTCACCTGCGCATCGCGCCGCGCGGGTAGCGGGTTAAAGACCACGATTTTTTTACCCTGCTGGCTCGCGGTAATGCCTTCCGCAAGCATTTTCATGTTCAGGTCAAACAGCTGTTCGGCGCTCTCTTTGCCGGACTGCAAACGCCCTTTCACCATCTGGTTAACGCGGTCTGAATTACAGCCGCCGATGCTGTCGTGGGCGTGAGATTGCATCGCTTCCCGCCAGATGCACTCCACCGCCTGCTGCGGATAAGGCAGCCCGAGCCGCCAGCTGAGCACCAACAAGGGCTCCAGCGTCTGGCTGACAAACTGTTCCAGCGAGGCATTGAGCTGCTTAATATCCATTCGGGTAGAGAAAATGCCGCGATGAATGCGCATGTATTTAGGGCTGAGCAGCTCGCCGCGCAAAACAGGCAGATCGCGCTCTTCTGCCCGCAGGGCGGCGAAGAAATCGCTAAAGCTGCTACGCCTGAAATGGTACTCACTCTGGCTGGCATTCAGTTTTTCCAACGCGCCAGGCACCGCAAATTCGAACGGGGACTGATCGTTGCCGTTAGGGAGCAGAAGGTGATTCGTGGCGGAAAAACGCCCCTGTTTTTCCAGGATCGGCGGTAATTTTTCAGCCAGCTCCTGCGATGCCGTGGGCAGCCACTTCGCGCAGCCGTAGCCCCAGGGAAGCACGGCGGTGAACACCTGTTGCCCACCCTGCGCCTGCCAGCAAAATTCACTGGTCGGCACATCATGCTCGCACCACCCGCGCCAGAGCACCGCGCTGTCGATGGCAAATTCGCTTAGAAACATCGGCAACTGCGCGCTTTGCCCGAAAGAGTCTGGCACATAGCCCACCGGCATATAGCTCCCCCAGGCTTTGCAGTCCGCCAGCCCAATCAGCAAATTGCGGGTTATCGACTCCGCGCCCACCACCAGGAAGTCGCTTTGGGTGTACCACGGGCCAATCAGTACCCGCCCGTCGGCAATCAATTTTTGCAGACGCGACCGGTACTCTGGCGCCACCTGTAAAAAATCCTCCAGCATTACCGTTTGGCCATCTAAAATAAACGGACCCAGCGCTTCGTCCTGCTCCAGCCGGGTGATTAAATCCAGCATGAAATAATAGAGCACGACTTTTGAGTCATTCTCGGTGAAATACCACTCTCTGTCCCAGTGTGTGTGCTGAATTAAATGCACAGTCTTCATAATGTCACCTTATTAGCGGCTGATGAGGCACATTTAAGGCGTAGCTATCCCCGGTATGAAACACCGTAAAAGCACAGCCCATACAGCCTGAAATAAATTAACCGGGCGGCTAGCGCCCTACTTTAAATTTAGGCACGGCAGCTGAAGGTTTATTTTCAACGACAGTTTCACCCCGAAACACTAATAACGAACCCACGGCAATAATCCCCGCGCCGACGGCAATAGACAGCACATAAATGGGCCATTTATCTACCGCCAGCCAGCCGTAAAAGCCCGAAATCGGCGCATGATTTACCGCCCCCAGCCCGACGGCCAGCGCGGCCCCGGTGGCCGAGCCAACCACGTTGATGACGATAATTTTGGGGTTTGCCAGCGCGAAAGGTATTGCCCCTTCAGATACGCCAATCAGGCCCATCAGCGTCGAAGCCTTGCCCGCCTCTCGCAGCGAAGCCGGGAAGCGTTTAGCCCAAATGAGCGTTGCAACCCCGAGGCCAATCGGCGGGACGATAATCGCCACCTGCGCGGCGGTGTTGGGGTCGTAAATCCCGGAGGCCAGCAGCGCCATCGCGGTGGTCACCGCCGCCTTGTTCACCGGGCCCCCCAGGTCAAAGCCCACCATCCCGCCCACGACGGCCGCCAGAATGATTTTGTTCGTCCCGGACATCGCCAGCAGCCAGGCTTCCATCCCGTGATTCAGCGCCGCCAGCGGGCCGCCGATAATAAACGCCATCACCATGCAGGTCAGCAGCGTGCCACCCACCGGCAGGATAAAAATGGGGCCAGCCGAGGCCAGCGCAGCAGGCAGTTTGATCCAGGTTGCCAGCGCCCGCACGATGTAGCCCGCAACAAAACCGGCGGCGAGCGCCCCAAGAAAACCGGTTCCCAGGCTGCTGGCCAGCAGCCCGCCAACCATTCCCGGCGCCAGCCCCGGCTTGTTGGCAATGGCAAAGCTGATGTACCCGGCGACCACCGGCAGCATCAGCGACAACGCCAGGCCGCCAAATCCGTCGAATTTATGCAGCATCTGCACAATAATGCTCGCCGCCTGAGCGTGGCTGGCATCCCAGATATTATCAATGCCGTAGAGCGAAGCGCCGATGCGCGCAATACCCATGATCACCGCCCCGGCAATGACAAACGGCAGCATCCATGACACCCCGGTCATAATGGCATTTTTGACCTCTTTGCCGGTCGACATCCCCGCCTCTGCCTTGAATTTAGCCATTTGCTATCTCCGCCTCTATCGCCTCAAACACGGCCTCGCCAAACTTTATCGGGTCGGCCACGCTGCACTCTAGTTTCATCATGCCGTCAAAACGCTCTTTGCCGGTTATCGCCACATCCGTCGCGAGAATCACCGCGTCGGCCCGGGCAAGATCGTCGGCGGTGATTTCGTTTTCGACGCCCATACTGCCCTGTGTTTCGACTTTCACTTCATGCCCACGCTGCTGACCCACCAGGGCCAGGGCTTCCGCAGCCATGTAGGTATGGGCGACGCCCGTAGGACAAGCTGCAACACAAACGATATACATAACAACTCCTTATCTGGCTGAAGAGTGGCAATAAAAAAAGCACAATGGCTGAAAAGCGCATTGTGCTTTGGGGACGAACAGGGGCCAGCATCGTGGCGTCTCCGGCGTCACCGCCGGCATGAAGACACATCATCAGCTGATGCAGGCTGGAAATACGGCACAGGAAAGAAAGTTCATAGCGTTTGCGAACGGCCAGACGGCGCGGACGTACAACGCTATGCCTCGCTTTTAATAATGGGAAATGCGGATGCCGAAGCGAATGATAGAGATCCTCTGCGCTACACCAGAGCCGGGACCAATTTACGACACAGACGTTATCCAGCGAATCAGAATAAACGGAGTCGTCTTTTTCCAGTTCGCTCACGCTATTAAACCAGCAGCTATTATTCAACCAGACGCGCGCCCTGCTGCCGAACATCAGCAGCATAAAGCGATAAAGCGTTATGATTCGAACAATATAAACGTGCATAGTTTCCCCCATAAATCTCCCCGCAGTGTAGACAGTTAGAAAAATAACAAACGTGACTTTACGCACAGTTATATAAATACTAAAAAACCCTCTTTTTAATAAGGAATAAATAGCATTGAAGTGTACAGGGAAAATTAAATGATGCCGGGAAAAAGCATGAGATAAATAGGATGGGTTCAGCGGAAAGTTTTAAAGCTGGAAGGTATACATCCTGAGCCACGCAAAGGCTGGTGGCTCATCGGACAATCTGGATTCAACGCAGTCTATTTTCCCTGGCGCGAACGGGATAAGCACGCGGCCTTGTGTACCAGGCTACCCAGCCCAGCACTGCCGCCACGGACCCGAGCACCAGTAACCCCATCAGCGCCCCGAGGAGTTTACCGCTGAAGGTGCCTAAATCGCCGCTGGTTACCCCACTAACGACCCAAAAGTAACGCACCATCGCCCAAACGATGTACAAACAAAAAGCATAAAACAGCCACAGCGCAATTTTTCCACCGGGGCTGCGAGTTGGTTTCGCATCCATAACGTTCGACCTAACTTTCTTTCAACTGGAACTAAAACGGGTGTCGACGACAGTTCCACTGCCGCCTGAATGTGATTTTTATCACACTAACGCATTAGGTGAACCGCTATAAGCGTTAAATTTTGTTTCAAATCAAAGCCAGTGGGGCATAAATCAGCTTTGCCAGCGGGGTTTGATTTAGCTTAAGGAAAATTCTTAATCGTGGTGATGCCTCCCGCCGGATGGTTCGTTTATATTCTCTGCGTCTTTTAGTTACAGATATCCGCACTTATGCGGGCTGGCGGATTTTCCGTTCACTTCCAGCCTGTTTTATCTGTAGCTCCCGAACCGGTGAACGTCTTAGGGGAGCCACCGTCGCT
>NZ_BCTL01000076.1 GCF_001571265.1 Cedecea neteri NBRC 105707 = ATCC 33855 | reverse complement strand
GGACACGTTCACCAGTGCAATGGCAGCATATGAAACTTGTTTGGAAGTGAACGGAACTGTCGCCGATCCTGCAAAAGCCTTGGTATTAATATCGACAAGACAGCCCAAAACAGTGAGCGAATGAAATCATAACCAAACATTTGCACAATAAAATCCCCTCTCCCCTTTGGGGAGAGGGTTAGGGTGAGGGGAATTATTATTTCGACAGTTTGCTATCTAAAGGATTTTTCGCCAGGTAATCCGCGCACTCGGTCGTCAAACGATCAACACGCTTCAACGTCATCCCCGCATATTCCAGCGTCTCGCCGTTAAGCTCGATGGCATAAATCTCACGCTTGACGGTGACGTTGCGCAGATCGCCAGATAAATGCGTCAGCTTACCCGGCACCGCAATCACCCGCTGCCACTGGCGGCAATCAAGAGTATCGCCTGCAGGCGTAACCACCAGCGAGGCAATCGCCTCCGGGCTAACCAGCTCGCTCTGTGGCCCGCTGGACTGCCAGTAGCCAGCCATGCCCGCTGGCGCTTCGGTACGCACTACCTGCCCATAATCTCTAACTTCGACGCAACCGCTCAGTGCCACCAGCGCCGCCAATACTAAAAGCTTCTTCATCGTCTATCCTGACTGCGGAGAAAAAATAATTTTGGCATTAAAGCCCTGGGCCTGCCAGTACTTCCTCCTGAGGCATAAAAATTGATCCAAATTGATTTTTCGTCTTTTCAGCCTGTTAAGCCAAAAAGATAGGCGTATGATCGCGCCCTCTTACGCCCGTCGCGGCACGTTCTTCTGAGTTCAGAGGCGGAAACAATGACCTGGCACACCTTTAAGCAACAATATCTGATCACCTTCTGGAAACCGATGCCCGCCGTGATTGCGGCCGGGATCCTCTCCACCTATTACTTTGGTATCACCGGCACCTTCTGGGCCGTGACCGGCGAATTCACCCGCTGGGGCGGCCAGCTCCTGCAGCTGATGGGCATTCACGCCGAAGAATGGGGTTACTACAAGCTGATTCACCTCGACGGTAGCCCGCTGACCCGCATCGACGGCATGATGATCATCGGTATGTTTGGCGGCTGCTTCGCGGCGGCGCTGTGGGCCAACAACGTTAAGCTACGCCTGCCCCAGCACCGCATCCGCATTATTCAGGCGGTACTCGGCGGGATCATTGCCGGCTTCGGCGCGAGGCTGGCAATGGGCTGCAACCTTGCCGCATTTTTTACCGGTATCCCACAGTTTTCGCTGCACGCCTGGTTTTTCGCCCTGGCTACCGCCATCGGCTGCTGGTTTGGCGCGCGTTTCACGCTGCTGCCTATGTTCCGCATTCCGGTCAAACTGCAAAAAGTCTCCGCAGCCTCACCGCTGACACAGCAGCCAGACCGCGCTAAGCGCCGCTTCCGCATGGGGATGCTGGTGTTTATCGGCATGCTGGGCTGGGGCGGTTTGACCGCCATAAACCAGCCGAAACTGGGGCTGGCGATGCTGTTTGGCGTCGGCTTTGGCCTGCTTATCGAACGCGCGCAGATCTGCTTCACCTCGGCCTTCCGCGACATGTGGATCACCGGTCGCACCCACATGGCGAAAGCCATTATTTTGGGGATGGCGGCCAGCGCGATTGGCATCTTCAGCTATGTACAGCTTGGCGTGGAAGCCAAAATTATGTGGGCAGGGCCGAACGCGGTTATTGGCGGGCTGCTGTTTGGCTTTGGCATCGTGCTGGCCGGAGGCTGTGAAACCGGCTGGATGTATCGCGCGGTTGAAGGCCAGGTACATTACTGGTGGGTGGGCCTGGGCAACGTCATCGGCTCTACGCTGCTGGCCTGGTTCTGGGATGACATCTCCCCCGCGCTGGCCACCAGCTGGGACAAGGTCAACCTGCTGAACACCTTTGGGCCGCTGGGCGGGCTGCTGGTGACTTACCTGATGCTGCTCGCCGCTTATCTGCTGATTGTCGGCTGGGAAAAACGCTTCTTCCGCCGTAAAAACCAGGCAATTGGCGCCACAACTGGAGAAACCGCATGAGTCAGAATATCGTCCCCGATTACCGCCTGGACATGGTGGGTGAGCCCTGCCCTTACCCGGCGGTTGCCACGCTAGAGGCAATGCCTCAGCTGAAAAAAGGCGAGATCCTGGAAGTGGTGAGCGACTGCCCGCAGTCCATCAACAACATTCCTCTCGACGCCAAAAACCACGGCTACACGGTGCTGGATATTCAGCAGGATGGCCCCACCATTCGCTATCTTATTCAACGTTAAGCATAAAAGGGGCAGATTCTTGCCCCTGTGACTAACGAACTGGTTTTACCCATGCCCCGGAATCCAGCAGGAAGCGTTCCGCACTGGCAATTTTCTGTACCGCCCTGTCCCCGTGTTTAGCCACCAGCATCGCCAGTAAACATTCGGCAATGCCCATCGCCGACACCACGGAAGGGAAAAATGACGGGCTGTGCGCGGAGAAATAAAGCGTGCTAGCGGCATGTTCCGCCAGCGGGGAAAGCGGAGAGTCGGTCAGCGCGACAATTTTACTTCCCGCCTGCCTGGCGGCACCCAGCACATCAAGCGACTCGCGCGAATACGGCGCAAAACCAATCATCAGCACGACATCTTTTGGCGTCAGCTCGCGGGTAAAGATTTCATAATTACTCGCCTGCCCGTCGATAAGCGACACGTGCTTATTAAACAGACGGTAGATGTAGAACAGCGTGTAGGCCACGGAATAGCTGGCGCGAAAGCCGCAAACATAGACGTGTTCTGCGGCGTCCAACACGTCAACCGCCTTCTCCATCGCCTCAGGATTTTCGGCCTCAGTGTGGGAAAGATTCACCGCGTGGGCGTCAAACACTTCCTGATAGAGTGACGCCGTGCTGCCTTTATCCACCAGCTTTTCGGCCCTTGCCTGATGCGTTTCGTGGCTCAGGCCAAGCTCCTGAATAAAAGCCGTTTTGAGCTCACCCCAGCCGACATAGCCCAAACGTTGTGCCAGGCGCAGCAGCGTGGCGGGTTTGACGCCAATGCGTGTGGCAAAAGCCCGCATCGACAGCGCAACCAGATCTTTGTCGTTTTGCAGAATCAACTCTGCGGCCCGCTGCAGTTCAGGGGTTAATGTCTCGTAATGCTCTTCTAACTTTTGTTGCGGGGTCATAGGCTGACAGGGCGCTCCCATTTAGACCGGAAATCCCTTCCGGTGTCTTGAAGGTATCGTCCTGATAGTGCAGTTAAATGACTTTAGACGTCAAATGAATGCAGATACCACACTGATATTGCTGGTAAAAATGATACTTTGCTCAACAAACTGGGAGATAAGTCTCATAGATGCGCGAAATAATCAGCATCAGCACGACACAAAGCCCCATGATGCTGAACGCAGCAAGCAAAAAGATGAGATAAAAGCGCATCGCTACCCCGGAGAAAGAAAAAACCCATAAAGGGCCTTGAATACACCAAGCTTTACCCCTGCAGAGACGCATTAGCAGCCTGCCCGGCGGTATGCTCAGCCATCGCCTGGTGAGTCGCCTACGACGCCGCATTACTCGCTTCGGTATTTGCCCTTACCGCACCATTAACCCACGCGTTGTGAATCGTGTCGTGGTCTAAATTAGCCGCATAGACCGGGCCCGCAATATGTATTATCACTCCGGTACCAACAATTAAAACCAGCATTGCCTTTTCCATATTAAAAACCTACTCTATATCCGCTTGTGAAGATTTAGTAAAATCAGATCAAATCGTGAGTTAACCGGCTGCAACCGGTTAACTCACACCTCAACTTATTAACCACCCTCGCTCATTCTTATTTAATACGTTATGCCTTTAATGGTTTCGCCAGAAACTAAATAACCGTTATCCGCTGTTATATTCCCTTCAACTTTATCTCACCCCAGGAGACGCGCACCCGGCAACCCAGCAGGACGTTCAGTCGTCACGCTGTCATTTTTCAATTAATAATATGCCAGGATCTGGCGTCCACTTTTTATAATGCGGCACAGGTCTGATGACCTCTCACACAGTATAAAATGAGAATAATAATTTAGTGTGATAATTCCGTCGCTGAATATGCAATGTCAGGCGGTGAAAAAGATTGATCTGCGTCATGCCATTTAGCATTCACCCGCCATGAAACAAGAAAATTCCTAGTGTATTTCATATGAAACATTCAGTTGTTAATTGAATATTATAAAAAGGTATAGCGTGCGGAATAATACAGAATTGAAATAAGAATGATTATTAACAGTGCTTGTAATATGCAAATAAAAGGTCTGTAGCAGACCTTTTACCCACTAAAACCGCGCAGTAACAACTACACCTGCATGTTCATGACTTCCTGGTAGGCCGCAACCAGCTTGTTACGTACCTGAATCCCCATCGCCAGCGAAACGGAAGATTTCTGCAGATCCACCATGACATCGTTCAGCGCGACGCCCGGCGTGCCGAGAGCAAATTTCTCCGACTGGACACGTGCGGTGTTAGAGGTCTCGCTTATCCGTCCTAAAGCGGCCTGCAGCTCGCCGGCAAAACTGACCGTTGGCGCAGCAGCCGATGCCGCGGGATTGGTCGCCGACAGCGCGGTGGCCTGAAGTTGTTGCAGTACGCCTTCGATACCCTGAATAGCCATGTTTACGCCCCATTTGTATTAAGCCGGTGAAGATTATCATCTTGTCAATAGGATAAAGGCGTTAAATAGACGTAAAAAATAGAGCTAATTCAGCCATCGAAATTTCCCGAAACGAAAATAATGACACTGCCATCCATATGGAACTTTTGTCGTGTTTGTCGACCCGGGAGTCAGTCTTGTTCACTCATTACTCTAAAAATTTTGTCAACGCTAAGCCGCGAGGTGTGGAATGACCACTGCTGCTCAGGCACAAACGCCGCAAAACAAGACTCTTGAGTGGTTGAATCGCCTTCGTGCAAATCCAAGAATTCCGCTGATGATGGGCGGAGCCGCCGCCGTTGCCGTGCTGGTGGCCCTGGTGCTTTGGGCAAAAGCGCCTGATTACCGCGTGCTTTACAGCAACCTCGCCGATCAGGACGGGGGCGCGATTGTGACCCAGCTTCAGCAAATGAATATCCCCTACCGTTTCTCAGATAACGGTAGCGCCATCATGGTCCCGGCGGACAACGTGTACGACCTGCGTCTGCGCCTGGCTCAGCAGGGTCTGCCTAAGGGCGGCGCCGTCGGCTTCGAGCTTCTGGATCAGGAAAAGTTTGGTATCAGTCAGTTTAGCGAGCAGGTGAACTACCAGCGAGCGCTGGAAGGCGAACTGGCCCGCACCATTGAAACACTTGGCCCGGTAAAAAACGCCCGCGTTCACCTCGCGATGCCAAAACCGTCCCTGTTTGTTCGTGAGCAAAAATCCCCTTCCGCCTCCGTTACCCTTAGCCTTGAACCTGGCCGTGCGCTCGATGAAGGGCAAATTAATGCCGTCGTGCATATGGTTTCCAGCGCCGTCGCTGGCTTGCCGCCGGGTAACGTCACGCTGGTCGATCAGGGTGGCCATCTGCTGACGCAGTCGAACAACGCCGGCCGCGATCTTAACGATGCCCAGCTCAAGTACGCCACTGACGTAGAGAGCCGCTATCAGCGCCGGATTGAATCTATCCTTGGTCCGATTGTCGGCAACGGCAACGTCCATGCCCAGGTGACCGCGCAAATTGATTTTGCCAACAAAGAACAAACCGAAGAGCAGTATCACCCGAATGGCGATCCGGCACAGACCGCAGTCCGTTCACGCCAGCTGAACCAGACTTCTCAGGTTAACGGCCAGTTCCCTGGCGGCGTGCCTGGCGCGCTGTCCAACCAGCCAGCTCCGGCAAACACGGCGCCGATTTCGACCCCGCCACAGAACAATCAGGCTAACCAGCAGGCGAATAACGGCCAGCAGAACCAGACCAGTACCTCCAGCCAGAACGGCAGCAGCAACACGTCGCGTGACGAAACCACCAACTATGAAGTGGACCGCACCATCCGTCACACCAAGCTGAACGTGGGTGATATCCAGCGTCTGTCCGTTGCCGTAGTGGTGAACTATCGCCAGTTGGCCGACGGCAAACCTCTGCCGCTCACTGCCGACCAGATGAAGCAAATTGAAAACCTGACGCGTGAAGCGATGGGGTATTCCGAAGCCCGCGGTGACACCTTGAACGTGGTCAACTCGCAGTTTACCGCTACCGAGGACGACACCGGCAGCAGTCTGCCATTCTGGAAGTCTCCGGCCTTCTTCGACATGCTGCTCTCAGCAGGTCGCTGGCTGATTGTGCTGATTGTCGCCTGGGTACTGTGGCGTAAAGCGATTCGTCCGCAGCTCACCCGCCGCGCGGAAATTCTGAAAGCCGCCAACGAAGCGAAGCAAAACGTTAAAGCCGAAGAAGAAGCCGTCGCCGTGTCGCTGAGCCGCGATGAACAACAGCAGCAGCGTAAGGCTAATCAGCGCCTGAGCGCCGAAGTCATGAGTCAGCGTATTCGTGATATGTCCGACAACGATCCTCGCGTAGTTGCGCTGGTGATCCGCCAATGGATGAGTACTGAAATATGAGTATTACCGGAACCGAAAAGAGCGCCATCCTGCTGATGACCATAGGCGAAGACCGCGCCGCTGAGGTGTTCAAACACCTCAGCCCGCGTGAAGTACAGCATTTAAGTGCGGCGATGGCGAACACCCATCAAATCTCAAACAAACTGCTGACCGAAGTGCTGGCGGAGTTTGAGCAAGAGGCCGAACAGTTCGCGGCGCTGAGCATCAACGCCAACGACTACCTGCGTACCGTATTGATCAAGGCGCTGGGCGAAGAACGCGCCTCCAGCCTGCTGGAAGACATTCTCGAAACCCGCGACACCACCAGCGGCATCGAAACGCTCAACTTTATGGAGCCGCAGAGCGCCGCCGATCTTATTCGCGACGAACACCCGCAGATCATCGCTACCATTCTGGTTCACCTCAAGCGTGGCCAAGCGGCGGATATTCTGGCGCTGTTCGACGAGCGTCTGCGCAACGACGTCATGCTGCGTATCGCCACCTTTGGCGGTGTCCAGCCGGCCGCGCTGGCAGAACTGACCGAAGTCCTGAACAACCTGCTCGATGGCCAGAACCTCAAACGCAGCAAAATGGGCGGCGTGAGAACGGCAGCAGAAATCATCAACCTGATGAAAACCCAGCAGGAAGAAGCCGTTATTACCGCCGTGCGCGACTTCGACGGCGAACTGGCGCAGAAGATTATCGACGAGATGTTCCTGTTCGAAAACCTCGTGGCCGTGGACGACCGCAGCATTCAGCGTCTTCTGCAGGAAGTGGAGTCCGAATCTCTGCTTATCGCCCTCAAAGGTGCAGAACAGGCGCTGCGCGAGAAGTTCCTGCGCAACATGTCCCAGCGTGCTGCGGACATCCTGCGCGACGACCTTGCCAACCGTGGCCCGGTTCGTCTGTCGCAGGTGGAAAACGAACAGAAAGCTATCCTGCTTATCGTGCGTCGCCTGGCGGAGACCGGCGAGATGGTGATCGGCACCAGCGAGGATACCTATGTCTAATACGCTGCCATGGAAACGCTGGACGCCTGAAGATCTCGCCTTCCCTTCACCGGTTTTCGAAGAGATTGTGATGCCGGAAGCCGCCGCGGAACAGGAGGAGCCGGAAAGCGAACCGGACCTCCAGCAAACGCTGGCGATGATGCAGGCCCAGGCCCGTGAGCAAGGCCACAGCGCGGGCTTTGCCGCAGGGCACGATCAGGGCGTAGAAGAAGGCCGTAAAGCGGGCTTCCAGCAGGGGCTTGAGCAAGGCATCAACGAAGCTCGTCAGCAGCAGGCGCCGGTTCACGCCCGCATGCAACAGCTGGTGAGCGAATTCCAGTACACGCTGGACGCGCTGGACAGCGTGATCGCCTCCCGCCTGATGCAAATGGCGCTGGAAGCCGCGCGCCAGGTCATTGGCCAGGCGCCTGCCGTGGATAACAACGCGCTGATCAAACAGATTCAGGGGCTGCTGATGCAGGAACCGTTGTTTAGCGGCAAACCGCAGCTGCGCGTCCACCCGGATGACCTGCAGCGGGTAGAAGAGATGCTGGGCGCCACGCTGAGCCTGCACGGCTGGCGTTTACGCGGCGATCCAAGTCTGCATCAGGGTGGCTGCAAAGTCTCCGCCGATGAAGGCGACCTTGACGCCAGCGTGGCTACCCGCTGGCAAGAGCTGTGCCGTCTGGCCGCGCCAGGAGTGCTCTGATGACCGCGCGTCTGACCCGCTGGCTGAACACGCTCGATAATTTTGAAGCGCGGATGGTCGAACTGCCGTCCGTTCGTCGCTACGGCCGTCTGACCCGCGCCACCGGCCTGGTACTCGAAGCGACCGGCCTGCAGCTGGCACTGGGCGCGACCTGCATCATTGAGCAGCATGACCGCGAAGTCGAATGTGAAGTCGTGGGCTTCAACGGCCATAAGCTGTTCCTGATGCCACTGGAAGAAGTCGAAGGTATTCTGCCCGGCGCCAGGGTTTATGCCCGCTCGGCCACGGCGGAAGGCCTGCACAGCGGTAAAAAATTGCCGCTTGGCCCGGCCCTGCTGGGACGCGTACTTGACGGCAGCGGTCGCCCGCTTGATGGCCTGCCTTCGCCGGATAGCGACCTGATGGGCGCGCTGGGCGCAGCGCCGTTTAACCCACTCCAGCGTACGGCCATTGAACATGTCCTCGACGTTGGCGTACGCCCGATTAACGCCCTGCTGACCGTAGGTCGCGGCCAGCGTATGGGCCTGTTTGCCGGTTCCGGCGTCGGTAAAAGCGTCCTGCTCGGCATGATGGCGCGTTACACCCAGGCCGACGTGATCGTCGTGGGCCTGATTGGCGAGCGTGGTCGCGAAGTAAAAGACTTTATCGAGAACATTCTCGGGGCCGAAGGCCGTGCGCGTTCGGTGGTGATTGCCGCCCCGGCGGACGTTTCTCCACTGCTACGTATGCAGGGTGCCGCCTACGCGACAAGAATCGCCGAGGACTTCCGCGATCGCGGTCAGCACGTCCTGCTAATCATGGACTCGCTGACCCGTTACGCGATGGCGCAGCGTGAAATTGCCCTCGCCATCGGTGAGCCACCGGCCACCAAAGGCTATCCGCCTTCGGTATTCGCCAAGCTCCCGGCACTGGTTGAACGTGCGGGCAACGGCATTCACGGCGGCGGCTCGATTACCGCGTTTTATACCGTACTCACCGAAGGCGACGATCAGCAGGACCCGATTGCCGACTCCGCGCGAGCCATTCTTGACGGCCACATTGTGCTGTCGCGCCGCCTGGCAGAAGCGGGCCACTACCCGGCCATCGACATCGAAGCTTCTATCAGCCGTGCCATGACATCGTTGATTACCGCGCAGCATTACGCCCGGGTACGTCGTTTCAAACAGTTGTTATCCAGCTTCCAGCGCAACCGCGATTTGGTCAGCGTGGGGGCTTACGCCAAAGGCAGCGATCCGATGCTCGATAAGGCCATTGAACTGTGGCCGCATCTTGAAGCCTTCCTGCAACAAGGCATTTTTGAACGCGCAAACTGGGAAGAAGCCAGCCTCGCACTGGAGACGCTTTTCCCCACGGTTTGATGAGAGGTGACCATGAACCAAAACAGCGCACTGGATACTTTGCGTGAACTCGCCGCCCAGGAAGTGGAAAAAGCAGCGATTCGTTTAGGGGAGATGCGCCGGGGTTGCCAGCAGGCGGAAGAGCAACTCAACATGCTGATTAACTATCAGTTTGAGTACAGCAACAGCCTGAATGACAACATGAGTCAGGGTATTGCCAGCACGCGCTGGCAGAACTACCAGCAGTTTATACGCACGCTGGAAAAAGCCATCGAACAGCACCGCCAGCAGCTGATGCAGTGGAGCAATAAAGTCGACCAGGCATTAGGCGCGTGGCAGGAAAAACAAAAGCGCCTGCAGGCATGGCAAACCCTGCAGGACAGAAAGGCAGCGGAGCTGTTGCTCGCAGAGAACAGACTCGATCAGAAGCAGATGGACGAATACGCCCAGCGGGCCACATTGAGGAAAGGTGAATGATCACATTGCCAAAAATTCTGTTAAACACCGGGGCCGATACCGCTGTAGCCGGGGATGCAAAAGGCGCGGACGGCAAAGGCTTCGGTGAAGACTTCCTGACGCTGCTTGGCAAAGCTTTGCCGGGGAACGTCGCTTTGGAGGACGGCAAATCACTGCCTCTGGGCGCGGCCTTAAGCAAAGTTGCCGCGGCCAATGCGGCAAAAGGGGATACCAAAGACGGCCAGGCGGCCCTGACGGAGTTGCTGAACTCGCCGGAGCAACCTGAAGCGCTCTCCGCCCTGCTCGCCTCCCTCGGCAAAACAGAAGCGGGTGATAAGCCTGATACGGCACTGAAAGACGCCAAAACTGATAAGCCGCTGAGCGATGCGGAGCTCCAAACGCTTAGCGCGCTGTTCGCCATGCTGCCGCAGCCTGTCACCGCTGCGCAGTCCGTGACGCTGCCTAAAACAGCGACCGACACGGCATCGTTGTCCGGCCTGACTTCTGCTACCGGCAATACCGCAGGTAAAAACACCGCGGACAGCCTGCTGCCTGCTGACGGCAGCGCGAAGAAAACGGCGCCTGCCGGGACACCCCTTGCAGACAGTAAATCTGTTGCCGCCAACGCCCCGGTAGCCGCCCAGCCGCACGGGGACGACAAAGCGCAACTGGTCGCTAACAACACGCCTGACAGTCGCGACAACGCGGCTCCACAGGCAAATAACACAGCCCCCGTTACGGCACAGATAACGCCGGCTATCAGCAGCGCAACCATCGCTGCGCCGACGACCACGCACATCGCCACCCCAACGGCACCGATGATCAGCGCCCAGCTGGGCAGCCATGAGTGGCAACAGCAGATTTCTCAGCACGTTACGCTGTTTACCCGTCAGGGCCAGCACAGCGCCGAGCTGAGATTGCATCCGGAAGATCTCGGTCAGGTGCAAATTAGTCTAAAACTAGAAGATAACCAGGCACAGCTGCAAATGATGTCACCGCACAGTCACGTGCGCGCTGCGCTCGAAGCGGCGCTGCCTTCACTGCGTACTGCGCTGGCTGAAAGCGGGATCCAACTTGGCCAGAGCAATATCAGCAGCGAAAGCTTCGCTCAGCAGCAGTCCGGCCAGCAGCAACAGCAGCAAAGCGCCCGCAGCGGGGAGCGTTTCTCTCTGAGCGGTAACGACGCAGAACCGCTGCCGGTGGCAGACAGCCTGCAGCGCCTGGCAAGCAGCAACGGCGCGGTGGATATCTTCGCCTGAGCCCCATGGCGGGGTAAACGCCAGAGCTAACGACAATAAACGTGTGTTTTCCGGGCTTTGACCGCCCGGAGACACGGGATAATTGCTATTCAGCAGTACCGATACAGGAATAAAGCGTTCAATGACTGATACCGCTATCACGAAAGGCCGTAAGCGCGCCATCTGGGTGCCGATACTGGTTCTTATCACACTCGCCGCGTGCGCCACCGCAGGCTACAGCTACTGGCGCATGCAGCAAACGCCAGCCACAGCCCAGGCAAAAGCGCCTGAGCCACCGCCTGCGCCAGTGTTCTTCGCCCTGGATACCTTTACCGTCAATCTGGGTGATGCGGATCGCGTGCTGTACATCGGCGTTACGCTGCGTTTAAAAGATGAAGCGACTCGTCAGCGTCTGAGCGAATTCCTGCCGGAAGTCCGCAGCCGCTTGCTGCTGCTGTTCTCTCGCCAGGACGCCAATCAGCTTGCCACCGATGCCGGCAAGCAGAAGCTGGTCGAAGCGATTAAAACAACTCTGGCGCCGCCTCTGGTCGCCGGGCAACCTCAACAGGTAGTCAGCGACGTGCTGTATACCGCCTTTATTTTGCGGTAAGTCCATGGGCGACAGTATTCTTTCTCAGGCCGAAATCGATGCGCTGTTAAACGGCGACAGTGAGAATAACGACGAGCCGAAGGCCAGGGCGCCGGGCGAAACCGATATTCGTCCCTATGACCCTAATACCCAGCGTCGCGTTGTCCGCGAGCGACTGCAGGCGCTGGAAATTATTAACGAGCGTTTTTCTCGTCAGTTCCGTATGGGGCTGTTTAACCTGCTGCGTCGCAGCCCTGACATCACCGTTGGGGCGATTCGTATTCAGCCTTACCACGAGTTTGCCCGCAACCTGCCGGTGCCAACTAACCTGAACCTGATTCACCTGAAACCGCTGCGCGGCACCGGGCTGTTCGTGTTCTCACCAAGCCTCGTGTTTATTGCGGTAGACAACCTGTTTGGCGGCGATGGTCGTTTCCCAACGAAAGTTGAAGGCCGGGAATTTACCCACACCGAACAGCGCGTGATCAACCGTATGCTGAAGCTGGCGCTGGAGTCCTACAGCGATGCGTGGAAGGCGATTTATCCGCTGGACGTGGAATACGTTCGTTCGGAAATGCAGGTCAAATTTACCAATATCACCACGTCGCCTAACGACATCGTGGTTAACACCCCGTTCCACGTCGAAATTGGCAACCTGACCGGTGAGTTCAACATCTGTCTGCCGTTCAGCATGATTGAACCGCTGCGCGAGCTGCTGGTGAACCCTCCGCTGGAGAACTCCCGTCAGGAAGATCAAAGCTGGCGCGACACCCTGGTGCGCCAGGTGCAGCATTCCGAGCTGGAATTAGTGGCGAACTTCGCCGATATCCCGCTGCGGTTGTCCCAAATCCTAAAACTGAAACCTGGCGATGTGCTGCCCATCGAAAAGCCAGATCGTATTATCGCGCACGTAGACGGCGTACCGGTTCTGACCAGTCAGTACGGTACGATCAACGGCCAGTATGCCCTGCGCGTAGAACATTTGATCAACCCGATATTGAATTCGCTGAATGAGGAACAGCCCAAATGAGTGATATTAATCAACCGTCCGATGACAATGCAGGCTCAGTGGACGATCTGTGGGCTGATGCGTTAAACGAGCAGAAAAGTTCCGGGAAAAGTACCGCGGATAACGTATTCCGTGCGCTGGAAGGTAATGATATTGCCGGCAACGTGCAGGATATCGACCTGATCATGGACATTCCAGTCAAGCTGACCGTTGAACTGGGCCGTACCCGCATGACCATCAAAGAGCTGCTGCGCCTGACGCAGGGTTCTGTGGTCGCGCTTGACGGGCTGGCCGGTGAGCCACTGGATATTCTGATCAACGGTTACCTGATTGCCCAGGGTGAAGTGGTGGTGGTCGCCGACAAATACGGCGTGCGTATTACCGACATCATCACCCCATCAGAACGTATGCGTCGCCTGAGCCGCTAAATGACAACCCAGGCCACCGTCACCCAGCCCAGCGTCAACGCCAGCTCACCGCTAGTTCAGGTGAGCGCCGCATTGGCCGGCATTGTTATTTTTATTCTGGTGGCCGCCTGGCTGGCAAAGCGCTTTGGCTTTCACGGCGCGGGCGTCGGCGTAAAGAAGTCGCTGAACATTAGCGCCAGCGTGAGCGTAGGCCCGCGCGAGCGCGTGGTGGTGGTCGACGTTGAGGATGCTCGCCTGGTCCTCGGCGTCACCGCCAGCCAAATCACGCATCTGCACACGCTACCCCCGGCGCCGGTCACGGATATTGTTGAAAAAGCGCCCGCCCCTGCCGATTTCCAGAAACTGATGAAGAACCTGCTTAAACGTAACGGGAAAGATTGATGAAACGTTTGCTGACGCTCTCGTTACCGGGCTTATTTTTGCTCCTCCCTGCTGCCGCCTTCGCACAATTACCGGGCCTGATAAGCCAGCCTCTCGCCAACGGCGGACAGAGCTGGTCACTGCCGGTGCAAACGCTGGTCTTTATTACTTCCCTGACCTTCCTGCCGGCCATTTTGCTAATGATGACCAGCTTTACGCGCATCATTATCGTTTTTGGCCTGCTGCGTAACGCCCTGGGTACGCCGTCCGCCCCGCCTAACCAGGTGCTGATCGGCCTGGCGTTATTTTTGACCTTTTTTATTATGTCGCCGGTGTTTGACAAGATTTATACCGACGCCTATCAGCCCTTCAGCGAAGACAAAATATCGATGGAAGTGGCGATGGATAAAGGCGCCCAGCCGCTGCGTGAATTTATGCTGCGCCAGACGCGTGAAGCCGATCTTGCGCTGTTTGCACGCCTGGCGAATACTCAGCCGCTGCAGGGGCCAGAAGCCGTGCCAATGCGTATCCTGCTGCCTGCCTATGTCACCAGCGAGCTGAAAACCGCGTTCCAGATTGGTTTCACCGTATTTATCCCGTTCCTGATTATCGACCTCGTGATCGCCAGCGTCCTGATGGCGCTCGGGATGATGATGGTTCCCCCCGCGACAATTGCCCTGCCCTTTAAGCTGATGCTTTTCGTGCTGGTCGACGGCTGGCAGCTGTTGGTGGGTTCATTGGCGCAAAGTTTTTACAGTTAGCGGAGAAAGAAAATGACGCCAGAATCGGTCATGATGATGGGCACCGAAGCAATGAAGGTGGCCCTTGCCCTTGCGGCCCCGCTGCTGCTGGTTGCGCTGATAAGCGGCCTGGTCATTAGCCTGCTGCAGGCGGCGACGCAGATCAACGAAATGACGCTATCGTTTATTCCAAAAATTCTGGCCGTGTTCGTGACTATTGTCATCGCCGGGCCGTGGATGCTTAACCTGCTGCTGGATTACATGCGTTCCCTGCTGACCAATCTGCCGAACACCATTGGATGATCCACGTTGACAGTACCCAGTGGCTTAACTGGCTGAGCCTCTATTTTTGGCCGCTGCTGCGCGTGCTGGCGCTGATCATGACGGCCCCTATTCTGAGCGAGCGTTCGATTCCTAAACGGGTCAAGCTCGGTCTGGGGCTGATGATCACATTCATCATCGCCCCCTCACTGCCGGCAACCGGCGTGACTATCTTTTCCGCCGCCGGTTTCTGGCTGGCAATACAACAAATTCTTATCGGTGTGGCGCTGGGCTTTACGATGCAGTTCGCTTTTGCTGCCGTGCGTACCGCCGGGGAAATTGTGGGCCTGCAAATGGGGCTTTCTTTCGCGACCTTCTTCGATCCCGGCAGCCGCCTCAATATGCCGGTTCTGGCCCGTTTCCTTGATATTCTGGCCATGCTGCTTTTTCTCACCTTTAACGGCCATTTATGGCTGATTTCGATGCTGGTCGATACTTTTCATACCCTGCCCATCGGCGGTGACCCGATCAACAGCAACGCCTTTATGGCCCTGACCCGGGCTGGCGGCCTGATCTTTCTCAACGGCCTGATGCTGGCGCTGCCGTTAATCACTTTGTTACTGACGCTTAACATCGCGCTGGGTCTGTTAAACCGCATGGCACCGCAGCTATCGGTATTTGTTATCGGTTTCCCGGTTACCCTGTCTATCGGCATGCTCATTTTTATGGTAATGATGCCGCTTATCGCCCCTTTTACCGAACATTTATTCGGCGAGATTTTTGATCTGCTCGCGGATATAGTCAGTGAAATTCCCGCAAATTAATACCCTTGTTTTTTATAATGCCTCTCTGAGGATATTCCTAAAAAAAAATGTTAATAACATCCACCAGGATATATCTGGCGCGGAATATAAGTTTTTACCTTGCTCACAATACGCAACATTCACTTTACTTTAAGAACATTCCTGGCAAATTATAGGCAACTTTCCGGGATAGTGATTTCGCCTTTTAAATTATTAATAATGGTTACCCATAAATAATTAGAACTGCGGAAAATGCGGCGGACTGGCTTTGCCCTGGGACTGACATTGTCACTGGCGGTCAAGACCGGTACAGCTTTCAATCTGCGCTCCTGATTATTACGGGTATAACGCGCTTAGTGAGGGTTTGCTATGTCAACGATTATTATGGACTTATGCAGCTATACCCGGCTGGGGCTTGTCGGCTACTTAGCCAGCCGCGGGGTTAGAAAACGGCATATTGCAGATGTAGAAACGGTAGAACAGCTGGCACAGGCATGCCAGTCGCAGGCACCCAGCGTGGTGTTTATTAATGAAGACTGTTTTATTCATGACCCGGAAAGCAGTCAGCGAATTAAGCAGATCATTAATCAACATCCAGGGACACTATTTTTAGTCTTTATGGCGATTGCTAATATTCACTTTGATGAATATCTTCTGGTCAGAGAAAATCTGCTGATCAGCTCGAAATCCATCAAGCCAGAATCTTTAGACGATATTTTATCGGAATACTTAGCAAAAAATGCACAATGTATTGGACATATTAATTTGCCGACACTTTCTCTTAGTCGCACAGAGTCCAGCATGCTTAAAATGTGGATGTCAGGACAGGGAACGATTCAAATCTCCGATCAAATGAACATCAAGGCAAAAACCGTTTCGTCGCACAAAGGAAATATAAAACGCAAAATCAAGACCCACAACAAGCAGGTGATATATCATGTAGTCCGCCTCACCGACAACGTCACCAACGGTATTTTTGTTAACCTCCGGTAGCTTAATTACGCTGCATCCCTACGCCGCTTTGGCCGCAGTATTTAATCTCTGACGCCCGTCAGAGATTAAATACAAGTTAAACGACACACGATCCTGTAACAAAACAGCAACGTTTGCAAAAAAAAGCAGAAAAATCTCACTAAAATTACGTCGTACAAGTATACATGGAGAGATTTGTTGCTATGGTTGCCGTTATTATTCTTGGTATTTTTGTTATCAGCGTCCTCTACGCTCACTCCCGCGGCGTCGAAAAACAGAAGTTTTCACGCCAGCTTTTTGACCACTCGACCTTTATGGCCCCGGTCAATATGTTCATGACGCGTTTCTCGCGCCTGCCGCCTGAACAGCCTTATTTCCCGACCAGTGACTTCCCGGAACTGCAAAAGCTGACGGACAACTGGGAAATCATTCGTGAAGAAGCGCTGCGCCTGCAGGGCCACATCAAAGCGGCAGAAAGCCACAACGATGCGGGTTTTAACACCTTCTTTAAGCGAGGCTGGAAACGCTTTTATCTTAAGTGGTATAGCGACGCGCACCCTTCAGCGCACGAACTTTGTCCGGTCACTACAAAGCTGGTCAGCGAAATCCCGTCCGTTAAAGCCGCGATGTTCGCCGAACTCCCGGCAGGATCCTACCTGGGCAAGCACCGGGATCCGTATGCCGGATCGGTGCGTTACCACCTGGGACTTGCCACGCCAAACGACGATCGCTGCTTTATTGAGGTCGACCGGCAGCGCCACAGCTGGCGCGATGGTGAAGCGGTGATTTTTGATGAAACCTACGTGCACTGGGCCGAAAATAAGAGCGAACAGACCCGAATCATTCTGTTCTGCGACATCGAGCGGCCGATGAAATGGCGTTGGGCGCAGGCGGTTAACCACTGGGTGGGCACGACATTAATGTCCGCTGCCAGTTCGCCAAACAGCGACCGCGACCGTACCGGCGCGCTGAACCGTATCTTTAAATACGTTCACGCGCTTCGTGACAAAGGGCAAAATCTGAAGAAACGAAACCGTAAGGCGTATTACACGATGAAATATTCAGTGATTACGCTGATTTTTGCGGCGGTTATTGTGCCGAGCGTAGTGTAGCAGGTTGCCCCTAACCTACAGGGTGAACCTGCCGCTTTCTGCCCAACCCCTTTCAGGGATATCTCTTAGACACGTTTTTCTTTCAAACCTTCTGGGAGATATCTTTAGATCCGCAGTTATTCCGTTCACCCATAGATCTGTTTTCCCTGCACGTTCAGAAACGGTGAACGTGTCCGGAGGATAACGCCATCCCCCTGACAACCCCCGGCGCCC
>NZ_BCTL01000075.1 GCF_001571265.1 Cedecea neteri NBRC 105707 = ATCC 33855 | reverse complement strand
AAGTGACGGTGACTTCCCCGAGTCGTTCACCGTTGCGGTGACTGCATATGAAGCAGCTCTGGAAGTGAACGGAACCTTAGTTGATCCTTCATAGAGCGTATTTGTGAATACGAGATAGCTGGAAGGAGGAGGGAATACTTCGTCCTGAACTTTCTTCCCCCTCCAAATTTCCTTATCATTAGCGCTTCCCTTCTAAGCCACGCGAGTATCCCGTGCACGAAATTTTTACTATGTTGCTGGCGGTATTCGATCGCGCGGCGCTGATGCTTATTTGCCTTTTCTTCCTGATTCGCATTCGACTGTTCCGCGAACTGCTGCACAAAAGCGCCCACACGCCAAAAGAGCTGCTGGCGGTCACCGCTATCTTCTCGATGTTCGCCTTGTTCAGTACCTGGTCCGGCGTGCCTGTTGAGGGCTCGCTGGTCAACGTGCGTATTATCGCGGTGATGTCCGGCGGCATTTTATTTGGCCCGTGGGTGGGCATTATTACCGGGCTTATCGCCGGGACGCACCGCTACCTGATTGATATCGGCGGCATCACCGCAATTCCCTGCTTTATCACCAGCATTCTGGCGGGGATAATTGCTGGCTGGATCAACCGCAAAGTGCCGAAAGAGAAGCACTGGCGGGTGGGGATCATCGGCGGCATGCTCTGCGAAACGATGACCATGATTCTGGTTGTGCTTTGGGCGCCAAGCACCGAGCTCGGCCTTGATATCGTCTCTAAAATCGGCGTGCCAATGATCCTCGGCTCGGTGTCTATCGGCTTTATTATCCTGCTGGTGCAAAGCGTCGAGGGCGAGAAAGAGGCCAGCGCCGCCCGCCAGGCCAAACTGGCGCTGGATATCGCCAACAAAACGCTGCCGCTGTTCCGCAAGGTTAACAGCGAGTCACTGCGCCAGGTTTGCAAGATTATTCGTCAGGATATCGACGCGGATGCGGTGGCCATTACCGATACCGAAAAAGTGCTGGCCTACGTCGGACTTGGCGAGAATAACTACCATGAGAACGATCAGGCCTTCAGCCCTCGCACCCGTCAGGCGTTGAAAGAAGGGCGCATTATCATCCGCAACGATGATGAAGCCTGGCGTACCCCGGAAATTCACTCCTTAATCATTATCCCGCTGTGGGAAAAAGGCGTGGTGACCGGCACCCTGAAAATCTATTACCGCCACGCCCATCAGATAACGTCGACGCTGCAGGAAATGGCCGTCGGCCTGTCACAGATTATTTCGACCCAGCTTGAGGTTTCACGCGCGGAACAGCTGCGTGAAATGGCCAACAAGGCGGAGCTGAGAGCGCTGCAAAGCAAGATAAACCCACACTTCCTGTTCAATGCGCTGAATGCAATATCCTCTTCTATCCGCATGAATCCGGATACCGCGCGCCAGCTTATCGTCAACCTGTCACGCTACCTGCGCTATAACATCGAGCTGAACGACGACGAGCAGATTGATATCCGTAAGGAGCTATATCAAATCAAGGATTATATTGCCATTGAGCAGGCGCGCTTCGGCGACAAGCTGACGGTTATCTATAACATTGATGAAGAGGTCAACTGCCGCATTCCCAGCCTGCTTATCCAGCCACTGGTGGAAAATGCCATCGTGCACGGCATTCAGCCCTGTAAAGGTAAGGGCGTGGTGACGATAAGTATTGAAGAGAGCGGCAACCGGGTGCGCATTGCGGTGCGTGATACCGGCCACGGCATAGATCCTAAGGTGATCGAGCGCGTGGAAAATAACGAAATGCCGGGGAATAAAATTGGCCTGCTGAACGTGCATCACCGCGTGCAGTTGCTCTACGGCGAAGGGCTGATCATCCGCCGCCTGGAACCCGGTACCGAAATCGCCTTTTACGTGCCGCGCTATGTCCCCACCGCCGCGCCGCGCCCACTGGAAGGGAGAGAAGCATGAAGGTCATTATCGTAGAAGATGAGTTTCTGGCGCAGCAGGAGCTGAGTTGGCTCATCAAAAACCACAGTGAAATGGAGATTGTCGCCTCTTTCGACGATGGCATGGACGTGCTGAAATATTTGCAGCATCACGAAGTTGACGCCATCTTCCTCGACATCAATATTCCTTCACTGGACGGCGTGCTGCTGGCGCAGAACATCAGCAAATTTGCCCACAGGCCGTTCATTGTGTTTATTACCGCCTGGAAAGAGCATGCGGTGGAAGCCTTTGAGCTGGAAGCGTTTGACTACATCCTGAAGCCTTATCAGGAGTCGCGCATTATTGGCATGCTGCAAAAGCTTGAGGCCGCTTATCAGCAGCAAACCTCACAGCCTGCCGCAAGCCATGAAAACCGTGACGCCACGACGATAAACTTGATCAAAGACGAGCGAATTATCGTCACCGACATCAACGATATTTACTACGCGGAAGCCCACGAGAAGATGACCTTCGTCTATACGCGCCGCGAGTCTTACGTCATGCCGATGAACATTACCGAATTTTGCAGCCGCCTGCCGGAGAGTCACTTCTTCCGCTGCCACCGCTCTTATGTGGTGAACCTGAGCAAAATCCGTGAGATAGAACCGTGGTTTAACAATACCTATATTCTGCGCCTACGTGACCTGGATTTTCAGGTGCCGGTGAGCCGCAGCAAGGTGAAAGAGTTCAGGCAGCTGATGCGCCTGTAGAGAGGGAAACGGACGGGCGCTATGCGCCCGCACGGTATTACAGGACGTGGCCCAACGTCTGACGCAGGTGCGCCCCGGCGCCCAGCAGCCCCGGCTGATCGTGAACGATGAGATAAACGGGAATATCCTTCACGAACTCTTTGAAGCGGCCTTTGTCTTCAAACCCACCGCGGAAGCCTGAAGCCTTAAAGAACTCCAGGAAGCGCGGCACAATACCGCCGGCGATGTACACGCCGCCAAAAGTGCTCATGTTCAGCGCCAGGTTACCGCCAAAACGCCCAAGGATCACGCAGAACAGCGACAGCGCGCGGCGGCAGTCGGTGCAGGTGTCGTCCACGGCTTTTTCGGTAATGTCCTTCGGCTGGTAGTTTTCCGGTTCGCGACCGTCGGCCTTAACAATGGCACGGTAAAGATTCAGCAGGCCCGGCCCGGAGAGAATGCGCTCGTTGGAAACGTGTCCAAGCTCTTTGCGCAGCTGCTCCAGGATAATGCCCTCTTCTTCGCTGTTCGCCGCAAAATCCGAGTGGCCGCCCTCGCCCGGCAGGCTGATCCAGCGTTTGTCGACGTGAACCAGGTGAGAAACGCCCAGCCCGGTACCCGCCCCGTAAACCACCACCGGTTTGCCTGCCACAGGCTCGCCGCCGCCGAACTGAATCAGATGCTCTTTTTTCAGCGCCGGAATGGCCATTGAAACGCCGGTAAAGTCGTTGATAATTTCCAGATGTTCGAAGCCCAGGTTTTGCTTCATTTCGGCGGTTGAAAACGCCCAAGTGTGGTTGGTCATTTCCACCCAGTCCCCGTTTATCGGGCAGGCAATCGCCACGCAGCCTGACTGCACGCTGATGTTATGTTCTTTGAGGTAGTGCTGAATCACCGCTTCCAGGCTTGGAAAATCAAGGCCGGAGTAAGTCTTTGCCTGTGAAATATCACCCGTGCTCAAATCGCATAGCGCCAGACGTGCATTGGTGCCGCCTACATCTCCCACCAAAGCATATTTTGTCATTCTCAAACAGCTCCGCTAAAGTCAGAATAAGTTCTGGCAACACTGTAAAATTAGCCAGCCGAAACAACAACGACCATCATCCAGGCGCGGCGCGATTGTTGAACCAGGTCACATTCTGGCTTTACCGTTTCAGCTCTATTTGCAATGCGGCTTAAGACTTTCCGTTTTTGCACCGTGCGACTTCCCATTGTAAGGATTGACTATGCTCCATCCGCGAGCCAGAACCATGCTGGTACTTTCCATTCCGGCTCTGATTATCGGCGTCTTATCCAGCCTGGTGTTAATTGTCGTTATGAAGGTCGCCGCTGCGCTGCAGGAGTACCTGTGGGCCACGCTGCCAGCGGCGCGCGGCTACGATCCTCAGTCCCCGTTTTGGATACTGCTTATTTTAACCCTGACCGGCGTCGCCGTCGGGCTGGTTATTCGTTTTTTACCGGGCCACGGCGGGCCAGATCCGGCTACCGAACCGCTTATCGGGGCACCCGTGCCGGCGATGGCCATTCCGGGCCTGGTTATGGCGCTGGTGATTGGCCTTGCCGGCGGCGTAAGCCTGGGGCCTGAGCACCCGATTATGGCAGTGAATATTGCACTCGCGGTGGCGCTGGGTGCCCGTGTGTTACCGAAAGTTAGTCCGCTGGACTGGACTATCCTCGCCGCTGCGGGCACCGTCGGCGCTTTATTCGGCACACCGGTAGCCGCTGCGCTTATCTTTTCGCAAACCCTCGGCGGGAATAACGAAGTGCCGCTGTGGGACAGACTCTTCGCGCCGCTAATGGCCGCGTCGGCGGGGGCTTTAACCACCAGTATTTTCTTTCAACCGCACTTTGCCCTGCCGGTTGCCAGCTACCCGGAAATGCACATTGAAGATCTGTTCAGCGGGGCGGTTGTCGCGGTTATCGCCATTGCGATGGGCATGGTGGGCGTCTGGTGCCTGCCAAGGCTGCACCGCCTGATGCACCAGCTAAAAAATCCGGTGCTTATTCTCGGCGCTGGCGGATTTTTGCTGGGCCTGTTGGGAATAATCGGCGGCGAGGTCACGATGTTTAAGGGGCTGGATGAGATGCGGCAGTTGGCTATCTCCGACTTCTCCGTTTCATCACTGCTGCTGTTTGCCGTGGTGAAGCTGGCCGCGCTGATTATCGCTGCCGCCAGCGGTTTTCGGGGTGGGCGTATTTTCCCGGCTGTGTTTGTGGGCGTCGCGTTGGGCATGATGCTGCACCAACATGTGGAGGCAGTTCCTGCCGCAATTACGCTCTCCTGCGCCGTCCTTGGCATGGTACTGGTGGTGACGCGTGACGGCTGGCTGAGCCTGTTTATGGCGATGGCCGTCGTGCCGGACGTCAAACTCCTGCCCTTGCTGTGCATCGTGATGCTACCCGCCTGGCTCCTGCTGGCGGGTAAACCGTTGATGATGGCCGGACGGCCAAACCGCTAATTAATGCTCCATTTCCGAGTTGCGTTTACCCAGCGAAGTCGTCACCGCTCTTAGCAACTCTGGAATGTCCTGCTTCGGCAGAACCACTTCCACCAGCGCCAGCCTCTCCGGGCTGGCCAGTTTTTCCATCACTGCGGCAAGCTGCGCGGTTTCGGTGACTCGCCAGCATTCGGCCTGGCTATCCACGTTCATCGCCTGCGGCAGGCGGGTCCAGTCCCAGGCGGCAATGTCGTTGTAGCGCTGTTCAGGGCCATGAATAGCGCGCTCAACAGTGTAACCCTCGTTATTCAGCAGCAGGATGACCGGTTTCTGGCCGTCGCGCTGCATGCTGCCCAACTCCTGAATAGTGAGCTGGGCGGAGCCGTCGCCTATCAGCAAAAGTACGCGCCTGTTCGGCCACGCGGTTTGCGCCCCAAACGCTGCGGGCAGCGTAAAACCGATCGATCCCCAGAGCGGCTGGACGATAAATGTCACGCCTGCAGGCAGAGTCAACGCCGCCGCGCCAAAGGCCGCCGTGCCCTGATCGGCCAGAATGATATCGCCAGGCTGTAAGGCATCTTGCAGGGTTTGCCAGAAAGCGTGCTGGTCCAGCTTGCCGCTTTCGCAGGCAGGGAGCGCTGGCGGCCTTTGCTTTGCTTCAGGCCAGGAGGCGGCCTGCCGAGCGCACAGCGGCTGCAAAATAGCTATCGCCTGAGCCATTGAGATACCGCTAAACCAGCGCTCGCCGACCCTTACCGCCTCTGGCTGAACCTCAATCGTCTGTTGCTGACTTAGCTTCTGGCTGAAACCGGCGGTGATGGTATCGGTAAATTTCACGCCCACGCAGATAACCAGCTCCGCGCCTTCAATCCCCTGCTTCACCTGCGGCGGGCTGGCCGCCCCGCTGTAGGTACCCAGAAAACCGGGCTGGCTTTCATCAAACAGCCCTTTTCCCATAAGCAATGAAGCATGCGGCACGGGCGTGCTGTTCATCCACTGCTGGAGCGTTTTTTGCTGCCCATAACGCAGGGCCAGAAAATCGGCCAGCAGCGCCACGCTTCGGCTTTCGGCAATTTTCACCTGCGCACAATGACGAAATGCTTCCAGAGTGGCCGGTTCAGCAACCGTTTCAGTCGCAATGAGTCGTTTTGAAGGGCGCGTTGCCGGTGCCTCCGCCACATCGCTCGGCAGCAACAGGTAACCGGGGCGCTGCCGCTTCAAAGCTTCAAGGATCACACGATCGATTTCGCTACAGGCATTGGCGGGCGTGAGCGAAGCCTGCGCCACGCTGACTTCTTCAGCAATACGCAGGAAATGGCGGAAATCCCCATCCCCCAGCGAGTGATGAAGCAGTTCGCCGCGCTGCTGGGCGTGGCTGTTTGGCGCACCAACAATATGAATGATGGGCAGGTGCTCGGCATAGCTGCCCGCCACGCCGTTCAGCGCGCTCAGCTCACCCACGCCAAATGTGGTCAGCAGCGCCGCAGCGCCTTTGCAGCGGGCATATCCGTCGGCAGCGTAGGCCGCATTCAGCTCGTTAGCGCAGCCCACCCAGGCCAGCCTCGGATGCGCAATGACGTGATCGAGGAAAACAAGGTTGTAGTCACCGGGCACGCCGAAGAGGTGATCGATCCCACCTTCGTTAAGCCGGTCAACAAGATAGTCTGCCACACAGTAGCGCATAGGATTTTCCTTCTATGAGGGCTTGCTGTGAGTATCGAGTAACCGGGATCGGTGTCGAGAATATATCCGATTTTGGGGGTGGAACGTGGAATTTACAGTGGAATACGGCGTATTCTGGGTTGTGAAAGCGTATACACTAATTTCTCTGTTACCCATAAGGATGGCAATAATGACCTGGCAGCCTGACCCTGAACGCTATACGTCTATGGAGTACCGTCGCTGCGGCCGCAGCGGCCTGAAATTGCCCGCTATTTCCCTCGGCCTTTGGCATAATTTTGGCGATGAAACGCTGCTGGAAACCAGCCGCCAGCTGTTGAGAAAGGCTTTTGATCTTGGCATTACTCATTTCGACCTCGCCAACAACTATGGGCCGCCACCGGGCTCGGCCGAGTCCAACTTTGGCCGCATTTTGCGTGAAGATTTTCAGGCCTGGCGCGACGAGCTGATTATCTCTACCAAAGCGGGCTACACCATGTGGGACGGGCCCTACGGCGACTGGGGCTCACGCAAATATCTGATCTCGAGCCTCGACCAGAGCCTGAAGCGCATGGGGCTGGAATACGTTGATATTTTCTATCATCACCGCCCGGACCCTGACACGCCGCTGGAAGAGACCATGCGCGCCCTCGACCATGTGGTGCGCCAGGGCAAAGCGCTTTATGTCGGGATCTCTAACTATCCGGCAGATCGGGCAGAGCAGGCCATTAATATCCTGAACGATCTCGGTACGCCGTGCCTGATCCACCAGCCGCGCTATTCCCTGTTTGAGCGCTGGGTTGAAGGCGGCCTGCTGGATATGTTGCAGGAAAAAGGCGTCGGCAGTATCGCTTTTTCCCCGCTTGCCGGAGGCCAGCTAACCGACCGCTATCTGGGCGGTATCCCCGCAGATTCACGTGCCGCCAGCGGCAGTCGCTTCCTGAACCCTGACCAGATTACGGAAGAGAAGCTGGCCAAAGTCCGCAAGCTTAATGCGCTGGCAGAAAAACGCGGGCAGAAGCTGTCGCAGATGGCGCTGGCCTGGGTACTGCGTGATGAAAAGATAACGTCGGTATTGATTGGCGCCAGTAAAACCAGCCAGATAGAGGATGCCGTGGGCATGCTCAGCAAACGAGGTTTCAGCGAGCAGGAACGCGCTGCAATCGAGGCTATTTTAGTGTAAACGCTTACTTTCTTTCCCTGAATCAGACGCTGGCTTGTGCAAAAAGTGCTGCCATTGATGATTTAGGAATTGTGTAGTTCATCGGACTGTTTGTCGGTTTGTAATATTGTGTTAACAAGCCGCAACACGGCTCTGAGAACCAGGGAGAGAAAGTATGTTCAGGTCATTAATGCTTGCCCTTGCCTTACTGGCCGCGGCGCCGATGGTGGCTAACGCGGGTGAAATCACCCTGCTGCCGTCGGTGAAATTACAGATTGGCGATCGAGATTATCGCGGTAATTACTGGGACGGCGGCAGATGGCGCGACCGCGATTACTGGCATCGAAACTATGAATGGCGCGATCGCGGCTGGCATCACCACCGCGGCTGGAACAAAGGCTGGGATCGCGGCCGCAACAGCTACGAACGCGGCTACCGTGAAGGCTGGAGAGATCGAGATGATCACCGTGACAGAGGCCGGGGCCACGGTCACCACCACTGACAAAAAAGGGCTGGATTATCCAGCCCTTTTTTCTTTATTTGGCAAGATTAGTTGCCAAACAGCGTCCCGAAGATTAACCACAGGTTGAGCGCCACCACCACTGCCACAATCGCCCAGCCGACAAGCTTCACCCAGCGAACGTTAACCAGGTCTCCCATCAGCTTTTTGTCGCTGGTAAACACCAGCAGCGGCACCAGCGCCAGAGCAATCCCGAAGCTCAGCAGAACCTGGCTCATGACCAGAATACGCGTTGGGTCGAGCCCCATCATAATGACCACGAAGGACGGCGCCATGGTAATAGCCCGGCGAACCCACAGTGGGATATAAAAACGCACAAAACCCTGCATGACGACCTGCCCGGCAAGTGTGCCCACCACCGTGGATGATAAACCTGCCGCCACCAGGCTAAGGCCGAAAATCGTGGCTGCGGCATGGCTCAACAGCGGCTCCAGCGTTTTATAGGCATCTTCCAGCTCGGCAACGCCGGTATGCCCGGTGAAGTGAAACGCCGCTGCAGCGGTCGCCATCATCGCCAGGTTGACGAAGCCGGCAATCGTCATGGCTATCCCCACGTCCCATTTGGTCGCGGAATAGCGCTCTGCCCGGTTGCCCGCATGCAGGTGCTGGGTCAGCGAAGAGTGCAGGTAAATTACGTGCGGCATGATAGTTGCCCCCAGCACGCCGGCGGCAAGATATACCGCCTCAGAGGTCGGCAGGCTCGGGATCAGCATCCCTTTGCCCAGTTCAGCAACCTTCGGCTGGGAGAAAATCAGTTCAACGATGTAGGCCGCAGCCACAAACAGCAGCAGCCCGCCAATGACTTTTTCCAGCGGCTTCTGCCCGCGGCTTTGCAGCATCAGGATCAGGAAGGTGGCGATCCCGGTCAGCACCGCGCCCTGCAAGAGCGAAACACCAAGGATCAGCTTGAAGCCGATGGCCGCCCCGATAAACTCCGCGAGATCCGTCGCCATGGCGATGATTTCCGCCTGAACCCAATAAATCCACACCAGCGGACGCGGGTAATGGTCGCGAATTTGCTCCGCGAGATTTTTGCCGGTGGCGATCCCAAGCTTGGCGGAGAGCACCTGAATCAGCGCCGCCATCAGGTTAGCCCACACCACCACCCACAGCAGTTGATAACCATAGCTCGCCCCTGCCTGGATATTGGTCGCGAAGTTACCGGGATCGATGTAGCCGATAGCGGCGATAAACGCCGGCCCCATCAACGCCAGCCGCAGCTTGCGCGCGGTGCGTCCGGTATTGCTGTCAATGCGACTGCTTGTCATCTTCTGCCTCTGAGATATAGCCTTTGCTATGTTTCATGCTATCAAAATGAGAATGGTTATCAAGTTCATTTAGTGCGGGGAAATTGATTTCTCTGATAGCTGAAAACGATATGCAGGAGGCGTGAGATGGTGAATCTGGATGCCGGTTAACGGATTAACATTTGGCCAACGTGTAAACTGTCGACAAGCCATCTTAACGTAACTTTTAGCTTCTTTACTTAACATAGCAGAAATGTATGGTGGATCACTATTTTTGCGTTCCGTCACAGGTCATCACTATAGTGTGGAATTGATCTCGTTTTCTTATTGCTTGTTACATAGAATGTGCAACGAAATTAAACCTGCCTCATATTTGGAGCAAATATGTCCCGCGTTTTGCACTTTGTTTTAGCGCTTGCTGTGGTCGCGCTGCTGGCTTTGCTGGTTAGCCCTAACCGCAAGCAAATTCGTATTCGCTTTGTCATTCAACTGTTAGTGATCGAAGTGTTACTGGCCTGGTTCTTCCTGACCTCCGACGTCGGCCTGGGCTTCGTAAAAGGTTTCTCCGAGATGTTCGAGAAACTGCTCGGCTTCGCTAACGAAGGGACAAACTTTGTTTTCGGCAAAATGAATGACGAAGGCCTGGCGTTCTTCTTCCTGAAGGTGCTGTGCCCTATCGTGTTCATTTCTGCGCTGATCGGTATTCTGCAGCACATTCGCATTCTGCCGATAGTTATCCGTGCCATCGGTACCGTGCTTTCTAAAGTCAACGGTATGGGTAAGCTGGAATCCTTTAACGCCGTAAGCTCGCTGATTCTGGGACAGTCAGAAAACTTCATCGCCTATAAGGATATTCTCGGCAAGATGTCGCGCAACCGCATGTACACCATGGCGGCGACCGCAATGTCCACCGTGTCCATGTCAATCGTGGGCGCGTACATGACCATGCTGCAGCCAAAATACGTGGTTGCCGCGCTGGTGCTGAACATGTTCAGTACCTTTATCGTGCTGTCGCTGATCAACCCGTACCGCGTGGATGAGAAAGAAGAAAACCTGCAGATGACTAACCTGCACGAAGGTCAAAGCTTCTTCGAAATGCTCGGCGAGTACATCCTGGCAGGTTTCAAAGTGGCGATTATCGTTGCCGCTATGCTGATTGGCTTCATCGCGCTGATTTCTGGCCTGAACGCGCTGTTCGCGGCCGTGCTGGGCATCTCCTTCCAGGGCATTCTGGGCTACATCTTCTACCCGGTTGCCTGGGTGATGGGCGTGCCGTCCGGCGAAGCGCTGCAGGTCGGCAGTATCATGGCGACCAAACTGGTTTCTAACGAATTCGTTGCCATGATGGATCTGCAGAAGATTGCCAGTTCCCTGTCTCCACGCGCGGAAGGCATCCTGTCCGTGTTCCTGGTTTCCTTCGCTAACTTCTCTTCTATCGGCATCATCGCGGGCGCGATTAAAGGCCTGAACGAAGAACAAGGTAACGTGGTTTCCCGCTTCGGCCTGAAGCTGGTTTACGGTTCTACGCTGGTGAGTATCCTGTCGGCGTCTATCGCCGCGCTGGTTATCTGATTATTGCGTATTAAAAAGCCGGTGCTGGTCACCGGCTTTTTTTATGCCTGCAATTCTGCCTCGCCACTCCAACACACTCTATTGCGCCCCTGCTGTTTCGCCCGGTACAGGCGAATATCCGCCTGGCTCTGAATGTGTTCCAGGTCACCCTCAGGCGTTTCTTCATGGGAAGCGACACCCAGCGATGCCGTCACCAGTAGCGTAGACTCATCCTCAAGCTTGAGAGGCGTGTTCACCAGCATCTTGCGAACCCGCTGCGCCACGGCAATCGCCGCATGCAGATCGGTATTGGGCAGGTAGATACAAAACTCTTCGCCACCTATACGCCCGACAATATCCTGGGTGCGGATCGCCTGCTGGATGCAGCGCGTGGCATGGATAAGTACCCGGTCCCCCACCTGATGCCCAAAGCGGTCATTCACTTTTTTGAAATGATCCAGATCCAGCTGAATCAGGGAGTAATCCACGTATTGCGGGCTGATACGCCCGGTTGTCTCAAAGAAACCACGGCGATTTAAGACACCGGTCAGGTCATCGTGAAGCGCGTGTCGGTGCATTTCCTGCTGCAAATGGCCCATGTTGCGGATCAGTCGACAAATCATGCGGTGTGAGCCAAGCAGAATAAGAATCACGGTCAGCCACATCACCACCAGCAGCACGCTAAAGCGCCCAAAGTCCTCGTGTAGCCCCTGCCGGATTGTCTGGACGCTGACAAGAATTGCCCCGGTTCCGGTGATGTGCCCGAAAGTAGCATAGGCGTAGCCAAAGCGAAGAGTGCCCCGGGATTCAGCGGCCAGCTTTTCAAGAATCGCCTGCCGCTGCTTCTCGCTTAACTGATAGCCATTTTGCGAGCCAACGGCGCGAGTTAACGGGTTCATCTGTTTATCAAAAAGCAGATAGGCGCTGTGGGTGTCTTCTGGTAAAGCGTTAGAGAGAAACAGCCGCATCGTATCCGTGGTGACGGCAATACCAAACAGCCCAATCCACCGATCGTCAAAATCAACGGGAAGCGAGCCGTTAATCAGCGTTTTACCCGTATCAGCAATGTTTTGCCGCGTCCAGAAAGGCTCCCGCCGGGGATTAAGCATCGGTGAACCCAGCACAAACGAGCCCTGTATTTCCCTTGGGTTAGCGCTTTGGATAAGCAGTTTGTTCACATCTGGCGACAGGGAAGCAATAAAAGCCCCGGAGCGCGACATGTAATAAATGCTCGAGGACAGGTGGTTGCTTCCGCCTGCCAGCGGGAAGAGATCCTGGATGTCGCGCAGCGCCTGATACTCGCGCCGCGTTAAGCTTGCTCTCTCTTCTTCAGTCTGATTTTTAAAGGGCCGAACGCTATCGGGGATGGGTAAGCTTTGAATATGCAGCGGCGACAGCGTCTCTTTGTTGCTGGCCCGGGCAGCAAGCTGCGACAGCGGCGTGAACTGAGGCTCATGCAGCGTTTCAATAAACATCCGGCGCAGATAACGCAGGTTGTCCATCTGATATTGAGATTTGCTTTCAAGCCGGGCGATAACGCTTTCAAGATGGCTGAGCTGGCTGGTGCGATACCCGTGGTTAAAGAGCTCGCCCTGCTGCCAGAACATGAATGTTATCAGCAGAAACAGCGACAAAAAGCACACATGGGTTATGCGTAGTGTCTTAACCATCGGCAGATGGAAATGGCTCATCAACGACGTGCTCACGGTGATTCCTTTTTAGGGCGCAAAGGAGAGCGTCAGGGCTTCAACTGCTGCAGAGGCTCGGGTTTCCCCACCAGATAGCCCTGCAGGTACTGGACGCCAAGCTGCAGCAGGATTTCGCGCTGCTCTTCCGTTTCGACATACTCTGCGACTACGCTGAGCGACCTGGCCGCAGCCAGCTTGCAAATGGACTTCACGATCAGCTTATCCATCACATCGCTGGTGATGTCGCGGACGAAGCAACCATCTATCTTAATGATATCCGCCTGCAGTTTCTTCAGGCGCTCATAGTTAGCGTAGCCTGTTCCAAAATCATCGATAGCGATCTTAAAACCTTTCTCGCGCAGCAGGGCAATATTTTGGTTGGACGTTTCCGAATTAGAGAACGCCTGTTCCTCCGTGACTTCAATCACCACCGCGCTGGTAGGCACTTTATAAGCCTCAAACTGAGCAACAATCTGCTGAGCAATCTCTTTTTGCATGAGAGTGAGCGGCATCAGATTGACCGAGAATCGAATCTGGCGGGTATCGTCGGGGTGCTTCGCAAGCCAGGCCAGAAGCATTTTCATGACCATCATGTCAAAGCGTGTACTGAGGTTGAACTCGGCAATGATAGGAATAAATTTATCCGGCGTGATGTTCTGGCCATCAATCACCAGACGGCTGAGAATTTCGTGATAGCCCTTCCCTTCGCGGTTCACAATAGGCTGCGCATAAAGCTGAAACGCCTCTTCGTCGATGGCTTGCTTAATCTTTTGTAGCAGCAATACCCGCTCGGTTGTTTGCCCGGAGACAGCCTGCAGCCGGGAATCAAGACCAAGCACGCGCTGAACGTCGCTGGCTTTTTCGGCCAGATAACTTAATTGCCCCAGCGTACGCTGCAGCTCCTCCGGTGAATCCACAATCCCCCAGGAAGCACCGTATTCAATTTCAAGTGCGGCGTTATGCCACGGGATTTTCTTATTATTCAATTGCTCAACGAAATAGGTTAACCGCGCTTCAGTTTCCCCACCACATAAAAATAAAAGTAACTCACTGCCGGGAAGCTGGAATATTTTCTCGCCCTCAAGCAGCCACGGCTGTAATTCTCTGGCGATGGTTTTTTTACAGTATATGCGCATCATCATGCCGTAATGTCGGCTAAGAAACTCAAAGTTAGCCATTCTCAGGCAGCAAAGTGCGCCCGTAGGATAAAGGCCAATATGCTCTTCGAGCGCGCGTAAATTAGGTAGCTTTGTTAAAGGATCGGTCTGCGCCTGCAAATGATAAATGCGCTTCATCCATTCATTTTTATGGTAGGAGGCGGCCATGTACAGCAGGCAGACGGTAAAGGAGATAAAGACCGAAAGAATAAATGACAGCGAATATTGCGTATTCACGCCCTGTAAAAAGCCGGTGTTGTAGGTCAGCAAGACCCATGCCGAAATGCCCCACAGCAGGGAAGATAACCTGCCGCCAAGGCGGCGAATACCAAGGGTAAACAGCACAAAAACAACGGGAACCAGGTAGCCGGAAATCAGCTCACTATGCCACGGCGAGCACATCAGCAGCAGGTACAGAACCCAGGCAGCCAGCCAACAGGGCGTATAGAAGCGGTGCTTATCCTGCCTGTAATGCCTGACGCAGCGCCGCCAGAAGCCTACGGCAAAATGCGGGTTAAGCAACATGCGCAGTGGATAATAGAACAACGGCGTGAAAATCAATGAAGCCACGACCAGGTTCAGCACATCGACAATCATGTAGATAACCGAGCCGCCGCCGAAGAAGGGCGCCAGCTCAGGTGGGTACTCAACGACATTGCCCGTGAGATACATCAGCAGCTTAATGGTAAACGGCGCCACAAATCCAAGCCAGAAAATGCGTGGCCCCATGCCTTTGTTGGGCAAACCAAAGCGCCAGCGGCGGCCCACGTAGCTGCGGGTAATAAAACTGGCAATCAGTAAAGGAAATAGCAGGCAGAAAATAAAAGCAACAAGCGGCGCAACGGCTAAATCAAGCAGCCAGCCGTAAACAATCAGCGACCCTATCGTGAGTGGAAAAATCGCAGATCGGCCATAAATAATAATCATTGCCATTATAAAACTTAGCGGCAGATAGGCGAGATAGGTTTTATGTCCATCAACAAGGGTTGTCGGTGAAATATAACGAGAAAATGGAATGAAGAGTAAACATAACGCCAGGGCAATCGCTATTTTTTTTATCGTCTTGTAAATAATCATAGGCTCTGGTGTTAATTTTATGTGGTTGCTTAAAAAGCATTTTTTCGCCGGTAAGGGTACGTTTATTTATTGAGCGAATCAAGTTTAAGGCCTGCACAAAAGTAGATCTTACCGTACAGCAGAAATAATAGAACACGCAGACATAAGTAGAGACTTTTTTACCGAGGAATTGCCAAAAGCAGAAATATTGGGTTCTGAAAAGCAAAAAACCCTCGCCGAAGCGAGGGTTTCAAATTTTGGTGGAGCTAAGCGGGATCGAACCGCTGACCTCTTGCATGCCATGCAAGCGCTCTCCCAGCTGAGCTATAGCCCCAAACCGTAAAGACCTTGTCGTGTTGACGGGCGGCATAATATGAAACCCCACATAGCGTGTCAACGGCAATTTGTTCTTCCGCGATCAATCGCCTAAAAAGCCAGCGCCCTGGGCAATTCCAGGTTGCATATCATCCCGTTGTAGTTAATTCTGTCACAGTTTCGCGTTAGTCAGTTCAATAAAATGAACCACTAATAAAGCCGTTTCGGCCGCAATGAAAAGGAATCACTGTGCTCAAGGAAAGAATGACACCAGAAGAACTGGCTGTGATCACCGGCTACAGCCGCCAGACCATTAATAAGTGGGTGCGTAAAGAAAATTGGGAGACCTCACCTAAACCTGGCGTTCAGGGAGGAAAAGCGCGGCTTATCCATATAGATGAGCAGGTAAGGGAGTTTATCAACAACACCAGGCGAGTGACTGAGAATACGGCCCGCTACAGCGCAACCGACGCCTCACTGGAAAACCTGCTGATTAACTCAGTCCAGCAAATGTCCGACGGCGAGCAGAAAAAGATGTCTGCCATGCTGTTACGGGACGGGATTGCCGGTTTACTTATGCGACTGGGTATCCGCGACAACGAGTAGCTGCCCGGCTATTTCCTACCGGCACAGGGAAAATAAAGGATTGCAGATGTTCAAGGAAAAAATGACCGCCGATGAACTGGCAGAAATGACGGGTTATAACCGCCAGACTATCAATCAGTGGGTACAGAAACATCACTGGGAAACCACTGAAAGACGAGGCGTACCGGGCGGCAAGGCAAGATTTATTTATATCTCAGAGCAGGTAAAAACGTTTATCTACAACACTCGCTATATGCGAGAAAAAGTAGCCTCTTATAGCGTTCTTAGAACGCCATTAGAACAGTTGATGCTGAACGCCCTTCGTACCCTTTCCGAAGAAGAGCAGCAAAAAATGACCGCTATACTTGAGCGTGAAGGCAGTGAAGGTCTGCTAAAACGCCTTGGACTCCAAAAGAATGAATAAATAAAAAAGCCGGTGACTTAGCACCGGCTTTTTACATTTACATTCTGCGACGCTTACTGCTGCGCTTCACGCTCGCTGATGAAATCGAGCGCTTTGTTGATGCGTGCCACGGAGCGCTGTTTGCCAATCGCATGCACGGTCACATCCAGGCCAGGAGACTGCCCAGCCCCGGTCACGGCCACGCGCAGCGGCATCCCGACTTTGCCCATCCCGACTTCCAGCTCATCGGCCGTGGCCTGAATAGCATGGTGAACGTTTTCTGCCGTCCAGTCGCTCAGCGCGGCCAGTTTGTCACGCACCACTTCCAGCGGCTGACGAGCAACCGGGCGCAGATGCTTCTTCGCCGCGTCAGCGTCAAACTCGCTGAAATCTTCATAGAAGTAGCGGCAGGTCTGCGCCATCTCTTTCAGAGTTTTACAGCGCTCGCCCAGCAGTTTCACCAGCTCAGACAGCTGCGGGCCGTTACGAGTATCAATATTTTCCTGCTCGATATGCCACTGCAGGTGCGTAGCCACGTACTCTGGCTCCAGCGTATTGATGTAATGGTGGTTTAGCCACTGCAGCTTTTCAGTATTGAAGGCGCTGGCTGACTTGCTTACCGCATTCAGGGTGAACATCTCAATCATCTCTTCACGCGAGAAGATCTCCTGATCACCGTGGGACCACCCCAGGCGCACCAGATAGTTGAGCAGCGCTTCTGGCAGGTAGCCGTCGTCGCGGTACTGCATCACGCTCACCGCCCCGTGGCGTTTAGACAGCTTTTTGCCGTCGTCGCCGTTGATCATGGAAACGTGGGCGTAAAGCGGCACAGGTGCATTCAGCGCCTTCAGGATGTTGATCTGGCGCGGCGTGTTGTTGATATGGTCTTCACCACGAATCACGTGGGTGATCTCCATATCCCAGTCGTCCACCACTACACAGAAGTTGTAAGTTGGAGAACCATCGGTACGGCGAATGATCAGATCGTCCAGTTCCTGGTTGCTGAATTCGATCGGGCCACGGATTTGGTCATCAAAGATGACGGAACCTTCCTGTGGGTTGGCAAAACGCACAACGCACGGTTCGTCATCGGCATGGTGCTCATGGCTGTGGCGACAGCGACCGTCATAACGAGGTTTCTCGTTATTGGCCATTTGCTCTTCACGCAGTGCCTCAAGGCGCTCTTTAGAGCAATAGCACTTATACGCCGTGCCCGCAGCCAGCATTTCGTCGATGGCCTGGTTGTAACGATCAAAACGCTTGGTCTGATAGTACGGGCCCTCATCCCACTGCAGGCTCAGCCAGTTCATCCCGTCCATAATCGCTTCGATGGCTTCCGGGGTTGAACGCTCGAGGTCGGTGTCTTCTATACGCAGCACGAACTCGCCTTTGTTATGACGAGCAAACAGCCAGGAGTAGAGAGCAGTACGGGCACCGCCAACGTGCAGATAGCCTGTTGGGCTTGGCGCAAAGCGAGTTTTGATTTTCATTAAACGGCCTTAGTTACACATATTTGCCGGCAAAGCGGCAATTGCCAGGGAAAATTAACAGGCAACATTCTATCACTGTGCGCTAATTCCTCAATGTTGATGCCTGTAGATAGCAGGAAAGCGAAGAATTTGATGATAAATCAAACGCCAATGCATGTTTCTTGATCGCATCGTTTAATTTTAAGACGAACGAACAAAAACTTTAGAAAAGGCGTTGACTCATTTTCAACTGTCCCTATAATGCGACTCCACAAACCGGGGGTGATTAGCTCAGTTGGTAGAGCATCTCCTTTACACGGAGGGGGTCGGCGGTTCGAGCCCGTCATCACCCACCACTCTTTAGGGTGACCCGGAATGTACAGTAAGAGATTTAGAGATGGGTGATTAGCTCAGTTGGTAGAGCATCTCCTTTACACGGAGGGGGTCGGCGGTTC
>NZ_BCTL01000074.1 GCF_001571265.1 Cedecea neteri NBRC 105707 = ATCC 33855 | reverse complement strand
GGGGCGAATATTAGCGTTAGCCATAAAACCTGTCAACAGTAAAAGTAACGCATTAATTCATATGGTTAAATTTGCGCCTCGTTGCTGATTTAATGCACCGTATTTCCGGCGATGCCAGGGGAGTTTTCGCGCTCAACCAGACGTTGAATGGGGTCTTGTCCGTAGAACTGGCAAAAACGTTGGTAAAGCGAAGCGAAACGTGGCGTGAAAAGCTGCGGTGCGCTGAAAAAATATTCTGAAAGCACGGCAAAACATTCTGCCGGATCGGTCGCGGCATAGGCGTCGATGCTGGCGGCATTTTCGCCCACCATGTCGATTTCATCCTGGATGCTGTCCATCGCGGCGTGGAGGTCGTGTTCCCAGCCGGCCACATCCCGCAACGCAATTAACGGCACGCCGCTGGCACGGTCGCCGTTGCGACTGTCCAGCTTGTGGGCAACTTCGTGAACAATCAGATTAAAGCCGGAGGCGTCGAAGGAGTCCTGCACGTCGAGCCAGTTCAGGACGATTGGGCCCTGCTGCCAGCTTTGCCCGGACTGCACCACGCGCTGGCTATGTACCAGGCCGAAGTCGTCCTGCCATTCGTCATCAACGATAAACGGCGCGGGGTAGAGCAGTATTTCGTGGAAACCGTCCAGCCACTCGATGCCCAGCTCAAGCACGGGCAGGCAAAACAGCAGCGCAATACGAGTGGACTTTAAATCATCCAGTTCAATACCCTGCAGCGGCACCAGCCGTTTTTGCTGTAAAAAACGATCCGCAAGGCCAACTAATTTCTGCTGCTCGTTTTCACTGAGGGGTGCCAGAACGGGAATGGCTAACGCCTGTTCCCACGGCAAAGCGGGGTCAGCGCTTGAATCACTTGCTTTCCAGGGCCACTTAATCATGTTACTTGCTCGCAAAGTCATCGTTTGAACTGAAACGAAAGAACCCAGACTGTTAAAATGCCGCATAACCTGGCATGATGGCAACCATCAGAACGGAGAGATGCCGGAGCGGCTGAACGGACTAGTCTCGAAAACTAGAGTAGGGGCAACTCTACCGGGGGTTCAAATCCCCCTCTCTCCGCCAATTATTCAAGCACTTATCGCATTAAATTTCAGTGACCCATCTCTCGCTCCGGAAGTCGGGCGCAGCCATTCTGGATGACAAACAGCTTAACCGGCCCGTGATTTCCCCATTGTTGAAATTCTGTGCCTCATCAAGTTCTATACTCTCCCGAGGATTTTATACAACGGGAAAAAAGATGCTTAATACTTACGTTATCCTCGCCATCTCTATCTGCGCTGAAACGCTGGCCACAACCATGATGAAAGCCTCAGATGGGTTTAGCCGGCTGGTGGCGAGCGTGGTTGTCGTCGTGGGCTATGCGATTTCATTCTATGGTCTTTCCCAGGTGGTAAAGACCATGAATATTGGTATCGCCTATGCAATTTGGGCAGGAATGGGGATCTTCCTGGTTTCGGTGATGTCGTTCCTGTTTTATAAACAGAAACTCGATCTGCCGGCTATCGCAGGCATGCTGTTTATTGCTGTAGGCATCATCATTATTCAGCTTTTCTCAAAGTCTGTTACCCACTGACTGGCCAGTTATTCCCCGGCCTTTCTGTCGTCGCGCCACTTGAAGGACAAGCGTTGATACCAGGGCTCCGGGACAGGGTGAACGATGCTGCGTAGCGCTCTGGCGTAATCCATCACCAGCCCCGGTGTCCAGGCCATAGAAATGGCGCGTTTGCGCACCTGAGCCGCTATCCAGAGTTCAGGCATGGCGAGCGTCCTTAGAATCGATAACCCGCTTTTCGTGCGTTTCGAGAGCACGCCATCCAGCGATGCTTCCAGGGCGTAGGCAACGCTGCTGGAGCAATTGCGGTAGGTCAGGTTATAGGTTTTCGTCAGCTTGTAGGCGCTCCAGAAACGCTGCAACGCTTTGCCGTTGTATTGGTGGAAGTAGATTTTGCGATCTGACTGGCACCACTCTGCTGCTTCGGTGGCATAGTCAGGCTGGAACGTCCCCGGCACGTCGTTATCGCGCGTGGCCTTAAGCGTGTTTAAGAACTCGGCCGGCGATCGGTCAATGTCTTCTGCAGGATAAAGGCTGATGTAAATCCCGGGCGGGACTTCAAGCGCGGCGTGGCCCGTCGATATAACCCCTTCTGAGTCCACGGCGGCGATATAGCGATTGATAACCGGGCGCGGAATGGTCGACGCGCTGGCAGTGCCTTCCGGGGTCCAGATATGGACGGTTAGCGGTTCACGAAAATCAGCGTTCTCCGGCTCTGCGATCTTAGGTTTTGCGTCCGCCCCTTTTTTCACTTCAAAACCGATTCCAGCAGGCACTAAAAGATCAAAGACAGAGGTGCCTTCCCGCAGCCTGGCCACGCGCAGCGCGAGCCGTACGGTATGAATGCCGCTGAAAACCATCAGCGTGCCCAGGAAGAACGAAACCGTGGCTTTATAATGGGTTGGCCAGGGGCTGAACATAAAAAAGGCGAATATGATTTGCGCTAAACCAGTCGCCAGAGTGCTCTTCCAGTGAGGGAAACGCACAATCCACGCCGAGAAAATAACGAACAGGCCAATGACGAAATAGGCAAAACCAAAGACGATAGCCAGCAGCAAATTACTGTAAGACTGGTTGGATAAGATAAGCAGCGAGACGAAACAAAAAATGCCGCCCTTAAAGTAGAGCACCGCTTTTTGCGCCCCGACGCCGCCGGAGGCAATGCTGAGCGTCACCAGGCTTTCCAGCAGCAAAAGCAGGCCAAAAAAGCGCAGAGGGAAGTACGTCACGCCGTCCAGGCCATCGAGGAAAATAGCCAGCCCGAGCAGACTCCACAGGCTGCCAAGCAGGATCAGGTATTTGACCCTGGAGCGCATAAAGTCGACGCCGAACAGTAACAACGCAATCTGAATCACTAGCCTGTCTCTCCTTAAAAAAGTTATCACGTCCGTGTTTAGATTTAGATAGCCAGATCGTAATGGCTGGCCTGCCAGTTTCCGACAATAATGCGCTTGCCGCCGTTTGACATCGCAACGCCGCCGCTGTCAACCAGCGTTAGCCACTCATCGTCATTCGCCTTAATACGAAATATCAGGGGCTTGTGTTTGTTCTGAACCGGGCCGAGCCAGTGCTGCCTGAGTTTTTCCCGATCTGAAGGATGTACATACCCCAGCACTCGCTCGACGGTGTCAAACTCTGCCCGGTAACCCGCGCCCAGCAATGACGAGAGATCGTTTTCCCAGCTGAATACGCCGGTTTCGGGCTCCAGTCGATAAAGTATGCCGTTACCCGCAAGCCTGCCGGTATCGGGGTTGAAACGCGTCGTCGAACGCCTTAACACACGGACAAATACGATAAGCAAGGCGGTCGCTGAGAGGTAACTCAGGGCCAGGAGTAGCGATTCGGTAAAGTTAAGGCCGCGAAGAAAGAAGGGCCCCTGATGCTGGTCGGTAAAGTGGATGACGATGGCGCCCAACGCCAGCAGGCCGACGGACCCCCCGCGATTGCCCCAGACCAGGGAAAGCATCATCGTCAGCACAATCGGCAGGCAAGAAAGGGCAAAATAGAGCGCGGCGGCCTCGGTTTTGAGCCAGGTTCCGCTGTAGTCGAAAATAAATACCGTTGCCGCGCAAATCAGCAGCAACAGCGCCAGGCCTGCTAGTCGAGTCGACCAGGATAGTGCGGCCCGGGGACCACGTTTATTCACGAAGCCCATGACGACGGTTGTCGCGAAGAAGATCCCGGTCACGTCTGCAACGAACCCGTTTGAGATAGTCTTCGCCACTGGCTGGTCGGTGAAGAACGCGTAACCTCCTCCGACGATAAGCGCATCAAACACGCTGACGACAAAGGTGGCGGAGATCCACAGCAGGATGACGTGCAGGTCGTCATTTGGCCGTGAGAATCGGCGCACCAGCCAGGCGATGAGAACGTTGGCCGGCATCGCCAGCAGCGAGTAACCCAGCGTGGTTAAAAAAAGAGGTATGCTCTGCCAGGCTTCATCCAGCAGTACGCTTGCCAGCGCGAAGATGAGGATAAGCGCAGGGTAATCACGCCAGCGGGCGGACAAAAAAGCTGCTACGGCGACGCCCGATGGCAACCAGACAATCGCTATGGCAGAGTTTGGGTCGTCAAATTTTAGTGAGATAAGCCCGGACAGATAATAGACCAGCCCCCACAAAAGCAGGATAGCGGTTTGCTGCAGCCAGGAAGGGAAATACGTTTTCATTTCTCGTCCATTTTTGATTCAGGAAAGCGCGCAGCATTCCGCTGTCGGGCGTTATTTTACTTAAATGCTAACAACCCTTTACTGAAAAGACAAAGCAGGACCGTTTATGCCACGTCAGACGGTACGACGTGGATCGGCTTTCTCTGGGGATAAAATGGTCCGGAGACTGGCTCCGGACGGTTGAATTTGTCCTTCATACTGATGATTCTCTTCAATAGCTTGCTCGGGGGGATGTCCATGCGCTCCCGTTTCTGCCACGATGCTTTGCTTATAAAGATTGGGTTGTTCTGCCGCTCCGGGGCGCAAGCAGCGCGAAGCGGGAGAGGGAAGCAAAGCGATGCGCAAAGATTCCCTAAGCTCTCTTTGTATCCATTTCATGGCCTGATTTGGCATGGCTGAGACGGACATTTTGCCCGCCAGAAGACAGGGTTTCACGTTCCAGACCATCAATAAAATGTCCTTGCGGGTCCCTGAATCGGACGAATGGTAGATTTTTGCGGACGTCAGGAGTGAACTGGCCTGCGCCTCCCAGCTATAAACCAGTAAAGCAACAGAATCTTTTCGGTCATCCAGCGGCTTTACTGCGGGTTTAAAAATACTTATGACGATCAGTGCGGCCAGCATGCCGAGCAGTAAGCCACCGCACAACAGCAGCAGGCGTTGGCTGTTTTTATTAAGCAAAAATAAGCGTGTTTTGAACCCGGACATTCCAATCAACCCCAGGGCTGAAGCGGCCATTTCCAATAAGAAAATGCCCCTCATCTAACCCGTATTTAATAAGCGAAACAGCAAAACCCTTATGTAAAAATTAGATTAATTTGTTGTGAATTAAATGTTTTGAAAGCAGGGCGTTATTACTATTAATCCTCCACGATCATCCTCCTTAAGAGTAAATAATGGCTCAACGATAAGGAATAAACCCAGATTTATACTGGTTATTTGCCGCTGCTCATTCCATTTTTAGAGTTAATGATTTAAGTGGTGATATTTTTAAGTGATATATTCTGCTGGTTTGCTTTTGTGTCGCATATATTTTCGGGGGCCTGCAGACGCTATGCAGCGTTCAGGCGAGCATCCACTGGCGCAGGTTGTCCAGCATCGCCATGCATTTGTGCAGCTGTTCTTCGGCCACAAACTCATCGGGCTTATGCCCCTGTTCCATGCTGCCGGGGCCACAAATCAGCGTGGCGATCCCGGCTTCATCAAAAAGCCCACCCTCGGTGCCAAACGCCACGGTGCTGTAGTCAGCGCTGCCGCACCACTGCGCCAGCCATCGGGCAAATTCGGACTGCGCGTCCGTTAGCAGGCCGGGGTAGTGGCTGAGTGGAGTAAACCGGATGGCGCTTGCCGGGGAAACGCTTTGCATGGCGGGCTCCAGGTTTTGCCGCGCATAGCGCTGAATGTCATCCACCACTGTGGCGGCATCAACCCCCGGCAGGTAGCGAATTTCAAAATCAAACTGGCACTCCTGCGGGACAATGTTCAGCGCGCTGCCGCCGTGAATGGTGCCGACCTGGAGCGTGCTGAACGGAGGATCAAAGCGGATATCTGTCGTTTGCGTTAACGCCTCGCGAGCCTCGCCCAGCTTGCCGATGAGCCGGGCAGCATATTCAATGGCGTTCACGCCCTGTGGCGCATAGGCGGAGTGACAGGCGTGGCCGTGTACCTCGCAGCGCAGGGCTATTTTGCCTTTATGCCCGTAAACCGGGCGCATTTCGGTCGGCTCGCCCACAATGCAAAGTGCGGGCTTCTCTTTTGAAGCACGGAGATGCTCCACCAGGCTACGCACGCCGAGACAGCCAACTTCCTCGTCATAGGAGAAGGCGAGGTGCAGCGGCATTCTCAGCGGCTGTGCAAGAAACCCTGGCACGGAGGCCAGCACGCAGGCGATAAAACCCTTCATGTCCGCCGCGCCGCGCCCATAGTAGCGGCCATCCCGGTAGGTCATGTCGAAAGGGGGAACGCTCCACGTCTGCCCGTCCACCGGCACCACGTCCGTATGGCCGGAGAGCATCACGCCGCCGCCGCCCGCCGGGCCAAGCACCGCATAAAGATTGGCTTTACGCCCGTCTTCACTGTGAAACAGCTCTGCGTCGATACCCCATTCGGCGAGATAATCATGGATATCCTGGATCAACGCCAGGTTCGACTCGCGGCTGGTGGTGTCCCGTGCCAGCAACTTCTGTAATAAAGGAATCAGCCGGTTATTCATCGCCGGGTACGCCATAGCTGGGGGCTTCTCGCGGGTCGAGCGCGCGAATAAGGTAATCCTGCATTTGTGGTTTATAGGCCAGCCAGAGTGAATGCAGTGCGGCGATCGGGTTTTCGTCCGCCCAGTCCACGCGCAGGTCGATAACCGGCCAGGCGACGGTGTCCACCACCTTTAATGCCGCCGAATGCACCGGCCCGGCTTCGCCGCCTTTTTCCAGCGCCGCCTCAAGCGCGGCAAGCAGCCTGTCCGCCAGCGTGCCGCTGCTTTTTTCGAAGCGCTCGATCATGGCGTTAATCACCGTTTTATCGGCCAGCATATTGCCCGCCGCCACGCAGTTATCCCCCTCCACGGCGTGGTAAATGCCCAGAGAATGAGAGCCGCTGTGGCAGGCGGTTTTACCGTTGCTGTCGATGGCGGTAACCTGCCGATAGTCGCCGTGCAGATGTTCGCTGACGACCAGCTTTAGCGCCTGCGGTGGCGCAACGCCTTCGCCCAGCTTTGACAGCACCATCGGCCCCAGCGCGGGCAGAGTGATATTCTGGCTCGACACCGCGCCCACGCCCGGTACCAGCCACGGGCAACGTGCGCCGACCGCGATGCTGGATGAGCTAATGGCGATGCCAAGCTGGCCGGTTTCCCGGCAGCGTGCGGCGATAGAAAATGTCATTTGCCGCCCTCAGCATCGTCGGGGATCACCGCGATAACATCGATTTCCATCAGCCACTGCGGCTGGCCGAGGGCAGAAACGACCAGCCCGGTGGAGATCGGGAATACCCCTTTCAGCCATTTTCCGACTTCCTGATACACCGGCTCGCGGTAGCGCGGGTCGATAATATAGGTGGTGGTTTTAACGATGTGGGAGAGGTCGCTCCCGGCTTCCTCCAGCAGTTGCTTAACGTTCTTCATCGCCTGCTCGGCCTGCGCCTGCGGGTCGCCCAGTCCAATCAACTTCCCTTCAAAATCCGTCCCGACCTGGCCGCGCACATAGACGGTATTCCCGGCGCGTACCGCCTGGCAGAGGTCGTTGTTCAGCGACTGGTTAGGGTAGGTTTCTTTGGTGTTAAACATGCGAATACGGGTATGCGTTGGCATCAGTTAATTCCTTGTTGGCAAAAAGATTAGCGCTGGGAAGCGTCGAGGTAGCGGCTGTATTTGCGCTGGGTTTCAATGTGGTCGGCAACATATTTTGCGTCATGCCACACGCCCCAGATAAACGTTGAGCCCCGGCGGGAAAGCCACGGCAGCCCGAGGAAATAGATGCCAGCCTCGCTGGAAACGCCGCGCTGGTGGCGCGGTTTGCCCTGAGCATCAAAAGCATCCACCTGTAGCCAGCCGTAGTCCGGGGAGTATCCGGTCGCCCAGATAATCGAGGTGATGCCTGCTTCAGTCAGGTTCAATTCAAGCGTAGGCTGGGTGACGCAAAGGGGATCTGCCGGGAAAATGCGGGCCTGCGGCTCTTCGGGCAGGTCAAGGCCGTTGCGGGCAATCCATGCATCGGCGGCGTCCAGCAGGGCCAGGTAGCTTTCATCGCCCTGGCGGATGTTATGGGCGAGGTTATCTTCAAAAAAGACCTTCCCCTCGGCAAAACGCTGGGTCAGGCCGACAAGGTGAATGCCCTGGTGCGCCAGGGACCGGAAATCAACGGTGTGGCCGCCGCGTGCGCCGCTCACCGCAATGGTGACGTGTTCTTTGCCGGGCTGATTGGCCGCCGCATCCCACAGCCCAAGTACGCCCAGCCACCAGCAAAAGTCCCGGTTACGGTAAGCGCGAGGTGGCCGATCGTGGGCGCCGACGGACAGGTAAACCTGCTTGCCAGAACGCTGGATCTCATCGGCAATTTGCACCCCGGATGAACCCGCGCCCACCACCAATACGGCTCCAGCAGGCAGCTGGGCCGGGTTTTTGTAGGCAGCGGAATGTATCTGGTACAGCTGGCTATCTGCCGGGGCAATGGCTGGCACAACCGGGCGCTGGAAAGGCCCGGTCGCGGCGACGATATGCTTCGCTTCGACAATACCGTCGCTGGTTTCCACGGTGAAACCCGGCCTGCCGTGATTACGCTTTACGCTTTTCACTTCTACGCCCGTTTTTACCGGCGCTTCAAATTTACGGGCGTAGTCTTCAAAGTAGTTAGCCACCTCGTCTTTAGGGATAAAACTGTCCGGGTCGGCGGCGTTAAATTCAAGCCCGGGGAAGCGGTCGTGCCAGGCCGGGCCGTTGGCCACCAGTGAATCCCAGCGGCCGCTGCGCCAGGCTTCGGCAATGCGGTTTTTCTCCAGCACCAGGTGGGGAATACCGAGGCGCGTCAGGTGCTCACTCATGGCGATCCCGGCCTGGCCGGCGCCAATCACAAGGGTGTCTGTCTGTATTTTTATTTCGGTCATGTCTGTTTCCTTGGTGCTCGGGAAATAAGATTCAGCGCAGCTTCGCTATGGCACAAGGTTATTGAGCGGCAGACATTCCGTAAAATATTATAAATCTAGGGATAAGGCATAAATAAAGTAGCCTCAATGTACAGGCTATGAATTCCCTGTATTTTAAGGCGGTGAATCTCGCTTTTTTAATCTTTTTCCAGGGCTTCCGGCATCAGCTCAAACGTGCGGCAGTAATCCATAAATAAACGCGTCGGGCGGGTTGGCTCGTTATTGCGTAAATAAGCCATCACCAGCGTGGAGGCCGCCATGTCATCGATGATTTCAACCTGTTTAACGTGCTGGCCGTCATAGGTAACGTCGGTGCAGGGGCGGGTAACCAGCACCGAAAACCCCATTCCCTGGCCGACCATGCAGCGCACCATTTCAATCGACGGCGAACTGTAGGCCACTGCCGGGTGCAGGCCTTTGTCGGTGAAAATGTTCATGAAGTAGCTTTTGCTGGGAATGACATCCAGCAGGATCATCGGCTCGCGGCTAAGTTCTTTGAGCGTCACGGACGTTTTCTTCGCCAGTGGATGAGCCGCCGGCAGCAAAGCATAAGGCTTCTGCGGGGCGTTCAGCCTTTCGGTATGCAGCGTGCTTTCCAGTTCGAGGTTGTACATAAACGCCAGGTCAAAGCGTCCGCGATGCAGCCCGTAGGTGAGCTCATTTTGCTCGCCGTCGTACAGTCGGATGGTAATTTCAGGATAAAGCTTGCGAAACCCGGCGATAAGGCGCGGCAGATAAAGCGGGGCTGCGGATTCAAAGCAGCCAATCGCGATGGTGCCGGACACAAGGTCGTTATCCGCTTTGGCATTTTGCTCAAACTGGTATGAAAGCCGCAGCAGCTCGCGGGCTTTTTCATAAAACCGCAGCCCGCCGGGCGTGAGCGAAACGCCCTGCGCGTGGTGACGAATAAAAAACTGCTGCTCGAAGGTGTCTTCCAGGTTTTTGATGGCAATGGAAACCGAAGGCTGGGCGATATGCAGCTGCCTGGAGGCTTCTGCAATGCTCTGCGCCTCAACAACGGTGACAAAGTACTTGAGCTGCTTGAGCGTGAAATGTGTCATAGCGCTAACCCCGCTTTTTTATTGTCTGTGAAGCCTGGAAGAGAGTTTCAGACTATTCAGTCATTCTGTAGCAAGGCCTGTGCCAGATACCGGCAGGGTTGATGAAAACGGTAAAAATCATGCCCTGAAAAAATATTTTTAATTTTATTGGCCACGAATTGTCCCCAAAAAGTGGCAGAGGGAAAATAAGCTGCACTTTTTTGGTGCGGGTAAATATTTTGAGTCGCTATTATCTGCCTGAAATATGTCTCTATTCGTTTTCCTGCAGAAAATTAGAGCATTGCGCTGCGCTGGTGCAAAAAAATAGCCATTGCATTAAAACAATTTTTTATAGAGGTAAGGAATATTTTTCGTCCTTTATCCCCGTGCCGTTCTGCTGCAGCATGGCTCAATCGCAAACGCTCACCGAATGATTATCGTCCTGGCGAATATATTGCAAGGCAGTAGCCAGGGCGAAACCATAAGCTGTGAAAAGCGCCTCCGTTACGGAGCCAATAAAAAATGATTTATCACCTGCACTGGAGTCATCGCATGTTTACATCTTCACATAGCAAGGCGTTATTTACCTGCATGGCGGCGGCGCTGCCTTTACTGCTCTGCGGTGGGGCTCAGGCCGCCGTGATGACCCCCGGCCAGCTTACGGTGGGCAGCGACATTACCTTCCCGCCTTACGAATACCTCGACGGCAAAACGCCCGCCGGATTTGATATTGAATTTATCAACGGCGTTGCCGAGGCGATGAAGCTCAAACCTAATTATGTGGATACCCGCTTTACCAGCCTGATCCCCGGCCTGCAGGCGAAGCGCTTCGAGCTGATTGCCTCCGCGTTGTTTATCACCCCCGAGCGCCAGAAGGTTATCGACATGGTGCCGTACCTGAAAACCGGCGAATCGCTGCTGACGCTGAGCAACGCCAGCTTTAAACCGACCAAACCGGAAGAGCTTTGCGGGCATAAAGTTGGGTCGATGCAGGGGACTTACTGGCTGGAAAAACTGCATACGCTGTCGGCCGACTACTGCGTCAAGCAGGGGCTGAAGCCGATTGCGGTGAGCGAGTTTTCAACCGACCCGCAGACCACCCAGGCGTTACTTTCCCATGCGGTAGAAGTACAGATGACCGATGCCGCCGTGGCAAGCCAGGTGGTGGACAAAATGAATGGGCGGTTGGTCGTGACCTCCACGGAGCTACTGTACCCGGTGCTGGTGGGCCTTGGGGTGAGCAAAACCAACCCTGAGCTGAAAAAAGAGCTGAACGACGGTATTGCGGCCTTTAAGGCCAGCGGCAAGTACTCGGCCTTAGTGAAAAAGTATCACCTGGCGGAGCCGTCCGAAGCCGAAATTCAGGCCAGCAGTCTGTAATCATCATCGCCGGGGAGTGCGGATATGTCTTTTGACTGGAACTATTTATTCAGCCTGTTTAGCAACGCTGATTTTTGGCAGGCGACCTGGACCGTGATTAAGCTGAGCCTGCTGAGCTGGATAATCAGTATTGGGTTTGGTTTTCTTCTGGCGCTGGGCAAGCAGGCTGCCTCTCCCTGGCTCTCCTTACCCGCGCGGGCATATATCTGGCTGTTTCGCAGCCTGCCGCTGCTGGTGTTGCTGATCTTTGTTTATAACCTGCCTCAGGCGCTGCCGGGCAGTTCGGCCCTGCTGAGCGATCCTTTCTGGGCAGGGCTTATCGCGCTGGTGTTAAGCGAAACGGCTTATATCGCAGAGATTCACCGTGGGGGGCTATTGGCCATTCCTCGTGGCCAGCGTGAGGCCGCTCATGCCCTGGGACTGCGCTACGCCGGTATTCAATGGCTGGTTATCGTGCCGCAGGCGCTGCGGGTGGCGCTGCCGTCACTGGCTAACGAGTACATCTCCATCGTGAAACTTAGCTCGCTGGTTTCGGTGATTTCGCTGACCGAGATCCTGATGGTCGGGCAGCGGCTTTACTCGCAAAACTTCCTGGTGATGGAAACCATGGCGGCGGTGGCTTTCTATTATGTGTTTATCGTGACCGTCTTTGACTTCTTGCTGAAGCTGTTGGAAAAACGGCTGGATGTCACCCAGCGCAAAACCGCCCGCCTGCCGGAAACCGAACTGGAAGCGATGGCGGCGCAGGAAAGCGGGCCGGTTACTCGCCCTGCGTTGGCTGCGAACATTCCCGCCCTGCAGGCCCGCAAGCTGCACAAAGCCTATAACAATGTGGAGGTCCTTGGCGCGGTGAACCTGGACATCAAGCCCGGGGAAGTGGTGTCGGTGATTGGCCCGTCCGGCTCAGGCAAAACCACGCTCATCCGCCTGCTGAATGGCCTGGAACAGCTGGATAACGGTGAGATCCTGATTAACGGCCAGCCGTTTATTCGCCTGGAAAAACAGGGCGCTCAAAAGCCACAGTACGTGGAAAATGCCGCGCACCGGCTGAACATCGGCATGGTGTTCCAGGGGTTTAACCTGTTCCCGCATTTAACGGTGATGAAAAACCTGATGCTGGCCCCGCACTACCATCGCCTGGCGACGGATGCAGAGCTCAAGCGTGAGGCCTGCGTATTGCTTCGCAAAGTCGGGATGCTGGAACATGCCCACAAATACCCGCATCAGCTTTCCGGCGGGCAGCAACAAAGGGTAGCCATCGCCCGTGCTTTAATGATGCGCCCGCAAATCATGCTGTTTGATGAGCCTACCTCGGCGCTGGATCCTGAAAAGGTAAATGAGGTGCTGCAGGTGATCGAGAACCTGGCGGACGAGGGCATAACGATGGTGATCGTCACTCACGAGATGAACTTCGCGTTCAGCGTGTCGGACAGAATTGTGTTTATGGAGAAAGGGCGAGTGGTTTGCGATGACTCGCCTCAGGCGCTGCGCAGCGGTGAGAACCCACGCATTACCGAATTCCTGAAAGACGTTAACCTGGCGCCAGCGGCGGCCTGAAAAAGCGGGCTGCGGTAACAGAAACCTGCCGCAGCCCGTTGGATTAAATCTCGATCACCTTCACGCCGGAATTGCGCGCCATTCTTACGCACTCCGCCGTATCTTCTCCCCCAGGAAAGGCCAGCAGCACGTCGGGGCGGCTGTCCTCCAGCATAAACAGATTGCGGCGGGTTTCCGCGTATTTGCCGTGCAGCGCCCAGTTGGCCGGGTAGCGAATGACGTGCACGTCGGTGCCGCGGGCCCAGGTTTCAATGGCACCGCCGAGCGACTGATGCCCCCCGTGAATCAGCACATTCATTGTCTGCGTGCTGGCATATAAATCCAGCACGCGGGTGAGGGTGTGGGTGTCGGCATAAAACCGACCTGCGCAGATTAAAACTCTCACTTTTCTGTACCTTAAAGTTGCTTTCCTTGAAAAAACTCTCGTCCGCGCGACGGCGGTTATTGTTTTTTTAAACGTCTGGCGGCGTGTCGATAAACAGCAGGGATTTATCGCCCAGTCGGTCAATGACCGGATAGGCCACGGCGGCGATATGGTGATGCACGCGGCGGTAGTCCCTCAGTACCCGCTGGAATATGTCGCCGGATTCCGCCCAGGCATTTTTGTCCTCACGTAGTTTTTTGAAATGCTCGCGGCTGGCGGAAGCCTCGAGCTGGCGAATGGTTTCTTTGCGCTGCACCAGCTGATGGGCGGCAGATAAATCTTCACGCATAAACGCGGCTATGCCGAGACGCAGGCTGGTGAGGATTTCCGCGTGCAGCAGGCGAATATTGTGTAGCTCAAAGTCGCTGAACAGTTCGCCCCGGCGCGCGCGGCGCGTAGCTAACTGGGTCAGATTGCTGGAGAGAATGTCGCCCGCGTGCTCAAAGTTGATGATGAACATCAGGATCTCCTGGGCGCGATCGGCATCCGCGTCATTCAGCCCGTCCTGACCGATGTCGGCGAGGTAGGCGCGAACCGCCGCGCTGAGCAGATCGACAGACTGGTCAAGTTGGCGAATTTCATCTGCGGCCTGTTTTTCCTGGGTGATAAACAGCACCAGCAGGCGGTCCAGCATGATGGTAAGCATATCTGCGGCGCGCAGCGATTCGCGAACCGAATTAGACAGGCCGATATAAGCGACTTCCAGGCCAGCATCGTCGAGATACATCGGCATGCCGGGGTCGCCCACGCGCTCTTCTTCCGGGAACAGACGCTCCAGGCACCGGGCCATCGGCGCGGTCAGGCCGATAAACAGCAGCGCGAGTGTGGCGCTAAACGCGGTGTGGAACCACACCACCAGCTGCGGCGTGCTCAGCCCGGACTTCTGTGCGGTATCCGTCAGCAGCGGCAGCAGCAGTAACGCCAGCGCACAGCCGGCCAGGCGAACCATCAGGTTGCCCACCGGCAGGCGGCGAGCCACGGCGGACCCGGCGTTAAGCACTGGCGGTAATGCGCCGCCAATGTTTGCCCCAAGCACCAGCACCAGCGCGGTGGCAGGCGTCATCGCGCCGGTCGCGGCGAGGGAAGCGATCAGCAAAATAATCGCCACGCTGGAGTGGCACAGCAGGGTCAGGATCGCGGCGACCAGCAGGGCGATTAATACGTCTCCCTGCAGCCCCTGCATCACGGCGTGAAATACCGGCGTGACTTCGATGTCCGCCAGCGTGCCGCTCAGTAAATGCAGCGCAAGCAGCATCAGGCCGAGGCCAATCAGGGCGCAGCCCACGCTCTCAAAGTTGGAATGGTCGCGCATCTTAAAGACCACAAACCCGGCCAGCAGAAGCAGAGGGATGGCCATTTCCATGTTGAAGCTCATCAGCTGCACCACCAGCGTGGAGCCGATATTAGCGCCGAGCATCACCGCCAGGGCAGGGGCAAGGCTCAAGGTGCCGGCGGCGGTAAACGACGTTGCCATCATGCTCACCGCGGTGCTGCTTTGCAGGACGCCGGTAATGCCTACGCCGGCGAGCAGAGCCGTCCAGCGGTTGGTAAGGTGGCGTCCCATCCAGTTGCGCAGCGGCGTGCCGAAGCCGCGCTGCAGCGCAGTTGAAATCATATGGCTGCCCCAGAGCAGCAAAGCGATGGCGCCAGCCAGGTTAATTAACAGAGTAGTTCCGGACATAATTAATTCCCCCTCTTAAGGGCGGGTGGTGTAACAAAACGCAGTAACCTGATCGAAAAACGATGTATGGCGCTGGCGAGGTTCAGTAATGCTTTCGCGTGTCGATAGTTGATTTTCCCTCCGGCGAACCAGGCCAGGGCGCGGACGCGAAGGGTGCGGGTTATTTTCATTAAAAATAAGACAACCAGTGTGATGGTCTTATTTTTAATCAGGAAAATAATGGAATGTTGCTTTTCCATAATGCTTTCCAGCTTGTGTTGCCTGCCTGAAAGGTGCCGCCGAAGCGGCACCTTAATAACGTCTTAACGCAGCGTTAGTGCCACTGTTTGAAGCGACGCATGTAGAACGTTTTCATTGCCTGGGCCACGCAGCAGTAGGCCAGCAGGGTGCCGACCAGCCACGGGAAGTACTGCCACGGCAGCGCCTGCAGCCCAACCAACGGCCCGAGCGGGGAGAACGGCACGTAAATACCCACCGCCATCACCAGCCCGGTCATCATCATCACCGGCCATGCGGCGGTGCTCTGAATGAACGGAATTTTCTGGGTACGCAGCATGTGCACCACCAGCGTCTGCGACAGCAGGCCTTCCACGAACCAGCCGGACTGGAACAGGGTCTGCATGTGCTCGCTGTTGGCGCTGAACACAAACCACATCAACGCAAAGGTCGTCATGTCAAAAATGGATGACGTCGGGCCAATCCAGACCATGAAGCGGCCGATGTTTTTGGCATCCCATTTGCGCGGCTTGCTCAGGAACTCTTTGTCCGTTTTGTCCCACGGCAGCGCGAGCTGGGAGATGTCGTACATCAGGTTTTGCAGCAGCAGCTGGATCGCAAGCATCGGCAGGAACGGGATGAATGCGCTGGCAACCAGTACCGAGAACACGTTGCCGAAGTTGGAGCTGGCGGTCATGTTCAGGTACTTCATGATGTTGCCAAAGGTCTCGCGGCCTTTGATCACGCCTTCTTCCAGCACCATCAGGCTCTTTTCCAGCAGGATGATGTCGGCGGATTCCTTGGCGATATCGGTGCCGCTGTCGACCGAGATACCGACGTCGGCATCGCGCAGGGCAGGGGCATCGTTAATCCCGTCGCCGAGGAAGCCGACGGTATGGCCGTTAGCCTGCAGCGCCTTCAGCACGCGAGATTTTTGCAGCGGCGTCAGCTTGGCAAACACGGTGCGCTCTTCCACCAACTGCTGGAGGGAGGCATCGCTCAGTTGCTCAATCTGCGGGCCGAGCACCGGCTCGCCCGGTTCCAGCCCGACCTGGCGGCAGATGCGGGTGGTGACGATAGCGTTATCGCCGGTCAGCACTTTTACCGCCACGCCAATGTCCATCAGGGCGGCAATCGCCGGGCCTGCGCTCTCCTTCGGTGGATCGAGGAAGGTGAGGAAGCCCCGGATGATCAGGTCGTGCTCATCGTCGGTGCCGTACTGCTTTTTCGCCTCGGCTTTAGGAATCTCGCGGGTGGCTACCACGAGGACGCGGAAACCGTCTTTGTTGTAGTCGTTGGTCATTGCCAGCATGGCGTCACGACGCTGGTCGTCCAGGGCGATAACCTTGCCGTTCTCTTCCATGTGGGTGGCAATGCTCAGCATCTCTTCCACGGCGCCTTTGCACACCAGCAGGTGATTGCTCTGGCTGTCCTTCACTACAATCGACAGGCGACGACGCACGAAATCAAACGGCATCTCGTCGACTTTGCTGTAGCCCTGCGGTTTGACGAAGTTTGGCTCATTGTCAGAGAAGTAAATGACGGCCTGGTCCATCAGGTTTTTGATGCCGCTTTGGTGGTAACTGTTAAGCCAGGCCAGCCCCAGCACGGACTCGTTTTTCTGACCGTTGGTGCCAACGTGGTGCTCGAGGATGATCTTATCCTGCGTCAGCGTGCCGGTTTTGTCGGTGCACAGCACGTCCATTGCGCCCAGGTTTTGGATAGCGTTCAGGCGCTTAACCACCACTTTACGCTTCGCCATCGCCACCGCGCCTTTGGCAAGGTTGGCGCTGACGATCATCGGCAGCATTTCTGGCGTCAGGCCCACGGCAACCGCAAGGGCAAACAGCAGGGCATCCCACCATTCGCCTTTCATCAGGCCGTTGATCAGGAATACTACCGGCACCATGACCAGCATAAAGCGGATCAGCAGCCAGCTGACGCTGTTCACGCCGCGGTCGAAGGCTGTTTGCGCGCGGCTCCCGACAATCGCTTTAGCCAGCGAGCCAAAGTAAGTCCGTGGCCCGGTCGCCACCACCACAGCCTGCGCGGTACCGCTGACCACGTTGGTGCCCATAAAGCAGATGTTAGGGATATCAAGTAGGTTCTCGCTGTCGATAGCCTTATCGTGCGCGGACTTTTGTGCCACGTCGCCCAGGGTGTCGTATTTCTCAATCGGCAGCGCTTCACCGGTCAGCACGGCCTGGCTGATAAACAGATCCCGGGACTCAATGAGGCGCACGTCTGCCGGGATCATGTCGCCCGCATAGAGCTGCACGATATCGCCCACGACCAGCTCGCGCATCGGGATTTCACGCGGGGTTCCTTTTTGCCCCGCATGTTCACGACGAACGACCGTGGCGGTGGTACGAACCATTGCTTTCAGCGCTTCGGCAGACTTCGCCGAACGGTGTTCCTGCCAGAAACGCACCAGGCCGCTGAGCGCCACCATAGTGCCGATAATAATCACCGTCGTCAGGTCGCCGTCTTCGCCGTGGCTGGTCGGCAGCCAGTAATCGGTGAAGAAGCTGATCCCGGCGAGAATGCCGAGCACGTAAATAAACGGGTTATTGAATGCCATCAGCAGCTGAACCAGCGCGTGAGGCGGCTTGTCATGGGCAACTTCGTTCAGGCCGTCCCGCTCCAGCCGGGCGCTGGCGTGGGCTTCCTGTAGCCCTTCCCGGGTAGTGTTCAGATTGACCAGGGTTTCTGCGATGCCGTTTTTGGCTTCCTGGGCGGCACGCATAGACAGCGGGCTTTTTTTATTACGGTTCTTGGTTTGTACAGTCATGGTGGTGCTCCTGTCGCCGGGCGGCAGCAGACTCTTTACGGTAAACGCCAAATTAAGGGCGGCCGAAAATAGCCCGATGTCGCATGAGCGATCGGTTTTAAATTAATTTCGCACAGGGTTTCTCGCTATTTATTTATAAAAATAAACAGGTGAGAAATTTATATTTTCTTTTTTCTGGACATGATTATTCCTGCTGATAAATATGCCGGAAGGCATCAGCGAATAAACAGGTACCAGCAGTGACGTAACTCAGCGTGGCGCACGAAAGCGGGCTGCGGCATAGCGCACAGACGAACCTACGGCGTAACGGCTGAATCAGGCTGCGAAGGGTCGACTTTGTGGGTCTTCGCCATCAGAGAAGCTGCAACGACGCTCCAGCTGGCCGGTGACAGGACTGACACGCCAGTTGGTGATGCGTTGATTCAACTCACTGATTTTCGAAGAGAAAATTGAGTTTGACTGTTTTTTGCGTACGGACAACACCCGATCGCGGGGCGGCCGGACACGCAGCGTTGATGTCACTGTTTTGACACCAGGAAAAAGGGTAGATTTGAAGTTCATAACACACCTCGGGACCGTGAAAACCCTGGTCGAGGTGGGACAACACGAGAGCATCAGGCTCCGGCGAGACACACCAAAACGAAGAAGTGATCACAATCGATTTCATGTTTACTTTCCCGAACCGCCATTAAGGCCATGTTCGGGCAGCTACTAAATTCAGTATCCATTAGTCTCTTATGTCAGGTTAGGAAAGGCCGCAACTTCGGCCCGTGAAATCTACCCATGAGCAATACTATTGTCAACCCGGCAATGGAAATTAAATTCGTTCGTTTATATTTCAGTGAGGGAATATTGGGGGAAGGGAATAAAGATTATTTTTTCTGGTGGTTTCGGGGGAACGTTTTGTCATGCTGGCACAATGAAATTCCGTTCACTTTTGGTTCTTTCTCATATGCTGCCACGATTACGGTGAACGTGTCC
>NZ_BCTL01000073.1 GCF_001571265.1 Cedecea neteri NBRC 105707 = ATCC 33855 | reverse complement strand
GGGCGCCGGGGTTGCCAGGGAGATGGCGCTTTCTCCCTGGCACGTTCACCGTGCTCTGAGCGTGTAGAGAACATTGATCTACGGGTGAACGGAACAGCCGCGGAGCGAAAGATATCCTCCGAGAAAATAGGGTATAAGAGAGTGACCGAGTGAGGGCTAAAATCACCCCGGTCTAAAACGTGCCATAAAATACGCATCCACATACTCGCCGTCGCGCAGCGCAAAGCGCTTCCCGGTGCCTTCCACCTCGAAGCCAAACTTGCGGTACACCGCCAGCGCAGCCGCGTTATCGGTATACACCGTCAGCTCAATGCGCTCGACGCGAAGCCACTTATCGCACAGGGCAATCATTTCCTTAAGCAAAGCCGACGCAATACCTTTTCCTTGATGATCGTAATGCACGCCCATGCCGAAAGTGGCGACATGGCTACGGCGCGGAGACTGTTCCACCGTGAGCGTTAACTGCCCCACAATCTCATCGTCGATGCATGCCACCAAATGTCGGCTCCCCGGTCTGGGGTCGGTAATTCGGTCATGCCAGGCTTTTAGAGAAGGATGAGGTAGCTGCAGCGTGTCGCGGTAAAGCGCCGGATGGGCATACATTTTTTGTAAAGCTTCCGCATCGCCAGGTTCGGCGTGACGCACAACAACTGATTTCATCCTTTTCTCCTCAATGAGTTATGGAAAACCTTTTAAACATCATTGACTTTGAACCGCAAGTCAACGCTATTTTTTTCAAAAAACGCTTTACAAGTGCGAATGATAATGATTATTATTGCCATGCGTTCAGGGGAGACCCCTACGGAGACATCCTGAAAGCACGACATTGCTCACATTGCTTCCAGTATTACTTTAGCCAGCCGGGTGCTGGCTTTTTTTTTGCCCTTCTTATTTGAAGCCGTAGCTGCGTTGGTTGCGCTTATTTGGCCAAACCTTTGTCCGGTTTTAATAAAACGTGGATGGAAAATGCAGTAAGGTACAGTCAGCTCAAATCAAAAAGGACAATGAAATGACTCTGCACTGTGCCTTCATCGGCTTTGGTAAAAGTACCACCCGCTATCACCTTCCGTTCGTACTCTTCCGTAAAGACAAGCTCAACGTGGCCCACATCTTTCGCCGCAGCGAAAAGCCTGAGCTGGAACAGCAGCCGCAGTACGCCGGGATCCATTTCACCAGCCAGCTTGATGACATCCTCACCGATCCGCAGGTCAAACTGGTGGTGATTTGTACCCACGTCGACAGCCATTTTGAGTATGCGAAAAAGGCGCTCGAAGCGGGTAAAAACGTGCTGGTGGAAAAACCATTTACTCCGACGCTGGCCGAAGCGCGCGAGCTGTTTGCGCTGGCAAAAGAGAAGGGGCTGGTGGTCACGCCTTACCAGAATCGCCGCTTTGATTCCTGCTTCCTGACGATGAAAAAAGCCATCGAAAGCGGCAAGCTCGGCAAGATTGTGGAAATTGAAAGCCACTTTGATATGTACCGCCCGGATGCGCCTGCGAATCCAGGTAAACCGGCGGACGGCGCTTTCTACGGCCTGGGTGTGCACACCATGGACCAAATCATCTCCCTGTTTGGCCGCCCGGAACACGTCGCCTATGACATCCGCAGCCTGCGCAATAAAGCCAACCCGGACGATACTTTTGAAGCCCAGCTGTTCTTTGGCGACCTTAAGGCGATCGTGAAAACCAGCCATTTGGTGAAAATCGACTACCCGAAATTCATCGTGCACGGTACCAAAGGCTCGTTTGTGAAGTACGGCATCGACCAGCAGGAAACCAGCCTCAAAGCGTACATCATGCCGGGTGAGCCAGGCTTTGGCGCAGACAGCAGCGTGGCGACACTGGAGTACGTCAACGAAGCCGGGGAAATGGTACGTGAGGAGTGGAAACCGGAAGTGGGCGACTATGGCCGCGTCTACGATGCGCTGTACGACACGCTGATTGGCGGCAAGCCTAATTACGTCAGAGAAATTGAAGCTCTCACCAATTTGGAAATCCTGGAGCGCGGTTTCGAACAGCCATCTCCTGCGACAATAAGCCTCGCCTGATAGCATTTTGACTCCTCTAACTCGTTCACTTTTTTTGAACAGAGGAGTCAATTTTCACCCTCTATGATCCTCCGCGAAATGGGTCCACACTTATCCCATCAAACGAATTGCGGAGGACATAACATGATCTACTTAAGAAAAGCACAGGACCGCGGCCATGCGAACCACGGTTGGCTGGACAGCTGGCATACCTTCTCTTTTGCCGACTATTATGACGCTAACTTTATGGGCTTCTCGGCGCTGCGGGTCATTAACGAAGACGTCATTGATGCAGGCCAGGGCTTTGGTACCCATCCGCATAAAGACATGGAAATTCTGACCTACGTGCTGGAAGGCGCGGTTGAGCATCAGGACAGCATGGGCAACAAAGAGCGGGTTCCTGCGGGGGAATTCCAGATTATGAGCGCCGGGACCGGGATCCGTCACTCTGAGTACAACGCCAGCCAGACCGAACCGCTGCGCCTGTACCAGATTTGGATTATTCCAGAAAAAACCGGGATTACGCCGCGCTACGATCAGCGTCGTTTTGATGCTCCTCAGGGACGCCAGCTGGTGCTTTCTCCGGATGCACGTGATGGCTCTCTGAAGGTTTATCAGGATATGGAGCTGTCCCGCTGGGCGCTGGCCAAAGACGAGCAGTCTGTGTACCAGATTCCGGCCGACCGCCGCGTCTGGATCCAGGTGGTAAAAGGCGACGTGTCCATTAACGGCACGCAGGCAAAAACCAGCGATGCGATCGCGGTCTGGGATGAACAAGCGATTTCCGTTCATGCCAGCGAAGCGAGCGAGATCCTGCTGTTCGACCTGCCGCCGGTATAAACGTTACCCGTCACAACCCGTCCCTGAAAAAGGGGCGGGTTTTCTTTTGTCCGTGCTAAACTCGGCTGTCGAAACTTCATAAGCCAAGCAGGACGATGAAAAAGAAAAGACCGGTACTACAGGATGTTGCGGATCGCGTTGGGGTGACCAAAATGACGGTCAGCCGTTTCTTACGTAATCCTGATCAGGTGTCTGCCGCTCTGCAGGTAAAAATTGCCGCCGCGTTAGATGAGCTGGGCTATATCCCGAACCGTGCGCCGGATATTCTTTCTAATTCAACCAGCCGGGCCATTGGCGTCCTGCTTCCTTCGCTGACCAACCAGGTGTTCGCCGAAGTGCTGCGCGGCATTGAAAACGTTATTGATGCCCACGGTTACCAGACCATGCTCGCTCACTACGGCTATAAGCCGGAGCTGGAGCAGGAGCGTCTGGAATCTATGCTGTCCTGGAACATCGACGGCCTGATTCTGACCGAGCGCAACCACACGCCCAGAACGCTGAAAATGATTGAAGTTGCCGGTATTCCGGTGGTGGAGCTGATGGACAGCGTCTCTCCTTGCCTGGATATCGCCGTGGGCTTTGATAACTTCGAAGCGGCTCGCCAAATGACAGCCAACATTATTTCCCGTGGGCATAAGCACGTTGCCTATCTTGGCGCGCGCCTCGACGAACGTACCCTCATCAAGCAAAAAGGCTACGAGCAGGCGATGCTCGACGCCGGGCTGACGCCGTATAGCGTGATGATTGAAAACTCCTCTTCTTATTCCACCGGTATTGAGCTGCTGCGCCAGGCGAAACGCGAATATCCGCAGCTCGACAGCATCTTCTGTACCAACGATGACTTAGCGATTGGTGCGGCGTTTGAATGCCAGCGTCAGGGCTTGCGCATCCCGGAGGATATGGCGATTGCCGGTTTCCACGGCCACGACATCGGGCAGGTGATGGAGCCGCGTCTGGCGAGCGTGCTGACCCCGCGAGAGCGCATGGGGCGTATCGGGGCAGAGCGTCTGCTGGCCCGTATTCGCGGTGAAATCATTACCCCGAAAATGCTGGATTTAGGCTTTACGCTGTCGCCCGGTGGCTCGATCTAAGCCGAAATTTTTATTTGATACAGCTCACACTTATACACTTTGCAAGCTAATGGTTATTGCTTATTGCTCAGCCAGACCGGAAAATGTTATCGGTAACAGTTACCCGTAACAAAACCAGGCGCATTACTTTGTGTCAGAGTCGGAGCCATCATGAGCACTACTAATCACGACCACCACATTTACGTCCTGATGGGCGTCTCCGGCAGCGGTAAATCCGCCGTTGCCAGCGAAGTTGCCCATCAGCTGAACGCCGCATTTCTTGACGGCGACTTCCTGCACCCCCGCAGCAACATCCTGAAAATGGCCTCCGGCGAGCCGCTGAACGACGACGACCGTACCCCGTGGCTGAAAGCGTTGAATGATGCCGCGTTTGCGATGCAGCGCACCAACAAGGTTTCGCTGATCGTTTGCTCGGCGCTGAAAAAGCACTACCGCGACCTGCTGCGTGACGGTAACCCGAACCTCTCCTTCATCTATATGAAAGGCGACTTCGAGGTGATTGAAAGCCGCCTGAAGGCGCGTAAAGGCCACTTCTTTAAAACTCAGATGCTGGTGACTCAATTCGAAACCCTGCAAGAGCCGCAGGCGGATGAAAAAGATGTGCTGATCGTGGATATCGACCAGCCGCTGGACGGTGTTGTCGCCAGCACCCTCGCATTAATCAACCAGGGCAGCGCAGAGTGAGTACATTAACGCTTGTTTTAACAGCGGTCGGCTCCGTGCTGCTCCTGCTGTTTTTAGTGATGAAGGCCCGTATGCACGCCTTCGTGGCTTTGATGGTGGTTTCTATTGGTGCCGGTCTGTTCTCCGGCATGCCGCTCGACAAAATCGCCGACACCATGCAGAAAGGCATGGGCGGCACGCTGGGCTTCCTGGCGATTGTGGTCGCCCTCGGCGCTATGTTCGGCAAAATTCTGCATGAAACCGGCGCGGTAGATCAGATTGCCGTTAAGATGCTGAAGTCCTTCGGCCACAGCCGCGCGCATTACGCGATTGGCCTGGCGGGTCTGATTTGCGCGCTGCCGCTGTTCTTTGAGGTAGCCATCGTGCTGCTGATAAGCGTTGCGTTTTCGATGGCGCGCCATACCGGAACCAACCTGGTGAAGCTGGTGATCCCTCTGTTTGCAGGCGTCGCCGCTGCTGCCGCGTTCCTGCTGCCTGGGCCTGCGCCAATGCTGCTGGCATCGCAGATGCACGCTGACTTTGGCTGGATGATCCTTATTGGCCTGTGCGCCGCGATCCCTGGCATGATTATCGCCGGCCCGCTGTTCGGGAACTTCATCAGCAAATTTGTTTCGCTGGAAATCCCGGACGATATCTCCGAGCCGCACCTGGGTGAAGGCAAGCTGCCGTCCTTTGGCTTCAGCCTGTCGCTGATCCTGCTGCCGCTGGTGCTGGTTGGCCTGAAAACCATTGCCGCTCGTTTCACCGCGCCGGGTTCTACGCTGTACGAATGGCTGGAGTTCATCGGCCACCCGTTTACCGCGATTCTGGTGGCCTGCCTGGTGGCTATTTATGGTCTGGCCTATCGCCAGGGCATGGACAAAGAAAAAGTGATGGCGGTGTGCGGCCAGGCGCTGCAGCCTGCGGGGATTATCCTGCTGGTTATCGGCGCTGGTGGCGTGTTCAAACAGGTGCTGGTTGACTCCGGCGTGGGCCCGGCATTGGGCGAAGCGCTGACCGGCATGGGTCTGCCTATCGCGATTACCTGCTTTGTGCTGGCGGCTGCGGTACGTATCATTCAGGGTTCCGCGACCGTGGCCTGCCTGACCGCCGTTGGCCTGGTGATGCCGGTTATCGAGCAGCTGAATTATAACGGCGCGCAGATGGCAGCTCTGTCTATCTGTATCGCGGGTGGTTCTATCGTGGTGAGCCACGTGAACGACGCGGGCTTCTGGCTGTTCGGTAAATTTACCGGCGCGACCGAAGCACAAACGCTGAAGACCTGGACGATGATGGAAACCATCCTCGGTACCACCGGGGCGATTGTCGGGATGATTGCGTTCAGCCTGCTGTCTTAATCTCTCTTCTGCTCCCGCTAAAAACACCCGGCAATTGCCGGGTGTTTTGTTTTACGGGTTAAGCTTCTCTCTTCCCGTGACGCTCTTACTCCCTATTAAAAAAGGAGCGCCCGCATGAAAAAATTACTCTTCTTACTGTTATTGCCGCTGTTAACCGGCTGCGCGACGCTGGTTAGCAATAATGACGCCACGGTGTATATCGACAGTACGCCAAAGAGCGCTGCCTTTACGATTTTTGATGGCAAGGGAGAGATTGCTGCACAGGGCATCACCCCCCAGTCCGTGACGCTGAAAAAGACGGATGGCCGCTACTTCGGGAAGAAAAACTATACGCTGAGGCTAAAACACGAAGGGTATTACTCCCTGTCGCTACCGCTGGAAACCCGTTTCAGCAACTGGTATCTCTTCGGTAATATTATCTTCTTCGGCGTGCCGGGGTGGCTGATTGTCGATCCGTTCTTTGGCGGCATGTATACGCTGAAGGAGGATAATTTTCATCTCTTGCTGCGTGCATGCCAGCCGGGGCCGTATCGGTATATGTGTTCGTGAGGGGGATCGAGCCTGGTAGGGTGATCTCTTGCTTATGTGGGATCGGCTAAGATTCCGTTCACTTCCAGTCCTGTTTTATATGCAGCCACCGCAACGGTGAACGTCTAGGGGAAGTCACCGTCACTT
>NZ_BCTL01000072.1 GCF_001571265.1 Cedecea neteri NBRC 105707 = ATCC 33855 | reverse complement strand
TCCCTGGAAGGGAGAGGGAATGGACAATGTTCCCCATCGTCTGTTTTCCCCCTCTCCCTCTGGGTGATAGCCGGTGGGTTTACCGCTTCAGCGGCGATGAGCTCGCCGGGCGCCGGGGCTGTTCGGGGGATGGCATTATCCCCCGAACACGTTCACCGTACTCTGAACTTATGTGGAACACAGATTTTCTGGTGAACGGAACAACTGCGGGCTATAAGTGAATGAAACCTTAGCCGAACTTTCATAGAGGATATTTACGGCAAAAGTCTCTCTATTTTACCCCCGCATCCACGTTCTGATCCCATCCAGGAACATCTGGGTGGAAATCATAATCAGCACCAGCCCCATCAGGCGCTCCAGGGCGTTCACCCCTTTTTCACCCAGCAGGCGCAGGAACAGGGAAGACTGCAGCAGAATAGCTACGGTACCGCCCCAGGCCAGCATCAGCGCGGCGACTAAATGCCCCATCTGGTTTGGATACTGGTGCGACAGCAGCATCAGCGTGGCCAGCAGTGAAGGGCCAGCAACCAGCGGAATCGCCAGCGGCACGATAAACGGCTCTTCCCCGGCGGGTAAACCGGACGAATTGCCTTCCTGACCCGGGAAAATCATCTTAATGGCAATCAGGAACAGAATGATGCCGCCTGAAATCGACACGGTTTCAGCCCGCAAATTCAGGAAACCAAGAATTTTTTCCCCGGCAAACAGGAAAATAAGCATCAGCAGCAGAGCAATAAGCAGCTCGCGGATCATAATGGCCCGGCGACGCTTTGGCTCCGTGTGTTTTAGCACCGACATAAAGATCGGCAGGTTACCCAGCGGGTCCATAATCAGGATCAGGAGTACCGCGGCGGATATGATTTCAGTCATCTGTTTTCCCCAAAATCTGGCAAGTTGTTTCTGGTAATAAGCTTTGTTTCTGACACGCTGGATATCATTGATTAATTTCACTTGCGACTTTGGCTGCATTTTGTAAGGTGGAGTGATGTTCTGGCCTACGGCCAGCGCTTACACACGCAATCATCTCTGCAGGATTAAGTCGCTATGAAAAATGTTGGTTTTATTGGCTGGCGCGGTATGGTCGGCTCTGTACTCATGCAACGCATGGTGGAAGAGCGCGATTTTGACGCCATTCGTCCGGTTTTCTTCTCCACTTCCCAGCTTGGGCAGGCAGCCCCTACGTTTGCCGGCACCACCGGCGGTACACTGCAGGACGCATTTGATCTGGAAGCGCTGAAGGCGCTGGATATCATCGTGACCTGCCAGGGCGGCGATTATACCAACGAAATCTATCCAAAGCTCCGTGAAAGCGGCTGGCAAGGTTACTGGATTGACGCAGCTTCTTCTCTACGCATGAAAGATGACGCGATTATTATCCTCGACCCGGTGAACCAGCACGTTATTCAGGAAGGCCTGAACAAAGGCGTGAAAACCTTTGTCGGCGGTAATTGCACCGTCAGCCTGATGTTGATGTCCCTTGGCGGCCTGTTTGCCCACGATCTCGTTGACTGGGTTTCCGTGGCGACTTACCAGGCGGCGTCCGGCGGCGGCGCGCGTCACATGCGCGAACTGCTGAACCAAATGGGCCAGCTGTATGGCGAAGTCTCTACAGAACTGGCAAATCCGGCTTCCGCCATTCTGGATATCGAACGTAAGGTTACCGAACTTGGCCGCAGCGGTAAGCTGCCGGTGGATAACTTCGGCGTGCCGCTGGCCGGCAGTCTGATCCCGTGGATTGACAAGCAGCTCGACAATGGCCAGAGCCGTGAAGAGTGGAAAGGCCAGGCCGAGACCAACAAAATTCTTGCTACTTCTACCGCTATCCCGGTTGACGGTCTGTGCGTGCGCGTAGGCGCGCTGCGCTGCCACAGCCAGGCGTTCACCATCAAGCTGAAGAAAGACGTTTCTATCCCAACCGTGGAAGAGCTGCTGGCCGCGCACAATCCGTGGGCGAAAGTGGTGCCAAACGACCGTGATATCACCATGCGTGAGCTGACGCCTGCTGCGGTAACCGGCACGCTGTCAACGCCGGTTGGCCGTCTGCGCAAGCTGAACATGGGGCCGGAGTATCTCTCCGCCTTCACCGTCGGCGACCAGCTGCTGTGGGGCGCCGCCGAGCCGCTGCGCAGAATGCTGCGGTCGCTCGCATAATTACACTTATTTACCGGAGGGGCCTTGTAGCCCCTCATACTGGTGACAAACACCCGAAAAACGTGGTTTTCGGGTGTTTGGGGTAAATCAGAAAACATAATTCTTTGTTTTTATTAGATAAGAGTTCATTACTTTCAAGGGCATGAACTATATCAGTAGTCTCAGGGGCCTTGTGGCCCCTCTTTTTTTGCCTGCAATTTAAGGTACAACGAAAGTCATTAATTAATTTCACGAGGAGTTAATAAAGCGTTGGCTATGCTTAAGTCATCACGCGCAAGCGTTTTGGTGAGTATTGGGCGAACTGGCTTACAGGAGTTGCGCGCCGTTCGTCAGGGTCAATGATAAGTGTCGTATCCGCACGCAGGCGTAGGGCGGATCATCGGTGACACATAAAAAAGGAAAATGCCATGTCTGTTCTGCCGGAAAGAGACGTGATCAATGCGCTAATTGCGGGTCATTTTGCCGATCCGTTTTCCCTGCTGGGAATGCACCAAACCGACGCCGGGCTTGAGGTCAGGGCGCTGTTGCCTGACGCCACCGAAGCGTGGGTAATAGAGCCTAAGACCGGGCGTAAAGTCGCTCAGCTTGACTGCCTCGATTTCCGCGGCTTCTTCTGTGGGCTGATCCCTCGTCGTAAAAACGCCTTTCGCTACCAGCTTGCCGTTGTCTGGCACGGTCAGGAAAACCTGATCGACGATCCCTACCGTTTTGGCCCTTTGATTCAGGACCTGGATAGCTGGCTGCTCTCAGAAGGCACGCATTTACGCCCTTATGAAACGCTGGGCGCGCACGCTGATACGATGGACGGCGTGACCGGAACGCGCTTCTCGCTTTGGGCACCGAACGCCCGTCGCGTTTCCGTAGTGGGTCAGTTTAACTACTGGGACGGTCGCCGCCACCCAATGCGGCTGCGGCGAGAAAGCGGTATTTGGGAATTGTTTATCCCTGGGGCGCACAGCGGCCAGCTCTACAAATTTGAACTGCTGGACGCCGAAGGGCGGCTGCGTATTAAAGCCGATCCTTACGCTTTTGAAGCGCAAATGCGCCCGGAAACGGCCTCGCTGATTTGTGGCCTGCCGGAGAAAACCACGCTCAGCCCCGAGCGGCAGAAAGCCAACGGCTTTGACCAGCCCATCTCAATCTATGAGGTGCACCTTGGCTCCTGGCGTCGCCATACCGACAACAACTTCTGGCTCAGCTACCGCGAGCTGGCGGAGCAGCTGATCCCCTATGTGAAAGAAATGGGATTCACCCATCTTGAACTGCTGCCGGTTAACGAACATCCGTTTGACGGCAGCTGGGGCTATCAGCCACAGGGCCTTTACGCCCCGACGCGCCGTTTTGGCACGCGCGACGACTTTCTCTACTTAATCCGAACTGCTCACGAAGCCGGGCTTAACGTTCTGCTGGACTGGGTGCCCGGGCATTTCCCGACGGATGACGCCGGGCTGGCGAAGTTCGACGGCACCTCGCTGTATGAACATGGCGACCCGCGTGAGGGTTATCACCAGGACTGGAACACGCTGATTTACAACTATGGCCGCCGTGAAGTCTGTAACTATCTGGTAGGCAACGCGCTCTACTGGATTGAGCGGTTTGGCATTGACGGCCTGCGCGTGGATGCCGTCGCTTCGATGATTTACCGCGATTACAGCCGGGAAAAGGGCGAGTGGGTGCCGAACGAGTACGGCGGGCGCGAAAATCTGGAAGCGATTGAGTTTTTGCGTAGCACTAACCGCATCATCGGGGAGCAAACGCCGGGGGCGGTGACGATGGCGGAAGAGTCCACCGATTTTGCCGGCGTTTCTCGTCCGCCGAGTATGGGCGGGCTTGGGTTCTGGTTTAAGTGGAACCTGGGCTGGATGCACGACACGCTCGATTACATGAAGCTGGATCCGGTTTACCGCCAGTACCATCACGACAAAATGACCTTCGGGATGCTGTACAACGGCACCGAAAACTTTGTCCTGCCGCTGTCGCACGATGAAGTCGTGCACGGCAAAAAATCGATTCTCGATCGCATGCCGGGGGATGCCTGGCAGAAGTTTGCCAATCTTCGCGCTTACTACGGTTGGATGTGGGCATTTCCGGGCAAAAAGCTGCTGTTTATGGGCAACGAGTTTGCCCAGGGACGCGAATGGAACCACGACAGCAGCCTTGACTGGCATCTGCTGCAGGGCGGCGATAACTGGCACCACGGCGTGCAGCGCCTTGTACGCGACCTCAACCATACTTACCGGCGGCACGCGGCGTTGCATCAGTTGGATTTCGACGGCTACGGTTTTGAATGGCTGGTGGTGGAAGACAAGGTTAATTCAGTCTTTATTTTCGTGCGGCGCGATGCCGAAGGCAATGAAGTGATTGTCGCCAGCAACTTTACGCCGGTGCCGCGTTACCATTATCGCTTCGGCATTAACCAGCCGGGATGCTGGCGCGAAGAGCTGAATACCGACTCCATGCACTACCACGGTAGCAACGCCGGCAATAGCGGCACGGTGCGCAGCGAAGCGGTGCCGAGCCACGGCCGCGACCATTCGCTGTGTATTACGCTGCCGCCGCTGTCCACGCTCTGGCTGATCCGTGAGGGGGATGCATGACGCAGCTTACCCAAGGCCGCCCGGCTCCTTTTGGGGCGTATTTCGACGGCAAAGGCGTTAACTTCACGCTCTATTCCGTGCATGCGGAAAAGGTCGAACTGTGCCTGTTCGATGAGCACGGCCACGAGCGCCGCTACGACATGCCTTCGCGCTCCGGGGATATCTGGCACGGCTATCTGCCGGATGGCAAGCCGGGGTTGCTCTATGGCTACCGGGTTCATGGTCCCTGGGAGCCTGAACAGGGACACCGCTTCAACCCTGCGAAGCTGCTGCTCGATCCGTGCGCTCGCGTGGTCGTGGGCGGTGCCGAAGACCATCCGCATTTTCACTGCGGCTACGATGAACCCAACCTCGAAGACAGCGCGCCGCACATGGCGAAGTGCGTGGTGGTCAGAGAGAAATTTGACTGGGAAGACGACCAGCCGCTTCGAACGCCGTGGGGCAACACGGTTATCTATGAAGCTCACGTTCGCGGGCTGACGCTGCTTCATCCCGGCATCCCAGAGGAGCAGCGCGGGACTTATGCGGCGCTGGGGCACCCGGTGATGATTGACTACTTCAAACGGCTGGGGATCACGGCGCTTGAGCTGCTGCCTGTCGCGCACTTCGTTACCGAGCCCCGCATTTCGCAGCTGGGACTGAGTAACTACTGGGGCTACAACCCTCGCGCTTTCTATGCCGTTGAAAGCTACTACGCGATAGATCAAAACCCTCATAACGCCGCGAACGAGCTACGAAGCGCCATCAAAGCGCTGCACAAAGCCGGCATTGAAGTGATCCTCGATATTGTCCTGAACCACAGCGCGGAGCTGGACAAAGACGGCCCAACCCTGTCGCTGAGCGGAATCGACAACCGTAGCTATTATTGGTTAATGGACAACGGCGATTACCAGAACTGGACCGGTTGCGGGAACACCCTGAATCTCAGTACGCCGGGCGTGGTTGCCCAGATGATCGATTGCCTGCGTTATTGGGTCGACAGTTTTCATGTGGACGGCTTCCGTTTCGATCTGGCTTCGGTGATGGGGCGCACGCCGGAATTTCGCCAGGATGCGCCGCTGTTTGAGGCGATCAAAAACGATCCTCATCTGTCGCAGGTGAAGCTGATTGCGGAGCCCTGGGACATCGGCCAGGGCGGTTATCAGGTCGGTAATTTTCCTCCGCTGTTTGCCGAATGGAACGATCATTTCAGGGACGGGATGCGCCGCTTCTGGCTCCAGCAGGATCTCTCTTTGGGCGGCTTCGCCTGTCGCTTTGCTGGCTCGAGCGATGTGTATCGGCATGGCGAAAGACTGCCCTCTACCAGCATTAATTTAATCACCGCTCACGATGGGTTTACGCTGCGAGATTGCGTAAGTTTTAACCAGAAGCATAACGAAGCCAACGGCGAAGATAACCGTGACGGCACCAACAGCAATTTTAGCAATAACTATGGTTTTGAAGGGCTTGAAGCCAATTTGATTACCAAGGAACGGCGTCGTGACAGCGTGCATGCGCTGCTCACCACGCTGCTGCTCTCGCAGGGCACGCCGATGCTGCTGGCCGGGGATGAACACGGCCACAGCCAGCACGGTAACAACAATGCCTATTGCCAGGACAACGTGCTGACCTGGCTTGACTGGGAGCAGGGAAACGACGGGTTAACCACTTTTACGGCGGCGCTGCTCCAGCTCCGGCAGGCCATCCCGGCACTGACCGCCAATCGCTGGTGGGAAGAGGGAGATGACAACGTTCGCTGGCTAAACAAAGAGGCGCAGCCTCTGAGCGTCGATGAGTGGCAAAACGGCGTACACCGCCTGCAAATCCAGCTGTCCGACCGCTGGCTTATCGCAATTAACGCGACCGAAGAAGTTGCGGACATCGTTCTACCTGAGGGGGAATGGCGCGCCGTTCCTCCGTTTGCCGGAGAGGACAACCCGGTCGTGATGGTTGTATGGCATGGTCCCGCGCACGGAGTTTGCGTGTTCCAGAAGTCATGAAAAAGGAGTTCGTTATGGTCAGGTTTGAGAAAAACGATCCGCTGATGCTGGCCCGCCAGTTGCCCATCAAATCCGTTGCGTTAATTCTGGCCGGTGGCCGCGGGACTCGACTGAAGGATCTCACGTCGACACGCGCCAAGCCTGCGGTCCATTTTGGCGGCAAGTTCCGCATTATTGATTTTGCGCTATCCAACTGCATTAACTCCGGTATTCGTCGCATTGGGGTGATAACTCAATATCAATCGCACACCCTGGTGCAGCATATTCAGCGCGGCTGGTCTTTCTTTAGCGAAGAAATGAACGAGTTTGTGGATTTGCTGCCCGCCCAGCAGCGCGTGCACGGTGAGAACTGGTATCGCGGGACGGCGGACGCCGTGACCCAGAACCTCGACATTATTCGCCGCTACGACGCCGAGTACGTGGTGATCCTCGCGGGGGATCACATCTACAAGCAGGACTACTCGCGCATGCTTATCGACCACGTTGAGAAAGGCGCGCGCTGTACCGTCGCCTGTATGCCGGTGCCGGTGCATGAAGCTTCGGCGTTTGGCGTTATGGCAGTGGATGCTGATGAAAAAATTGTCGCTTTCGTGGAGAAGCCGGAAAACCCGCCCACCATGCCCAACGACAGCACCAGGTCTCTGGCAAGCATGGGGATCTACGTCTTTGACGCCGATTACCTGTTCAAGCTGCTGGAAGAAGACGATCGGGATGAAAACTCCAGCCACGACTTTGGCAAAGATATCATTCCGAAAATCACCCAGGCTGGTGAAGCTTACGCCCACCCGTTCCCGCTCTCCTGCGTGCAGTCCGATCCTAACGCCGAGCCTTACTGGCGCGATGTGGGCACGCTGGAAGCCTACTGGAAAGCAAACCTTGACCTGGCCTCGGTCATGCCGGAACTGGATATGTATGACCAGGCCTGGCCGATCCGCACCCATATGGAGCCGCTGCCGCCGGCTAAATTCGTCCAGGATCGCTCCGGCAGCCACGGCATGACGCTGAACTCGCTGGTATCCGGCGGCTGCATTATTTCGGGTTCAGTCGTCGTGCAGTCGGTGCTGTTTCCTCGCGTGCGTATCAACTCGTTCTGCAACATTGATTCCTCTGTCCTGCTGCCGGACGTCATTGTCGGGCGTTCCTGCCGATTACGCCGCTGCATTATCGATCGCGCCTGCGTGATCCCTGAGGGCATGGTAGTCGGAGAAAATGCCGAAGAGGACGCTCGCCGTTTTTACCGCTCTGAAGAGGGCATTGTACTGGTCACGCGCGAGATGCTGGCGAAGCTGCAGGGCTGAAGCGCGTAGAAGATTGGCCTGCGCACGGTCATGCCGTGCGCGGTTATTTTATCGTTCGGCGTTGCCTGAGGATTAAGACACAGCGCCGCGACTTTCCATATGGGAGCGATAATGCAGGTCTTACATGTCTGTTCCGAGATGTTTCCTTTGCTGAAAACAGGCGGCCTTGCGGATGTGCTGGGCGCTTTGCCGGCGGCGCAGATTGCCGGCGGCGTTGATACGCGCGTCCTGCTGCCCGCTTTTCCCGACGTTCGGCGGGGAATCGAAGATATTCAGGTAGTTGCCCATCGACAGACGTTCGCGGGCGACATGCGCCTGCTCTACGGCCACTATAACGGCGTTGGCGTTTACCTGATTGATGCGCCGCATCTCTATGAGCGCCCCGGAAGCCCATACCACGACACCAATCAGTTTGCTTATCAGGACAACGTGCTGCGCTTTGCGCTGCTTGGCTGGGTCGGCGCGGAAATGGCCTGTGGGCTGGATCCCTTCTGGCATCCCGATATCGTGCACGCCCATGACTGGCATGCCGGGCTGGCACCGGCGTATCTGGCGGCGCGCGGGCGCCCTGCGAAGTCGGTGTTTACCGTGCATAACCTTGCCTATCAGGGCATGTTCTATGCTCATCACTTAAGTGAAATCGATCTGCCGTGGTGGGTCTACGACATGAACGGGCTGGAGTTCCACGGCCAGATTTCGTACCTGAAGGCTGGGCTTTTTTACGCCGATCATATTACCGCCGTCAGCCCTACCTATGCGCGTGAGATAACCGATCCGCACTTTGCCTACGGCATGGAAGGGCTGCTGCGCCAGCGCCAGCGTGAAGGGCGTCTGTCGGGCATTTTAAACGGCGTGGACGACAAGATTTGGAACCCGGAAAGCGACCTGCTGCTGGCCTCGCGCTATACCCGCGACTCGCTGGAAGAAAAAGCTGAAAACAAACGTCAGCTGCAGGTGGCGATGGGGCTAAAGGTGAATGACAAAGTCCCGTTGTTTGCGGTAGTCAGTCGGCTCACCAGCCAAAAAGGGCTGGATCTGGTACTTGAGGCGCTGCCCGGACTCCTGGAGCAGGGTGGCCAGCTGGCGCTGTTGGGCGCCGGGGATTCGGTGCTGCAGGAAGGGTTCCTGGCGGCGGCGGCCGAGCATCCCGGCCAGGTTGGCGTCCAGATTGGCTATCACGAGGCCTTTTCCCACCGCATCATGGGCGGTGCCGACGTGATTTTAGTCCCGAGCCGCTTTGAGCCCTGCGGCTTAACGCAGCTCTACGGCCTGAAATATGGCACCTTGCCGCTGGTGCGGCGAACCGGTGGCCTGGCCGATACCGTATCGGATACTTCGCTGGAGAACCTGGCGGACGGTGTGGCAACCGGATTTGTGTTTGAAGACAGTAATGCCTGGTCGCTGCTCCGCGCGATCCGGCGTGCTTTCGTGCTGTGGTCCCGCCCGTCGCTGTGGCGTTTTGTGCAGCGGCAGGCAATGAATATGGATTTTAGCTGGCAGGTAGCGGCGCAGTCATACCGCGACCTTTATCAACGCTTGTTGTAATTACCCATACACCAGGAATCACTGATATGAACGCACCCTTCTCCTATGCATCACCCACGCTGAGCGTCGAGGCGCTTAAACACTCGATTGCCTATAAGCTGATGTTTACGGTAGGGAAAGACCCTGCCATCGCCAATAAACACGAGTGGCTTAACGCCACGCTCTTTGCCGTTCGCGACAGGCTGGTGGAGCGCTGGCTGCGTTCTAACCGCGCCCAGCTCTCGCAGGAAGTTCGCCAGGTTTACTACCTGTCGATGGAGTTTCTTATCGGGCGTACGCTGTCGAACGCGCTGCTTTCTCTCGGCATCTATGAAGATGTGAAAAACGCCCTCGAAGAGATGGGCCTCGATCTGGAAGAGTTGATTGACGAGGAGAACGACCCCGGCCTTGGCAACGGCGGTTTGGGGCGTCTCGCCGCCTGTTTTCTCGATTCGCTGGCAACTCTGGGGCTGCCGGGGCGTGGCTACGGCATTCGCTACGACTACGGGATGTTTAAGCAAAACATCGTCGATGGCCGTCAGAAAGAGTCGCCGGACTACTGGCTCGAGTACGGCAACCCGTGGGAGTTTAAGCGCCACAACACGCGCTACAAGGTGCGTTTTGGCGGGCGTATTCAGCAGGAAGGGAAAAAGGCTCGCTGGGTCGAAACCGAAGAAATCCTGGCCGTCGCCTATGACCAGATTATTCCAGGCTACGACACGGATGCGACCAACACGTTGCGACTGTGGAACGCCCAGGCGAGCAGCGAGATCAACCTCGGTAAGTTTAACCAGGGCGATTACTTCGCGGCGGTAGAAGACAAAAACCACTCCGAGAACGTGTCCCGTGTGCTTTATCCAGATGACTCAACCTATTCGGGGCGCGAGCTGCGTCTGCGTCAGGAATACTTCCTGGTTTCATCAACCATGCAGGACATCCTGAGCCGCCACTATCAGTTGCATAAAACCTACGCCAATCTGGCAGAGAAAACGGCGATTCACCTGAACGACACCCACCCGGTGCTGTCTATTCCGGAGCTGATGCGGCTGCTGATTGACGAACATAAGTTTGAGTGGGAAGAGGCGTTTGAGGTCACCTGCCAGGTGTTCTCGTACACCAACCATACGCTGATGAGCGAGGCGCTGGAAACCTGGCCGGTAGACATGCTCGGCAAGATCCTGCCGCGGCATTTACAGATAATCTTTGAGATTAACGACTACTTCCTGAAGACGCTGCAGGAGCAGTACCCGAACGACACCGGGCTGCTGGGCAGGGCATCTATCATCGATGAGTCCAACGGCAGGCGCGTGCGTATGGCGTGGCTTGCGGTGGTGGTCAGCCATAAGGTGAACGGCGTTTCCGAGCTGCACTCCAACCTGATGGTGCAGTCCCTGTTTGCCGACTTCGCCAGCATCTTCCCGATGCGTTTTAGCAACAAAACGAACGGCGTGACGCCGCGCCGCTGGCTGGCGCTCGCCAACCCTGCGCTATCCGAAGTACTGGACGAGAACATCGGCCAGACCTGGCGTACGGACCTGAGCCAGCTTAACGACCTGAAGCAGCACATTGATTACCCAACGGTGCATCAGGCGGTGCGCAAGGCCAAGCTTAGCAACAAAAAACGGCTGGCGACGTATATCGGGCAGCAGCTCAACGTGGTGGTGAACCCGGATGCCTTGTTCGACGTGCAGATCAAGCGCATTCACGAATATAAGCGTCAGCTAATGAATGTGCTGCACGTGATAACCCGCTATAACCGCATCAAGGCCAACCCGGAGGCTGAATGGGTGCCGCGCGTGAATATTTTTGCGGGCAAAGCGGCGTCTGCCTACTACATGGCGAAGCACATCATTCATCTTATCAACGACGTCGCGGAGGTCATTAACAACGATCCGCTGGTCAAAGATAAGCTGAAAGTGGTGTTTATCCCGAACTACAGCGTCAGCCTCGCCCAGTTGATTATCCCGGCGGCAGATCTTTCCGAGCAAATTTCGCTGGCGGGAACCGAAGCGTCCGGCACCAGTAACATGAAGTTTGCGCTGAACGGGGCACTGACCATCGGGACGCTGGACGGTGCCAACGTGGAGATGCTTGACCACGTCGGCAAGGACAATATCTTTATCTTCGGCAACACCGCAGAAGAGGTGGAGGCACTCCGCAGTAAAGGCTACAACCCTCGGGAGTATTACGAGAAGGATGAGGAGCTGCGCCAGGTGCTGACGCAAATCGCGACGGGGGCATTCAGCCCCGGAGAGCCGGGGCGCTATCGGGACTTAGTGGACTCGCTGATTAACTTTGGCGATCACTACCAGGTGCTGGCAGATTATCGCAGCTATGTGGACTGCCAGGACAAGGTGGATGAGGTTTACCAGCAGCCGGAGGAGTGGACTATCCGCACCATGCACAATATCGCCAATATGGGCTATTTCTCGTCCGATAGGACGATTCAGGAGTACGCCGATGAGATTTGGCATATTAAGCCGGTGAGATTGTAGGTTTCCCCCTCACCCTAACCCTCTCCCCGTGTGGGAGAGGGGACCAGAACGGTAAGTAATCTTTGTGTTTCTCATTGTTCCTTTCTGGGCTATTTCTTTTACTCATTTTTCTTTCAAATCTTTCGGGAGGCCTTTTAGCCCAGTCATTGTTCCGTTCACCCGTATATCTGTTTTCCATATAAGTTCCCAGCACGGTGAACGTGTCC
>NZ_BCTL01000071.1 GCF_001571265.1 Cedecea neteri NBRC 105707 = ATCC 33855 | reverse complement strand
AGCGACGGTGGCTCTCCTAAGACGTTCACCGGTGCAGTGGTGGCAGATGAAACAGGACTGGAAGTGAACGGAACTTTAGCCGCCCCTGCATAATCATGGGGATTTGTGTTTGCGACATGGCTCTCTATGAGATACGGAAATCCCAACAATCTAAAGCCCCACCAGGCCACTCGCCGCCGCTTTCTGCGCCGCATCGCTAATCGTCTGATAATCATCCCGATCGGTCGCGGTAAAATCCTCAATCAGCAGCGCTTCTCGCACGGTTTGCCATTCAGGCTCGCTCACCAGTCGCTTCAACGCGCGGCGCAGCTGCGCCAGTTCCACCGCCGAAGTTTGTGCCGAGGTGATCATTGGCAAACCCGGAGCCAGCGCGGTTGTGCCGATAGAAACCAGGCCTGATACGCGTTCTGGCTCATGGCGAGCAACCAAAGCGAGAGTAACTGCATCAATGGCGGCAATATCGCTCGTACCGGCCTGTACTTCGGCCAGCGACTGACGGTGGCTACCGCTAAAGGCGATGTCCGAGAAGAACTTCCCGTCTTTCTGCAGCGGTGCGACGAGGCTGCGCAGGCCGTGATAGCCGGACTGGGAGTCGTCGCTGTTGCAAACGACGCGTTTGTCACGGAAATCTGCCAGCGTTTTAGCTGCTTCGGCTTCGCGGACAATCAGCTGGCTGCTGTAGTGAAAACCTTCGCAGCCCGCGGCCTGATAATGAAATGTACCGACGACCTGCACATTGGGCAGCAGGGCGCGCAGCGGATAGCCGCAGGTTTGGCTGAGCAACAGATTGGGAGCTTGCCAGTGGCTCAGACGGTCTTCGGGCTCGCTATAAATCAGGCTATCACCATCCAGCCCTTCTTCGCTCAGCAGCAGGCGCAAAGTGGCTAACAGCGCTTCGGTATCCGGGTGATGCACGTCGTACATCGGCAGCGAAATAAGCTTACTCATGGGCTTTCTCCTGCTGCACGCTGTCCTGCGCCAGGCGTCCGTCCGGGAAGAACGGGTTAATTTCCACCTGGATCGGTTTAATCAGATGCTCGCGCATCAGCTCGCCGTAGCCGTTCACAAAGAAGCCCTGGTTACGCCGCAGGTATTCTTCTTTATAGGCACGGTAAACCGTTGGCAGCCCGTACCACGGGATCCCGGGGAGATCGTGATGCACGGAGTGATAGTTCAGGTTTAAGAACAGCAGGCGCCAGAACATGCCTGCTTCGTTAATCACTGTCCGGGCCTCAGGATCTTCCGCCGCCCGGTGTTCGAAGAAAGAGCGGACCTTGGTCATCGCCAGCATCGGCCAGGTCACGACCAGCAGGTAGTAAATCACCGAGAAATCATGCTTTACCAGCCAGCCGAGCACCGGGATCAGCAGCAGAAGATGTACCGTCCACATCGCCATTGCCGGGCGGTTGCCGCTGCGGAAAGAGTCCCAGATATTGACCACCGTCCAGCGCATGGTCAGTACAGGGGTCAGCAGCAGCCGGCCGGGGAAGGTGTTACGCAGACGCACCAGCAGGCGCTGCACGCCGCTAAAATGCTGCCAGCGGCGGCGGGTAAAGTAGTAACTCTCCGGGTCTGTTTCCGGCACGGTCAGATCTTCATCCTGATGATGTTTAAGATGCAGGTCGCGATAAGTGCCGTAAGGGTACCAGATAGAAAATGGCATCAGCCCGAACAGCTGGTTCAGGCGCGGGAAGCGAGTTGGGTGGCCGTGCAGAAGCTCGTGCTGCAGCGACATGTACCAGGTGGCTAACCAAATGAGCAGCAGCGTAGCCGGGAACAGGCCAATCGTTTTCCACCAGGCAACGGTGGCAAACCAGCCGCCATAAATGGTGATAATCAGCAGCCAGGTGGGCAGCTCCGTGCGCCACAGCCACGAACGCCGTAGTTTACTGACAAATTCCCGCTGTTCTTCATGTAAATAGACCGAAGCTCTGCCACTCATTTAACTTATCACTGCCCGCAGTTAACCGTTGAATTGAGCAGAGAGTAAAGCGTCGTCGCTAAAGCCCATAGGAATATAAATAGCTATGCTTAGAACATAAACTGCTTAAGAAAAAAGGCGGCGTGAAGGTAGGTATACGAAGCGGCATAAAAGCAAAAAAGGGCGATGTTTTACCGCCCCTCAGGCGTTACATTGACTCAATGCCAACCCGCTGGCCGTAGGAGAGTTCAAGCGTATTGCCGTCCGGATCGGCAAAGAACACGAAGTAACCCACCGGGTCACCGAGCTGTTCTGGTTCTCTGCGCAGCACGCCTTCGGCTCTCGCCGTTTCCGTCTTTTGATCAATTTCTTCTTTGGTTGCGCAGGCCACGCCCAGGTGACCAAAATTTCCCAGCGGTGTGTCGGTATTATTGTCCGCCTGTACCAGAACCAGCGCAAAAGGCCGGGTACGATCGCTTAGCCAGGCGACTTTGCGTGCGTCAGGCAGGTTGGGTTCGCGCTGGTGAATCACCTTCATCGCGGTATAGCGGAGGTAAAAATCGACGCTTTTATCCAGATCCTTCACCATAAATGCGACGTGGGTAAAGCCGACATCAATCTGTTCCATACTGTGCTCATTCAGCCGTTTTTGATGGCGTGACTTTACAACCTCAAGTTAACTTTAGGTCAAGGCGAAAGGCCTGAGAACGCGGCGCTTGAGCATTTTTGAACAAGTGATAATGGGTAGCTTTGGGACTGAAAAGAGAACGCTGACGGGGAACCGGCGGGCTAGCGGTTAGCGCTGTCCACCTGCTGGCTGCTTTGCTGGCTTTCCGCTTTTTTATCCTGATGGTGATACCACGCGCCAATTGAGGAATAAATAAAGCGACCAAAAAAGAACAGAAAACTGATGAGCAGAATAATGCGGGTCATGCGATTATTAAAACGGTTTCGTCTCTGCATAGTCGTAACCTGTGTCACGCAGGGGTCCTTGAGATGAGCCCGTCAGCTGCGGGCGACGGGGCTATTTAGTCACACTGAACCACTCAGGTCAATTATTCATCATGTAAAAACGCACCGGATGAATGATTCATGGGCATTTCATTCATGGAGTGAATTTGTTGTGAACTAATATGAATCATATTCAGTCTGAATTTTACCTCAGCAGTGAATCATTGAATTGATACTGATATGCATCAATTATTCTTGATGTTAGAGAACTAAAATTTGCCCCCCGTACTAACGGAAGATGGGCCGTAACTAACCGGAAAGGATATCCGGGAGATACCCGAAGAGGAATAGGGGTTTTGGCGAAGATGTATGCAACTCGTTAGCTGGTATAAAAAATCAAAAAATAAATGGTGGGCATTGCCCCTGATCCTCCCCAGCCTGTTGCTGCCGCTGGTGGTAACGTTTAACGCGCAAACGGTAGTGGGCGGCGGGCGAGTTTTTCTGCTGTATATGTCGCTCCCGTTACTGACCGCATGCATTGTGCTGTTTGGGCGTGCGGCTATCCCGGGCATTATTCTGGCTCTGCTGATTCGCTATCTGCCCTCAGAAGGCGGATGGGTTTCGTTGCTGGCCGTCTTACACTTTATCGTGCCGATTACGGTCAGCTGGGGCTGTTACCGCTATTTTGTACCGCGACGCAACGCGGTGACCTTCGGCATGATTCAGCTAACCGCTCAGCGTATGTTTTGGCTGGTGCTGGTTAACGCCTCGCTATTTCTGGTGTTCTATGAGCTGGCGTTATTCTTTGGCTGGTACGATCGCAGCTTTTCTATTCTGTCCGCCACCCCGTGGAGCGCCCGGACATTAATTAATTTCCAGGCCGTGCTGGTGGGGGGATTAACCGGGCTGCCATTCTTCTATTTTATTTTGCGAATGATAGTGCACCCACGCTTTATCAAAAGCTTCTGGTCCCGCATGCGGGGGCAGCGTCAGAAGGGCGTGACGCGAAGTGAAATGTTGCTATGGGCCGCGCTCGTCGGCCTGCTTATTTGGCTGCTGCTGTACCCGATCAGTCAAAGCAAAACTATTTTTAATACCGATTACACGCTGACGCTTATTCTGCCCGTGATGCTGTGGGGGGCGATGCGTTTCGGCTTCCTGTTTATTACCAATGCCTGGACCGTGGTGCTGATTATTCTCTGCAGCGGGTTCCACAATTACTTGCCGCCGGATATGGGCTTTCAACTGCATTTGGCCATCGCGTCATCCTGTTATGCGGTGTTCTCCATCACCATCTATTTAATGGCGGCGGTGACCACCCGACAGCGCTTCTTGCACTATAAAGCACGCCGCGTGGCGTTTATCGACCCGATGATGCAGATGCCAAATCTACGCGCGTTGTCCCGCGATCTGGGGAACACCCCCTGGTCCGCGCTGGGGTTTGTGTCGATTCCCGAGCTGGAGTTGCTTGGGCGCAACTACGGCGTTTTGCTGCGCATTCAATACAAACAGCAGTTGGCGGAGTATTTGCGCGGCCAGTTGGCTCCCGGCGAAAGGGTGTACAACCTTTCCGGGCACGATCTTGCCCTGCGTCTCAATTATGAATCTCATCAGGCTAAAATTGAGTCTCTGTACGCCCACGCCCGGCGGTTCCGCTTTATGTGGGACGGCATGCCGCTGCAGCCACAAATCGGCATCAGCTATTGCTTTGTGCGTCATCCGGTGTCCCATCTCTACTTATTACTGGGTGAGTTAAGCACCATGGCCGGGGTGTCGCTCTCCACGCAGCAGCCCGAAAGTCTGCAGCAAAAAGGCTCCAATCACATTCAGAATGCGGTCAAACGCAAAGTTGAAATGATGAACCGTCTGCAAAGTGCGCTCGATCAGGACCTGTTTGTGCTGATGGCGCAGCGTATCGAAGGGTTGCGGGGCGATGCCTACTACGAGGTGCTGCTGAGAATGCGCGGTGACAACGGCGAGCTGCTGTCGCCGGATCTCTTTTTGCCCGTCGCCCATGAGTTTGGGCTTTCATCCCGCATTGACCGTTGGGTACTGAATGCCGCCCTGCAGTTTATGGATAGGCACCGCGACAGTTTACCCGGCTGCAGGCTTGCCATTAATCTGACGCCCGCCTCTGTATGCCAGTCCCAGCTTCCGGAAGATGTTGAGCATCTGCTGACGAAGTACCGCATTGAACCGTGGCAACTGGTTTTTGAGGTGACGGAAAGCCACTCGTTAACCAACCTTGAACAGGCCAATGTGACGCTGAAGATGCTGCAAAGAATGGGCTGCCGAATTGCCATCGACGACTTTGGGACCGGCTATGCCAGCTATGCGCGCCTCAAAGAGCTGAGCGCCGACATCCTTAAAATTGACGGCAGTTTTATCCGCAATATTTTAACCAGCAGCCTGGATTACCAGGTGGTGAGTTCGATATGCCAGCTGGCAAGAATGAAGAAGATGCAGGTTGTGGCGGAATATGTAGAAACGCAGGCGTTGAAAGATGCCGTGCGGGCGATGGGGATGGATTATGTTCAGGGGTATTTGATTGGTCGCCCTCAGCCGCTGGAGAGCCTTGTAGAAGAGCAAAGCCCCTCTGCGCCGGAAGACGCAAAGGGGCTGATGGAGTGAATCAGGCGGAGAGCGCCGCTTCGGCCTCTTCCTCGATGGTCAGCTTCCAGCCGGTCATGCTTTCCCAATACTGCTGCTCGCGCTCGAGATCAAGCTGCACCAGCGTGTTCTGGCTGAACCAGTCGTGCGGGAAGCGCAGCGTCCAGTGATTATCGTCGGTTTCCAGCACTAGCGTCGGCGGCGTGGTGGTGGCCTGACGCTGATTATTCAGCAGCGTGGCCAGACGAATCAGCTGAATCAGCGGCAGGAACTGTTTCTTTTTAAACAGCGTAAAGCGCGGCAGATCGTCCAGCTTGATGGCCTTGCGGTGGTAGCGCACCAGGGACGCCATCAGCATTTGCTGCTCCTGATTGAAGCCCGGCAGGTTGCTGTTTTGCAGAATGTAGGCCGAGTGGCGGTGCATCCCGCTGTGGTTAATGCTCAGCCCGACTTCGTGCAGCATCGCGGCCCACTTCAGCAACGCGGCCATCTGCGGGTTAGCCAGCTTGTGGTTCTGCTTTTCCCACTGCTGGTAAAGGAGCTCAACGGTCTCCAGTACCCGACGAGCCTGATCGCTGTCGATGTGGTACTGCTCCGCCAGGCTTTGCGCGGTGCGAATACGGATATCCTGATGGCGGAAACGGCCTTCCATTTCGTAGAGCACGCCTTCACGAAGCGCGCCGTCTGAAAGACGCAGTTCACGAATGGCGAGCGCATCAAACACGCCGCACAGAATCGCCAGCCCGGGCACGAACACCGCTTTACGCTCTTCGGACAGGCCCGGCAGGCTCAGGGCGTCGAAGGTTTTAAACTTCAGCACTTCCTGCTGCAGCATCTCCAGGCGCTCCGGGGTGATCATCCCGTCTTTTTCGCCCATCTCAATCAGCACTTCATGCGCCGCTTTGATGGAGCCAGAGGCGCCCAGCGCGACTTTCCAGCCCTGCAGACGATACTGCCAGGCAAGGGTTTCCAGCTTTTGGATCGCCGCCATGCGGGCGCGCTTGAAGCTTTCCGGGCTGATGACGCCGCCTGGGAAGAAGTTTTGCGCAAAGCTGACGCAGCCCATACGGCGGCTTTCCACCAGCATCGGCTCAAAATCTTCGCCGATCACCAGTTCGGTGGAGCCACCACCGATATCAATCACCAGCTTGCGGCCTTTCTCCGGCTGAGTATGTTCCACGCCCATAAAAATCAGGCGGGCTTCTTCGTTCCCGGGAATGATTTCGATCGGGTAGGGGATCACTTTTTCCGCGCGTTTCAGAAACTCGGCGGCGTTGGTGGCCTCGCGAAGCGAGTGGGTGCCCACAATGCACACGTTGTCTGCTGCAAATCCCTGCAGGCGTTCGGCAAACAGCGCCAGGCAGGAGAGCCCACGCTCCATGGCCTCCTCGCTTAATTTGTTATCGGGCCCGAGGCCGTCCGCAAGGTGCACGCGCTGCTTCAGGCGGCCAATGATTTGCATGGCGCCATCCACCACACGGGCTATGACCATGTGGAAACTGTTAGAGCCGAGGTCGACCGCAGCGAACTCCTGCGGCCGTGGAGCATGGTTTGATATCGGCATAATTTTATCTTCGCCTGAGAGCGTTAGTCAGGTTGTTCCAGAGATTTAATATAATCGTAGATCGCCAGTTGCGAACGCACTTTCCGGCGGTTGCCGCGCGGCACATAGCGATTACTCAGTTCTTTGTCGATGATACGCGCTTTCACCGTATCGCTAAGCTGGATATCAATGATATCGAGAATGCGTTGTTTCAGGCGCGGATCGAGGACCGGGACGGCCACTTCAATACGGTAGTCGATGTTACGGGTCATCCAGTCGGCAGAAGAGAGGAAGACTTTCTTATCGCCGCCGTTTTCAAAAATATAGACCCGGTCGTGCTCAAGGTAACGGTCAACGATGCTCAGCACGCGAATATTATCGCTGATCCCTTCGAGTTCTGGAATCAGAGAACACATGCCGCGCACCAGCAGGTTCACCTTCACACCCGCGCTGGATGCCGCATACAGACGGTCTACCAGGCCTTTGTCTACCAGGTTATTCAGCTTCAGCGTAATGCTAGCCGACTGCCCGTTTTGGGCATTTTTGATTTCACGATCGACCAAATCATACAGCAGGCGGCGCGAGTTCTGTGGCGACACCAGCAGATAGTCGAAGGTCACCGGCCGGTACGGGTTCTCGATAAAGTTAAACACGCGACGCACTTCGTTGGTGATGCGTGCATCGGCGGTTAACAGGGAATAGTCCGTGTAGAGACGGGCGGTTTTCTCGTTAAAGTTACCGGTCCCGATGTGCGCATAACGCACAATCTCTTCGCCTTCCATACGCGAGATAAGGAATAGCTTGGCGTGAATTTTCAGGCCCGGCGCGGAGAAGATAACGTGGACGCCCGCTTCGGTAAGGCGCTTCGCCCAATGAATATTCGCTTCTTCGTCGAAACGCGCCTGCAGCTCTACCACCACGGTCACTTTCTTACCGTTATGCGCGGCGTGGATCATGGCGTCAATAATGCGCGAGTCTTTCGCCACGCGGTAGATATTGATTTTTATTGCCAGCACGCTTGGGTCGAACGAGGCCTGACGCAGTAGCTCAAGGACGTGTTCGAAAGTGTGGTATGGGTAATAAAGCAGGACGTCACGCTCGCGGATGGCGTCGAAGCCGTTTCGGAACTTATCAAACCCGATATGGCGCAGGCGCGGCAGCGGCTTGTTCACCAGGTTAGCTTTCCCGACGTTCGGGAAGCCAATAAAGTCTTTAAAGTTGTGGTAACGCCCGCCGGGAATGATCGAGTCGTAGTTGGAAATAGTCAGCTTGTCGCGCAGCATCTCCACCATCGCATCCGGCATATCACGCTGATAAACAAAGCGCACCGGCTCGGCGGTCAGACGCTGTTTCAGGCTGGATGACATCAGTTCCAGCAGGCTGGATTCCATTTCGGTGACCAGGTCGTACTCGGCGTCGCGCGTCATCTTCATCGAATAGGCGTTGAGCGCGTCATAGTCGAAGAACCCTTTGAAGATATCGTCCAGGCAGTAGCGCAGGATGTTATCCAGCAGGATCATCGGTTTGCGGCGGCGAGGTGCTTCCGGCGGCAGGTTCACAAAACGCGGTACTTTGTCTGACGGGATCTCCAGCAGCGCGTAGCGAATGCTGTCCCCGCGAATGATTTCGACCGCCAGATAGGTGTAATCGTCCTTCAGGAACTGCACCAGGTCGGTATCGCGGTTGATCAAAATCGGCGTGATGTGCGGGCGAAGCTGATGCTTGAAGTAGCTGCGCAGCCAGCTTTGCTGATTTTCGGAAAGCTGACGTTCGTTAATCAGGAAGATTTGGTTACGCGCCATCTCCAGCAGCAGCTCGTTATACAGGCTGTCAAATTCCTGATCGGCTTTCAGCACCCGGGCCTGAATCTTATTCAGCAGGTGGCGCTGGTTGGAAGGAGAACCCTGTTCTTCACTGATTAAAATGCGGCGCTTTAGCTCAGCGAAACGCACTTTATAGAATTCATCGAGGTTATTGGAATAGATGCCGAGAAACCGCATCCTTTCAATCAACGGGTTGAGCTTGTCCGCCGCTTCCTGCAGAACGCGTTCGTTAAAAGACAACCAGCTCAGTTCTTTTTCGATATACAGCTTATCCTGACCCATTAGTCCTCACACTCCGTTTTCGTGGACGTGGCAATGCCGTCACCGTCACGTCAGTTATTATGGCGAGCTTTAGCGGAGAATGTCCAACTATGCAGATGAAACTCTCTCATCTGACCATGACAACTTTATGAGAGACAGACACAAAAAAAGGGCCGAAGCCCTTTTAAGTTTAATTATTCAGCAGCGTGGCCCTGCGGGGGCAGCTGCACGTCATCAAGCCAGGCGGCGTTGTGGCGCATTTTTAAACGACCATCGATGAACCAGCTCACCACCAGCGGGTAAATCGCGTGTTCCTGGTGCTGTACGCGGGCGGTGATTTCGTCCTCATCATCCCCTTCAAATACCGGCACTTTGGCCTGCAGAATGACCGGGCCGCCGTCCAGTTCGTCAGTAACAAAATGCACGGAGGTGCCGTGCTCTTCGTCGCCGTTTTCCAACACCTGGCGGTGGGTATGCAGACCGGGGTATTTCGGCAGCAGGGAAGGGTGAATGTTGAGTAAGCGGCCGCTGTAACGCGCCACAAAGGCCGGGCTGAGAATACGCATGTAACCCGCCAGCACCACAACGTCCGGCGCGTAGGCGTCAATCTCCTGCATTAGCTGGCGATCGAACGCCTCGCGGCTGGCAAACTCGCTTGCCGCCAGCGCGTGGGTCGGGATCCCGGCTTCGCGGGCTCGCTCAAGGCCGAACGCGTCGGCCTTATTGCTGAACACCGCGCTGATGGTGCCGTTAATCTTCTTCTGCTGGCAGGCATCAATGATCGCCTGCAGATTGCTTCCGTTGCCGGAAATCAGCACCACAATGTGTTTCATTACTCAATAACCACGCGCTCTTCGGAATCAGATGCCTTGATGATACCGATTTTCCACGCCTTTTCACCTTTGGCCTGCATCAGCTCAACGGCTTTATCCGCTTCTGCTGCCGGCAGGGCAATGACCATGCCTACCCCGCAGTTAAAGGTGCGGTACATTTCGTGGCGGCTGATGTTCCCGGCCTGCTGCAGCCAGTTGAATACCGCCGGCCACTGCCAGGAAGATTCGGTGATAACGGCCTGAGTGTTGTCCGGCAGCACGCGCGGAATGTTTTCCCAGAAGCCGCCGCCGGTCAGGTGGGCGATGGCGTGAACGTCCACGCTTTCAATCAGCTCAAGGATGTTTTTCACATAAATACGGGTCGGTTCGAGCAGGTGATCCGCCAGTGGTTTGCCTTCCAGGTCCGTAGTCAGCGGGTCGGTTCCGCTCACTTCCAGCACTTTGCGCACCAGCGAATAGCCGTTGGAGTGCGGGCCGCTGGAACCCAGGGCGATCAGCACGTCGCCGTCGGCAACTTTAGAGCCGTCGATGATTTCGGATTTCTCAACCACGCCGACGCAGAACCCGGCCACGTCGTAATCTTCGCCGTGGTACATGCCCGGCATTTCAGCGGTTTCGCCGCCAACCAGCGAGCAGCCTGACTGCAGGCAGCCTTCGGCGATGCCGGTGATAACGCTGGCGGCGGTATCCACGTCCAGCTTGCCGGTGGCGTAGTAGTCGAGGAAGAACAGCGGCTCGGCGCCCTGGACCACCAGGTCGTTCACGCACATGGCCACCAGGTCAATGCCGATAGCGTCGTGGCGTTTTAAATCCATCGCCAGACGCAGCTTGGTGCCCACACCGTCGGTGCCGGAAACCAGAACCGGTTCGCGATATTTCTGAGGCAACGCGCACAGCGCACCGAAACCGCCCAGGCCACCCATTACTTCCGGGCGACGGGTCTTTTTCACTACGCCTTTAATTCTGTCTACCAGAGCGTTACCAGCATCAATATCTACACCGGCATCTTTATAGCTGAGAGAGGTTTTATCGGTCACTGCTCGTTCCCCACGGGTGGCATAAAATAAAAAACGCGGCAATTCTAACAGTGCAGGCAAACGTTTGCGAGCCTCTTATCATCGGCAAGAAAAGAATTCCTGAGATAGAATCAATCCAGTCTGGTTGATCTCGATCATCCCATTAGCTGTAGCGCAGCGGCAAAAAAGCGGTATAATCCGGCGATTTTTTTTGTGGTAGCCAACTATCTCGGGGGAGAAAGAGTATGAAGATCGTGGAAGTGAAACACCCACTCGTCAAACACAAGCTGGGCCTGATGCGTGAGCAAGACATCAGCACCAAGCGCTTTCGTGAACTCGCCTCTGAAGTAGGCAGCCTGCTTACCTATGAAGCCACTGCGGATCTGGAAACCGAGAAAGTCACCATCGAAGGCTGGAACGGCCCGGTGGAAGTCGACCAGATCAAAGGTAAGAAAATTACCGTTGTGCCTATTCTGCGTGCCGGCCTTGGCATGATGGAAGGCGTGCTGGAAAACGTACCAAGCGCGCGTATCAGCGTCGTCGGCGTTTACCGCGATGAAGAAACCCTGCAGCCGGTGCCTTACTTCCAGAAGCTGGTTTCTAATATAGAAGAACGTATGGCGCTGGTGGTTGACCCGATGCTGGCAACCGGCGGCTCTATGATTGCCACCATCGACCTGCTGAAAAAAGCGGGCTGTACCAGCATTAAGGTGCTGGTGCTGGTTGCGGCGCCGGAAGGCATCGCCGCGCTGGAAAAAGTGCACCCGGATGTGGAGCTGTACACCGCTTCTATCGACCAGGGCCTCAACGAGCACGGGTACATTATTCCTGGCCTCGGTGATGCGGGCGATAAGATATTCGGAACGAAATAAGATTCATCAGCCGACTTTGAAAGTCGGCTTTTTTTTGATTTCAGCAAACACCGTTCGTTAAAAATAACACCTAGAGGAAAACAACATGACCCGCCGCGCCATTGGGGTAAGTGAACGCCCGCCCTTATTGCAAACGATTCCGTTGAGCCTGCAGCATCTGTTCGCCATGTTCGGCGCAACCGTGCTGGTGCCAATTCTGTTCCACATCAACCCGGCCACGGTGCTGCTGTTTAACGGCATCGGCACCTTGCTTTACCTGTTTATCTGTAAAGGCAAAATCCCGGCTTATCTCGGGTCCAGCTTCGCGTTTATCTCTCCGGTCTTGCTGCTGTTGCCGCTGGGTTACGAAGTGGCGCTCGGCGGATTTATTATGTGCGGCGTGCTGTTCTGCATCGTGGCGCTGATTGTGAAAAAAGCCGGTACCGGCTGGCTGGACGTGATGTTCCCTCCGGCGGCGATGGGCGCGATTGTCGCCGTTATCGGCCTTGAGCTGGCGGGTGTTGCGGCGAATATGGCCGGGCTGCTGCCGGCGGAAGGGGCTTCACCGGATTCCACCACCATTATCATCTCACTGGTAACGCTGGCGGTGACGGTGTTTGGTTCCGTGCTGTTCCGTGGTTTTATGGCCATTATCCCGATTCTCATCGGCGTGCTGGCGGGCTACGCGCTCTCCTTCGCTATGGGCGTGGTGGACGTGACGCCAATCCGCGAAGCGCACTGGTTTGCGCTGCCAACCTTCTATACGCCTCGCTTTGAGTGGTTTGCCATCTTCACCATTCTGCCGGCGGCGCTGGTGGTGATTGCCGAGCATGTCGGTCACCTTGTGGTCACCGCGAATATCGTGAAAAAAGACCTGATTCGCGACCCTGGCCTGCATCGCTCAATGTTTGCCAACGGCATTTCAACCGTGTTCTCCGGCTTCTTCGGCTCCACGCCAAACACCACCTACGGTGAAAACATCGGCGTGATGGCTATCACCCGCGTTTACTCGACCTGGGTTATCGGCGGCGCGGCGATTATCGCGATTCTGCTTTCCTGCGTCGGCAAGCTGGCGGCGGCGATTCAAATCATCCCGGTGCCGGTAATGGGCGGCGTATCTCTGCTGCTGTACGGCGTAATCGGCGCATCCGGTATTCGCGTGCTGATCGAGTCCAAAGTGGATTACAGCAAAGCGCAAAACCTGATCCTGACCTCCGTTATCCTGATCATCGGCGTGAGCGGGGCGAAGGTGCACATCGGTGCGGCAGAGCTGAAAGGCATGGCGCTGGCGACCATCGTCGGCGTGGGCCTGAGCCTTATTTTCAAACTAATCAGCATACTGCGCCCGGAAGAAGTGGTGCTGGATGCCAAAGAGAACGACGCTCAGCACTGATCGTTTAGCCACCGGGCGGATCCTCGCCCGGTTCTATCCTTCCCCAAAACTGTGATAGACTCATCGCGATTTTCTGCCTGTTATGGTTGAGGTACTTCTGAATACGCCGGCACAGCTCTCACTGCCACTCTATCTTCCCGACGATGAAACCTTTGCGAGTTTCTGGCCGGGCGACAACCCTTCTTTATTAGCCGCCCTGCAGGCGGTACTCCGTCAGGATCACAGCGGGTACATCTATTTCTGGTCGCGTGAAGGCGGCGGGCGTAGCCATTTGCTGCATGCGGCCTGCGCGGAGCTTTCCCAGCGCGGCGAAGCCGTGGGCTACGTGCCGCTGGATAAGCGCACCTGGTTTGTGCCGGAAGTGCTTGATGGAATGGAGCAGCTCTCGCTGGTTTGCATCGACAATATTGAGTGTGTGGCCGGCGATGAACCGTGGGAGATGGCGATCTTCAATCTCTATAACCGCATTCTGGAATCCGGGAAAACGCGCCTGCTGATCACCGGCGACAGGCCGCCTCGCCAGCTAAATCTGCAGTTGCCTGACCTGGCTTCCCGCCTGGACTGGGGGCAAATCTACAAGCTGCAGCCGCTTTCCGATGATGACAAGCTACAGGCACTTCAGCTTCGTTCCAGGCTACGAGGGTTTGAGCTGCCGGAAGACGTGGGACGTTTTCTGTTAAAGCGGCTCGATCGCGAAATGCGAACCCTGTTCATGACGCTCGATCAGCTCGATCACGCCTCGATTACCGCCCAGCGCAAGCTCACCATCCCGTTCGTCAAAGAAATCCTCAGCCTGTAGTTTTCCCCGTCCGGCGACGGGGAATCTCGTTTTAGACTTTACGTAATCTTTCTGCTGCGGCGTCCAGCGTTGCTTCCTGCTTGGCAAAGCACAGGCGAATCAGCTTATGCGGGAAAGCGTCCGCGCAGAATACCGACAGCGGGATCGCCGCCACGCCCACTTCTTTGGTTAACCACTGGCAGAAACTCACGTCGTCCAGATCGGAGATCGCGCTGTAGTCGGCCAGCAGGAAGTAAGTCCCTTCGCAGGGCAGAATTTCGAACCGGCTGTCCGCCAGCGCCTCAACAAAGCGGTCGCGGCGCGCGCGGTAAAACTCCGGTAGTTCGCGATAATGTTCCGGCTCGGCGCGCAGCATGTCGGCAATCGCAAGCTGCGCCGGGGTATTCACCGCAAACGTCAGATATTGGTGAACCTTACGAAGTTCCGCACTGATGGCCGCCGGCGCCACGCAATAGCCCACCTTCCAGCCCGTCATATGGAACGTTTTGCCAAAAGAGGACACAGAGATAGCGCGCTCGCGCAGCTGCGCGTGAGCCAGCACGCTGGCGTGGCCTTCTTCGTCAAAGCAAATATGCTCGTACACTTCGTCGCTCAGCACATAAACTTCGTGCTGCTCGATGGCCTGCCACAGCGCGGCAAAATCACTTTTGCGCCAGACGGTAGCGGACGGGTTGTGCGGCGTGTTAAGAATGACGAGGCGCGTTTTGTCGCTCAGCAGTGCAGCAAACGCCTGCCAGTCAACGCGGAAGTGCGGCGGCTGGAGTGAAATACGTTTCAGAATGCCGCCGGAAAGCGTCACGGCCGGGGCGTAGCTATCGTAGCTCGGGTCAAAGCAAATGACCTCATCGCCCGGACGAACCAGCGCGGTGATGGCGGCGTAAAGCGCTTCTGTTGCACCAGCTGTGACCGTGATATCGGTGTTGGCATCCGGCTTGTGGCCGTACAGGGCTTCGGTTTTCTCGGCGATAGCTTCACGCAGAGGCTGGACGCCGGTCATCGGGGCGTACTGGTTCGCGCCCTGGCTGACGTGAAACGCCAGGCGTTCCTGCAGGAAGCGCGGGCCATCGAAATCCGGGAAGCCCTGGGAGAGGTTAATCGCGTTGTGCTGCTGCGCCAGAGCGCTCATCTGAGTGAAGATGGTGGTGCCGAGCGCGGGCAGTTTGCTTTCTGGAATCAAAGGGGAGTGGCTCATTATTCTTCGACCTTAACGTGATGCGTGTGTTTCCCTGTGTTGCCGGGACTATAACACGATGTTAAGATTTGGCAATCAAGACGCTTAGACGTCTAAATAATAATGACCTCAGTTGCAAACATAAAGCAGCGCTAACGGCTGGAGAGATAATGATTCGCGCCATTGTTACCGATATTGAAGGCACTACCAGCGACATTCGCTTTGTGCACAACATTCTGTTCCCGTATGCCCGCGAACGCCTCGCAGGATTTGTTCGCCAGCAGCAAAATGAAATAGCCCCGATACTCAACGACCTGCGGGCGGAAATTAATGAGCCGCAGGCGGATATTGAACGGCTGATTGAGACGTTGTTTAGCTTCATGGATGTAGATCGTAAATCTACCGCGCTAAAGGCGCTGCAGGGCCTTATCTGGCGGGATGGCTACGTGAATGGAGACTTCACCGGCCATCTCTATGATGACGTCCTGCCCGCGCTGAAGGCCTGGAAACAGCAGGGTATTGCCCTGTATGTCTATTCATCCGGCTCGGTGGCTGCGCAGAAGCTGCTTTTTGGCTATAGCGACGCCGGGAATATTACCGATTTGTTCAGCGGCTATTTTGATACCCACGTTGGGGCCAAGCGTGAAGCGCAGTCCTACCGCAACATCGCGGCGGAGACAGGCGTGGCGCCAGAAGAGCTGCTGTTCTTGTCTGATATTCACCAGGAGCTGGATGCTGCCCGGGAAGCCGGTTGGCAAACCGTGCAGCTTATTCGCGGCGAGGCGGATGACGCCAGCAGTCATCGCCAGGTAAACCGTTTCGACCACATTAATCCGGAGTTGTTTTCTTCATGAGCGCATTGACCATTTTTACCGATACCGAAGCAAAGGAGCCGGTATGGCACAGCACGGACGCGCAAGAGATTCGCGAGCAGCTGAACGCAAAAGACGTGCGTTTTGAGCGCTGGGAAGCGAACCAGGATTTAGGGGCTAATCCAACGTCGGAGACGGTGATCGGCGCTTACCAGCATGCCATCGACAAGCTGGTGGCGGAGAAAGGCTATCAGAGCTGGGATGTGATCAGCCTGCGGGCGGATAACCCACAGAAAGACGTGCTGCGCACCAAGTTCCTGTCCGAACATACCCACGGCGAAGACGAAGTCCGTTTCTTTGTTGAGGGCGCGGGGCTGTTCTGCCTGCATCTGGACGGCAAGGTGTATCAGATCCTGTGCGAGAAGAACGATCTGATTTCCGTCCCGGCTGGAACGCCGCACTGGTTTGATATGGGTTCCGAGCCGCACTTTACCGCGATTCGTATTTTTGATAACCCGGAAGGCTGGGTGGCTCATTTTACCGGTGATGCGATTGCGGATGCTTATCCACGTTTGCCGTAGTTGATGAGTTGAGTTGAATTGAGTTTTTCCCTGGAAGGGCTGTAACTTAGTCACAAATTCCCGCGACGATGTAGGAGCGGCAAATATTCCGTTCACTTCCAGTCCTGTTTTATATGAAGCCCCCGTACCGGTTCACGGCTCGGGGGAATCACCGTCATTCCCCCGAGACCCCGGACTCCCGGCCAAATAAATCGACCGCTTCAGCGGCGATGAGCTCGCCGGGCGCCGGGGGTTGTCAGGGGGCATGGCGTAATGCCACCTGACACGTTCACCGTTTTCGGAACGTGCAGGGGAAACAGATTTATGGGTGAACGGAATAACGACTGATTTAAAGAGTCACCCTTGAATTTTTTGAAAGAAAGATAGGTAAAAGGCTGCCCCTGCATGGGCAACATCCCCTTTTTTATCCCTTCTCCCCTGTGGGGAGAAGGCCAGAATGAGGGGCATTATTTCTGCGGCAAAAATACCCCATCGCGCACCTGCTCCGGCGTCACTACGCCCGTATCCAGAATCCAGCCGCTAATTAACTCTGCCGGGGTTACGTCAAACGCCGGGTTATACACGCTTGCGTTTTCTGGTGCCCACTGCACGCTGCCAAAACTGCCCGCCACGCCGGTCACTTCACTGGCCGCACGCTGCTCAATCGGAATGGCTTCGCCGTTCGGACAGTTTCTGTCGAGCGTGGTGTGTGGGGCGGCAACATAGAATGGAACGCCGTGGTAATGCGCCAGTACGGCCAGGCTGTAAGTGCCAATCTTATTGGCTACGTCACCGTTCGCGGCAATGCGGTCCGCGCCGACCCAGATAGCATCTACCTGCTTTTTCGCCATCAGGCTGGCGGCCATTGAATCGCAAATCAGCTGGTAAGGAATGCCCAGCTCACCCAGTTCCCACGCCGTCAGCCTGCCGCCCTGAAGCAGAGGGCGAGTTTCATCCACCCAGACGCTGGCGACGTGACCTTCATTAAACGCGCGCTGAATAACGCCCAGCGCGGTGCCGACGCCTGCGGTAGCAAGGCCGCCGGTATTACAGTGGGTCAGCAGGCGGCTACCGGGCTTAACCAGCGCCGCGCCTGCGCGAGCGATGTTGTCGCACAATATTTTATCTTCCGCTACCAGTCGCAGAGCCTCTTCTTCGAGCGCTATAACAAAGTTTTCCTGGGCCAGCGCCTGCTTCATGCGGTCGAGGTTATTCATCAGGTTAACCGCCGTCGGGCGGGACGCTCGCAGGGTTTCCAGCGCTTCAGCGAGCTGCGGTCTTGTGAGGCCTTGCTCCGCCAGCAGCGCCAGCAGCAGACTGGCGGAAAGACCGATGAGCGGCGCACCACGCACGCTGAGGGCGTGAATATGAGCGACCAGCTGCGGCACGGTGTGCGCCGGGAGCCAGTTTTTCTGCTGCGGCAGCGCCTGTTGGTCAAGGATCCAAAGCTGGTTATCACGCACTTCAAGGCTGGTGGTTTTTAAATTATGCATTCGTGTTAATTCCATGTTGCGTTGTTGCGGTATATTGTGCCAACATGACTTCCAGATGTATAGACGTCCAAACGTCTTAATTAACTTTATTTTCTGAGAGGATCGCCATGTCGCAATACCGCACTTTTACCGCCGCTGACGCAGTGGCCTATGCTCAACAGTTTGGCGGGCTGCAGACGCCGTCTGAGCTGGTGGAGGCGCAGGAAGTGGGCGACGGCAACCTTAATCTGGTGTTTAAAATCTTTGATACTCAGGGCGTCAGCCGAACTATCGTGAAGCAGGCGCTGCCGTATGTGCGCTGCGTGGGCGAGTCCTGGCCGCTGACGTTGGATCGTGCTCGCCTTGAGGCACAAACCCTGGTGGAGCACTACCAGCACAGCCCGGAGCACACGGTCAACGTGGTGCATTACGACCCAGAATTGGCGGTGATGGTGATGGAGGATCTCTCCAGCCATTGCATCTGGCGCGGCGAGCTGGTGAAGGGCGTTTATTATCCTCAGGCGGCCAGCCAGCTTGGTGAGTATCTGGCAAAAACGCTGTTCCACACGTCAGATTTTTATCTGCATCCGCACGATAAGAAGGCGCTGGTTGCCCGCTTTATCAACCCGGAAATGTGCGAAATCACCGAAGACTTGTTCTTTAGCGATCCGTATCAGATTCACGAGCGAAATAACTACCCGGCCGCGCTGGAACAGCAGGTTGCCGCGCTGCGAAGCGACAGCGACCTGAAGCTGGCCGTGGCGTTACTGAAGCATAAATTCTTCTCCAGCGCCGAGGCGTTACTGCACGGTGATATCCACAGCGGGTCGATTTTCGTCGCGGAAGGTAGCCTGAAAGCGATCGATGCTGAATTTGGTTACGTGGGCCCGATTGGTTTTGACCTCGGGACTGCCATCGGCAACCTGCTGCTGAACTACTGTGCACTGCCGGGGCATTTTGGCCCACGGGATGCGGCCAGCCAGCGCGAACAGCGCCTGAAAGATATTCAGGAACTGTGGCTGAGCTTTTCTGAGCGCTTTACGGCGCTTGCCCGCGAGAAAACGCGAGATACGGCGCTGGCGACGGAAGGGTATGCCGAACACTATCTGCAAAAAGTTTGGGTTGATGCGGTAGGCTTCTGTGGCACCGAGCTGATTCGCCGCTCTGTCGGGCTGTCACACGTTGCCGATCTGGAAAGTATTGAGGATGAAGCTACGCGCCTGGCCTGCGTCAGCCACGCGATTGAGCTGGGCAAGTTCCTGATTCTGATCGCCGGGCAGGTGGATTCGGTGGATGAGTTTATTGCGAGAGTTCGGCAGAAGGGGTGAGTTTTCTTCTGCGTTAGCTTTCTAACCAGGGCTTATGAAGATCTGGTGAAAGGTTCCGTTCACTTCCAGTCCATCTTTATATGTATCTACCGCACCGGTGAACGTGTCCGGGGGATCACGCCATCCCCCGGACGGCCCCGGCGCCC
>NZ_BCTL01000070.1 GCF_001571265.1 Cedecea neteri NBRC 105707 = ATCC 33855 | reverse complement strand
TATGTGAAGCAGACCTCGAAGTGAACGGAACCTTAGCGAGTCTTTCATAGTGCGTATTTGTGGCAAAGAGACAGCTCTGAGGCAAACTTAATCTTCGAAGTACCAGTACCCCTGGTTAATCAGCGCCGTCAGCTGCCGGATAAATTCGTCATCCGCAACGGCTGCACCCAGTTCCATTTTTGTCAGCCGGGTATAGCGGCACATGGCCACGGCGGCGGCCTGATGGGTGACGTCCAGCGGCTCGCTGTTCACGAAGAAATGCTCGCCAACCTGCAGCACCCGAAGCCCGCTCAGGCGAACCAGCTCTTCTCCGTCAGCCAGCGCGGCGGCCACTTCTGACGGCTCGTAAGGCGGCTCTGCGGAGGCAATATCTAATTCGTGCCGCGGCGTGGTGACAAAGCTGCCAAACCATTGATTGAACGCTTCCGGCTGGCTAATCAACGCCGTCATCATGCTGCGCAGGCGTTCCAGTTCGTAGTTTTCGACTTTGCCTGGGTTTGCCCGGCAGGTGAGGTCCGGGTCGCTGTAATGATCGCCGCCGAGGTCATTTTCCAGCACATAATCGGCAAAACTGCTTATTAAATCACGGCTGTTTGGCCCGCGGAAGCCGACCGAATAGTTCAGGGCTGTTTCATGGGTAAAGCCGTCGTGCGGGAAACCTGGCGGAATGTAGAGGATATCTCCGGGAGCTAAATCTTCGTCGATAATCGGCGTAAACGGCTCAACGTGCAGCAGCGCCGGGTGCGGACAAAACTGCTTCAGCGGCAGCTTATCGCCTACGCGCCAGCGGCGGCTGCCCATGCCCTGGATAATAAACACATCATAGTTGTCGATATGCGGACCAACGCCGCCGCCCGGCACGGAAAACGAGATCATCAGGTCGTCTAAGCGCCAGTCCGGCAGCACGCGGAAAGGGCGCACCAGCGCGGCGGCGGGCTCGTGCCAGTGGTTAACGGCCTGGGCCAGCAGCGACCAGCCTGTCTCGCCGAGATTATCAAAGTGTTCAAAGGGGCCATTGCTGGCGTGCCATTTCCCGTCTTTAAAACTGACCAGCCTGCTGTCGACTTCATTTTCCATCGCCAGACCGGCGAGTTCGTCGGGCGTAATAGGATCGACAAAATTAGGCAGTGCGTTTTTAAGCACCACCGGCTTTTTCTGCCAGTAAGTTTCCATAAACTCTGGCCAGTTGAAATTGAGTTGATAATCCACGGTTATTTACCCCTGTGCGGAAGGAGGCCGATTATAGAGAGCGACGTCTTCCGCCGACCTTGTCATGGGTCAATCTGCCGCGACATTCCCACTTTTTCTCCGGACATAAAACGGCGGGGCTATCGGTTTTTTCTGAATTTATTTTGGCGTTAAACCGGCTTGCAACCCTTGTCGTATCTGGTTTTGTCAGGTTTTACACGGGGTTAAAGAAAATTTAGCCTGGAACCGGAACCGAATTCCCACCACTGACTAAGCGGAGAACGTGTTTGACTGTTAAGGGGTAACAGCATGGGATTAGGAATATCGGCTTTTATCAAGCCAGGGCGAGCTATCAGCGACCGTGAAATTACCGATTTACAGCAGGGGCAGTCACGCGCCTCGGCGATAAAACAAGGCAAGGCTCCACCCACGCAAACCGCGTCGGGGTCATTGCACGCTGAGTCTGGCGCTACGCCGCCTCCCGGCGGGCTAAGGCAGAGCGCGACAAACGCGCAGACCTCGCAAAAAGGGATATTCAGTCGTTTTCTAGGGCGGCATCGCGGCGGACAAGACGCCGCGCAAATCACTGTTCCCGTCACGACAAGTACTTCACGCGCCAGCAGCCCAAGTCTCTACAGTCAGGCCAGCGCAAACGCCTCACGCGCCAGCAGCCCAAGCCTCTACAGCCAGCCCAGCGCCAGCTCTGCCAGCGTTTACAGCCAGCCGGATGTGTCTGACCCGAACGCCATCCCCAGCAATGAAGTGGGGACGCCCGGCAGCCACTTTGCCGACCTGCCGCCGGAGATTGAGCCTGAAAAGAATATGCTGCTGGAAACCCGGCTGTCGCTCGATAAAAAAGGGCGGATTGAGATTGATACGCCTGCTACGTCTGCACCTCTTCACGCCCTGATGGAAAAAACCATCGGCCACGACCGGCTACGTTACCAAAACCATCTGGCCAGCGACGACGGCCATCAGCATGTTTTGCTGGATAAAGAAGGGCGGCTGATGACGCTGCGCAGCCAGCCCGGCGCGTTTATTGCCCTCAGCCACAGTCAGCAAAAAATAGAGTGGCGGGAAGTACATCAGCCCCATCGGGGGTTTATGCGCCGTCAAAGCCTGGAGCCTGCCGGGCAACATCTTTCCTGGCACGATCGCCAGACCGTCGATATCGGCGGTGAAAAAGTACGCCTGCCGGAAACGGGCATCCGCGATCGCCTGACGGACAGCGTCACCGACGGCGACGGCACGCGTTACCGCCTGCACGACAAAAAACTCTACAGTTTTGACAGCGCCGCTAACGCCTGGCAATCGCTCTCCGGCGAGGACGACAAACTCTCCTCCCTGTCACGCCAGAGCGACGGCATGCTGTGGCGGGTGAATGACGACAAACAGCTTGGCAGCGCCGTGGGTGATACGGTCAAGGTCAATTTTGAGCACAAAATTGATCACTACGCGGTGGGCCAAAAGCGCGATGCTCTGGTGTTGCTGAGCGACGATGAGAAAAAGCCGCAGGTGGCCTGGGTCGCCAACCTGGCGGCGACCGATCCTCAGCCCAAAATGCTGACGCTGCCTGAGAACATGACGCTGAAAAAAACGGCGCTGCATGGTCCGCTGCTGTTTGCGCTAGACAACAATGGCCGCCTGCACTGCGGCGACAAACCGGATGAACAAAGCACGGCGCTAACCTTTGGGGAGGCCCGACATAAACCGCTGCTGGATAACATCACGCAATACGTGACCGCGACCGTTGAAGATGGCGCGCGAATTGAAGATATGCTGGCCGACGAAACCGATCGCCTGCACCTTATCGTGAAGGATAAGTACGACCAGAAGCACGCCATCACCTTCCACTGGCACGGTGGTGACCTGAAGCCGCAAAGCAGCTGGAACCTAAGCGACAGCATGGTGCTGGACTATCAAAAAGGCTTGCCGCAGGTCACGCCTGCCGCCCACGATGTGGTGGATCTCGGGCGGCTCGGCAAGCTGGCTTTGCACGACGGCAAAGTGCATTACTTCAACGAAACCACCGGCCTGTGGGCCGCTTCCGACGAGAAAGCGGATAAGCTACAGTGTGGCCTGGACGGCCAGCCATGGCTGATGAAAGACGGCGAACTGAAGCGCCTTAAAGTAAACCTGAGCAGCAACAAAGTTGACCACGGCAGCAACGTTTTTGCGCTGCCGCAGGTGACCAAAAGCGTGAGCGCCGATCTGGCCACTGCCGGGCTGGACAAAGCGCAAAAAGCGCAGGCGTTTACGGTGCTCGACAGCCGCCGCTATCTGGCGGTGAACGAAAAAGGGGATATCGGCTTCCACCACATAGACACGACGACTCGCCGCAATCAGCGTGCCACCCAGACGCTAAGCCAGGCGGCTCTGCAGGCGCAAATTGAGAAGCTGGTGCCCGGCAGCGCAGGGAAAGAAGATGCCGCAAAAGTCAGCGATCTCGCCCTCGGTGAAGACAAACAGCTTTGGCTGTTAAGCAAAGAGGGGAGCCTGTTCAGCCTGTCGGAAAATCACTGGAACAGCGGGAAAGCCGACGGATTAGCGAAGGCCGTTCTGCCGGCAAATGAAGACGGCAGCCAGCCTGAACTCACCGCGCTACAAACCTCGGCGAAAGGGCAGGTTAGCGCGCTGGATAAGCAGGGCAATACGTTTGTCTTCAAAGCCGGGGCCTGGGAAAAAGGCGAACCGGCTACCGCGCCGGTGGTGGAGCCAAACGTGGCGCGTCAGAACTATGAGCGCCTGACTAAAGCGTCAAAGGACTGGCGTTTGCCGGGCACCGGGATCACCTTCAAACGCGAAGTGAACTTCCTCGGTCAGACCGGGCAGGATGGCAAACAGGTTCGGACCTCGTTCCGCACACGTCTCAGTACGTTTGCCTTCCGACCCTCGCTTGAATGGCCACGCCCGATAAAAACCGCCGCCTATTCTATTCAACACCGCTATGCCGGCCGTGAAGGGCTGAAAGACGTCTACCAGCAGCAGGGGGATTTGACCCAGCGGCTGAAGGCGCTCTCGCAGCAGCCGGCCAGAGTTGCCCCGCGCCCGGGCTTAAGCCAACGCCTCGAGATCATGAGCGGGGAAACGGGTCGCCAGTGGCAGCCACAGGAAAAAGCTCTGCTGGAAGAGATGAGTAGCTTTGCTCGCCAGCTTTCTGACAGCAGCACGCATTACTGTGAGCAGATCGGCCAACACTATGGCGTGCGCGATGAGCGTCGGCAGGAGGCCACGCCGTCTCGCTTTAGCCTGAACCACAGCAAAAGCGGGGCACTGAACCCGTCCAGCAGCCGCCAGGATAACCTGACCGGGCAACTGAGCGAGCTGCTGCGGCGCTTCCCTGCCGATAAAAGCAACCATGCGGGGGCGATTATCGCCGAGCTGGAGGCACGGCAAATCACGCTTAATCACCAGAAAGAACAGGTGCCGATGGGGCGACAGCGCGATATTCATGACGACATCGGGCTGGTGAAATCCAGGGTGATGCTCGACGTGTTGACGCTGAAATCCTTGCATGATTCGGTGGATGATCTCCACCAGGCCTCGCTGCTGAGCGATCCTGAGCGTTCGGCCAAAATGACGGAAATTGCCGCCAACGTTGCCCGACTCAGGGACAGCGAATGGGGCGGCAACGTAATCAAAACGGTGACCACCCAGGGCTTTGGCAACCACAAGTCTCTGGAGGCTAACTACGACGCTATCAAGGCGATGACCAAGGCGTTCAGTAAGGAAAACCACGGCGTCAACATCAATACCAAAACGGTCATGCAGGCGGAAAGCCAGCGTGAAATGCAGGACAAAATGGTTTCCACCGTGCTCTCTCTTGAGAGCGGCGAAAACCTGGCATTTAGCCGCACCTATGGAGCTTCCGCAACCGCCACGGTGGCACCGGGTACCCAGGTTGTCGCGGGCGTTGGCGGAAAAGTGGGCGCTGACCGTGGCTACACCATGAGTTTTTCTCGCGGCGATACGGGGATTAACGTCAGCTTCGGGCGAACCGGTGCCGTTTCGGCGACCGGCATCGTGGGCGTCGGTTACAACGTGCTTACCGACTACAACAAAACCCACAAAGTTTACCTCGATGGCGACCATAAACATCCGCTGTCGCAGGGCGTCCGGCTGGGCGGCGGCGTCACGCTGGGCGGGCAACTTCAGTCCCAGCACGGCGTCTCGTTTGAACTGGCAGAACACGAACTTCCCGGCTTTATCGACCAATTGAGCAGCGGCACGCTGGATCCGTTGGAGTTTCTGAACCGGGGGGCCAACCACAGCGTGAAGAGCGGGGCGACCCAGAGCTTCAGCGTGGACATCAATGCCGCCGCGCTGGCGAGCGTCGGCTTCCCGTTTACTGACAGTCACGAGAAAGATTTTCCTACCAGTGCCCGCTTGGGCGGTGGGGTCTATGCCAACACTAACCTGCTGGCAGGCAGTCGCGAGCGGACCGACTCCCGTAACGCTGAGGGCCAGGGCGTCAGCCACAGTGACCATCGCCTGAGGGCGTTTAACCAGATGAACGCCGGAGCCAACATCGCCATTCCGGTCAGTACCACGATTCAGCCGAAGCACAAAGATCCCTTCTCGATGGGCGTCGGCGTGGGGGCCAGCGTGCAGTTGTCGATCAACAACCGAACAACCCACAGCCTCACGGTGGACTTAAAAAATGCCCAGCCGGTGGAGGGCGTTCACCTGGAAAAACTGATGACCACGCTGGGCAAGCAGTTTACCGACAGCGCCTCCACGCAATTACTGGCCAAACTGAAAGAGGAGCCGAAAGAAGGGGAACTGCCTGTCTCCGTGGCCGAGAAGCTCAGCCAGTTGGATGCCCATTTCACCCGCTGGTATCCGCCTGCCGATAACGCGAAGGCGCGCCGTCCGCTGCTCGACACGCTGCAGCAGCTTACTGCCCGGCAGCAGCAGGCCGACTCGCTCTCCGTGCAGAATACGCAGCCGGAACCGACCAATGACGAGGTGGATGCGCTTATCACCGGGCTACGCGGCGAGTTTACCGACCTCGCCAGTCGCCAGCTTCTGGATGAGCTAACGCCGGCGGAAGGGGCTCCGCGCCTGCCGATGTCAGCCGGAGAGCTGCTGGGCAAACTGGAAACCCACTTTGCCCGCTTTATTCCGCCGTCGCGGCACCATGAGCTGACGGGGAACGGCCCGCAGGCGGCGCTGCAGTCGCTGCAGCAAACCGTGCGCCAGCAAAATGCCGTGCTTAACCAGCAGCAGCTGGTGAACAAGGCGGAATATCAGTCCACCTATAAGAACCTTTCGCGCATCGACAGTAACGGGTTGTTCCATTTTGTCCGTCACTTTATGGAAGGTGAGTTCTCGCCAAGTAACGCCGACCGCATTACCCAGATGATGGGCGAGGATTACCGGCTGAAAGCGCTTCTGCGCGGGCTGCAGGATAACAGCAGCTCCCAGGCGGTGGTCTCCCTTGAGCTGAAAACTAAGCCGCGCGAGAAGCTGGCTGACCAGTGGGCAAACCATACGGTTACTCAGGACTCGATTGTCGATCTGCTTAAAGATCGCGACAAACTGCGCCTGAAATCCATTGCGTTTACTAAAACGCAGAGCAAATCCGATGGATTCTCCACGCCGTCATTCTTGCTCGGCGGCTCTAACGGCGTGTCGCTGTCGATGAATGAAAACCTGGGCACCATCAACTTTAGCTACGGCGACGACGACAGTGCACCACTCAGTTACACCGTGGACGGCGGCGTAGCCCAGGCAGAAAAAGAGGTGAAATCAGCGCTGAAAGACGCTGCTGATGCAGGATTTATGGTGAAAGGAGGATAAGGCAATGACGATGCAGCAACAGCTTCAACAGTGGCTTGATGCCTGGGGAAAACAGCAAAAGATCTCACTTCGTCTTGAAGACGGCGTATGCCTGCTAACGAATGCGCAGCAGCAAGAGGCGGCGGTGATTGAACTGCCGCCGGAGAGCAGCGCGGTGGTGCTGCACTGCCGGGTAGGGGGACTGACCGGGCAGGATGCGGCTCTGTTGCCGAACCTGCTGGCGATGAACTTTGAAATGAACGCGATGCGCGGCTGTTGGCTGGCGCTGGACGGTAACAATGCGGTGCGCCTGTGTACCCAGTGCGAAATGTTTGCCCTGGATGCCGAGCGGTTTGCTGGCTGGTTGAACGCATTTATCAGCCAGAGTGGCGAGGTCAGGGCATTTATTACCGAGCTGCCTTCGCTGCTGGAAGCGGCTGCCCCGCGCTGATAATGGGGAAATAAAAAATCGGGAAATCGCCCCGAGACCTGGAGATTAAGGTGCGGATGCCGGTACGCTGGCCGTAGCGAAAAGGGTTCATGCTTGAGCATGAACCCTGAAATGACGGCTAACGCGCTTTACGCTCAACGGCCTGAAATCTGATTGAATAAAATCAGTGCACCTCAGTCACCGCCGCAGCCTCTATATTCTTTAATTCACCCGTCGACGAGCGAACAAACCTCGGCGCTTTTAAATCTTCTGTCAGCGTAAGGATCATCTCATACAGAAGTTCGGCCATTTGCTGCCTTTTATGCGGAGGTTCTTGGTGATTCAGTAGGACAATGGTTAATGCCGCGCAGTACTCGCGCAGCGTTTCGGCGTCGGTTGCTGTCGGGGTGTCACCGATGCTGGCTTCGATCTCTTTTAGCGTCAGCTTTTCTACCAGGTGGTCCGGCAGCGGGGCTTTTAGAACGCTTTTTAATACTTCCAGCCCGGCGAGCAGGCGGCCGCAGAGCGCCATGCGTTGCGTGTGATTTTTGTTTTCAAGCAAATGCCCGGCGTATTGCTCACAGGTATCAAGTACCTGGAAGAGATCCATCGCTGCTCCCTGCGGCTTTTCTAGCAAGGTTGCGAGAGTGACCGCAAACGCCCGGTCGTGTGGGGGGATTTCTGAGCTTGCCTGTATGCTACTATCTTCGTTAGCCATGCTGTTACTCCGATTAACAGTTTTGGTTAGCCCTTTTCTGGTGTTCCACCACCATTTGGGGGCGTTTCTTTTTCCGGCCTTGCTTGGCCTTATTTTCTACTCATTCCTCCGATCATACTGGACGACTGCACAGTAACCCAGTTGAAAAATCAGGCAAAATGGCAAACTTCGAGGCGGCTCGCAGGAATGATGAAACGCTTTGGAGAATTGCAAAAAGGCACTATCGAATCGCTGTCTGATAAATAAATCTGCTCACAAATATGTGACTCCTCTCTTTACTAATGGCATTTTAAAATATCTTAATGTGCCTTGTTACAGTATAAATACCCTGAATACAGCGCGTCAGATAAACACCAGCATCATCCATTACTATTTGATTTAAAACATAATTAATAACATCAAGACTTATAGAGCACCGCTCCAGAAAACAACGTAATTATAATGCACAAAAGCCGTAAATATAAATTACGACAATACGTTATCTGAACTCGTAAAAATAAAATCCTTTTGATTCAAATCATATATCGGCTAATATCTCGCCCGAAAATAACCATGCTTTAAATATGGAATTAAGCACGAGCAAGATCGTGCCGGGCACATCTGCAGGGACTGGAGAGCGCACTGATGGGGCAATGGGATTTTATCTGCGAGTGGGTGACGCCACGACTTGCGGAGGAAAGATACTGACAGGGGATGAGACGCTCAGCTGGTAATCCTTAGTATTCGGCCTCGTTAAGAAGCCGAATGACGGTAATAACTGCCCCCAGATTGGCACCGTAACGATCATGGTGCCCATCCAGATGTTACCAGAAAATATGTATCTATAAATTATCACACGCCGAAATTATTTCTTAATTTCAATAGGCAACGCTGGGTAAAGTTATTCTTTGAACTGCCGATAAATATCGTACTCATATATACGGAGCTTTAAAATGAAAAAACTCCTGCTTATCCCACTGCTTTTCAGTTCATCTTTATATGCAGCAGATATTGATGTCGGCCAGATTTGCAAAGCTTCGGCTGCGGCTATGTTTGGCCGCGATCACAAAATTATGAAGCTGGATAAAGTTGAATCAGGCATTGCCTATGTGCATTACTTCAGGCAGAACGATAACACCCGCTGGGGTATCAAGTGCAAACTGATTGGCAACCAAGTGATGTGGGCATCGGATAACCCTGACAGTACTGGTCGCTGGCGTGACGATCCTTTAGATAGCGTCGTAACGTATTCAGTTGATGGCAAGATATTAACTATCACTGAAACCTATGGCGATGGTTCTGCCAGCAAAAAGTCATACCCAATAAAACAACTTTAATAAATCGCTCATGCTTTCTCCTGGAAGAGTTTTTCTCTGACGAGATTGCCCCAACTTGCCGAGCTTTTATCCTTTAACAGCCTCGTTGCTGGCAAAAAAATCCTCTTCGCGCCGCGCGGGCTGCTGCTCTTGCAGAATCTTGTATATGCGCTGGACGTCATCGGCATAGCGCTGACGAAGCTGGTGGCGCTTTTCCGATGGGCCGGTATTGTACATGCCGACGGTATTCCACGAGCGGCCATATTGGCGGAACAGCCCGTGTAAAACCCATGCGCCGGTGGCGATGCAGGTACAGGGATCGTGCAGCAGAGTGTCGCGCGTCACGCCCAGCTGCTTCAGTCGTCCAAAATGCACGCTGTTCACCTGCATCATGCACACGTCTTCGGTGTGGTTTGAATTGGCGGCGTTCACCGATGAGAGGCTAAATTTCGACTCTTTCCAGGCGATGGCCTCCAGCAATGCCGGGGCAATCCCAAAGGCATGTCCTACGCGGGTAAAGCATTCGGCCTGCGCGAGGGCCGGAAGGCAGAGCAGCAAAAGCCCCCAGCGCCACTGTTTGGTCTGCATCGAATAATCTCCTTTGGTTCTTACAGGCCTGTGTGGCGAAAAACGCGCCGGGGTTCCCATTTTTTGCCACATTAGGAACTCTTTGCCCCTGCCTCTCACTCACTTGAACATCCCGGACGTGGCGAAAACTAAGCATCATTGTGCGGTTAAGCGGCGGCCGGTTATTGCTACTGGGTATCACTTAGGGGAGTGTGTTGTATGCAGATATCATCAGGACCGGGTGGGTTCTCACCTCTTTTGCCGGAAAACCATTTTCCAGGCCTGGACGGGGCGTCACCTGACTCACAGAACGGCAGTAACAGCATTACCGCTAAACTGCTGCTGAATAACGGCGGAAACACGCTGGCGATTCCGCTGGCGCTGAACTTTGCCAACACGGGCGCAGCGGACAAGCCTTCGGCAATCAACTTTGGCAACTCACCGGCCAGTAACAACAGCCCGGCAGCTAACCCGGCGAATGCTTCGTCAAGCGACGGCAGCGGCTCCGCCGACAGCATGATGCAGGAACTTCAGCAGATGCTGCAGCAGTTCCTGAAAGAGCTGATGCAGCTCTTTCACATGAACACCGGGCAAAGTAAAGGCGACGATGATTCCTCTTCACCGGCGAGCAGTATTGGTTCCGGTTCCGGCTCAGGTTCCGGCATGGGTAGCGGCAGCAGCGATGGGGCCGGAGATGCGGGCCGGCCGTTGAACAACTTTGCGGCCGCGCCGTCTGGCGGTCCGTCTGGTGCGTCGGGGCCGTCTGCGGATAGCCTGCCGCCGGGCGACACCAGCCTGAAAACCAGCGATCCTACGCTGCAAAAAATTGTTTCCCAGTTCGGGGGGGAATATGAAAAAGCCTCCGCAGAAACCGGCGTGCCGGCCAAACTGTTAGCCGCGCTGACGATGCAGGAGTCCGGTGGCGACGTGAATGCAAAATCCACCAACCCGGGCAACGGGCTGACCGACAGCGGCATGAACCAGATCAACCCGGACACTTACCGGGCGATGCAAAGCAAATACCCGGACAAGCTCGGCAGCGACATGAACTCGCCGGCCAACCAGATCATGTGTTCGGCGTTGATGCTGAAAGAAGGCAAAGAGAAATTCGGCAGCTATGATGCCGCGCTTCGTGCCTATAACTCCGGCGACGATCAGGTGAATCTCCACAACCTGTCCAGCGTCTCTTTAGGCGACCCTAACTACGTTAACGAAGTGAACAGCCACATGGCGAAATTCGCCTGATTGTGGCGCGTTAATTTTTTACCCGTTTCTTTACAAAACGGAGTTATTCAGTGGCCACTTCTTTAAAAAGAGTGGCTGCTTTTTTTAGTTACAAAGCAGTTTATTTCTTTGACAAGCTAAATTGACGTGATTAATCGCAGTAAGTGCGACCAGGAATGTTCCCAATTAAACATAAATACTAAAAGTGAAATATATTTCAAAAAGAAAAGGGTGTTTCCATATCGGCCTTTCAATGTAAATAATCGTAAATATATATTATCGCCTTTGCCGATTGTGAGGAAACACTGTCGGAGAATCCGTCGGGCGTCATGCGCCGGTCGGGCAAAACTTCATTTTTTGCGCTAAACGGAGGTAAAACGCAGCGGCTTGTCTGTTTTTAATTAATTTAATCATAAAAATCATTTAGTTAATTTATTTTTGATATATTTGGATTCTTATTAATACATTTGGACATATTCAGCCAATCCCACATTTTTTTTCAGCCAGGCTCACGAAGTTAATCTCAATAAGCGTCATCGACCGACAATTTTATGACGCCAAAAATCAACGGCTATCCAGACATCGGAACAGTTAAATCTGTATTTCTCTGTAGGGATATTCCTACATGAGGCTAAAATTTTGTCTGATTGTGAAACCGCGGCTCGGTGATAGGTTATCCCTGCTTCTCATAAACAAAACTCATTCATTTAGCGTGCTACCGTATTTTGCTTACGGCGGCAGGCGGCAATCATTTTGTGGTTCACGTTTATGGTTCATAAGTGGGACTCATACGCCAGACCTTGAATAAGCCAGGCAGCGGGGGATTTATGAAAGAAAACAGTTCGAATCATTGGGAGATAAAGCATATTCCGGTCGATATCGACTTGAATATGCCGCGGTCCGCAGCCGCATTACCCGCGTCTGAAAATGTGCACGATGGGCTGGATATTTGGCTGCAAACGTTAGCGCCTCTGAAGGTTGATTTGGTGCTGGAAGGCGAAACGGGCACCGGCAAAGACACCTTTGCTCGCCGTATTTACGACCATTCTGGCTGTCGTGGCGCTTTTGTGCCGATTAACTGCGCGGCGATCCCCGAAACGCTGGCAGAAAGCGAACTGTTTGGCGTGACGGCGGGGGCCTACACCGGCGCGACTCATTCGCGTGCCGGCTACATTGAAAGCGCCAATAATGGCGTACTGTTTCTGGATGAGATTGACAGCATGTCGCTGAGCCTGCAGGCCAAGCTGCTGCGGGTATTAGAAACCCGCACCGTTGGGCGCCTGGGCAGCACGCAGTCTATTTCGCTTAACCTGCGGGTGATTGTGGCCTCGCAAAAGCCCCTTGCCCAACTGATGGAGCAAAAGCTGTTCCGCCAGGATCTTTTCTTCCGCCTGACGACGGTCAAGATTTCGCTTCCGGCGCTGCGTGAGCGCGTGGAATGCATTATTCCCCTGTTCCGCCGTTTTGCGCAGGAGTCGGCGATTCGGCTTAATCGCCCGCTGCCACCAATGCCTCAGCACCTCAGCGAAGCGCTGCTGATGCACCGCTGGCCGGGGAATATTCGCGAATTAAAAGGCGCGGCCGAACGGTTTGTGCTGGGGCTGCCGGCCCTTGGGCAGGTTGCACACCCGGAGATGCGTTCCGTGCGGCTGCGTGAACGGCTGCGGCGGATAGAGTACAGCCTGATAGAAGACTGCCTCTCGCGGCATGAAAACCGGGTTGTGAGCGCAGCACATGAGTTGGGTATCCCAAGAAGAACGCTGTATCAGAGAATTAAGTCTCTGACTGAAAAGGAAAATTAATTTTTTAGATTTTTTTGGAACTGAGGCTTTCGCCGCGCCACTTAATCAGTGAATGACACAACATTTGCTGTTTAATTAACGAGGAGTAAACATCATGCCATCAGTAAACACCGGTAATAACGCAGGCGCAAGCGGCAGCCTAGCAGATAGCTTCCAGTCTCAGATGGACTCTATCGAAAACAAATCCATGCAGGATTCTCTGGACAAAGCTGAACGTGACCGTAAGAACGCCTACGTATCCGGCTACCAGAACTCCGCCACCACCATGATCAGTTCTCTGGCACAGAACAAAATTTCCTTCTAATGCTAATCAGGGATTCGCCCCGGCGTGGATCCCTGATCTTTTCTTTTGCTGGCGGAAACTCTCTTATGCACATTCTTAATCCTGCGACAGGTATGCCTTTGCCAGAACCCGAGTCTCTGGGCGTTGCATCCAGCCCGGCCACTCAGCCTTCCATCCCGTTCGGCAATAACGTCGCGAACCAAAGCGATGCAGCTTTCTTCTCAGCCGCGCTGCAACAGCCGGATGCGGCCTCGGCGATGGGCGGCGTGGGAGGGAAACCTGCCGCGATGTTTGAAAAAGCCTCCGGCATGTTCAAGCAAATGGAAGGCGACCAGAAACAGATGAATAACGTGCTGCGTAAAGCCGCGCGCTCCACCGATCCGCTGGTGCTCAACCAGGTGGATGACCAGCTCTCGAACTATTACCTGGAGAGCATGATGAACGCCAAAATCGTCTCGAAGAGCATTTCGGGGCTCGATAAACTGACCAACCTGCAGTAATCCATCATGCAACGACGCTGGCGAAAAATCCTGCAGCCCTGGCTGCTGGTCCTGCTGCTGGCAGGCTGCGACTCACAGGTCATTCTGAACACCGGCCTGACGGAAAACGATGCCAATGACATCATTTCCGAACTCTCGAAATACAAGATTGAAGCCGACAAGCAAATTGATAAAACCGGCGTCACCGTACTGGTGGCTCAGGATAATATTGAACGCTCCGTCCGCATTCTCAACGCCAACGGGCTGCCGCACAAAGCGCGCACCAACCTGGGCGAGGTGTTCCAGAAAAACGGCATTATTTCCAGCCCGCTCGAAGAGCGCGCCCGCTATATCTATGCGCTTTCCCAGGAGCTGGAGTCCACGCTTTCACAAATTGACGGCGTGGTGGTGGCTCGGGTGAACGTTGTCCTGCCCGAACGCGTTGCGCCCGGTGAACCGGTGCAGCCAGCCTCGGCGTCGGTGTTTATTAAATACACCCCGGAGATGGACCCCGACAGCATTGAGCCCAGGATCCGCCGGCTGGTGGCGGCGAGTATTCCCGGGCTTTCGGGGAAAAATGACGGTGCGCTTTCCGTGGTGTTTGTCCCCGCGGCGGCCTATCACGACCGCGTGGAGCTGGTGACATTAGGGCCTTTCCAACTGACGCTTTCGCAATATGCCACGGTAAGAACGCTGTTCTTCTCGCTGATCGGCCTGCTGTTGCTGTTAGGCGGCATCTTTACGCTGGTGCCGAAATTAAAGGCGATGAAGCGCGGCAAAAATTCAGGCTCGACTGAACTGGCCGTTGTGCCCTCAGAGCGGCGGTAACGCCGGTGGTTGCCTGGGATAATACGCTGGCTGAAAAATGGCTTCGCTGGTGGCAGGAGGAATTCTGGCGGCAGGCGGATGCCAGCTGGTTCGGGCTGCCCTGGTTCAGCCTGGACGAGGCACGACGCCAGAGTCTGATGCTCAAGTCTCCGCAGGCCGTGCCGGCCATGCTTGCGCTGGAGGAATCTCTGCCGGAAACGCCTGATGCCCGCCTGCTGGCCCTGGTTTCGCTTGGTTCAGCCCAGCGCGAAACGCTTTTTGCGCTGGTGGCTGAGGTTTGCCAGCCCGGGAGCGGGGCGGGACCGCTTGAGGCCCCTCAGCGGATCTGGTGCGAACGGCTAACCCGGGGTTTGCGCCCCGGTGTCTGGCTTCCCGCAAGTCTTAGTTTTCACGAAGAGCCGAAACTCGCCGTACTCTGTCTGCTGCGCCCGATTCTGACGCCTGCGGCCTGGCAGCGGCTGCGGTTCAGTTTCCCTCAGGCCGTCATCTTGCGGTGTGAAGCATGGCTTGCGGATGACCCTGCGCCGCCGCTAAATCGCCTGCAGGCGCTATGGGATGGCGCGATCTGGCAGGCTCAACGGGCGCCAACACCAGCGCTGAACGATTTTTCACGGGAGCAATAAAGCATGTGGATTGGCCGTAAACTCGCTTTAGAAGAGGACGCCCAGGTTATTGAAGGCGTTCTTCTGCCTCACGCCGCTCTGCAGGAGCAGCAGCAGGCGCAGAGCCTGGTTGAACAGGCAATGCGCAAGAGTGAATCCCTGCTGGAGGAGGCCCGTCAGCAGGCTGAGCGGATGCTCGCCGAGGCACAGGCCGACGCCGAACGCTTGGCCGCCAGCCGTTGTGAAGAGGCCGAACGGGATTTCTGGCTACGGGCCGAGCCCTTTTTTAGCGACTGGCAGGCCGAGCGGGAGGCACAAAGTGCCGAAATTGTCGGCCAGGCGCAGGCGCTGATCGCGGCCGCTTTTGAGCAGCTGTTTGGTGGCCTGAGCGAACAACAAAAACTCACGGCGTTGCTGACTCAGCTCATGGCCTCAAGCGCCCGTGCAACGGACGTCACGCTTTATCATCCCTCACAGTATGAAGCCCCGCTGGCGAACTGGCTGGCCGCTCGCCCCCAGTTAGGTTGGACGCGCTGCGCCGACGACGCGCTGGCGGCCGAAACCCTGCTGCTGCAAACCGCGCAGGGTGAATTCAGTATCAGCTGGGCTTCGCTTCAGCAGCATTTGCTGCGCCTCGCCAGTTAATTTGTTGCAGAGCAACGCCCCGCCGGGAAGTTAATTTTCCCGCATCGGGAACCGCCACCTTTTTGCTGCCACTTATCATGCGATTTCAACGCGAGGAGAAACGTATGAGCAATTCCTTTGATATTCAGCGCAATCTCGACAGCCAGCTGTCCCGTCTGCATCACTCGGTTGCCGAGCTGGCGCAGAGCACGCTAGGCCAGCCCGCGCCGAGCATGGGCGACATGGTGGAATTTAAAAACGCCCTGATGAAAGAGGCGGCAGCGACCTTTACCGACAGCCAGCTGGGGTCGCTCAAGCATAGCCTGAGCAAGGAGATTATCGACTCTATCAACTAGTTATGCCGTCAACGGCTTATCCGTATCAGTAAGCCGTTGTTTAACGCAGTTTGCACCCCGGATGGCTACCGCTTTATGCCGTCGATTACAGGAGAAGAGTCGTTGAATCAGCACGTTCGTTTACTACGCTCAGCCATGTTCGCCCTGGCCGCAACCGCCGGCTGCTACAGCGTAGCCGTGAGCGCTCAAACGCCTGCCGACTGGCAAAATGGCGCCTATGCCTATTCTGCCCAGGGCACGCCGCTGCGCACCGTATTGCAGGATTTCGCCAGCAGCCACGGCGTGAATCTGCGTTTAGGAGATGTGCCCGACAGCGTAGTGGACGGACGCCTGCGTTCCGACAGCGGCGTGGCCTTCCTCGACCGCCTGGCGCTGCAGTACCGCTTCCAATGGTTTGTCTATAACGGCTCGTTGTTCGTCAGCCCGCAGTCGGCAGAAACCTCAAAGCGCATCAGCGTTTCAGCGGATGCCGCGCCGGATCTCAAGCAGGCGCTGCGTGACGTTGGGCTGCTGGAAGACAAATTCGGCTATGGCGAACTGCCGGACGATGGCGTGGTGATTGTCACCGGTCCGCCGGAGTACGTCGCGCTGGTGGCGGACTTTAGCGCCAAAGACAAAGACAAAAAGCAGAACAAAGAGATGATGGCGTTCCCGCTGAAGTATGCCTCAGTGGCCGATCGCGAAATCAAATACCGTGAGAAAACGCTGCTGGTGCCCGGCGTGGCCAGCATCCTCAACGAATTGTTGGGCAAAAAGAGCAACCGCTCTTCGCAAGGGATTGTCCCCGGCGGAGAAGGCAGCTCGCGTGAAGCCCTGAACAAATCATTCCAGGAACAATCGGACAACATTCTTTCCGGGCTGATTCAGGGCCAGGACAGCCGTATGCGTGGCGCAGGCGGCGATGACGAAGGGGAAATGAACCCGCTGGTCTCTGCCGATGTGCGCAACAATGCCCTGCTGGTGCGGGACGATCCTAAACGCCGCGAGCAGTATCAGGCGCTGATTTCACAAATCGACGTGCCGCAAAAGCTGGTGGAAATCGACGCCATGATTATTGATGTCGACCGCCACGCGTTTTCGAAGTTCTCCAGCAACCTCAGCGGCACATTCGGCAATATCACCGCTGGCTCCTCCATGCTGCAGGGCGCGGGTACGCTATTCGTGACCGACTACAGCCGCTTTTTTGCCCAGATCCAGGCGATGGAAGGGGAGGGCAACGCCTCTATCGTCGCCAACCCTTCGATTCTGACACTGGAAAACCAGCCCGCCGTGATTGACATGAGCGATACCGCTTTTATTACCGCGACCGGTGAGCGTGTGGCGACCATTGAGCCCGTCACCGCCGGAACCAGCCTGCAGGTAGTGCCGCGCGCCATCGGCAACGGGCCAACCAGCACGGTGCAACTGGTGGTGGATGTGGAAGACGGCAAAGTCCAGGTCAACGATGACGGCGTGGCAACCGGCGCGAAGCGTGCCACGGTCAGCACTCAGGCGCTGGTGCAGCAGAACGGCTCGCTGGTAATGGGCGGCTTCCATTCCCGTGAAACCGGCGACACCGACCACCGTATTCCGCTGTTGGGTGACATTCCTTACCTGGGAAAATTCTTCTCTTATACCAGCCACGAGACGTCGCAGCGCGAACGCTTGTTCATCATCACGCCGCATCTGGTGGGTGACCAGGTGGACCCGACGCGCTACATCGACGAGCAGGATCGCCAGCAGCTCTCTTCGGCAATGAATGAAGTACAGCTTCGTCAGCGCTACAGCTCGATGAAAGGCGATATTGAAAACGCCATGCGTGATCTGGCGGAAGACAAAGTCCCCACCGGATTCCAGGCAGGCGGCGAAGGCGTGGGCATTGGCCAGCTCTGCAATGTGGGGCCGGGGCTTTCATCAGACAGTTCCCACAGCCAGTGGTACAGCAATTCGTCGGTACAAATTAGCGTTGGGCTTATCCGCAATATCAGCGGCAAACCACAGCGTTTTGACGAGTCCAACTGCCGCGATGATGACGTGCTGGCCGTGGCCGCATGGCCGGGCGGCAACCTGGCACCAGGCCAGTCGGCAGAAGTGTATATCGCGTACCGCACGCGGGGAGAAGGGCGCCGCAGCCGCCAGTCGCTGCTGACCTCTTCATCGTCGTTGCCGGTGAATTCCTCAAGATCGCGCAGCTATCTTCTGCCGCCGCGCCCTGTACTGCATTAAGGAGCCACGATGAAACCTTCGATTTTGTTCCTGATGGCGCTGGCGTTTGCCCTGAGCGGCTGCGCCACCCGCAATGATAACGGCTGTGACAGCGTGGCCTGCAGGCCGGTGTCAGACAGCCACCACCTGACCATCTGGTGGCCGAACGATATGCGTAACGGCGTGCAGGATTACACGCAGATGCCGGTGCGCTGAGTGCCTGAGCGGGCGTGACTGCTTTCACGCCTGCTTGTTAAAAAACCTTTTTTTTCCTGATATCAGGCAGTTTTGTGGAACCGAAGCCGGTTTCTTTTCACTTAACAGGCGTCTTAATACTGCGAACCAGCAGGGCTGGTCGCCTGTATCAACCCCGTTGTCATGGTGAGGTAATCGAATGAGTACGATTGGAAATATGCTGAATCTGGCCACTGCATTACCGCAGCTGGCGCTGAACGCAACCCCAGAAGGTATGGCCGCTAACCTGTTGAAAAACGTTGGCGATCAGATGGTGAACGACATTGCATCCAAGCTGACCAACCTGCTGTTCTCTGGCGGCATGAACGGTAACAACAATAACAACACCTTTATGTCTCCGCAGAGTCAGGGCGGCGCGAGCATGGGCAACACGCTGGCAATGAGCAACATGCAGCAGATGCTTCAGCAGGTGCTGCAGCAGATGGGCGTGAACTCACAGAACTCTCCGTTCAATAGCCAGGCGGGTGCAGGCAACATGAATGCCTTCAACAGCGGCATGAGCAACGGCCTGCAGTCACCTTCTACCGGCATTGGCCTGGTCCAGTTGCCGATCTCCACCACCAGCGCAAACAGCGCGAACAGCTTCAACCAGTTGGGTAACAGCATGGGCAGCCAGTTGGGCAGCAAAATGGGCCTGCAGGCGCTGGATGACGTGAAGTCAGACACCAGCGGCCTGAGCGCTATGCTGGGCGGCGGCGGTAAAGTTGACGGCGGCTCGAAAGAGACCCGCGCTGAAATCGGTAAATTTATGGATCAGCACCCGGAGATTTATGGCAAGCCGCAGAGCGCGGGTGCCGGTATGCCTGGCCTGGTGCACATTGGCAAAGGCCCATCCAGCTGGGAAGACGCGCTGAAAAACTGCAAGCCGCTGAGCGGCGATTCGCTGAAAGCTTTCCAGTCCGCAAAAAACGATCTGAAAACCTCCATGGTCGGTGGCTCTATCCCAGGTTCCGCTACGGCACCGGGCAACGGCTCTTCCAGCCTGCTGATGAACGCCGACGCACAGCTGTTTAACGGCAATATCATCAAAGATGCCATGAAGCATCACCACGGCGCGCTGATGAACCTGGCCAGCGCCGTACTGGCTTAAGAGATTGGGTTGTAATCCACAGATGTTCTTTTTGACGCGAGGTGCAGGTTAACTTCACCACGCGTGTTTCGCGAAACTCTTCTTCGCCCTCTGTTTGACCGGTTTTTCTGCGTTAATCGCGTGGAGGCCGGTCTTTTTTTGTCTTGATCATGCTCGCGCATACGAGTGCAGAAAAATTATTCGACTCTCTCCTTAAACGCTGTCTCTTAGTTACAGATACCCGCGATTATGCATCGTCGGTGAATA
>NZ_BCTL01000069.1 GCF_001571265.1 Cedecea neteri NBRC 105707 = ATCC 33855 | reverse complement strand
GCTTGATTGTAGGTCTACACGATAAAACAGAGATAATCAACTTAGGTAAAATCGACCTGCCTGCACAAAAAAACTGGACGGAATAATCTCTGTGTCCAGACTGGTGAGAAAATTAAAACAATGCATGTACACGCACCGCCCCTGTTTGGTTCGAACCGTTAGATTTTAGGTTAACGCCCCTGACAGGCCGAGCTCGCGAAACTGCCCTGAGTAGGGGGTTAATGCTCTAAGGGGGCTATAGACCTAGAAAAAAGCACGGGTAATCTGAAGGTTGGATATGAACGTTAGACAGCATAACCATTGCGTATAACAACAGACGAGTTGAAGGAAAAAAACTGCTAAACGTCCGCTTCTGGCACAAACCGGACTGTCAGATTCGATTGCGATCTATCTACGATTACTCCAAGTCAGGTTTGAGCCAATGCACCTTTGCTGGGAAAACACCAGTCCAGTTCAAAACTCAGCCCACAAGTTTTAACCCCGTTTTCCCGCTTTCAACAATGCTCCCGCTATCGGCCTTGCTAACAAATTCAGCCCACCATTGCATCATTGGACGTCGTTGCTCAAGATAATCGCTTCGATTATAAGCTCGTCGTACCTCATTTTTGTCCACATGAGCAAGTGCGGCCTCAATAACATCAGGCGGAAATCCCTCCTCATTGAGTGCCGTACTAGCAATAGAACGTAAGCCGTGTGAAACGAGTACGCCTCCTAAACCCGCACGCTTAAGGGCTGCATTCACTGTCTGGCTGTTCATCGGCTGGGTAGGCTTAATGCGACTGGGAAAGATAAATTCTCGGCCACCACTAAGTGACTTCATCATTTCCAGAACAGAGAGGGCCTCATCGGATAGTGGAACCGTATGGTCCCGGTTCATCTTCATTCGGGCTGCAGGAATTTTCCATTCGCTAGCATCAAAATCGATCTCATCCCATCGAGCTTCAGCGGCTTCGGCAGGGCGGGTAATGGTGAGAAGCTGCCACATGAACAGGCATCGTGTGGACAGGCTGATACTTGCTGTGCGCATAGTTTGCATTAGTTGTGGGAGTTGATCCGGGCGGATACTAGGCATGTTTTTCTTCTGCGGTTTCTCGGACGCTTTCCCGATGTTTACGCTGGGAACTGCATCAATCAAGCCTGTGTTCTGCGCATAAATCATGACTTCGTTTATACGCTGACAAAGGCGGCGAACAGTCTCTAATGCACCTCTGGCCTGAACCGGCTGAACTGCTTTAACCAGAGTATGAGCCTTAATCTCAGTGACACTGATATCACCGATTGCCGGGAAAACATCTCTCTCAAGCGAGCGCCAGATATCGTCGGCATAGTCCTCTGTTACGCTGGTTTTCTTCACATTCCACCAACGCTCGGCAACTAACAAGAAGGTATTGGTTTTGGCCTGTTGAGAATTTCTCACCTGTTCTTTCTGATGCTCCTGAGGATCAATGTCTTTCGCCAGTAAAGCTCGAGATTCAGTTCTGAGTTTACGTGCATCAGAAAGCGAGACGGCAGGATAGGCACCGAAGCTCTGTTTGGTTCGCTGCTTGGTCAAAGGCCGATAGTAACGGAATTGCCAGAGCTTACTACCACTGGACTTGATTAACAGAGTAAGCCCGTCACCATCATATAGCTGGTAATCGGCATCTTTAGGTTTGGCGGCTTTGATTTCCGTATCGGTTAACGGCTTGATTTTTCTTGCCATGGGGAGCAGGTCAGGGCCTAAAAGGTTCGGATTTAATTAGTTCTCTTCGGACTTCGCGGGACAAATTGAGGGCACAAAAAAGCCCGCAGGGCTTGCGCCGTGCGGGCTCTTAGGACTTCATCGGATGACTCTGGTAATCACCGATGGAGAGTTTTGGTGGGCTGGCGGAGTCTGAATTGGCTAATTAAATCATTGTTTAATATTAGCTAAGTGTTGGTTCAACTTTTCTTTTGGGCCTATCGATGGGCCTAAAAGAAAATCTTAGCCGTTTTTAACGAAAATTTGCTGTGCGAGCAGAGCTCTGATCCTATCTTACCTATCGATTTGCCGCCAGCATTGCGGGATAGTGTTTAGCGATGATGTCGTTCATCTTCTCAACTAACTTAGGTTGTTTGAACGTGAGATGTGCAGTGCCTTTCTGAAAGTAGCGGATCGAAAAGTATGTATCGTCGTAGACATCCTTACCGGGGTTATCGCGGATGTGATTCATCAGGTTGATGGAAATGTCTGCGCGATTGTCAGGTATCGCTTTACCATCGAGTAAAAACAACATCCGTTCCAAATCTGCCAACTGGTCGCGACGAAATCCCCAAGTCAGGCTGTAGCCCCAGCGGTTGTGCGTCACCAGATTGCTAATGATAATCTTCTTGCCGAAAAAGCACGGGCTATTAGTTTTGAAATCCCATGACAGCCCTTTGAACAGATTGATGATGCCGCGCTCAAACACATCCGCTTTGCTCTGATGCAGCTGTTCAAAGGTGCTGAAGATATTGGCTTCGCTGATGGCCGGTAGATCGCCATCTTCCAGGTTCTGATACCACTGAGTACGGGCCTGCGCGTCCATCAGCGAGAGCATGCCGGATTTTAGCATCAGGTCTCGCCACAGGCTGCGGTCGATGTTACGGGTGATAACTGGCATTGCTTTATCCAGCTTTTCCATCAGCCAGCAGTCATATCGATGGCCTTGCTTCATCGCCCAGTCAGAGGAGTTGCCACCACCGATTCCGGCAGTGAGCTGGGAAATGACGTCGAGCTGCTGAATCAATTGTTCAACTTGCACCAGTGCTGCATCACGTCCGGTGACGATGCGTTCGATGCTAGTGGAGCAGATAATGTCAGTATGGTCGGTAAGCACATCTGATTCCGGTTGCATGTTGTCTCCATAGATAAAAACATCCGCAGGTTTAAGAGCGGGTGCATGTGTTGATGTGAGAAAGGAATATGAAAGGATTAGGCTTTCACCGTTACCATTCAAAGGTGTCAAACCCCGGCAGCAGTTCGCCAAACGCATCGAGATGAATCAGGCCGATGCCGTAACGGCTTATCAGGGTAGCAACCAGGCGTCGGCAGGATTTCGACATTCCCCGCCGTTTAAGCTGCAACAGCGGATATGACCAGGCATCCAGCCGGATGAAGTAACCCGAGCCGGTGAAGTGTACCCACTCCCCATCGCTGTATTCCTGCGCCTGATGAGATAGCGCATACAGCAGCGAATTATCCTCGCTGGTGATATGGGCAGTGCTGCAGCAGACGCCAGCCAGGCGGGAGCCAGCAGGCAATGGGGTTTCGACAATCACCTCGCCGGGTTCCTCCGCGATACGCAGCGTCAGCCCTTGAGCATTAACGGCAGCTATCAGCTCAGCGAGCTCGACACCGTCAACATCGAGCGCGATTTTCCCCATGTTCAATGCCAGCACATTGATACTGGTAGCGTTAAGGTTCAGACCGATTTTCACTGTGTTTTGTCCTCCCGATACCGGCCCGTTGTGATGCGGGTTATGGTGCTGTAGCCGCTGCTCACTATCAGTCCGGTTGCACGACGGGCACGCAGAATGTCGATGGCACTAACTAGCGATGAGCGCTCGCTGAGGTTGAAACGGCTGTTGTCGGTACGTACCAGCTCATACCTTTCCACAATGAAATTGACGGCGTCGCACAGGGAGATACCGGCGTTGATGTGCGCCTGAATTACGCTGTCGTCGCCAAACGGCGTGTCGATGAGCGTGAGGCCATAGTGTTTATCCAGCAGATGTGTGAGCAGCAGTTGCCAGACCTGCACGGGCGACGGGCATGGCTCAGCCGCCCGTGGCTCGGGTAAAGGTAAATTTTGCATGTGGTGTGATCCTGTTGTCAGATACGGTAGGTCAGCCGGTGACTGCCGGAGAGGGATAAATCGTGATGTAAATGTAACCGTGTGAACCGAGCGTATCGGCTTCGCAGGTCAGCCCAATGTGATGCAGGGTAACGCGTTGCTGCTGGCGGGGATTCAGCTCACCAGATGACAACATCTGTTCCAGCTGTTTCATTATCAGCGCAAAAGCCTGATCAAGGCGAAGTGCTTCATCGTCGCTGAAGTCGCCAGTAAACCCTGCCCGTTCAGCCAGAAAGTGCAGCCGGTTGCCTTCCTGCACCAGCCTGGCTCCAAAGCACGGAGTTTTACTGCACATCAGCCCCCATTGTTGAGAATCCATATGTCCTCCTTCATGACCAGCCGCGCTCGGCGAATGAGACAATCTCTTTGCTGCCGACAATTAGATGGTCCAGCACGCGCACCTCAACCAGCGCCAGCGCTTTTTTCAGCCGTTCGGTGATGCGTCGGTCGGCGTCACTGGGCTCGGCATATCCGGACGGATGGTTGTGGGCAAAGATGGCCGCAGCGGCGTTGTGCCGCAGTGCGGCTTTAACCACTTCGCGGGGATGAATTTCCGTACTGGTGATAGAGCCGTGAAATAGCGTTTCATGCGCCAGCAGCCGGTTCTGGTTGTCCAGAAACATCACCATGAACACTTCCCGCTCCAGCCCTGATAGGTTCAGCCGCAGCCAGTCGCGGGTGAGTGATGCTGAGGTAAACGACACGCCCGGTTCACGCAGGTGATTTTCGATCAGCGTCAGGGCGCGTTTTATGGTGCGGTGTGATGAAAGTGGAAGAGATAATGCAGTCGTTTCCATAATGTCCTTCGGCATCAGTCGATGATGTGCATGATGGCGCAGCTTTCAGGATGGCTCAGCGCAAATTCGCGCAGATAATAGTAGTGTTCGCTCATAGCAAGGCTGCCGGTTCTGCAGGCATGGTGACTCCAGTTCAGCAGACAAACGCTAATACCAGCGGCTTCGCTGGTCATCTTTGCGCTGTTACCATTCAACTTGTTGAAAATTGCCCAGCGGTCCTCGCTGTCAGGTGCGATAAAGGCACCGCCGTTGCTGAGCGTGAAATAATTCCAGTATCCGCCGTTGTAGGCTTCGCACAGGCGATCCATCCAGGCGAAAGTGCGAGGCTCCAGCAGCATCCACTGCGGGATCTTCCCGAAGTGCTTCGGCCAGAAGTTAAGACGCTGCCTGTCGGGTACGGATGATGCGGTGATGAGTGATGTGGTTTGATCCATGTTGATTCCGTATGAGTAGTTTGAAAACAAAAAGGCCATGCTTCCCGGAGGAAGCATGGCCTGACGTTGATTAATTTGCGGTCTGTTAAAAAACGCTTAACCGGCAGTATTTCTGCAACCGCTAAGATCGTTCAGCACTTTTCTCGTATTTCCTGTGCCAGGCGTGAAGCTGCCTGCTTTTTTATCGTTCACATAGACATCGAATGCGGCAGTGTTACCCAGTGCGTCGATAAATGAAATCCAGGCATTATCACCATTCCGCCATCCCAGCGAGGCAGGTATAGGAAACTGCTGGTCATCCATTACTACAGTGATGGATGTTTGCTCATCGCGAGAATTGGCACGGTTGCCGTCTGGCAGGTCGATAAGCACACTGTGCTGCAGTACATTCTGCTCATCCGGGTTTGTCGTGCAGTTGAGGTTAAAAGTGGCATTCTGCTGGTTTGTAATCAGATATTCGGTGACACCCTGGCCGAAGCCACTGCTCCACATGTTAGGAGCCGCAAAAGAAGTAATGGGAAATAAGAATATAGTCAAAATCGATAGTTTTTTCATATCCAAACCTTAATTGATTATATTTTATTTTTTGTCAGGCCATTTATAACGGAATACTTCTTTTCCATTATACAGTCCGACCATGTCATCAAACTGAGGTCTTTTACTGTTAGGCAGAAATGTTACTTTCATGTTGGGACTGCACAACTCCTTAGCTGTTACATTAAATTTGACATCAGGAGTGATTGTGTAACCCTTTGCAATATAATCGGTTACACTGTTCTTATTACCTGGGTTGATCCATCCCCAAACGCCAGCCTCGCAATTTTTCGAAGGTGCAGATCGTATCAGAATAAATCCACCAGTCGCGTCAATTTCAGTAGCCTGGCACATTTTTCTTACCTGCTGGTAAGCATTGCACCAAAACCTGTTGCCATTCTTATTGTTGACTGCTGCAGGTAACACACCTTTATAAAGGTTGGATGCCTCCGCTGAATTTGATGAAATTATTCCAGTTGCGATTACAGATATTAATAACAATAATTTTGTTTTTTTCATTTAAGGTCCTTTTATTTGGTTAAATACTTTTGGGGTTAAAGGAAGATATAACGTCTTCGATACACTGAAAGTGAGGTAATGCCTGGAGAAATTCCGGGCGTAAAAGCACGCTTGTGAACTCTCTTTTCGGTGTAAACATCTCTGAATGAAACGTGACGGAATGAATGATGTGCAGCGGGAAAACGGTTATTTGCCCGAGATGTTCTCCTGCCAGAAACCAGCCACCGGCACTGAAAATTAGCCGGTAAGGTGCAAGGCCATCACAACGGCATCCGTCGGCGAGCAAGGTAATGCGGCGTTGCTCAGTAGCTGCTTTGACGAGGCGAGTAAAAATACCCGGACGGGGTGGTGAAGCTGGCGATTCATGATGCCAGACAAGGCAAGGCGGAGAGCTCTGACGATTCAGAAGTGAGCTGACCAGATGGCTGTCCATATCCGGAAACAGCGTGCCAATACCTGACTGGCGGGCAAATTGCATCGCAGCCTCTTCCCTGAGTTCATGCCGCCCTCCCGTCAACAGGCGGCAGCAGCCGTTCTGATATTCGAGATCGAGGTAAATTAACCGTTCGCGAAAATCGCGCTGCAGCGTGCGTTCCGAAACACCAAATTCTGCCGCAAGCATGCGTACATTCAGCGTTTCGCCAGCGATCAGGCGGCTGATAATCAGCGACAGCCGAACAGACAGGCGATCATAGCGACGCTCAGCCTGAGACATTTATGATCTCCATGACAGGTAAGTGATTAATAAAGATGGCGTTAATGTAATGTGCGCAGTGGACAGGTTGTGTCGTCGGCGCGTGGCTACATGGTTAGTGCAGATCGATACGCTGGGTGCGAAGTGGGGAGGGGTTACGGGTTTACAGCTGGTATTATCATCTTCTGATGCCGACAGGTTGTGTCGTTGATGCTGGAATTGTCTGTAAAGCAATGGATAAACGAAATAATTCACCATCGACACGATGGTGATTCATTTACTCAGAAGAAAATCCAGTCCCAAACAGCACGCGCCATCGACACGACGGCATCCCGGACACTATTAATCACGGCTTTAAATGACTGAGGTAGAGTCGTTGTCGCTGAATCAAACACTGCGCCTGCCGCGCGACCAAAATCTTCACGCGCCTGCTTTTTTACTGATGCAGTGCACAACCTCTCGTGCAGTTGCGTTGCCAGAGGACTGGTCGCTCGATCCGGGAGACTACGCATCATGGTTTCGACCAGCAACGGGAGGTTCCATTCCGTTCTGGCAGAGATGCTGCATATTGGGTTAAAGGGTGAGAACAGGTGGCGAATGGATTCCTTTCTGGCATCAATATTAGCCGACTGATTCGATGATGGTGTGTTGCTGGTGGCGTTCCATTCATGGCAGGGTTCAATTTTATCGGCCTGATTGATGACAAACAGAACCCTGTGTTGATAGTCAGTCATCACCCGCTGATAAAAACGCTCATCAATAGAGAAAGCGCGATCATCGGCTTTGATAACCCACAGGATTAGATCCAGCTCAGGAAGGATATTGCGGTACAAAGCTTCGTACTCCTCATCGCGCATTTCGCTTTCGCCGACGCCAGGCAAATCGATCAGTATCAGGCTGTGTTCGCCGCTGTAAAGACGAAAATGCAGCGCCTCTCGGGTACAAGCGGTGATGTCACTGACAGGTGTCACTTCTCCGGCAAACAGGGCGTTGCAGACACTACTTTTGCCAGATCCTGTTTTCCCCATGATGCCAATCACGGGTTCGTATCTGGTAAGTGTGTGAAAGTGGTCGAGGATAAGATTTCGAACAGTGGCAGGAAGGGAAGCCAGCGGCTTCTCAATGGCCTGAAAGCCGTCAGATTTGGTCATGTAGAGATCTCAGCGTGAAAATAAAAATCCCCGCGATCCATAAAGAATGCGGGGGACTCACTGAGATGATATCTATCTGAAATTATTTTAAATGCATGAAAAAACTCGATAATGTGATCAATTCTGGTTGAGAATGTATCATGCACAATTGATGGCAACGTCAACTAGGAATCGTCTCTTAAGACTTCCCTCTGTCGTTGTTTAGTGCTATATCGATAGCTGTTCGGTAGACGTTTTCATCTGGTAAAGTTACGTTATTGAATGCTTCCTGAACTTTGTAAACGGTAGTTGAATGAGGAGGCAATCCTTTTAGCGGAACGGTTGAACCGTCAATCGTATTTGTATCGTGCTCGTAGGCAAGAAACGTGATCGACGCGGGTTGCAGTGCATAACGAATCAAGCCACTGGCCCCACCAAGGCGTCCCATTATTCTTGTGTAAACCGGATACGGGCATACCAAAAATAAGCCTTTTCGGCATAATGCTTCGCGTTGTAACACCTGACCCTTATAAATCAGTTGCGGCAAGATTCGCTTATTAACATTTTCCCAGTTCATGCCAACTGTCGTCGTTGGGTTTGTGCGTTCAGGTGAAAGCAAACCTTCCCGCCCATTGCGGTAATTACCCGTTGTATCGATAGTCTGTACTTCAACAGCGACAAATTCTTTTAACTTACCATTAGCATCAAGCAGTGCTGACCCTGACCCCGAATATGATCCATTCATAATCAGGAATAACCGGCTTCAGTCTGGCTGCATATTCTGGCAACCGGCAGATTTTTCGGCAAATTCTGAGGGCGTCATCCAGCCCAGCGCAGAATGGGGACACCTCTGGTTATAGTGTATGCGCCAGGCCTCGATTTTGCACCGTGCATCCTCCAGAGACATGAACCAGTTCTCATTCAGACATTCCTGCCGTAACCTGCCATTGAAGGACTCCACTGTCGCGTTGTCCGTTGGTTTTCCCGGGCGAGAGAAGTCGATCCTGATGCCTCTCTCATACACCCACCTGTCCAGCATTTTCCCTGCAAATTCAGAACCATTATCGGTTTTCAGTAACTGCGGTAAAGGGCGCCTGATCGCTATGCTGTTCAGCATTTCTGCCACTTCCGTTGAACGCAGATTCTGTCCCACGCATATCCCCAGGCATTCGCGGGTGTAGAGATCGATTACCGTCAACAGGCGCAGTCGTCGCCCGTTAAACAACGCATCAGAAACAAAATCCATGCCCCAGACGTGATTCGGATACAGACCCTGAGGCTGCGGTTGTCGGCGCTGGGCCGATTTATTGCGGCGTGGCCGTTTGAGGCGCAGCGACAGCCCCTGCTCACAGTAGAGGCGGTAGATTCTTTTGTGATTATCGCGCCAGCCTTCCCGCCTGAGCATCACGTGTACCCGGCGGTACCCGTAATGAACGCGGGTTTCGGTTATCTCACGGATACGCAGCCGCAGTGCGCTGTCGTCGGCGGCCACAGAACGATATCGAAACGAGCTGCGGCTGACCCGCAGCGCAAAACAGACCTGTCTCTCACTGGCTCCGTAGCGGGCTTGCAAATCCCTGACCCATTCGCGCAGGCGTGCCAGCGTCAGCTCTTTTTTGCCAGCACGTCCTGCAGCATCGCCTTGTCGAGGCTCAGATCGGCAACCAGCCTCTTCAGCCGCAGGTTTTCCTCTTCCAGCTGCCGCATATGCTTCAGCTCCGAAGGAGAAATGCCGCCGTATTTTTTACGCCACGTATAGAAAGTAGCATCCGAAATGCCCAGCTTGCGACAGACGTCCGGCACGGACGTCCCCAGCTCGGCCTGCTTCAGGGCAAAGACAATCTGCTCTTCGGTGAATCGTGACTTTTTCATCGGCACCACCTCCGTTCAGGGGAGTATTTATCATGCCGGAATTCTGTTTCTGAATGGAGCAGGATTTTGGGTCAGGGTCAAATAAAGATGACAAAAATGAAGTTGCCAAAATAATGATTTCCAAACCCGTTCCCTATATCAACGGTGATATGTTCTTTGTCCTTTTAAAGTGTAATGATCTTTTTTGCCACTGTATTAGAGAGAACCAGCATGGAGAACAGAACTGAGGTGACGAAAGTGAGCACAATCAACAGCAGCTTCATGCCGAGAGACGTTACTGGTATCAGCACCGTCAGCAGATGAAACACCGAGTAGTGCACAATATATACGCCAGTCATCGTTTTGCTAATGCTGGCCAGAATGGACTCCTTAAATTCGGCATTGCGGCGAAAGCGAACTCCGTTCGCCGCAATCACCAGCGCGATGATCAAAACGTAGATTTGCGAGCCCGTGAGAATAAAGGCGTTTCTGTCAGCCTTGAAGAGGGCAAAAAAGAAGTGGCGCTCGTAAAACCATGTGAAGAGATAAATAAATGGAATGGCGACCGCTGCTGCCTTGACCACATTCCTGCGGCTTATCCACTCGGCGATTTTTGGATCGCAGAAAAGCTGCCCCGTCAGGTAAAACAGTAACCACGTCCACAGGCGATACTGCGGTGACAGAGAAAGAACGTGCGCGTTAGGATAAAGCGCAGATAACAGATCGTATCCGTAGGAAAAGACCAGCAGGGCAGCAATTGCGCCGCAGAACAGCCCCCGCCGCTTGCTGAGCCATTCCACTGCCGGATGGAAGGTGTAAATCACAACAAAAGCGAACACAAACCATGGTTGGATTAAATATCCTCGCTGATAAGGCTCCCACAGATAATAGATAGTTACCCAGAACAGGAAAACGATTACAAGATTTTTAATTTTATCCAGTTGCCAGCAAGTGTCGTGCCGGGATTGTCCGTCCAGATAACCTGCAACCACAAAAAACAGAGGTGTGGCAATCGTCGAGATAAAGGTTAAAAAACCGAGGATCCAGTGATAGTCATAATCATAATAATCCCAGGTATTATAGATGGTGTAGAAGGTGACTGCCGTCATACAGCCCAGCGTCTTGATAATGTTCAGCCCTGTCGCATTCATTGTTGTTTGGTTTCGTCCTTACGATGAAAACACGCATAAATCACGGGGAGTACCAATAGCGTCAGGATCGTGGCAAACCCAAGTCCAAACATAATCACAACGGCCATACTCTGGAAGAAAACATCCAGTAGCAGCGGCGCCAGTCCAAGTACCGTAGTAAATGCGGTGAGCAGGATAGGGCGCAGGCGCGAAGTGGCGGCATAAATGATCGCACTGTGCTGGTCCTTTTGCATTTTCTGCTGTTCGATCTCTTCTACCAGCACGATACCATTGCGAATCAACATTCCACTTAGGCTGAGCAGGCCAATCAGCGCCATAAAGCCAAAGGGGATGTCGGTAATCAAGAATCCCGGCGTGACGCCAATCAACGCCAGCGGTACGGTCAGCCAGATAGCGACGGCGTTTTTTACTGAGCTGAACATAAGAACCGTTATCACAAACATCACTAGATATCCCAGAGGCAGCGTGGTGAAAAGCCCTTGCTGAGCTTCGCTGGAGTTCTCCGCGTCACCTCCCCACTCAATGCTGTAGCCGTGTGGCAGGCTGAGGGCATCAATTTGGGGTTTCACGCGGGCGAGAATATCGCCTGAGGTTTGCTGACTCAGCGGATCCGGGTCGCTCTGAACCGTTAGTACCCGAGAGCGGTCGCGGCGAAGAATGAGCGGATCTTCCCACTCCAGTGAGAAACTGCTGACGACATTACTCAGGGGGATATACTGCTGCCGTGTCTGACTCCACACCAGCACGTTGTTCAGGTGATTGGCATCCAGCCGTTCGCTCTCCGGGGGACGCACCACCACTGGCAGGAGGTCACTGCCTTCACGATACAATCCCACCCGACTGCCGGAGAAATTCATCTCCAGGGCGTTATCAACATCCTGTTTATCAACGCCAAGCTCACGGCCCAGTGCGGCAATGAACTGCGGGCGGATCACCTTGCTACGGTTTTGCCAGTCGTTCCTGACGCTGCCCGTGGCCGGGTCGCGCACGAGAATGTCGTCTACCTGGCTGGCTATCAAACGCAGCCTGTCTGGATCGGGCCCTTTAATTCGTACTTCAATGGCACTGTCACCGGAGGTGCCAAACATCACCCGTGATGTGCTGGCGTTCACCTGGGGATAGTTTCGCGAGATGTACTCATCAACGTGTCGGGTTAAGGCGGATATGTTGCGCTGGTCATCCATTCTCACCATGATCTGCGCATAGTTGCTGTACTGCCGCTGCCCACTGTAGGTCAAAATAAACCTCATACTTCCCTGACCAATTGTTGAAATGGTGGTTTCCACGCCCGGCTGGCCGTTAATCGTCGTTTCAATATCGCTGGTCATTTGCTCGGTCCACTTGATATTGGTGCCGTAGGGCAACCAGAGGTCGACAAAGAAAATCGGTGTATTGGACGACGGGAAAAAGTTTTGCCGTACGGCGCTGAAACCCCAAATAGACGCTGCCAGCAGTGCAGCCATCACCATGAGTGTCGTCGCTTTATTGTGCAACAATGTATTAAGCAGTTGCTGATAGAGGCGATAGAGGCGTTTGTCGTAAGCATCTGACTTGTCTGTTTTTTCAGGTGAATGGTGGTTTTTGAACAACCACCATTTAATCAGCGCCGGCGTGATGGTGAGCGCGGAGAACCAGCTCAGCATCAGTGAAATCAGCAGTACCTGGAACAGTGATTTACAGTATTCCCCGGTGGAATCCTGTGAGAGCCCGATTGGCGCAAACGCCAGAATGGCGATTACCGTCGCCCCCAGCAGCGGCAGGGCTGAACGACGGATGATGTAATTGACGGCGGTCAGCAGCGGTGAGCCTTGCTGTCGGGCAATGAGTACTCCGTCAACAATCACGATGGCATTATCCACAAGCATACTAAGGGCGATAATCAACGCTCCGAGCGAAATGCGCTGTAGCTCAATCCCCCATAGATACATGATCAACAATGTACCCAGTACGTTAAGCGCTAGGGAGAAGGCGATGATGATCCCGCTCCGTACACCCATAAAGATCAGCAGCACGCCGATCACAATCGCCAGCGCCATCAGGAAGTTAATGATAAAACCGTCAACAGAGTGACTCACTTCGGCGGCCTGATCGTAAAACGGATCTATGTGTATACCTGCCGGTTTTTCCGCCGACATATGGTTTATCTTCGCTTCCAGCGCGTGGCCCACGTCGATAACGTTTACGCCGGGAATAAATGAGACGCCTATGGTGACGGCTTTTCTGCCGTTGGCATGGTAGATACTGGCTGGCGATTCGTTAAGGCCGCGCGACAGCGTGGCTATATCCCTCAGCCGTGTGGCCGCCCCGGTGCCTGAAGGCGTGATAATGAGATCCGCCAGTTCATCGAGATTATCGAACTCACCAGAGGGGGTCAGGCGAATAGATTCGGTGCCGGAAGTAATTTCTCCAGCGTTGGAAACGACGTTAAGCCTGCTGAGCTGAGCTGAAAGGGTATTAAGCGTAATACCACGCGCGGCCATCTTGACCAAAGATATATCAATATTGACCTGCTGGCTGATGGCCCCACCGATGGCGACCTTAGCGACTCCGGGTACAAGAATCAATTCGCGACGCAACTGCTCGGCGTAGCGAACGAGTTCGGGGTTATTGAATTCATCACCGGAAATCGAGAAGAAAAAGCCGAATACATCACCGAAATCGTCATTCACAAAAGGGGGGACGACGCCCGGCGGGAATTGACGCGAGGCATCCCCAACGCGACGGCGTAGTTCATCCCAGATCTGCGGCAGTTCGTTCGAGTGATAGCGTGAGGCAATGTTAACGGTGATTTGCGACAGACCATTTGAAGAGATGGAGCTGACATTGTCCAGATAAGGCAACTGTTGAAGGGCATTCTCTAATGGCAGAGTTACCTCTTCTTCTACCTGCTGAGCGGATGCGCCGGGATAGTATGTTATCACCACTGCCGTTTTAATGGTAAAGGCGGGATCTTCCAGCCTGCCGATATTCAAAAGTGCAAAAATACCCCCGATCCCAAGCATCAGAATTGTTAGCCAGACGCGAATAGGGTTATTGATAAATTGACGAGAGATATCCATTACAGCCCCCGTTCACGCGTCCAGATGCGCACCGGCTGGTTAGCATGTAGCTCCCCAACGCCTGCGGCCACCACGCGTTCACCGACTTTAAGCCCACTGGTGATTATCACGCCCTCGGTGCTCACTTGCCCCACGCTGACCTTGCGGTCTTCAAGGTGGAGCGTGTCGCCTTCACCCGTGACTACCCAGACATGCGGCTCATTACGCGGACTATTATTCGGATTAAAGACCGCCTCAATCGGTATGACCAACCCATGAGTGCCAGTGCCAGCAGGGAGGTTGGTTAAATTGATGGTAACCGTACCGCTTATGCCACCAACGGCGGGAAAATCATCTGGTCGCGGCATGGTAAGTATCACCTGCCAGGTCAGGGTATTGTTGTCGCTGCTGCCCGAGTGTTCCTTGTAGACAGCGGTAAATTCCCGATTCGGGATAGCGTTAATTCTCACCACGGGGCGATACTGTGCGTTACGGATATCAAACGTTTTGAACAGGTTCTCAGGAATACTAAACACCACGTCCAACTGGTCGGTTCGGGTCAAGGTTACAATGGGCTGACCGGCAGACACCACCTGGTGGTTTCGTACATGAACGCTGGCTGCCGTCCCGCTGAAGGGGGCGACAAGCGTCATCTGATTCAGCTCTTCACGGGCAATTTGTAGCGCCGCATTCGCAGAATCGCGATTCGTACGCTGAACATCCATTTCTGCTTTCGAGATAGCTTGGCGTCCCGCCAGCGTCTGGAAGCGTGCGAATTGCCGCTGGGCTAATGTTGCCGCCGTTTGTCTGTCGTTAACCCGCTGCTCGGCTTCTCGGGCGTTCAATCTGGCAAGCTGTTGCCCCTGCTTGATCGCTGCGCCCTGGCGAATATCGAGCGTGTTAATTTGACCTAAACGCTTGAAGGAAAGGTCTGTGGAATCACCCGATTCAATACGGGCGGGAAAAACGCGCTGCTGGGCGTGACCAGGGACAGTAACCACCGCCACCTTTACCATTCGCGGCAGGGAGGGGACTTGTTCAGATTTCAGATCACACGCCGTAAGCGTTAACATAACGAATGGTAAAAGAGAGATGTAGCGGTTCACTGTATTCCCCTAATAAATAACCTTTTTATTTATTTCGCAACAGAAAATGGGGTGAAGCTATTCTGCCAGAACAGTGACAACTATATAGGTAAATAAACCAATTGCAGTGCTACCGATAATAGCAAAGGCAATAAACATACAAAGTCGGATCAGGTTTACACCATACATAAATTTCTCCATAAGCCGGACGCCGGCGACAGGAACAGTAATATTAAGCGTATCGTGTGACAGAGTATGAGCATAGTCGCTGAATAAATAAATGTTAAATAACAATTATCAGGAACCTGTTGCACAATGACAAAAGGTTAGCGACATCACCGCGCAGATTCTTAATAACATCCTGATATTCCTGTGCTACGTTTAATAGCACCCGTCTCTTCTTCCGTGACAGGAATTAAATCGCAACCCCTGATTTTTATGCGGTTTCTCCTGACTCACTCATTCTCGTTTAGGTTATGAAAAGGATACACGATATGTATAAAAACATTCTGGTTCCGGTAGATGTATACGAGGCTGGCCTGACTGACAAGGCGTTGCAGCACGCACAGTTTTTGGCGCAAAGTGCATCGGGTGAGGTTCATTTGCTGCATGTCATGCCAACATTTTCAACTGAACTGACACGTGGTTTTATTTCAGATGCGCGAAAGATGGATGAATATATGATTAATAATTCGAAAGAAAAACTGTCTGCTCTGGTCAAAAAATTGAATCTGCCTGAAGGGCATGTTCATCTTCATGTACGTAGCGGGAATGTCCGGGATGAAGTTATTAAGCTGGCGGATGAAATTGCTGCCGGTGCGATTATTGTCGGCTCTCGAAATCCAAATATTCAAACCCATTTGTTAGGGTCTGAGGCGGCAAGTATTGTTCGTTACGCACATGTTCCTGTTTTCGTTATTCGTTAATGACATGAAAGCAAGGTGATTTCTGAAAAGATTCTGAGGAATGAACGATGAAAACAGGAAAACCTGAACGTCCGTATTATCAACAAACTGTTGACGAAACCCTGTCGGGTATCGACTCTACCCCGGAGGGACTTAGCGGTATTGAGGCGTCAGCCCGTCTCCAGCAATACGGTGAGAATGCGTTACCGCAAAAAAAGGGCAAGCCTGCCTGGCTTCGCTTCCTGGCCCATTTTAATGATGTGTTGATTTACGTTCTGCTGGTAGCCGCCCTACTTAAACTCTTCATGGGCCATTGGGTTGATATGTTTGTGATCCTCGGGGTGGCCATCATCAACGCCCTGATTGGCCATATTCAGGAGAGCAACGCTGAAAAATCGCTGCAAAGTATTCGCAATATGCTCTCTAGTGAAGTTGTGGTAGTTCGACAGGGTAATCATGAAACCATCCCCACCACGGCACTGGTCCCTGGCGACATTGTGATGATTCGTGCCGGAGATCGTATTCCCGCGGACATGCGTGTGATAGAAGCGCATAGCCTTCGCGTGGAAGAGGCCATCCTGACCGGTGAATCAACCGTTGTGGAGAAAAACAGCGATGCGTTAAGCGGAGAACTGCCTTTAGGCGATCGATATAACCTTCTCTATTCAGGTACAACAGTCAGCTCCGGCGGTGGGAGAGGTGTGGTGGTCGCGACCGGTGGAGAGACCGAGCTTGGGCATATCAATCAGATGATGTCTGATATCGAAAAACACCGTACACCCCTGATGGTGCAGATGGATAAGCTCGGTAAAACTATCTTCATCATTATCCTGGTGATGATGTTGGCACTGTTTGTCTTCAGTATCCTGTTCAGAGATATGCCGGTTTCAGAGCTGGTATTGTCACTTATCAGCCTCGCTGTTGCAGCGGTACCGGAAGGGTTGCCGGCAATTATTTCCATCATTCTTTCGCTTGGTGTACAGGCCATGGCTCGTCGCAAGGCCATCATTCGTAAGCTGCCCACGGTTGAAACGCTAGGGGCGATGACGGTCATATGCTCGGATAAAACTGGCACCCTGACCATGAATGAAATGACGGTCAAAGCAGTGATTACCGCTGACACGATTTATCGTGTGGAGGGAGACAGCTACGAGCCAGTGGGGAATATTCATCCCATAGACGACCCGACGCCCGTCAGCATTACGCAGGGTTCTCTGCTGGAACGCTATCTGCGCACCATTGATCTCTGTAATGATAGCCAACTGATCAAAGACGAGCAGGGGCTGTGGAAAATTACAGGAGGACCAACCGAGGGTGCGCTGAAGGTGCTGGCGGCGAAAACTCCGCTTCCGCCGCTCGATACCGAAATGCGCAGTAAAATTCCGTTTGACTCACAGTATAAATACATGTCCACGCTTTATCGTCTTGGTAATGAAGAGGTTATTTTGATTACCGGCGCACCGGACATCCTGTTCCGCCTCTGCCAATTCCAGCAGACGAATGACGGGCTGCAGCCGTTCGCTCAGTCTTACTGGGAAGGTAAGATTGAAGAGTACGCCCGCGAAGGCTTGCGCATGGTGGCTGCGGCCTGGAAACCGGCTGGCGAAGGGCAACGAGAGCTGGATCATGCGGATCTGAGTGATGGGGTGATCCTGCTTGGCATTGCCGGCATGATGGATCCGCCGCGTCCGGAAGCCATCACCGCCATTGCCGACTGCCTCCAAGCGGGGATTCGCGTGAAAATGATCACCGGCGACCATCCGCAAACTGCGATGAGTATAGGGCAAATGTTAGGTATTGGTAATGCCGCAAGTGCCATAACTGGCCGCGAACTTGAGGCGATGGACGCTCGTCAGCTTAGTGATGCCGCACAGCAATACGATATTTTTGCACGAACCAGCCCGGAGGATAAGTTCCGCCTTGTTCAGGCATTACAAAGCAAGCAGGAAGTCGTAGGAATGACCGGGGATGGCGTGAACGACGCCCCGGCGCTAAAGCGGGCCGATGTGGGTATTGCTATGGGGATTAAGGGGACTGAAGTCACCAAAGAAGCCGCCGACATGGTTTTAACGGACGACAACTTTTCCACTATTGCCAGCGCGGTACACGAGGGGCGTCGAGTTTACGATAACCTAAAAAAGACTATTCTGTTCGTGATCCCCAGCAACATTGCCCAAGCTTTGCTGATTATCATCGCGCTGCTGGCAGGAAACCTGATTCCGTTGACGCCGGTACTGATTCTGTGGATGAACATGGCGACGTCGGCAACGCTGTCATTTGGCCTGGCGTTTGAAGCGGGTGAGAAGGGCATTATGAACCGTCCACCGCGTAAGGCGGATCTGCATGTGATGGACGGCTATGCCATCTGGCGAGTGGTGTTTGTCGGCCTGATGATTGCCATTAGCGCCTTTGTGCTGGAGGCCTGGCTGCAGCCGCGTGGTTACTCGGCGGAATTTATCCGCACCGTGCTGTTGCAAACACTGGTGACCGCCCAATGGTTTTACATGCTCAACTGCCGCGTTAATGACGGCTTCTCACTGAGCAAAGGGCTGCTGGCAAATAAAGGGATTTGGATTGTGAGCGGCGTACTGTTGGCACTGCAGCTTCTCATCATTTACGCACCGTTCATGCAGATGTTGTTTGGCACCGAAGCGCTACCGTTCCGTTACTGGGTTATAACTTTCAGCATTGGATTCGTAATGTTTCTAATTGTTGAATTAGAAAAGGTTTTAACAAAAAGATGGCGGAATAAACAACCCTGAAATAGGTTTATAGTTCAGCAAGTGGATGTGAAAACCTTACATCCACTTGCTGTCGAAAATATGGATTGAATTTAAAATGCGAAAGCTTAACTTTATAAGAGCTTAATCATGAACTCGAAATATGAAAATAAAACCAAATCAGGGGTGTTTTGTTTTTTATATGCGTGCGTAGCATTTGTCTCATCTTTCTCTGGTCAAGCAGAAGAGATGAATCTTTATTCCATAAATACAGGATCCTATGTGTATCATCTTACCCATAACCATGGGCAGTATACAGAGCACTTTGATAACAAATTTTTCTCGGTGGAAAGAAAATTTTCAGAACAATCAGAGTATAGTTTCATTCTTGGAACGATGAATAATAGCTTTAATGATAGATGCCTGGCGGCTGGCGTTAGAAAAGACTGGGTGAGTCTTAGCGATGGATTGGTTTTTAAAGGAATATATGGGTATGTAGGCGAATTTTTCTTTGACACTTTTAGTGATTGTGGGGATCACGGTTCTTATCATGATTTTAAGAAAGTTACTGGGGTTGGTTTTTCACCATATATTTACCATGGATTACAGTATAATTTCACATCCTACTTTGGGGTAGATGTCGGCATCATAATACCCTCAGTTTTTGTTATTTCCGCACAGTGGAGTTTTAAATAAGGCTCAACGAAAAACCTCTCTTCAAATGGCTTCGACTCTGGGTAATCCCCCCGAAAAACCGGTGTGTTTATAAGTAGAATTTTCTCGTAATCTGAACTTGGGGGATTTCTATGAAAAAATCACGTTTTACCGACAGTCAAATCATGACCATTCTTAGGCAAGCTGAGGCCGGAACACCGGTTTCTGAACTCTGCCGTGAACATGGCATGAGCAATGACAGCTTTTACAAATGGCGTTCTCGTTTTGGCGCTATGGATGCTTCCATGATGACCCGATTGAAAGAGCTGGAAGAGGAAAATCGCCGCCTCAAAAAGATGTATGCCGAAGAACGACTGAAAGCCGAGATCATTCAGGAAGCCATGGCAAAAAAGTGGTGAAGCCATCGCAGAGAAAGCAGATGGCGCAGGAAGCTGTCAGAAACCGAAGCATAGGCGTGCGCTTTGCCTGCCAGATGTTTGTTGTCAGTGAAAGTTGCTATCGCTATCAGCCTAAGCTCAGTGAAGAAAATGAAGCCATTGCTGACTGGCTGTTGCGCATTACTGACAGCCAGCGTAACTGGGGATTTGGCCTGTGTTTTTTGTACCTGCGTAGACTTTGTTGAATAAATCAGATTTCGGGCAAGTATCTCCGTAGCGCGTCGTGTTTTCAGGCGACACGCACGCTCTCTGGCATACCAGCCTTCGTCATTTTGTTCAGTGCACGCACCATGGCCAAAGCCTCTGCTACCTGACCATCGTAGTCACGCAGCGTCAGTGAACCTCCGAACAGTTGCTTTACCCTGTACATCGCCGTCTCCGCTATCGAGCGACGGTTGTAATCTGTTGTCCATTTCCACCGCGCATTACTTCCTGTCAGCCGCTGATTTTCTTACGACGCAGTTCGTCATGACATCGCCGCGTATCGTAAGCACCATCTGCCGCCGCTGCCCTGATTTTTCTGTGAGTCTGCCGGATGAGACCCGGGAAGGCTTCTTAGTCCGTAACGTTGTTCAGCGACAGGTCTGCACAGATGACTTCATGCGTACTAGCATCAACAGCCAGATGCAGTTTTCGCCAGATACGACGGCGCTCTTTGCCGTGCTTTTTGACTTTCCATTCGCCTTCACCAAAAACCTTCAGACCGGTGGAATCAATCACCAGGTGCGCAATTTCACCCCGGGTGGGTGTTTTAAAACTGACATTAACCGACTTTGCCCGCTTGCTGACACTGGTGTAATCCGGACAGCGAAGAGGAACACCCATCATGGCAAAAATGGAATCAATAAAGCCCTGTGCGGCTCGCAGGGTGAGCAGGAATACGCGTTTAATCACCAGGACAGTCGTGATGGCAAGGTCAGAATAACGCTGGGGCCGCCCCCGGGATGAAGGCGTTGCTGACTCATACCAGGCCTGAATCGCCTCATCGTCCAGCCAGAAAGTGATGGAGCCACGGTTGATGAGGGCTCTGTTGTAGATGTGCT
>NZ_BCTL01000068.1 GCF_001571265.1 Cedecea neteri NBRC 105707 = ATCC 33855 | reverse complement strand
TGGCACGTTCACCGTGCTCTGAGCGTGCAGGGAAAACAGATCTATGGGTGAACGGAATAACTGCGGAACGAAAGAGTTTTCCTGGAAGATTTGAAATGAAAATGTGTATAAGAGATAGCCAAAGGGAGAGGGGGAAAACAGCCAACGTAGAACATTTTTTATTCCCTCTCCCTGCCAGGGAGAGGGTTAGGGTGAGGGTCAATCCTCAGAACAGGCCCAGCGGCTTATCGGAATAGCTCACCAGCAGGCACTTGGTCTGCTGATAATGCTCCAGCATCATCTTGTGGGTCTCGCGCCCAATCCCGGACTGTTTATAACCCCCAAACGCAGCGTGTGCCGGGTAGGCGTGGTAACAGTTGGTCCACACGCGCCCGGCCTGAATACCGCGTCCCATTTTGTACGCCAGGCTGCCGTTGCGGCTCCAGACGCCCGCGCCCAGGCCGTATTCGGTATCGTTTGCCAGCTCCAGCGCTTCCTCTACGGTTTTAAACGTGGTGACGGCGAGCACCGGCCCGAAGATCTCCTCCTGGAACACGCGCATGTTGTTTTTACCGAACAAAATGGTCGGCTCGAGGTAGTAACCCGCCTGCAGGTCGCCCGTCAGCGCTTTTCTACGCCCGCCGGTCAGCACGTCCGCGCCTTCTTTCTTGCCGATGTCGATGTAGTTGAGGATGGTTTCCATCTGTCCCTGGGACACCTGCGCGCCCATCTGGGTGCGGCTGTCCAGCGGGTTGCCGGAGCGAATGGCTTCAACGCGGCGAATTGCACGCTCAATAAAACGTTCGTAGATGGACTCCTGCACTAGCGCGCGGCTCGGGCAGGTACAGACCTCGCCCTGGTTGAAGGCGAACAGCGCAAAACCTTCCAGCGCTTTGTCGAAGAAGGCGTCTTCCTCTTCCATCACGTCGGCGAAGAAGATGTTCGGGGATTTGCCGCCCAGCTCCAGGGTAACCGGGATAATGTTTTGGGTGGCGTACTGCATGATCTGTTGCCCGACTTCGGTGGAGCCGGTAAACGCCACTTTAGCGATGCGTTTCGAGGTTGCCAGGTATTCGCCAATCTCGCCGCCCGCGCCGTTCACTACGTTAACCACGCCCGGCGGCAGCAGGTCGCCAACCAGTTCCATCAGCAGCAGCACGGAGAGCGGGGTCAGCCGCGCAGGCTTCAGCACGATGCAGTTGCCCGCCGCCAGCGCCGGGGCCATTTTCCAGCTCGCCATTAGCAGCGGGAAGTTCCACGGAATAATCTGCGCGACCACGCCGAGCGGCTCGTGGAAGTGGTAGGCGACGGTGTCTTTATCCACCTCGCTGATGCCGCCCTCCTGGGCACGAATACAGGAGGCGAAGTAGCGGAAGTGGTCGATGGCCAGCGGCACGTCGGCGGCGCTGGTTTCGCGAATCGGTTTGCCGTTGTCCCAGGTTTCTGCCGTCGCCAGCAGCTCGATGTTTTGCTCCATGCGGTCGGCAATTTTCAGCAGGATGGTGGCGCGCTCCTGCACGGACATCTGCCCCCAGCCTTTTTTGGCTTCGTGGGCGGCATCCAGCGCCAGGTCGATGTCGGCCTTGCCGGAGCTGGCGATTTCGCACAGCGGCTGGCCGGTCACCGGGGTGAGGTTTTCATAGTACTGACCGCCAACCGGGGCAACCCATTGGCCGCCGATAAAGTTGTCGTAACGGGGTTTAAGCTTCAGCGGGAAACCATATTCGCCGGGGATAATACGGGTATCGGGAGGATTATTTGTCATAGCCGTCTCCTTGTGATGGTTCACCCACAAGGGTAGTTCGGGCTGGCTGTTTCTTCGCCGTTTCCCGTCCGCTTTACGACGCGCTTCACGGATTAATGCCGGAGAAGAGGGAAAAACTCTTCTCCGGCAGCAGGGATCAGCGTGAAGGGGTAAACAGCGCCTTGTCGCGCAGCAGGTGGTCGTTGCCGCGCCGACGGGTAAAGCCGGTTTTGTCGAAATACTCCAGAATCTGAATCGCCAGCTTGCGGCCTACGCCTAATCTGTCGCGGAAGTCTGCGGCGTTGGTGGCACCGTGGGTTTGATCCAACTCGCGGATCAGATCGGCAAACGTCTGCAGGCGATCGTTTCGGTAATAACGATCTTTCAGAATCGCGGTGACCAGCCCCTGCTGGGCGGCGGATCGTAACAGCTGACGCATCGCCTGTTCTTCCTCGCCGGTTTCTTTGGCCAGGTCGCGAACCCACCAGGGCTCATCGCCAAGCAGGGCGTCTACTTTGTCCCACACCGCTTGCTGCGTGGCAGAAAAACCGGGCTCGTGCCCCGGCAGATGCAGCCAGCCCTGGCGGCTCATCAGCAGGCCTTCAGCGCGCATTCTTTCGATAAGCGACAGCACCAGTCCTTCGTCTTCTGCGGGCAGCGCCATGCGGCGCAGGCGTTCACGCCCAGGTCCGGGCTGATCGTCATGCTGCTGGTGGTAGCGTGCCAGCACGTCGAGCAGTTTTTGCTGCCAGAGAGCGGCCACGTCCTGACTTAGCAGCGCATTGCCCGCCTGCAGATAACCCGGCTGGCCGAGCAGAGCCTGAAGACCTTCCGCCGTTAGCTGGCGCGCCCAGGCAAATTCGCTGAGCAGCACGGCGCCGCGCGTCAAATGCGCTTCCAGCGCCTGCAGGTCACCGGATGCTTTTGCCAGCTCAGCCAGCCAGGCCAGAAAAACGGGCTGGCGCTTGCCGCGACGTGGGGCATTGAGCAGCACGGCACGGGCACCGGCGAGCGTGGTGCGCGCGCTGATATCGCGTAGTACAAGACGGTCGTTATCCGCCAGCCACAGCGGCACATCCAGCACCAGCTCGGCCAGATTACCTTCCAGCAGGGAAACTCGCCCGGTTACGTGGCGGGCAGAATGGTGAATATGCAGCGGCTGCCACTGCTGGAGCGGCTGCAGCGTTTGCAGCTCAACGATAACGCGCTCAACCGGCTGCAGCGGTTTGTCGCTCAGCAGCCAGTCGCCCCGGCTGATGTCGGCTTTTTCCGCGTCACCGCTGATGTTCAGGGCAATGCGCTGCCCGGCCATTGCGCTGGAAACCGGCTGGTTTTGGGCGTGAAGGCCGCGCACGCGCATCGGTTTATCCGCGCCGGTCAGCCAGAGCGAATCGCCAACGTTAACTTCGCCGCTCAGCGCCGTGCCGGTGACCACAAGGCCTGCGCCCTTAACCGTAAAAGCACGGTCGATGGCCAGGCGGAAGCGGTGCGAGGTGGCATGAGGGCGTTCATTGAGCGCTTTTAGATGCTGCTGTAGCGCTTCTACGCCTTCCCCGCTGGTGGCGGCGGTTACAAAGATTGCGGCCTGAGCATCGCCCAGCAGAGCGGCAACTTCATCGCGGACTTCTGCAATGCGGGCGTCGCTCACCCGGTCGGCTTTGGTTAGCGCGACGGTTATCTGCGGGTTGCCCGTCAGCTGTAAAATCGCCAGATGCTCGCGGGTTTGCGCCATCACGCCGTCGTCGCAGGCAATGACCAGCAGCGCATGATCTATGCCGCCGACGCCCGCCAGCATGTTGGCCAGAAATTTTTCGTGCCCCGGTACGTCAATAAAGCCAATCACCCGGCCATCCGGCTGTGGCCAGTAGGCGTAGCCGAGGTCGATGGTCATGCCGCGCTTTTTCTCTTCGGGCAAGCGATCGGCATTCACGCCGGTCAGCGCCTGAAGCAGGGTGGTTTTGCCGTGGTCAACGTGCCCGGCGGTGGCAATAATCACAGGGCAATGCCCTCCAGCAGCAGCGCTTCGTTTTCGAGGCAACGTAAATCCAGCCACAGTCGGCCATCGGCAATGCGGCCAATGACCGGCCTTTCCAGCTCGCGCAGGGTTTGCGTCAGCGAGGCAAGCGTTGAGCCGCGCCCGTCTTTCGGCGTGAAGGTCAGGGCCGCGCCGGGCAGGCGGTCAACGGGCAAAGAGCCGCTGCCGATTTGCGACAGGCACGCTTCAACTCGGACGTCGAACAACTCGCCAAAACGCTGTTCAAATGCGGGCCGCAGGCGGGTTGCCTGCTGGTGAATATCTTCGGCGCTGCGGGTTAGCAGTCGTAGGGTTGGCAGACGTTCCACCAGCGTTTCCGGGTGCTGATACAGCCGCAATGTAGCCTCCAGCGCCGCCAGCGTCATTTTATCGGCACGCAGCGCGCGCTTCAGCGGGTGGCTCTGAATGCGCTCGATAAGCGCCTTTTTGCCGACGATGATCCCGGCCTGCGGGCCACCGAGCAGCTTGTCGCCGGAGAAGCTCACCAGGCTCACGCCGTCGGCAATCAGTTGCTGCGGCATTTGCTCCGGCGGCAGGCCCCACTGGCTTAAATCTACCAGCGAGCCGCTGCCCAGGTCGGTGACGACCGGCAGATTGAGTTCGTTGCCCTGCGTAACCAGCTCGGCCTCGCTGACCGCTTTGGTGAAGCCTTCAATGTGGTAATTGCTGGTGTGCACCTTCATCAGCAGCGAGGTGTTTTCGTTCGCGGCTGCGAGGTAGTCTTTCAGGTGCGTGCGGTTGGTGGTACCGACTTCAACCAGCGTGCAGCCCGCCTGGCGCATAACGTCTGGAATGCGAAACGCGCCGCCAATTTCCACCAGTTCACCGCGCGAAACCACCACTTCGCCGCCGTCTGCGCAGGCCGCCAGCATCAGCAGCACCGCTGCCGCATTGTTGTTGACGATGCAGGCGTCTTCGGCGCCGGTAAGCTCGCAAAGCAGATCGGCTATGGCGCGATCGCGGTGGCCGCGTCCGGCGTCGTCCAGCGAATACTCCAGCGTTACGGCGGAGCGCATGGCTTCGCTGACGGCGTCAATGGCCGCCTCGGCCTGTAGCGCACGCCCGAGATTGGTGTGCAGCACGGTGCCGGTCAGGTTGAAAACCGGCAGCAGAGCGCTGCGCTGGCTAGCCTCGAGCACGTCACGCGTTTTCTTTGCCCAGTCCTCGCTCCAGTCCGGCAGCTTGCTCGCCGTGCGGATGTGTTCGCGCGCTTCGCTTTGCAGCATTCTCAGCGTCGCTACCACGCGGGTGTGGCCGAACTCGGCAAGGAGGGCGGTAAAGGCGGCATCGCGCAGCAGGCGGTCGGTCGCCGGAAGATGGCTAAAAAGTGTTTGAGCTGTCGTCATGGCAGGGACTGGATTAGGAAATTTGTGAGTAATATTACAGGGGACAACGTCCCCTGTCCTGGCAGCAGATCATGCCGCGGGCGGTTCGGTACGGGCAAAACTCTCGCGCTGGAACAGCTGTTCGACCAGCTTGACCAGGTGCGGGCGATTGACGCACCAGCCCGGCGCGACGCGGCGGAAATTGAGATAACCCACTGCGCAGGCCGCAGAAATATTGGCCAGATTGAGCGGCTCGGCGGTCAACGTGCCGTCGGCGGCGTATTCTTCCAGCAGATCGAGAGCGCGGCCAATCTTCTCGCGCTGGCGCACCAGGACTTCTTCAGACTGCTGTTCCGCCGGGCGCAGTTTCTCACGCACCGACGTTAACGCTGCGTCCAGAATGCCGTCGGAAAGCGCCTCAAGCTGGCGCACTTTCAGCGCCGCTTTTGGGTCGTGCGGAATGAGTTCTGGCGCAATGTCCAGCAGCTCAAGGTATTGGGCGATGATCGGCGAATCAAACCAGCGCTCGCCCTCATCGGTGATAAGCGTCGGCACTTTGCCGAGCGGGTTGTACTGCGGGGCCGGGCTGTCGCCAACCCACGGGTTGACGTTAACAAACTCAAAGCTAAGGCCTTTTTCCAGCAGAATGACCGAGATCTTTCGCACGTAAGGGCTGGTGTAATTACCGATCAGTTTCATGACATTATCCGTTTTTGCCAACTTGAGGTAAGTATGAAACAGATACCCAACATTGCTGAAAAAGTCTACGCCTGCGGCGCTTTTATGTAATCGACGAAGGCGCGAAGCGCGCTGGGCATGTATTGCCGATTTGGGTAATAGAACTGGAACGGCGGCAGCTCAGGCAGCCAGTCTTCGAGCATCGAAACCAGCCTGCCGCTCGCGAGGTGCTCTTCTACCTGCTGCTGATACAGATAGCCAATGCCTGCCCCGCACAGCACCGCTTCCAGCTCGGAATCGAGATCGTCCACGACGATGTTGCCGCACGGCGTCACTTCCAGCTTGCCTTCTGGCCCGTAAAACTCCCAGTAGTAGGGACGGCCGCTTGGGTAGCGGAAAATCACGCTGCAGTGATTAACCAGCTCGCGGGGATGAGCCGGGGCCGGGTAGCTCGCAAGATATTCCGGCGTGGCGACAACGCAAATCTTTGCCTTTGGGCCAATCGGCACGGCAATCATGTCTTTTTCCACCGTGGTTATCAATCGGATTCCGGCGTCGTATTCCTGCTTCACGATATCCACCAGCCTGTCGTCGGTGGTGACTTCCACTTTGATGTCGGGATAGCGGCGGATAAACCCGGCCACCAGCGGCATTAAAACCGTGCGTGAGGCCAGCCGTGAGCTGTTGATTTTGAGGGTGCCCATCGGCGTGTCGCGAAACGAATTCACCTCGTCGAGAATGGTATGAATTTCGTCGCAGGCCGGGCGCAGACGCTCGTAGAGGTTGTTGCCAGCCTCGGTGAGAGACACGCTGCGGGTGGTGCGGTTGAACAGCCGGATTTTCAGGCGCTGCTCGAGCTGTTTAATGCCGTGGCTGATTGTCGACGGAGAAAGCCCCAGTTCGTCGCCGGCGGCGCGAAAGCTTTTGTGCCGCGCCACGGCGATAAAGGTCGCGAAGTCGGAAAAATTCAGCGCCATTAGTGAAAATCCTTCATTAACTCATCTCAAATACTACGTTTTACAGAATTATCCAGCGGCCGTAAAGTGGTAGCACTTCCCAACAAACTGAGATAACTCCATGAAATCAGAGAATATGTATATCGTTTGGGCCCATCCGCGCAGCGACTCATTAACCGCGCAGGTGGTACAGGAAATTCAGGGCGAGGCGGCGGAACGCGGCATTAACGTCTCCTCCCTCGACCTTTACCGCAGCGATTTTAACCCGGCGCTTGGCGTGGACGACGAGCCAGACTGGAGCAACCCGCAGAAGCCGTACTCCCCGGAAGTTCACCGCCTGTTTGGCGAGTTAGCAGACAAAGACACCGTGGTCGTAGTGTTCCCGGTGTGGTGGTACAGCTTCCCGGCCATGCTCAAAGGCTACCTGGACCGCGTGTGGAACTACGGCCTGGGCTACGGGCCGGGCGGCACGCTGGGGAATAAGAAAATCCGCTGGGTGGCGCTGGTCGGCGGCTCGCAGGCAGGCTTTGTGAAGTACGGTTGGGAAAAGAACATGACCGATTTTATCGGCGGCTCGATGGGCTACATGGGCGTTGAGGACGCAAAAATCGACTTTCTCTATAACACCATCGGCGTGGAAGAGGGAATTGGCGACAGCGATGCCCATTACCAGCAGCTGTTTGCTCAGGCGCGCGGCATTGTCGCGGATTTAGCTAACTAACTTTTCATTCCAGCGCGGCATTCAACGTCGCGCTTTTTACCCGCCGCTTCGCTGTAATTTACTTTCATTCCGTGATTGTCCTTCGTTTGTTGTCAACGCCCAGATTTTAACTGGATCACATTAGGATTAATCCCCCTCAAAATACTTTGTGAGTTAGATCACAAATAAATAACAAAGACGTCATAACTAAATGTGATGTTAGTCACATTAAAAGGTCAATCAGGGTTAAAAATTCCACGGTGTACTTTTTTTACACTGCAATTATGTGATCAGCATCACTCAATGAAGATGGGTGATCCCTGAGTATTGGTGATCTTCATCACATAATTAGGCGGTTGCTGGACAGCTTAACGATTCAGTGCCAGATTCGCGTCACTTTACTGAATAAGGCCGGCGACCCTGCCGCTACGTTAACAATAAACCTCGGGCTGCTTTTCAGCGCGGAACACCAACAAGGGGTATGTGTATGTCATCCGATATCAAGATCAAAGTGCAAAGCTTTGGTCGTTTCCTCAGCAATATGGTTATGCCAAATATCGGGGCGTTTATCGCCTGGGGTATTATCACGGCCTTATTTATTCCTACCGGATGGTTGCCAAACGAAACGCTGGCGAAGCTGGTAGGCCCGATGATCACTTACCTGCTGCCGCTGCTGATCGGCTTTACCGGTGGTCGCCTGATTGGCGGTGACCGTGGCGGCGTGGTGGGGGCTATCACCACTATGGGCGTTATCGTCGGGGCTGACATGCCGATGTTCCTCGGCGCAATGATTGCGGGGCCTCTGGGCGGCTGGGCAATCAAGCACTTCGACAAATGGGTCGACGGTAAAATCAAATCCGGCTTTGAAATGCTGGTGAACAACTTCTCTGCCGGTATCATCGGGATGATCCTGGCGATTCTGGCGTTCCTCGGTATTGGCCCTGCGGTTGAAGTCCTGTCCAAAATTCTGGCGGCGGGCGTTAACTTCATGGTTGTGCACGAGATGCTGCCGCTGGCGTCCATCTTCGTAGAACCAGCGAAAATCCTGTTCCTGAACAACGCCATCAACCACGGCATCTTCTCGCCGCTGGGGATTCAGCAGTCCCACGAGCTGGGCAAATCCATCTTCTTCCTGATTGAAGCGAACCCGGGTCCGGGTATGGGCGTCCTGCTGGCGTACATGTTCTTCGGTCGCGGTAACGCTAAGCAGTCTGCGGGTGGCGCGGCTATCATCCACTTCCTGGGCGGTATCCACGAAATTTACTTCCCGTACGTGCTGATGAACCCACGTCTGATCCTGGCCGTTATCCTCGGCGGTATGACCGGCGTGTTCACCCTGACCGTGCTGAACGGCGGCCTGGTGTCTCCGGCTTCCCCAGGTTCCATCCTGGCGGTATTGGCGATGACCCCGAAAGGCGCATACTTCGCTAACATCGCGGCTATCTGTGCGGCAATGATTGTTTCCTTCGTGGTCTCCGCCATCCTGCTGAAAACCAGCAAAGTGAAAGAAGAAGACGACATCGAAGCTGCGGCTCGCCGTATGCAGGAAATGAAAGCCGAATCCAAAGGTGGCGCAGCGCCGCTGGCGGTAGGTGCTGGCCTGTCTAACGACCTGAGCCACGTGCGTAAAATCATCGTAGCCTGCGACGCAGGTATGGGCTCCAGCGCCATGGGCGCAGGCGTGCTGCGTAAGAAAGTGAACGATGCTGGCCTGAAAAACATCTCCGTGACCAACTGCGCTATCAACAGCCTGCCGGACGACGTTGACTTGGTGATTACCCACCGCGACCTGACCGAGCGTGCGATGCGCCAGGTGCCGCAGGCGCAGCATATCTCCCTGACCAACTTCCTCGACAGCAGCCTGTACGCCAACCTGGTTGAGCGTCTGGTGGCCTCTCAGAACCTGAGCGACAAAGAAGTGAAGGTGATGCACAGCCTGGAAGACAGCTTTGTTTCCAGCGAAGAAGGCGTCTTCAAGCTGGGCGCGGGTAACGTGTTCCTCGGCCTGAAAGCCAGCACCAAAGAAGAAGCGATTCGCTTTGCCGGTGAGCAACTGGTGAACGGCGGTTACGTGCAGCCGGAATACGTGGACGCCATGTTTGAGCGCGAAAAACTGACCCCAACCTACCTGGGCGAAGGCATCGCGGTTCCTCACGGTACCGTGGAAGCGAAAGACCGCGTGCTGAAAACCGGCGTGGTGTTCTGCCAGTACCCGGAAGGTGTTCACTTCGGTGAAGAGCCGGAAGACGTGGCTCGCCTGGTTATCGGTATTGCGGCCCGCAATAACGAGCACATCCAGGTCATCACCAGCCTGACCAACGCGCTGGATGATGAGTCGGTGATTGAGCGCCTGGCGCACACCACCAGCGTTCAGGAAGTGTTGGATCTGCTGGCCGGTAAGAAATAAGGGTTTGCCCCTCACCCCGACCCTCTCCCCGGAGGGGCGAGGGGGAAAAGAGTGGGGAGTTCTGGATGTTCCCTCTCCCCTTTGGGGAGAGGGCTAGGGTGAGGGGATTCGCATACAGTATCCTTACCCCAGCCCTCACGGGTGAAATAATCAGGAAGGTTAACGCAATGAAAGCATTACATTTTGGTGCAGGTAATATCGGTCGTGGCTTTATCGGTAAACTGCTGGCAGACGCCGGTCTGCAGCTGACTTTTGCCGACGTAAACCAGGTGGTTCTGGATGCCCTGAACGCGCGTCACAGCTACCAGGTTCACGTAGTGGGCGAGCAGCAGCAGATTGATACCGTCTCCAACGTGAATGCTGTCAGCAGCATCGGCGACGACGTTGTGGCCCTTATCGCGCAGGTTGACCTGGTCACCACCGCTGTGGGCCCGGTTGTGCTGGAGCGCATCGCGCCTACGCTTGCCAAAGGTCTGGAGCTGCGTCGCGCCAACGGCAACGACACGCCGCTGAACATCATCGCCTGTGAAAACATGGTGCGCGGCACCAGCCAGCTGAAAGAGCACGTGAAAAAAGCGCTGTCCGCTGAGGCATGGGCGTGGGTTGAGCAGCACGTTGGCTTTGTCGATTCTGCGGTTGACCGCATCGTTCCGCCATCCGAGTCCGCCACCAACGACCCGCTGGAAGTGACCGTGGAAACCTTTAGCGAGTGGATTGTCGATAAAACCCAGTTCAAAGGTGAGCTGCCGAACATTCCTGGCATGGAACTTACTGATAATCTTATGGCGTTTGTCGAGCGCAAGCTCTTCACGCTGAATACCGGGCATGCTATAACCGCGTACCTCGGTCAACTGGCCGGGCACCAGACTATCCGCGATGCCATTCTTGATGAGAAAGTGCGCGCCGTAGTGAAAGGGGCGATGGAAGAGAGCGGCGCGGTGCTGATTAAGCGCTACGGCTTTGAAGTAGACAAGCACGCCGCGTACATCAAGAAAATCCTTGGTCGTTTCGAAAATCCTTACCTGAAGGACGACGTGGAGCGCGTTGGCCGTCAGCCGCTGCGCAAACTCAGCGCCGGTGACCGCCTCGTCAAGCCGCTGCTCGGCACCATTGAGTACGGCTTACCGCACGTGAACCTGATCAAAGGGATTGCGGCGGCAATGCACTACCACAGCGAGCAGGATCCGCAGGCGCAGGAGCTGAAGCAGTTGCTGGCTGATAAGGGCCTGCAGGCCGCACTGGCGGAAGTGTCCGGTCTGGATGCGAACAGCGAAGCCGTGACCGAGGCGGTAAAGGCGTATAACGCCATAGCGTAACCCTATGCAGGCGCGGTGGATGCCGCGCCTGAAACATGTTTAGTGATGCAGGCAAAAATGGAAGAAACCCAGGCCTTTGAAAACCGCGTGCTTGAGCGACTGAATGCCGGCAAAACCGTAAGAAGCCTGCTGATTGCTGCCGTCGAGCTGTTAACCGAAGCGGTAAATATCCTGGTGCTGCAGGTGTTCCGCAAGGACGACTACGCGGTGAAATATGCGGTAGAGCCGCTGCTGGACGGCGACGGGCCGCTGGGCGATCTTTCGGTACGCCTGAAGCTTATCTACGGGCTGGGCGTGCTGAACCGCGCCGAGTACGAAGACTGCGAGCTGCTGATGGCGCTCCGGGAAGAGCTGAACCACGACGGCAACGAGTACAGCTTCACCGATGACGAAATGCTTGGCCCGTTTGGCGAGCTGCACTGCGTCACGGCGCTGCCGCCGACGCCGACCTTCGTGGACGGTAGCGATCCTGAGCTGCTGGCGATGCAGCGTCAGCGCTATATGCAAATCGTTCGCTCCACAATGGTACTTTCCCTGACAGAGCTGATCTCAAGGATCAGCTTAAAAAAAGCCTTCCAAAAATAGCCGCCTTTCGCCCTGTCCCTCAGGATCGTGTATCCTTGCCAGCAAGCTATCTTTATTCACGGTAAGTCAAAATGAAAGAAATCGAAAAATCAGAAATTAAACGCCTTAGCGACCGTCTGGACGCCATCCGCCACGAAATGCCAGGTTTGCACCTGATCAACGAAGCGGAAAAATATGCCGAGCTGGAAAAAGAGCGGCAGAAGCTGGAAATCGAAATCGCTCGCCTGCAGGCGGTGCGTAACCAGAAGCTGAGCAAAGAAGCACAGAAGCTGATGGCGCTGCCGTACAAGCGTGCGATTACCAAAAAAGAGCAGGCCGATATGGGCAAGCTCAAGAAAACCGTGCGTGGCCTGGTGATTGTCCACCCGATGACCGCCCTGGGTCGCGAAATGGAATTGACCGAGATGACCGGCTTCTCCCGCACTGAATTCTGACCGCGTTCTCTTTTCGGCGAAATAAACCGATAAAACCCGCCTCATCAGCCTCTTAAATCTCCATCCGGCTCTATAGTTAAGTGCCGGGTGAGGATTTCTCTTGCCCAGGATCTACCGCTGGATAATTTGCCCGTTTCGCGACGAGGCTGCAGGGAACGCCAACCCTTTGTTTATCTTTCTTGCTGTGAGAGTAAACATGAAAAACAAGGCTCTGACTCTGGTTCCCGTTTGTCTGGCCGGTTTCACCGGCGTGTTTCCCATTTCTGCCTCCGCGGCCTGTTCGTCATCAACGCCGAATAGCGGAGATACTGTGACCTGTAGCGGCTCGGGTATTCCGCCGGTGGTTGCCACCGCAGGCAGCAATAACGTCACGATTAATCTCGACTCCACCGTGACCGGGAGTTACTCGCTGACCACTCAGGCGACGCCGTTTTCGGTGGACAGCAGCAGCAGTATCAACAACGCCGGGGCGTTGACTCTCTCTGACAATGGTACGGGCGTTGCAAACCGTGGGGCGCTGTTGCTGGGTGTGAATAACGGCAATACGCTGACCAACGGCGCGACGGGCACATTGACCACCACCGGGGCCTACAACGATGGTATGGCGGCCAACGGCAATAACAATACCCTAATCAACAACGGCACTATCACCACCAGCGGCAATAACTCATACGGCATGACCGCCGCCTGGGGGCAGAGCAACCCTGGCGCTTCGGGAAATACCATCACTAACACCGGAACGATCTCCACGTCGGGGAATAACGCCAGGGCCATTTCGCTGCTGGGCGGCAGCGGCACGGTGAATAACAGCGGGACGCTGACCACTTCCGGGCGGGACGCGCCCACGGTTTTTCTACAGGGCAACAACGCCACCCTAAATAACAGTGGGCTGATTCAGGCCAAAGGCACGGCGTCTTCCAGCGGCAGCGTGGACGGCGTGGTGGCGAACACGCTCGGCAGCAGCTTTAACACCACCATCAATAACCTGGCCGGTGGGCAGATTATCAGTAACAACGGGATCGGTATTCGCTCCACCAACGGTAATATCACCATTACCAACGCTGGGTTGATTCAGGGCGGAAGCGGCACGGCAATTCTGAGCGGTAACGGCAGTATTTCGCTGATCCTGCAGACAGGCTCGCAGATTGTTGGCCTTGCGGACGGCGGACGGGGTAATAACAGCGTGACGCTTGAAGGCTCGGGAACTGCTTCTAACGCTTTCACCAATTTCCAGACGTTGACCATGACCGGCAGCGACTGGACCTGGGCGGGCACCGGCGCGTTTACTACCGCCCTGGTGCAAAGCGGCACGCTGGATCTTACCGGCACGCTCGGCACCAGCCTCGCTTCAGTGACGGCCTCGGTAAGCAATGGCGCGACGCTGCAGGCGAACTCATCCAACTTGCCGCTCTCGGTGAGTAACAGCGGGCTGGTGCGCTTCCTGCAAAAAAATCAGGGAGAGTATCTGGGCACGATTAGCGGCAGCGGTGCGGTAGAAAAAGCCGGGACCGGGACCTTGCTTTTTAACAGCGTGAACAGTTACACCGGAGGGACTGCCGTCAATGACGGGACGCTCATCGTCGGCGATAGCGCACACGCTTCGGCTTCCCTCGCCAGCGGCGCTACCGTCGCAGCCGGAGCCTCACTTGGCGGTTACGGCACGGTGAACGGCGACGTGACGAACAGCGGAACGCTGGGAGCGGCCAATACGCTGTCGCCACTTTCTGCTGGCCCACAGGGCAATTTCCAGATTAATGGCAACCTGACCAATACCGGGCTTGTTCAGCTCGGCGGCAGCGGCGTGGGGAATAGCCTGACCGTAGCCGGAAACTATAGCGGACAAAACGGCGTGATTGCGCTGAACACGGTGCTGGCGGGCGATGGGGCGGCGTCTGATAAGCTGATCGTTAGCGGGGGCAGTGCTTCTGGCAGCAGTACGCTGAAGGTGACTAACATCGGCGGGGCCGGAGCGCAAACTGCCGCAGACGGTATTCAGCTGGTGCAGGCCACCAACGGCGCGACCAGTACGGCAAACGCCTTCAAGCTTTCGGGTGGCACCGTCAGCGCCGGGGCGTATTCCTACTATCTTGCCAAAGGCGGCGTCTCCGACGGCAGCGGCGGGAGCTGGTATCTGCGTAATACCGTCGTTGTTCAGCCCGTGGAGCCGGTTCCACCGGATGAAGGAACTCCAACGCCTCCGGAAACTGTCACCTCGATTACACCGGGGGAAGGCACGCCTGATTCCATCATTGAGGCAGGCAAGGGTGGGGAGGCCTCTGGCGGCGAGACGCTGAACGTCTACCGGCCTGAAGTCGCGCTGTATGCTGAAGCGCCTGCCGTTGCCCGCCAGCTTAACCTCCAGCAGATTGATACCTTCCACGATCGCCAGGGCGAGCAGAGCCTGCTGAGCGGCGATAACAAAGCCCCGGCCTTCTGGGCCAGAAGCTGGGGAAGCCACGCGGATATTCATCAAAGCGGGGACGTTAACCCTTCCTTCAACGGTACGCTGTGGGGGCTGCAGCTGGGCCAGGATTTGTATACCGCGACTGAAGATAATGGCGCAACTCATCATGCCGGTGTGCTGTTCGGCTTCTCCAGAGCGACCGGCGATGTCGACGGCTTTGCGCTGGCGAAACAGGGCGCGCGCGTCGGGAAACTGCAGCTGAATAACTACAACTACGGCGGCTACTGGACAAGGGTTGCGGCTTCCGGCTGGTATACGGACGCGGTGCTAATGGGCAGCGCGCTGCGGCTGAATACGGATTCGGTGAACGACGTGAACGCCTCTTCCAGCGGCAAGGCGGTTACCGGCTCAGTTGAAGCGGGGCTGCCTGTTGCCCTCGGCGAAGGGCTGACGCTTGAACCTCAGGCGCAGCTGGTCTGGCAGAGAACCTCGCTGGATTCGCTGCATGACGGCGTCTCCGATGTTCGCTGGAACAACGGCAATACGTGGCAAGGGCGGGTTGGGGCTCGTTTACAGTGGGCGTTTGAGGCGAGCGGCGTGAACTGGAAACCCTATCTGCGCGCCAACGTGCTGCGCTCGTTCGGGCAGGATGATGAAACGGATTTCGATGGCAGCACGACGATTGCCAACAGCATCGGGCAAACGGCCGGGCAAATCGGCGCTGGGCTGGTGGCGCAGGTGAGCCAGAACGGCAGCCTGTACGCCACGACCGGCTACCTGACCAATCTCGGCGGCGAGCGCCAGCGGGTGGTTACCGGCAATGTTGGCGTGCGCTGGAGCTGGTAATCGCCCGGCGGCTCCCGGGCTTACCCCGGGGTTGCTTTTCTTATGGTCACTTTGTGTTCAGTTTTTTTGAATTAGATAAGCGAATTGTTCCGCTAACAAACAAAGTTGTGCGGCGCTATTCTTATCTTATCGAAGGCAATCAGCCTTCCAACTAAACAAAACGCAAAGGTAATCATCATGAAAAGCATCAAATATTTTGCCGTAGTTATGACTCTCGCCGCTTCCTTCTCCGGTTTTGCTGCAGAAACCCAGCAGGTTGCCAGCCAGAAAATGGGCACCGTATCGGTCAGCGGCGCGTCTAACCTCGACAGCCTGCAACACCAGCTGCAGCAGAAAGCTGAGCAGGCCGGGGCGAAATCGATCCGCATCATCTCTGCCGGCGGCGATAACAAAATGTACGGCGTGGCTGAAATCTACAACTAAGTATTGAATCACGCAGTATGGGCCGCCTTGTGCGGCCCGTGTTTTATCTGAACTCTCGCGCCAACAGGCCAAAAATCCAGTCATCCTGCCAGCGCTCATTCAGCCAGTAGTTCTCCCGCAGCGTCCCTTCCTGCTGAAACCCCACTTTCTCCAGCACTTTCTTTGACGGAATATTTCCGGCGGTGACCGTGGCGACAAGCTTGCGGATGCCAACTTCCGCAAATGCAAAGGCGCACACCTCATACAGTGATTCATACCCGTAGCCCTGGCCGTGAAACGACGGATCGAGTAAAAAACCCACTTCCGCGATATCGTCCTCGCGCAGGATAAAGCCGGTGACGCCAATCGGCACGCCGGTTTTGCGGTGGCGCATCACCATACAGAGCCAGTGGCGGCTGCCCGGCAGCCATTCGGGAAGGCGGGCGTCAAAGGTGCGACGAATCTCTTCTTCTGAACGATTTTCGTCGACGTAGCGCATCACCTCCGGCTGCTGCTGCAGGTAGCGAAAGAGTGGCCAGTCGGCTTCGGTGATTTGCTCGAGCGCCAGGCGTGGTGTCAAAAGGGTCTGCATGATGTTAATCCACAATAAACAGGACGGCGCCTGATGCCGTTGAGGAACGGTGCGGCTCTGCGCCGTCGGCGACCTGGTAGCTCATGCCCGGCGTCAGGGTAAACTGGCGGCCATCTTCCAGCTCAGTTTGCAATTCGCCTTTCAGGCACAGCAAAACGTGGCCTTTTTGGCACCAGTGATCGGCCAGATAGCCTGCAGTGTATTCCACCATGCGTACGCGAATCGGCCCAAACTGCTGGGTGCGCCACAGCGCTTTACCGGTAATGCCGGGATGTTCGGTCGGCGTGAGGGTGGCCCAGTCGGTAGTGTTAAAAGGCAGGTCGGTGATGTTCATACGGCTCCTGATTATCGTTGTTGTTGTCTGGTCCTCCTTTTGATAGCAGTAAATAAAAAACGGTGCCAGCGTGTGGCACCGCTTAAGCGTTAATCCCAGCGCGATAAATCATCTCGCGTTAGCCCCATATCCCTGAGCTGTTCCGGGCTGAGCTCGCGCAGTGCCCGTAAAGTCTGGCGGCGCTGTCGGCTGCGGCGAAAATACTGGTAAAGCATCACCAGGCCATAAAACGGTCTGCGATGGTGGTTCTCTTCAAAGCCCATGATGTGACTCCTCGCGGTTTGCCTGGGGATAATCATGAGGCCAGCTGGCAAAAGCAGACAGATTCAAAAATTACTTTTCTTTAACATACAGAAGGGCTAAAACATGAGCTGAATGGCATTTATTGCGCCATTCTGTATCGGTTTTTCCTTCTGTATGGTTTCCGGTGAGGATACAGCATGACGCGTTACCAACATCTCGCCACGCTTTTGGCTGAGCGCATTGAGCAAGGGTTATACCAGAGCGGGGAGCGTTTACCCTCGGTTCGTAGCCTGAGCAGCGAACACGGCGTCAGCATCAGCACCGTGCAACAGGCGTACCACGTCCTGGAAGACCAGCAGTTGATTTCCCCTCAGCCACGATCCGGCTACTTTGTTTCGCCGCGCAAAGCCGTGCCACCTGTGCCGCGTTTAACGCGTCCCGTACAGCGCCCGGTGGAAGTGACGCAGTGGGATGCGGTGCTGGAATTGGTGAATTCCCGGCAGGACTGTGAAGTGATCGCGTTTGGCAGCGGATCGCCGGATCTTACCCAGTCGACGATAAAACCGCTGTGGCGGGAAATGGGGCGGCTCACGCAATATCAGGAGCCAGAGCTGCTTGGCTACGACGGCATGTTTGGTGTGAAAGCGCTGCGCGAGCAAATTGCCCGCCTGATGCTGGACAGCAACTGCGTGGTGAATGCCGATGAGATCGTGGTAACCAACGGTTGCCATGAAGCACTGTCGATTGCGATTCGCGCGGTGTGCGAGCCAGGTGACATTGTGGCGGTTGAGTCGCCGTCATTCCACGGCACCATGCAGATGCTGCGCGGGTATGGCGTAAAAGTAGTTGAAATTCCGACTGATTCTGTCACCGGTATTAGCCTGGAAGCGCTCGAGCTGGCGCTGGAGCAGTGGCCCATCAAAGCCGTGATTCTGGTGCCAAACTGCAATAATCCGCTTGGATTCATCATGCCGGACGCGCGTAAAAAAGCGGTGATGAACCTTGCCCGGCGCTTTGATATCGCCATTATCGAGGATGACGTTTACGGTGAGCTGGCCTATGAATATCCCCGCCCGATGACGATTAAATCCCTGGATGTGGATGGCCGCGTCCTGCTGTGCAGTTCGTTCTCAAAAACGCTGGCGCCGGGTCTGCGCGTGGGCTGGATTGTGCCGGGACGCTACCTCGACCGCACGCTGCACACCAAGTATATCGGCACCGGAAGCAGCGCGACATTTACCCAACAGGCGGTAGCGGCCTTTATTCGTAACGGGCATTACCACCGCCATCTCCGGCGTATGCGCCAGCATTACCAGCGTAATCTGGACGTCTTTACCTGCCGCGTGCGGCAATATTTCCCCTGCGGGATCTGCGTCAGCCGGCCTCAGGGGGGCTTCCTGATGTGGATTGAACTCCCGGAAGAAATCGATGCAGTGCGGCTCGGTAACGCATTGAAAGAGGCAAAAATCCATATTGCAATCGGCTCGCTGTTTTCGGCCTCTGGAAAATATCGCCATTGCCTGCGGTTGAACTATTCTTTGCCGTTCAACGCCGTTACCGAGGCGGCGCTAAAAAGGCTGGGTGAAATCGTCGAATGTGAGATTTGAAAATGCCCGGCTAAATCGCTCTTTTTATCGCCATTGATTCCCGTCGGGCTGCTTTACACTCGGCTGTAATGGCGAAGTTTGGCCTTGGCATTAATAACCATAAAAAATAGCCGCCTGGGGCGGAAAAAGCAGTTTTTTCTGCGTTCGGCAGCACAAGGCCGGACATCGACAAAGGACTATCATGAGCAGCGCAACATTGCAGATGCGGGAGCACTTTGAGACGTGTCTGGGGATTATTCGGCAGGCTTCGCTACAAATCCTGCCGCTACTGAATATTCGTGCCGCCGAAGGCAAAGATCCGCAATGGTTTTTCCAGCAATTGGAGCAGGCCCGTATGGCGCTTGGCAGCTGGGGGGCGGTGGCAAAGCGGCTGAATCTTAACGACTCCGAGATATCACAATTCACGCTGCTGCTGCGCCATTTGCAGCAGCTGGTGCCTCAGTACGAGAGCGGCCAGGAGGTGAGCCAGAACCAGCTCCTCGCCGCCCTGCGGTTCACCAACTACCTTGAACATGTGCGCTTTAAGCAGCCCTTGCTGGGCTATTCCACCGAGCTTTCCTCCAGCGTTGATGGGCTACAAAAAGGCGCGCAGCAGCAAATGCGCGCCATTGAACTGATGCTGAAAGGGCTGGTGAACCAGGCATGGGAAAGCCAGGCGGAGCTGGTCAATCAGCTAAAAAGCCAGTTTGGGGCTGACAAAGTTCGCCGCTGGTTAAAGCGAGGTGAGCGGGGCGACGTGCTGAGCGGAATGAAGTTCAGCGAGCTGGCGCTGATGCTGGTGGATAAGAAAGAGTTCGCCCATCACTACGCTAAAATCTACCAAAACTCACCGCAGCTGGGCTTTCTTATCGACCAGCGTAAAACCCTGCAAATCTTCCTCGATGGTACCAGGCAAATCCGCAATGACCTGATGCACAAGCAGCCGCTGTCCACCGTGCAGGTGGCTTTGCTGGATAGCTATTTCGGTGAAATCAGCGGCCCGGTACAGAAAGCCTTTAGTGAAGGCCGCACCAAAGTGAATCCTTCCGCTCTGTTAGACGCGGATGACGCCACGCTGCAAAGCTATCTTGAGCAGGCGCGTAAAAACCACTCTGCGCAGGGCGGTGACCCGGACGAGATCAGAGAATCCATTGAGCGTTATGATCCTCGCACGGCCAAAAAACAGCATGATACGACCGACATGATCTCCACTGCGCTTTGGGCATCGGTCGGGATTGTTGTAGTGGCGGTGGCGGTGATTGGTCTCTATCTATTAAGTGATGTCTCTTCAACGCCTGAGGTGACGGCGGCTCCGCCAATCGTGAGTACGCCGGTGCAGCAGAAAGAGCGGCCGGAATCCAACAGCCCACGGGATATGCTCGCCAATATGGGCATCACCTGGGATGAAAATAACCTGCGGGCGGCGATTAACCGTAATGACGCCCGTATTGTGCGCCTGTTTATGCAGGGCGGGATGAACTGGAAAGTCTATTTTGCCGAGCAGGCATTGGCGGCGGACGATCGCGATGTGCTGACCATTTTGCTGCAGTACCGCCCGCAAATGGATGAGGCCCGGCCCTGCCGCAGGCTGATTGGCTCTACCGAATTAGGCATGAAGAAGGGGCAAAAGCTGACTTCGCTGAGGAAGCAATTCCTCTCCAGCTTCTGCAGTTCAGCCCCGGCGGTACAGCGTCAGAAGGAAGAAGTTGAGCGGGCACAGATGCGCCTGGCGGCGCAAAAGCAGCGCTATGAAGATGCGACAGCTCAGGGGCTGGAGACAGAGCCGGTGGATGAGCAGACCGCCAAAATTCAGCAGGCGATATATAACGCAATGCGCTAGCCGTACCGGGCAGCCTTCGGGCTGCCCAATGCATTACAGCAGGCCTTTATCGCGGAACGTTGCCGCGGTGGCTTCGTTCAGATCGTAGCTCGCCAGATCCTGCGGGCTGACCCACGCGTACTGCTCAAACTCTTCGTTAAGGGTTATCTCGCGGTTTTCGCTGATGCAGTCAAACATCAGGTAAATCATATACACCTGTTCTTTTCGCCCATCGGCGTAGGTTTTCACCCGGACATCATCCCGGAAGGTCCACGGTTCAACGTGCGAGATAATCAGCGCTTCGCCGAGTTCTTCCCGGATTTCACGCCGCAGGCCTTCTACCATGGTTTCGCCTGGCTCAATGCCGCCGCCGGAAAGCGCCCACTGGCCGGGAAATACACCGCGATCTTGCGGCATTTTGCATAGCAAATATTGGCCCTGATTTTGGATAATTGGGCAGGCAATCACTCTTTGTCGCATGGTCTTCTCCCTGAAAAATAAGCCGCTGAGTTATAGCACAGATACGAAAAAGGGTTTGCGCGCTGGCAGGCTCTTTGGAGAGGATCTTATTTCCGACTCAATCATTTTTTCGAGACCTTTTATTTAATATATTCATTAAATAAATGTGTGAAGATAAATAAAATAATCTTGGCGTATGTTGTGAGTGAAAATAATGATTAAGATCTGAATTTTCACTGCAAAAATAAAAAGCCCTATTCACTGTAATGATTTGCCGATTATGATAAGCGGCGCTCAAGGTGAGCATCGATAACACTATACCAGGAAGGCATTTATGTCGGCACTCCAGTTTCCCTGCTTGATATTCAAAACCCAAAAAAAGATGGATGACTACAGCGCCAGCGATATGCAATGCGGCGATCTGTCTGACATTGTTCTTAGAGCACGGTTTCATCTGTTGGACGTTTCCACCAGGGTAAACCCTTACACATTGACGGCAATCAGTCCCTTCGCCCAGCCGTATTTAATGTTCCCTGGCTATCTAAAGGAAGGTGAAAAACTGACCCTGAGGGAGTGCGCGGACATCCTTTTTGATGAGATGCGGTACTTATCCCGCCCGTTTGCGTTGCGCCCCCCGTACGACTTGCTGATTAAGCTGATGATTACCCATATGCAAAAAAATAAAGACGAATCCTTCAGTCATCTATTACTGGATAGCGCGTTGAAGGAGCATATTTTGAGCGATAATTCGTCTGAAAACAGTACACGATTTCGTTTGCAGAAAGTTTTCGGGCGGTATATTGACTGGGAAAGTAAACATTATCCATTAAAGGACGCAGAAAAATTAGGGGAGGCAATTATGCGTGGAAAACTGCCAAAGTTTGACCGCTTCCAGGATAACTTTAACGGGCTGGGCATCACCGTGCATGATACTTGGGCAACGCATATCACGATTAAGTCTCTGGCGGTTGGTAAAGAGCGCTATCGCGCCGTTGTTCATTATAAAGTTCAGGACCACTTTGGGCTGGATGATGACGATATTTCAAAGGTTAAATTTAACCAGTTCCGGTTTTTCCGTATCTGGTTTCTCCTTCAGCGCTACAGCCAGTTTGGCTACAAACCTTTTATGACCAATATGGAAGCTACCATTGAAATTACCGGGGGACGTAATGACATTCAAAAATAAGAAAGCAGTTTCCTTGCTAGTTGTGG
>NZ_BCTL01000067.1 GCF_001571265.1 Cedecea neteri NBRC 105707 = ATCC 33855 | reverse complement strand
ACGGGGTAATGCTTGTTACTGGCCTGCTTCCTGTGGAAGCGGGGCGCATCATATCAAATGAAGCGCCGCTGTAAAGCATTCACTTTAGGAAAATGAATCGTTTGCCGCTTTTTTACGCTGAGCGCCGCAAAGCTAACCAATTCATTTTCCGGGTGATTAGAGAATAATCGTGCGGTTACCGTAAACGAAGACGCGCTGGGCCAGGACTTCGTAGAGCGCCCGGCTTAGCACATTCTTCTCTACGTCACGCCCGGCACGCATCATGTCATCGGCGGTGTAGGTGTGATCGACGTGAATGACGTCCTGCATGATAATTGGGCCTTCGTCCAGATTATCATTAACGTAATGCGCGGTAGCGCCGATAATCTTCACACCGCGTTCATACGCCTGATGATACGGACGTGCGCCGATAAACGCCGGCAGGAACGAGTGGTGGATGTTGATTATCTGGTTCGGGAAACGGGCGACAAACTCAGGCGTCAATACGCGCATGTATTTTGCCAGTACGACGTAGTCTGGTTTGTGTGCGTCGATGGCATCGGCCATTTGCATGTCGTGCTCTTCGCGCGTCATCCCTTCATGGCTAACTAACTGGAACGGAATATCAAAACGCTCCACTAAGGTACGCAGGGTTTCGTGATTGCCGATAACGGCCGCGATTTCCACGTCCAGACCACCATAGGTCGACTTCATCAGCAAATCGCCCAGACAGTGGGCTTCTTTGGTGACCAGAATAACAATGCGACGACGCCCGGCCGGCGTGAGTTCACGAATTGAGCCTTCCGGCAGCGCGCTGTCCAGGTCGGCCATTAGCGTGGTGTCGTTAAAAATGCCTTCGAGCTCGGTGCGCATAAAGAAGCGGCCGGTACGATGATCGACAAATTCGTTGTTCTGAACAATATTGAGTTCGTGTTTGTAGCAAATGTTAGTGATTCGCGCGATGAGACCCTTCTGATCGGGGCAGATTGTGCGGAGAATTTTACGTTGTAATGCCTGCATGAAGAGATAAATCCTGTTGAACGGTGTTTGCGAAACAATAATGCTGTTATGCAGTGAAGGCTATCATCCGCAGCATTTTTTATATTTTTTTCCTGAACCGCAAGGGCAGGGGTCATTACGACCGAACTGCGGGCGGAGGCCGTCGATATAGTACCATTGACCGCTTTCCCTGACGAAACGGGAACGTTCGATTATCGCACTTTGCTTGCCGTTCTCCTGAAAACGGGCAACAAAGCTAACAAATCCTTCGTTTGCATCTTTGCCTTCGGCTTCTTCATATATTGTCAGGCCGAGCCATTCCGTGTCGCCGAAGCCGCTGGATATTTCTGATTTTAACGACGGGCGGCGGCAGCGCTCATGCCAGCTCGAAACAAGATAATCCGCATCCTGCTTCACAAAAGCGGTGTAACGAGAGCGCATAAGCTGTGACGGGCGTTGCGGATGCTGGGCCGCGCTTAGGTAAGGCTCGCAACATAAGCTATACTCCAAACCGCTGCCACAGGGACAAAGTTGCAACATAATATCTCCAGGAAAAAATAAACGACGCCAATAATACGACGGCAGCACTTATGTTAACTGAGCGGTGGCGTTGGCGTCACGGAGTGATTACCGGGGAAGATTGACCGAGGCGTGATGAGACAGGTAAAGATCGGCCTGGCATTAGGGTCGGGTGCGGCCAAAGGATGGGCGCACATTGGCGTGATTAATGCGTTAAAAAAAGCAGGGATACAGATTGATATCGTGGCAGGGTGTTCCGTCGGCGCGCTGGTCGGTGCCGCCTATGCCAGCCAGCGGCTGCCGGTGATGGAACGGTGGGTGCGCTCTTTCAGCTACTGGGATGTTCTGCGCCTGATGGATCTCTCCTGGCGTCGCGGTGGGCTGCTTCGCGGTGAACGCGTGTTTAACAATATCCGTAAAATCATTCCAGAAACCGCTATCGAGGGCTGTGGCATGAGATTTGGTGCCGTGGCCACCAACCTGAGTACCGGGCGAGAATTGTGGTTTACCGACGGTGATCTGCACCAGGCTATTCGCGCCTCTTGCAGCATGCCGGGGTTGCTGTCGCCCGTTGCACACAACGGATACTGGCTGGTGGACGGCGCTATTGTGAATCCGGTGCCTATTTCGCTCACCCGTGCGCTGGGTGCGGATATCGTTATCGCGGTGGATTTGCAGCACGACGCACATCTGATGCAGCAAGATCTGTTGTCGGTAAACATGACGCCTGCCGGGGAGGAGTCTCCGGCGCAGTCCGCTTCCTGGCGAAGCCGGTTACGGGAGCGTTTGGGGAAAATGACCCACCGCCGGGCGAACGTCACGCCGACGGCGATGGAGATCATGACTACCTCGATTCAGGTCCTGGAAAACCGCCTCAAGCGTAACCGTATGGCCGGCGATCCCCCTGATATTCTTCTGCAGCCCTTTTGCCCACAGATTTCCACGCTCGACTTTCACCGCGCGTCGGAGGCCATTGCGGCGGGCAGTCTGGCGGTTGAGAAAAAAATGGATGAGCTACTGCCGCTGGTGCGTACTCATGGTTAGGTCAAGACTTATCGCGTTTCTGACAGGCGCTCGTTGCGATACCGTGCCACTATTGAAATATTGCCAGGCAGAGGAAAGCGCATGAGTTACCCGCTGGAAGGAAAGCAGATCCTCATTGTTGAAGACGAGCCCGTTTTCCGCTCTCTGCTGGACAGCTATTTGACCTCGCTTGGCGCAGGCACGCTGCTTGCGTGGGACGGGATGGATGCGCTTGAGAAACTGGGGCAATTTACACCGGATCTGCTGATTTGTGACCTGGCGATGCCAAGAATGAACGGGCTTGAGCTGGTAGAGCATATCCGCAATGAAGGTAATCAAACGCCTATTTTAGTGATTTCGGCGACGGAAAATATGTCCGATATCGCCCAGGCTTTACGGCTTGGGGTGCAGGACGTATTGCTAAAACCCATTAAAGATCTTAATCGATTAAAAGAGACAGTATTGTCCTGTATCTACCCCGCAATGTTTAATTCCCGGGTAGAAGAGGAGGAGCGGCTGTTTCAGGACTGGGATGCGTTGGCAAGGGATCCTCAGGCCGCATCGAAGCTGCTGCAAGAACTACAGCCGCCGGTCCAGCAGGTGATGTCGCGCTGTCGAATAAATTATCGCCAGTTAATTTCTGTCGACCAGCCCGGGTTGGTGCTCGATATTGCGCCACTTTCAGATAATGACCTGGCTTTTTATTGCCTCGATGTTACCCGCGCCGGGGATAACGGTGTATTAGCGGCGCTGTTACTCAGAGCATTATTCAATGGATTATTACAGGAACAACTTTCGCATCACGGGCAGCGTTTACCTGAACTGGGTAATTTACTTAAACAGGTCAATCAGCTATTGCGTCAGGCAAACCTGAATGGGCAATTTCCGCTCATCGTTGGTTATTATCACAGCGGATTAAAAAACCTCATCCTGGTCTCTGCCGGGCTTAATGCAACCTTAAATACCGGCGAGCACCAAATCCAGGTCAGCAACGGGGTGCCGCTGGGCACGCTGGGCAACGCTTACCTCAATCAAATCAGCCAGCGGTGCGAAGCCTGGCAATGCCAGGTGTGGGGCTCCGGCGGACGTTTACGTCTGATGTTGTCTGCGGAATAAACAACGGAACAACTGATTACATTTAGCTTTTTTCCTGGCACCCGGGCGGTGGTAATATCGCGATCAACCTAATCGTATTTGTCTTAAATTAGCCGCTGCCGAAGTAAACGGGGGGCGGTTTTTGTTTTTAAGCTGATATACTCAACCGCGTTTTTAAATTGACGACAAGTGTGAAACTTGAACAGTCCTGGAGGTTTTTTCAATGGCTGCCATTAATTCTAAAGTAAGAAAAGCTGTTATCCCGGTTGCGGGGTTGGGAACGCGTATGTTGCCGGCAACAAAGGCAATTCCAAAAGAGATGCTGCCGCTGGTTGATAAACCGCTGATTCAGTATGTCGTTAATGAATGTATCGCTGCCGGTATTACTGAGATTGTGCTGGTCACCCACTCTTCTAAGAACTCCATCGAGAACCACTTCGATACCAGTTTTGAACTGGAAGCCATGCTTGAGAAACGCGTTAAGCGTCAGCTTCTGGAAGAAGTTCAGTCTATTTGCCCGCCGCACGTCACCATCATGCAGGTGCGTCAGGGGCTGGCGAAAGGGTTGGGCCACGCCGTGATGTGCGCGCATCCTGTCGTCGGTGATGAGCCGGTAGCGGTGATCCTGCCGGACGTCATTCTGGACGAGTTCGAGTCCGATCTTTCTCAGGATAACCTGGCCGAAATGATCCGCCGCTTTGACGTGACCGGAAACAGCCAAATCATGGTTGAACCTGTTGCTGATGTCACCGCATATGGCGTGGTTGACTGCAAAGGTGTGGCACTTTCTGCAGGTGACAGCGTGCCGATGGTTGGGATTGTTGAGAAGCCTAAAGCTGACGTTGCGCCGTCAAACCTGGCCGTTGTCGGGCGTTATGTCCTGAGCGCGGACATCTGGCCGCTGCTGGCGAAAACCCCTCCAGGTGCCGGGGATGAAATTCAGCTCACCGACTCTATCGCTATGCTGATGGAAAAAGAGACCGTTGAAGCCTACCACATGAAAGGCGTGAGCCATGACTGCGGCAACAAACTGGGTTATATGCAAGCGTTTGTTGAGTACGGTATTCGTCATAACACGCTGGGTGCGGACTTTAAAACCTGGCTTGAAGCCACCGTTGGCGCGAAGAAATAAGTTAATTCAACGCAGGATGGTAAGATGAAAGTTACCGTATTTGGTATTGGCTACGTTGGCTTAGTTCAGGCCGCGGTGCTTGCCGATGTTGGGCACGACGTCATGTGTATCGACGTAGATGCCAAGAAAGTGGAAAACCTTAAAAAAGGCGAAATCCCTATTTTTGAGCCAGGCCTTGCGCCGTTGGTGAAGAAAAATTATGAAGAAGGGCGCCTGCAGTTCAGCACCAATGCTGAAGAGGGCGTCAACCACGGCGAAATGCACTATATCGCCGTGGGAACTCCGCCGGATGAAGACGGTTCCGCTGACCTGAAATATGTGACAGCCGTTGCGCGCACCATTGCGCAGTATATGGATTCACATAAAGTTGTCATCGACAAATCGACGGTTCCTGTTGGCACGGCAGACAAAGTGCGTGCGGTGATGGAAGAAACGCTGAAATCTCGCGGTCTGGACATCAATTTTGATGTGGTTTCTAACCCGGAGTTCCTGAAAGAAGGTGCCGCGGTTGCCGACTGTATGCGTCCTGAACGCATCGTCATCGGGACGGATAACGAAGAGGTAATTGACCTGCTCCGTGAATTGTACGAGCCGTTTAACCGAAATCACGACCGCATGATTCTGATGGATATCCGCAGCGCCGAGCTGACCAAATACGCGGCTAACTGCATGCTGGCGACCAAAATCAGCTTCATGAATGAAATTGCTAACCTGGCTGAACGACTGGGGGCTGACATCGAGAAAGTGCGAATGGGCATCGGCTCTGACTCTCGTATTGGCTACAGCTTCATCTATCCAGGCTGCGGCTACGGCGGTTCTTGTTTCCCGAAAGATGTTCAGGCGCTGATTCGCACCGCAGAGCAGATTGGCTACACGCCTAAAATTCTGCAGGCGGTCGAAGAGGTTAACTATGCTCAGAAGCAAAAGCTGCCTGAATTCGTGACTCGCCACTTTGGCCAGGATCTCAAAGGCAAAACTTTTGCGCTTTGGGGGCTGTCTTTCAAGCCAAACACAGACGATATGCGTGAAGCTTCCAGCCGTGTGCTTATCGAGGCGCTGTGGGAACGCGGCGCCCAGGTGCAGGCTTACGATCCGGAAGCCATGGATGAAACCCAGCGTATTTATGGTCACCGCAGTGATTTAAGGCTGATGGGGACCAAAGAAGCGGCCTTACAGGGCGCTGATGCGCTGGTGGTTTGTACCGAATGGCAGAGCTTCAAGGCACCGGATTTCGATCTAATGAAGAAGTCTCTGAAGCAGCCGGTTATCTTTGATGGCCGTAACCTTTATGACCCAGAAAGACTGAATAAGCGTGGTTTTGTTTATTACGCTATTGGTCGTGGTGCTTCCATTAATATTGTCTAAGAAACGCCCACCTTTTGTTATTTAACGTGGCCGGCACGACAGCGCTCCCAGAGTAGCCTGCTCGCTGCCGGTCACGATTTCCATCCTGGATTCCCCATAAACCTTTAAATCCTCACTACGGCTTTTCTACAGGCTATTTCTGCCCGTCATGAGCACGTTTTGCTGACCGCAATCGAACGTCCCTTATAATCCGCGTCAGGAGACAGGCTTATGCTCGTTATTTAACCGCCTGGCCGTAGTGTAAGCATAAAGGCTGTCTATCTGATTAATCGGCAAAGGGGGGAATATTCACGACTCAAGCGGTAGGAATATACTCAGGCGTGCTAAAGCGAGGTGAATCGGGTGGTGCTAAGCGGGCCGCTTGAAGGTGATAAAAGCCACGTAAGCCATGCTTAATAATCATCATGAATGAGATGTTTGGGCAGGAAAGCATTTCCTCAGGCTATGATTCAACGTTATGTAGTAATGTCTAATTTTTAGTTGATAACGCTTTCGGAGTATATCGACTCAGGAAAAGGATTATCTTAACGTCAGATAAATCAGTTTCTGGCTTAACCTGATGATTAGCGAGCGAAATTAACTGTACTAAAGGACAGGTATTGTATCTAAAGATATTAGCGATGGTGCATTAATAAAGAAACGTAAGCTGTTATATGATTGTTTTTCCGAACTGAGGGGGCATTAAAATGAAGTGTGCCACAAATAAAAAATCCCGCCGGAGCGGGATCTTAATAAGCAGCACTGTGAGGATTACAGCAGGAAGTCTTCCAGTTTCTTACCTTGCTCATCCATTGCTTTCTTGATAACTGCTGGGGTACGGCCCTGGCCAGTCCAGGTTTTAGTTTCGCCGTTTTCGTCGATGTACTGGTATTTAGCAGGGCGCGCAGCGCGTTTCGCTTTACCTGCAGATTTAACAGCAGCAATGCTGTTCAGCAGTTCGTTAGGATCAATGCCGTCAGCAATCAGCATTTCACGGTATTGCTGCAGTTTACGAGTGCGCTCTTCAACTTCAGCAGCCGCCGCGTTTTCTTCTTCACGACGTTCGTTAACGACAACTTCTAATTTCTCCAGCATCTCTTCCAGAGTTTCCAGGGTGCATTCTCTTGCCTGGGCACGAAGAGTACGGATGTTGTTCAGAATTTTAAGTGCTTCGCTCATTGTAGTAATCTCAAACTTATTATTGGGGGGGTGACGTTTGAGCTAATAATAGAGCGTTATATTAAGTTCTGCAATAGCCGTGAATGTAAGGAATTCAAAATTTGCTGATATATATGCGACGGTTTAAATACCGTTAACTTAATTTCTGGCTTCCAGGCCACGCGAAATGGCACTTTAAGACTCAAATTTTAGACAACAACCCTGGCATCAAAAGGGTTTGTTGTTGGCAGGGAAAGATAGAAATTTCGCATTAATCATCAAATATCATGCGAGCGTATTAATGTTTATGGGCGCTGCAGGCCGTTTACAATTTATAATAATTGAGCTGCTGAATAATTTCATCGGCAGGCGATAAACGTGCGGGAAGGCTTCTGCCGTGGCGGTTCCATATCTTCACGGATACATCTATTACCCGCTGTATAAGCGGGATTTATTAATATATCTGATGCAATTAACCCGGATGTTTAGCAAGGTAATCGGCAATCCACCGACGTCGTACAGTGTGGTACAATCCGCCGAAACATAATTTACACTTTTGATTCAGGCTACAGGTGCAATGGCTCAACTCTATTTTTACTACTCAGCAATGAATGCGGGAAAATCAACCGCGCTGCTTCAGTCCTCCTGGAATTACCAGGAACGAGGGATGCGCACGTTGGTGTATACAGCAGAGATAGATAATCGTTTTGGTGTGGGGAAAGTCAGCTCGCGTATTGGCCTATCTTCTCCTGCAAGGCTTTATAACTCGACAACGGACCTGTATGCCGACATTCGTGCAGAACAGCAATCTGCGCCCGTACACTGCGTGCTGGTGGATGAAAGTCAGTTCTTATCTAAAGAACAGGTTTATGCTTTATCTGACGTTGTCGATGAGCTTGATATCCCCGTTTTATGCTATGGCCTGCGTACGGATTTCCGCGGTGAGTTATTCAGCGGCAGCCAGTATCTTCTGGCGTTGTCAGATAAGCTGGTTGAGCTGAAAACGATTTGTTTTTGCGGGCGTAAAGCAAGCATGGTGCTTCGTCTCGATCAGGACGGGCGTCCATATAATGAAGGCGAGCAGGTGGTGATCGGCGGCAATGAACGTTACGTCTCGGTTTGCCGTAAGCATTATAAAGAAGCGTTAATTAAAGGCTCTCTGCAAGAGATGCAGGGCAGTTAATTTAAACGGGGCATAGTGCCTTGCCCCGGTATTAAACGTGCCGCAGCGGCCTGTACAATGCGTTCAGGCATAAAAAAACCCGCCAAAATGAGGCGGGTTTTGTGTTTTAAGCGCTAATGGTTAAGCGGTTTTCTTCGCTTTTTTATCAGCTTTTGCTGCAGGAGCGGCTTCTTTAGCCGCGGCACCTTCTACGAACTCACGGCCGTAGTAGGTATCCAGCAGAATCTGTTTCAGTTCAGAAATCAGCGGATAGCGTGGGTTAGCCCCGGTACACTGGTCATCAAACGCATCTTCAGACAGTTTGTCGACGTGTGCCAGGAAGTCTGCTTCCTGTACGCCAGCTTCACGGATGGACTTAGGAATGCCCAGTTCAGCCTTGATAGAATCCAGCCATGTCAGCAGTTTCTCGATCTTAGCCGCGGTGCGGTCGCCCGCTGCGGTCAGACCCAGATGGTCTGCGATTTCAGCGTAGCGGCGACGCGCCTGTGGGCGATCGTACTGGCTGAAAGCAGTCTGCTTGGTTGGGTTGTCATTCGCGTTATAGCGGATAACGTTGGAGATAAGCAGGGCGTTCGCCAGACCGTGAGGAATGTGGAACTGAGAACCCAGTTTGTGTGCCATGGAGTGACACACGCCCAGGAAGGCGTTTGCAAACGCGATACCGGCGATGGTCGCTGCGTTGTGAACGCGCTCGCGGGCAACCGGATTTTTAGAGCCTTCATTATAAGAAGCTGGCAGGTTTTCTTTCAGCAGTTTCAGCGCTTGCAGAGCCTGGCCGTCAGAGAATTCGCTTGCCAGGACGGAAACGTAAGCTTCCAGCGCGTGAGTTACCGCATCCAGACCGCCGAAGGCACAGAGCGACTTAGGCATATCCATCACCAGGTTGGCATCAACAATTGCCATATCTGGGGTCAGCGCGTAGTCAGCCAGCGGGTATTTCTGGCCGGTCGCATCGTCGGTAACAACTGCAAACGGTGTGACTTCAGAACCGGTACCGGACGTGGTGGTGACCGCAATCATCTTCGCTTTTACGCCCATTTTCGGGAACTTGTAGATACGTTTACGGATATCCATAAAGCGCAGCGCCAGTTCTTCGAAGTGGGTTTCTGGGTGCTCGTACATCACCCACATGATTTTGGCTGCGTCCATTGGGGAACCGCCGCCCAGCGCGATGATCACGTCTGGTTTGAAGGAGTTCGCCAGTTCAGCGCCTTTGCGAACCACGGTCAGGGTAGGGTCAGCTTCAACTTCGAAGAAGACTTCGGTTTCCACGCCAGACGCTTTCAGTACGGAGGTGATCTGGTCCGCATAGCCGTTGTTGAACAGGAAACGGTCGGTCACAATCAGCGCACGTTTGTGGCCATCAGTAATCACTTCATCCAGCGCAATTGGCAGGGAGCCACGGCGGAAGTAGATAGATTTCGGAAGTTTATGCCACAGCATGTTCTCAGCTCGCTTAGCAACGGTTTTCTTGTTGATCAGGTGCTTAGGACCCACGTTTTCGGAGATGGAGTTACCGCCCCATGAACCACAACCCAGCGTCAGAGATGGCGCCAGTTTGAAGTTATACAGGTCACCGATACCGCCCTGAGAAGCCGGAGTGTTAATCAGGATACGTGCGGTCTTCATTTTATCGCCGAAGAACTTAACGCGCTCAGGCTGGTTGTCCTGGTCAGTATAAAGGCAAGAGGTATGGCCAATGCCGCCCATCTCAACCAGTTTTTCCGCTTTAATCACGGCGTCTTCGAAGTTCTTGGCACGGTACATGGCCAGCGTCGGAGAAAGTTTTTCGTGAGCGAATGGTTCAGTCTCGTCCACAACGGACACTTCGCCGATGAGGATTTTGGTATCTGCTGGTACGGTGAAGCCTGCCAGTTCAGCAATTTTGGTGGCCGGCTGACCGACGATAGCGGCGTTCAGCGCGCCATTCTTCAGGATGATGTCCTGAACGGCTTTCAGCTCTTTACCCTGCAGCAGGTAGCCGCCGTGGGTAGCGAAACGTTCACGCACTGCGTTATAAGCAGAGTCAACAACGATGACGGACTGCTCGGAAGCACAGATAACGCCGTTATCGAAGGTTTTGGACATCAGAATAGAAGCCACAGCACGTTTGATGTCTGCGGTTTCGTCAACTACAACCGGGGTGTTACCGGCGCCAACACCGATAGCAGGTTTACCGGAGCTGTAAGCTGCTTTAACCATGCCTGGGCCACCGGTCGCCAGGATCATATTGATATCCGGGTGATGCATCAGGGCGTTAGACAGTTCTACAGACGGCTGGTCGATCCAACCGATCAGATCTTTTGGTGCACCGGCCGCGATGGCAGCTTGAAGCACGATATCAGCCGCTTTGTTGGTTGCATCTTTTGCACGTGGGTGCGGGGAGAAGATGATGGCGTTACGGGTTTTCAGGCTGATTAAAGATTTGAAGATAGCGGTAGACGTAGGGTTAGTGGTTGGTACGATACCGCAGATGATGCCGATAGGTTCAGCGATAGTGATGGTCCCGAAGGTATGATCTTCAGACAGCACACCACAGGTTTTCTCATCTTTATAAGCGTTATAGATATATTCGGAAGCGAAGTGGTTTTTAATCACTTTATCTTCGACGATACCCATACCGGATTCAGCGACGGCTAATTTAGCCAGGGGGATTCGAGCGTCGGCAGCGGCCAGGGCGGCAGCACGGAAAATCTTATCGACTTGCTCTTGAGTAAAGTTGGCATATTCACGCTGGGCTTTCTTTACGCGCTCAACGAGGGCGTTCAGTTCCGCGACATTAGTTACAGCCATAATGCTCTCCTGATAATGTTAAACTCTTTTAGTAAATAAGCTGCGCGAGTCGACAGTATAGTCAGCAGCCACAGAATGCGTGTTTAAGACGAAACGGCACCGTGCAAAATACCTGGATTCATGCGCTGATTTACTAAAAGAGCCTCATCTGAATAAGCTGTCTTAGTGGAAAAACCTGCTTTTCAGATGTGTCCAAGAGTACCCACTTCTGAGTAGGTTTTTCGTGATCCAAATCACAACTATTTCATGCTGACACCATTCAGCAGGCACTATCCAGGTGATTGATAAATCTTTAAAAATTTAGTCACAGCAACGTCGAAACAAAGTACCACAAATTCAACATTCGAGTAACAGTTCACCATTATGCTAAAATTACTTGCTGCAGACGTCGATTACGCGGGGAAATAGCGTAGCGGCGGGGATGTTTTTCCATTACATTACGCCTGCTTTTGCTTTGTTCATTTGCGGAGTTTTGCGTGGCTCAATCCTTTTTCGACCTGCCAACCTATATTAAGTTCTTTATCGGGATGTTTGCTCTGGTCAACCCGGTAGGGATCATTCCTGTATTTATTAGTATGACCAGCTACCAGAGTGCGGCGGCAAGAAATAAAACCAACCTTACGGCTAATCTGTCCGTTGCAATTATTCTCTGGACTTCACTCTTTTTGGGTGATGGCATTCTGCAAGTCTTTGGTATCTCTATAGACTCATTCCGTATTGCCGGCGGCATTTTGGTCGTCACCATTGCGATGTCGATGATAAGCGGCAAGCTGGGTGAGGATAAGCAGAATAAGCAAGAAAAATCTGAGAGCGCGATTCGAGAAAGCGTCGGCGTTGTACCGCTGGCTTTGCCATTGATGGCGGGGCCGGGGGCCATCAGCTCGACCATCGTTTGGGGCAGTCGCTACCATAACTGGGGCCACCTTCTGGGCTTCTCTCTCGCCATTGCGCTGTTTGCATTTTGTTGTTGGCTGCTATTCCGTATTGCGCCGTGGCTGGTACGCATGCTGGGGCAAACGGGGATCAACGTGATTACCCGTATTATGGGCCTGCTCCTAATGGCGCTCGGCATCGAGTTTATTGTCACCGGCGTCAGGGCCATCTTCCCAGGTCTGGCAAGTTAATTCCGCTGCCGCCTTCAAATGAAAAAGCAGAATCTCTATTCTGCTTTTTTTGTTTCAGTAGACGAAAATTTTACCGCCCGCTTTCCACTTGCTTGCAAAAGCAAATGCGAATCTTTCATAAGAAAATACTTTGGAAAACCGTGCATTAGCCGTTGACGTTGTAACAGTCTGTACAGAAAAGTGGCAATCGAAATGATATTTAGCTGCCGTTATGCAATCAGGCTTGCTGCGGGTTTATTGAGATGATATTAGTAATTCATGCCTTCCCGCAGAGGAATGTGCTAAAAAATAATCAATTGTTAATTTTTTGTGAGTGATGAAGCAGGCGATAAACCGACCTCTCTTCTAATGCAGTGATAATATACTAATCCCATGATTATAAAGATTATGATTGGGTTTTTATAAACATCCTTCGCGCATTGCACTCCCCACAATCTCTCCATAAAAGAGAAATGGTTAACAAATTTGCAAATTGTATTGGCGGGTATCTGAAGCTTTTGATACTTTCCGGGCAAAACAATTCGCTGAAAAATGTTTCTTTTCTAGATGAGAATGATTTCGCAGCGTAATCATGACCTGCGAAACAGCAAACAATGGCCGTCGACCACGCAATCGGCGGCAGAAAGAATCGACGTAATGAGGCTGCCAAATCGAGCGGCCCGAAAATAAAGTCGGTGATAGCGAAGTAGTAAGGAAAGCAGTATCCCGTACGGACGTTTAACGCTCCTGCGCTGTAAGGGACCCCTGAGGGGAAGAGGCCGACTTTCGGGTCGGTAATTATAATGAGTGGAGTACCAACACAATGACAAATATCACTAAAAAAAGCCTGATTGCAGCGGGCATTTTAACTGCGCTGATTGCTGGCAATGTCGCGATGGCGGCAGATGTTCCGGCGGGTGTGCAATTGGCAGAGAAACAAGATCTGGTTCGTAATAACGGCTCAGAACCTCAATCTCTTGATCCGCACAAAATCGAAGGTGTGCCAGAGTCTAATATCAGCCGCGATCTGTTCGAAGGGCTGCTGGTGAGCGACCTGCAGGGCCACCCATCTCCGGGCGTCGCAGAGTCTTGGGACAACAAAGATTTTAAAGTCTGGACCTTCCACCTGCGTAAAGACGCTAAATGGTCCAACGGCGAACCTGTCACCGCTCAGGACTTCGTGTACAGCTGGCAGCGCCTGGCTGACCCGAAAACCGCTTCTCCTTATTCAAGCTACCTGCAGTACGGCCACCTGACCAATATCGACGACATCATCGCCGGTAAGAAGCCGACCAGCGATCTGGGCGTGAAAGCCATCGATGACCACACTCTGGAAGTCACGCTGAGCGAGCCGGTGCCTTACTTCTACAAACTGCTGGTTCACCCATCCGTTTCTCCAGTGCCGAAAGCCACCGTTGAGAAATTTGGCGACAAGTGGACTCAGCCTGCCAACATCGTGACCAACGGTGCATACAAATTAAAAGATTGGGTGGTGAACGAGCGTATCGTTCTGGTGCGTAACACCAACTACTGGAATAACGCGAAAACCGTGATTAACCAGGTGACCTACCTGCCAATCTCTTCTGAAGTAACAGACGTAAACCGCTATCGCAGCGGTGAAATCGACATGACGTATAACAATCTGCCGATTGAGCTGTTCCAGAAACTGAAAAAAGAAATCCCAACTGAAGTTCACGCCGATCCGTACCTGTGTACTTATTACTACGAGATCAACAACCAGAAAGCGCCGTTTACCGATCCTCGCGTACGTGCTGCTCTGAAACTGGGTCTGGATCGCGACATCATCGTGAACAAAGTGAAAAACCAGGGCGACCTGCCGGCTTATGGTTACACTCCACCGTACACCGATGGCGCGAAACTGACGCCGCCAGAGTGGTTCACCTGGTCTCAGGATAAACGTAACGAAGAAGCTAAAAAACTGTTGGCCGAAGCGGGTTACACCAAAGACAAGCCGCTGACCTTCAACCTGCTGTACAACACCTCCGATCTGCACAAGAAGCTGGCTATCGCCGTGGCGTCTATCTGGCAGAAAAACCTTGGGGTGAACGTCAAGCTGGAGAACCAGGAGTGGAAAACCTTCCTGGATACCCGTCACCAGGGTACCTTCGACGTGGCGCGTGCAGGCTGGTGTGCGGACTATAACGAACCGACTTCCTTCCTGAACACCATGCTGTCCGACAGCTCTAACAACACCGCGCACTATAAGAGCCCGGCGTTCGATAAGATCATTGCCGACACGCTGAAAGTGACCGACGAAGCCCAGCGCACCGCGCTGTACGAGAAAGCTGAGCAGCAGTTGGATAAAGACTCAGCCATCGTCCCGGTTTACTACTACGTTAACGCCCGTTTGGTTAAGCCGTGGGTAGGTGGTTACACCGGTAAAGACCCGATGGATAATGTCTACGTAAGAGACTTGTACATTATCAAACATTAATGGCAATTCGTGGGGCAGGAGCCACCGGTTTCGGCCGGTGGATAAACTCTGCCCCATCGTGTCTTATTTACATCGCACTGCAAAGGCACAGGCCAGAAGGTACGGGCAATGTTGAAATTTATTCTACGTCGTTGTCTGGAAGCAATTCCGACACTCTTTATTCTTATTACTATTTCCTTCTTTATGATGCGTCTCGCACCGGGGAGTCCTTTTACCGGTGAACGTACGTTACCGCCAGAAGTTATGGCCAACATCGAAGCGAAATATCACCTTAACGATCCGATCACGACTCAGTACTTCAGCTACTTAAAACAGCTGGCGCACGGGGATTTTGGACCGTCATTTAAATACAAAGACTATTCGGTAAATGACCTGGTGGCGTCCAGCTTCCCGGTATCCGCAAAATTAGGCGCGGCTGCTTTCATCTTTGCCATTGTGCTGGGTGTGACGGCGGGCGTGATTGCGGCCCTGAATCAAAACACCAAATGGGATTACACGGTAATGGGCTTTGCCATGACGGGGGTGGTTATCCCCAGCTTTGTGGTGGCGCCATTGCTGGTACTGATATTCGCTATCACCCTTAAATGGCTGCCCGGTGGCGGCTGGAATGGGGGGGCGCCGAAGTACATGATACTGCCGATGATCGCCCTGTCTTTGGCGTACATCGCGAGCATCGCGCGTATTACCCGCGGCTCGATGATTGAAGTCCTGCACTCTAACTTTATCCGTACCGCGCGCGCTAAAGGCCTGCCGATGCGTCGTATTGTGCTGCGCCATGCCCTGAAACCTGCGCTGCTGCCGGTCCTGTCATACCTCGGACCCGCGTTTGTGGGGATCATCACGGGCTCTATGGTTATTGAAACAATTTATGGCTTGCCGGGCATCGGGCAGCTGTTTGTTAACGGGGCGCTGAACCGTGACTACTCACTGGTTCTCAGCCTGACCATTCTGGTCGGTGCGCTGACGATTCTGTTCAACGCGGTGGTTGACGTGCTGTATGCCGTTATCGACCCGAAAATCCGTTACTAAGCTGGAGTGGCCATAATGTTGACTAAGAAAAACAGCGAGGCGCTGGAAAACTTCAGTGAAAAACTGGAAGTTGAAGGCCGTAGCCTGTGGCAGGATGCGCGTCGCCGTTTTATTCATAACCGCGCGGCGATCACCAGCCTGTTTGTGCTGGTTCTGATTGCGCTGTTCGTGGCGTTTGCGCCAGTTCTGTCGCAGTTTACCTACTTTGATACCGACTGGGGCATGATGTCTGCGGCCCCTGACATGGTATCAGGTCACTACTTCGGGACCGATTCATCAGGCCGCGATCTGCTGGTGCGCGTCGCCATTGGCGGACGTATCTCCCTGATGGTAGGCGTGGCAGCTGCGCTGGTGGCGGTTGTTGTCGGGACGCTTTACGGCTGTCTGGCCGGTTATCTCGGCGGCAAAATCGACTCCGTGATGATGCGTTTGCTGGAGATCCTGAACTCCTTCCCGTTCATGTTCTTCGTTATTTTGCTGGTGACCTTCTTCGGGCAAAACATCCTGCTGATCTTTGTGGCTATCGGCATGGTGTCCTGGCTGGATATGGCACGTATTGTGCGCGGCCAGACCCTGAGCCTGAAACGCAAAGAGTTCATCGAAGCGGCACACGTGGGCGGCGTTTCTACGATTAACATCGTTCTGCGTCACATCGTGCCGAACGTGCTGGGCGTGGTGGTGGTCTACGCCTCACTGCTGGTACCGAGCATGATCCTGTTTGAATCTTTCCTGAGCTTCCTGGGCCTCGGCACGCAGGAGCCTCTGAGCAGCTGGGGCGCATTGCTGAGCGATGGTGCGAACTCCATGGAGGTATCACCGTGGCTTCTGCTGTTCCCGGCAGGTTTCCTGGTGATTACGCTGTTCTGTTTTAACTTTATCGGCGATGGCCTGCGTGATGCCCTCGACCCGAAAGATCGTTAAGGAGTCGCTCCATGAGTACGATTGAAACCTCTCCGGTGGCCGCTCCACTGAACAAATCTGAGGTCCTGCTGGACGTAAAAGACCTGCGTGTGACCTTTGGCACGCCCGACGGTGACGTCACGGCAGTAAATGACCTTAACTTTAGCCTTCGTGCCGGTGAAACCCTCGGCATTGTCGGCGAGTCCGGCTCGGGCAAATCCCAAACGGCCTTTGCGCTGATGGGCCTGCTGGCGGCCAATGGCCGTATCGGTGGATCTGCGAAATTCAACGGCAAAGAGATCCTGAACCTACCGGAGTCGCAGCTTAACCGCCTGCGCGCCGAGCAAATCTCGATGATTTTCCAGGATCCTATGACCTCGCTGAACCCGTACATGCGTGTGGGCGATCAGCTGATGGAAGTGTTGATGCTGCACAAAAAACTCGGTAAAGCGGAAGCGTTTGAAGAGTCTGTGCGGATGCTGGATGCGGTAAAAATGCCGGAAGCGCGTAAGCGTATGCGCATGTTCCCGCACGAATTTTCCGGCGGGATGCGCCAGCGCGTGATGATTGCGATGGCGCTGCTGTGCCGGCCAAAACTGCTGATTGCTGATGAACCTACCACCGCGCTGGACGTGACCGTTCAGGCGCAGATCATGACGCTGCTGAACGAGCTGAAGCGCGAGTTCAACACGGCGATCATCATGATCACCCACGACCTGGGCGTAGTGGCCGGTATCTGCGACAAAGTGCTGGTGATGTATGCCGGGCGTACGATGGAATACGGCAACGCGCGTGACGTGTTCTACAAGCCGGTTCATCCTTACTCCATCGGCCTGCTGAACGCGGTACCGCGTCTGGATGCTGAAGGTGAATCTCTGCTGACCATTCCTGGCAACCCGCCGAACCTGCTGCGCTTGCCGCAGGGGTGCCCGTTCCAGCCTCGCTGCCAGTTTGCGATGGAAGCGTGTAATAGTGCTCCGCCACTGGAGCAGTTTGGTGATGGCCGCCTGCGTGCCTGCTTTAGACCGGTGGAGGAATTAGCATGAGCACCGTTGCAGAAGAGAGAAAAGTTCTGTTAGAAATCGCTGACCTGAAAGTGCACTTTGACATCAAAGACGGTAAGCAATGGTTCTGGCAGCCTTCAAAAACCCTTAAAGCCGTTGATGGCGTGACGCTGCGTTTGTACGAAGGGGAAACCCTTGGCGTGGTGGGCGAGTCCGGCTGTGGTAAATCGACCTTTGCCCGCGCCATTATTGGTCTGGTAAAAGCGACCGATGGCCGCGTAGCCTGGCTGGGTAAAGATCTGCTGGGCATGAAGCCGGAAGAGTGGCGTGACGTGCGTAGCGATATTCAGATGATCTTCCAGGATCCGCTGGCTTCGCTGAACCCGCGCATGAACATCGGCGATATCATCGCCGAGCCGCTGCTGACCTATCATCCAAAAATGCCGAAGCAGGAAGTGCGCGACCGCGTGAAGGCGATGATGATGAAAGTCGGCCTGCTGCCCAACCTTGTCAACCGCTACCCGCATGAGTTCTCCGGCGGCCAGTGCCAGCGTATCGGTATCGCTCGTGCGCTGATTCTTGAGCCAAAACTCATCATCTGTGATGAGCCGGTCTCCGCGCTGGACGTGTCGATTCAGGCGCAGGTCGTTAACCTGCTGCAGAAACTGCAGCGCGAAATGGGGCTGTCGTTAATCTTCATCGCCCACGATCTCGCGGTCGTTAAGCACATTTCCGATCGCGTGCTGGTCATGTATCTGGGCCATGCGGTTGAATTGGGTACCTACGATGAGGTTTACCACAACCCGCTGCATCCTTATACCAAGGCGCTGATGTCGGCGGTGCCGATCCCCGACCCGGACCTGGAAAAGAATAAAACTATCCAGCTGCTGGAAGGGGAGCTTCCGTCTCCAATCAACCCGCCATCTGGCTGCGTGTTCCGTACCCGCTGCCCGATTGCCGGCCCGGAATGCGCAAAAACGCGGCCGGTGCTGGAAGGCAGTTTCCGCCATGCGGTTTCCTGTCTGAAGGTTGACCCGCTATAATCTCGCCTGGGGCCAGCACCGCGCTGGCCCTTTCTTTTTGCGAGGATTACCGTGGCAGGGAACATTTCATCACTTCGTGTGCTGCTTTACCGCTTTCTGTTTGATCAAAATACCCTTTCAGGGCGTCGTTTCGAGGCGTTTTGCGGCCTGCTGGCGCTGCTCAGCGTTGCGGTTGTTTTTACCGAATCAAGCGTCGGGAGCGATCCCCGGCTAACCTACGGCGAATGGCAGCTGTTTATCTGGCTGGAAATCATCTTTACGCTGCTGTTCACCTGCGAATATCTGCTGCGCGTGCTCACCTGGCCACAGCCCATCCGCTACGTGTTTAGCTTCTGGGGCATTATTGACCTGGCAACCATGCTGCCGCTGTATGTGCTGTGGCTGTGGCCAGAATTTGCTATTCACTACTATTTTGCCTGGCGAGCGATGCGCGCCATCCGCGTGCTCCGCATTCTCAAACTCTTGCGCTACATGCCCGCGCTAAAAAGCCTGTGGCGCAGCCTGATTAACGCCAGCAATCAGCTGATCCTGTTCTACTCGTTTATTGCCATTGTGATGGTTGCAGCGGGTGCGCTGATGTACGGCATAGAAGGGAAGGCCAACGGTTTCACCAGCCTGGGCGTCGCGGTCTACTGGGCCGTTGTAACGGTGACAACGGTCGGCTATGGCGACATTGTGCCGCACACCGCGCTGGGCCGCTTCGTTGCTTCGCTGCTGATTCTGATTGGTTATTCGGTGATAGCCATCCCGACAGGGATTTTAACGGCGCAGATGTCGCAGGATCTGCAAAGAAGGCGGTCGGTGAGGGAGTGTACGCGCTGTCATCAGCAGGATCATGCCAGCAATGCACATTACTGCAAAACTTGCGGGGAGCATCTTCCGCCCAATGAGAAGTAACAGCGCGGCCTGACGGCCGCGCAGGGATGATTACTCACGCCACAGGATGTGGCAAAGCTTATGGTCTTTCTCACGGCACAGCAGGACGCGAGCAAAGATATCGTTCAGCTCGCCGCCGTCGGTATCCGCCAGCCCGATGACTACTTCGGCGAAGAAGTCAGGGTTCAGGTCGAAATCGACGTGCTCCTGCCAGTCTTCGGCCGGGTCAAACAGCTCCGCACCGCCGCGTTCCTCGAACTGCAGATTGAACAGAATAATGTCGGCAGGATCGAGGTTATCACCCGCCAGCTCGAGAAAAATATCGTACGCCTGTTCTAAAGTCTCGTCTTCGGTCAGGCGGTTATTCAGATCCATTTCCATCTCTACATCCACTTATCGAGTGCTGATGCGCCACGTTTTACAGCAACGGGCTAAAGAAGTAAAACAGTCGCTCGGCCATTCGCTGCCAGAGCGGGCGTTTTAGCCACAAATGTGCGTCCAGCAGCCGTGAGCGGGAGATATAGTCGTCCTGCACTGCCGCCAAATCACCGGCAAAACCTTCATCATCAATGACCAGCGTAATTTCGAAATTCAGCCACAGGCTGCGCATGTCCAGGTTAACCGTGCCGACCAGGCTTAGCTGGCCGTCGACCAGCACGCTCTTGGTGTGCAGCAGGCCGCCTTCAAACTGATAAATCTTCACGCCTGCGGCAAGCAGCTCGGTAAAGAAGGCGCGGCTTGCCCAACCGACCAGCAGAGAATCGTTTTTACGCGGAACGATAATGCTGACGTCCACCCCTCGCTGCGCTGCGGTGCAAATCGCATGCAGAAGGTCATCGCTCGGCACGAAGTATGGAGTCGTCATGATCAGGTATTCACGCGCGGCATAAACGGAGGTCAGCAGCGCCTGATGAATCAAATCTTCCGGGAAACCAGGCCCTGAAGCGATAGTGTGGATTGTGTGGCCGCTGGCTTCTTCAAACGGCATAATGTTTTCATCCGGCGGCGGAGGGAGAATCCGTTTCCCGGTCTCTATCTCCCAGTCGCAGGAGTAAACGATGCCCATTGCTGTGGCGACCGGGCCTTCCATACGCGCCATCAAATCGACCCACTGACCGACGTTGGCATCCTGCTTGAAGAAACGAGGATCGACCATGTTCATGCTGCCGGTATAGGCAATATAGTTATCGATCATCACCATCTTGCGGTGCTGGCGCAGGTCCATACGACGCAGGAAAACACGCATCAGGTTAACTTTCAGCGCTTCGACCACCTCAACACCCGCGTTACGCATCATATTGGCCCACGGGCTGCGGAAGAAGGCGACGCTGCCCGCGGAGTCGAGCATCAAGCGGCAATGAATACCGCGCCGTGCTGCAGCCATCAATGATTCTGCCACCTGATCGGCCATGCCGCCGGGTTGCCAGATATAGAACACCATCTCAATGTTATGGCGCGCCAGTTGGATATCGCGGATCAGCGCCTGCATGGTGTCATCTGAACTGGTTAACAGCTGAAGTTGATTCCCCTTCACGCCGGCAATGCCCTGGCGGCGCTCGCAAAGCTGGAACAGTGAACTGGCGACCTCGCTGGTTTCTGAGGCAAAGATATGCTTGCAGTTCTTCAGGTCCTTGAGCCACTTAGCGGTAGAAGGCCACATGGCGCGGGCGCGTTCTGCCCGGCGTTTGCCGAGGTGCAGTTCTCCTACGGAGAGATAGGCAATAATCCCGACCAGCGGCAGAATATAGATGATCAACAGCCACGCCATTGCCGAAGGGACGGCGCGGCGTTTCATCAATATACGCAGCGTAACGCCGGCGATAAGCAGCCAGTAGCCGAGAATGACCAGCCAGCTCACCACGGTATAGAAGGTTGTCATGCCTTAAAAATCCTTTTGAAACCGAAGAGTTGAGAGTGTACGCAGAACTTTCATTGCTTAATACTAAAAGTATACGCAAAACGGATGGTTTGCCCGGCAGAAGGTTCTATAATGACGCGTCTTTTTTGGAAAATTGAGTCGTAGACATGAGACGTAGCAGAACGGAAGTTGGGCGTTGGCGTATGCAGCGTCAAACGCAAAAGCGCAGGGCGCGTTGGCTGGAAAGCCAGTCACGGCGCAATATGCGCATTCATGCCATTCGTAAATGCCTGGTCAACCAGCAGCGCAACGCTTTGCTGTTTGCCATCCACGATCGCTGGGCATAATGTTCGGGCACCGCATGCGGTGCCCATAAAATTTTCGGGAAATAAAGCTTCCCTTTACCCTGAAATTATATTTCCGAATAGCGGAAATTTGTTTTTAAAATGATCGTGATCATCATCCATGTAAAAATTAACGCCATAATCCTCGCGAATTTTCATTTGTCGCCATGGTGCCAAAATCAGTGATTAGTGATTTAATAAAAAAGGATTTTTCTTACGCCAGGAAAATAAACTTCCTGTTTGTTATTATTATCTCTGTATTGGTCGTTTTTAGCACTATCATTGCCTGCGTAAGTTATAATCAGCTGAAAGTCACATTAAATGAAGAGAATGAGGGTTTTGTTCATAATATCGCGGCTTTATTTATCAAGCAGCAGCTAAAAATTTTAGAGAATGCGCTATGGCAAAATACTATTTTGCTGGATAACGATTGTGTTGAGGCCCTGGTCAAGTCCGAAGATGAAGAGCTGGAGAAAAAACTCACCGCGTCAATCTCAATGCTGCCTGCTATTTCAGGCTATGTCATTGCTACGCGTGATGGTCGATATGTGGGGGGGGAATCATTTCTGCACTGATCGGAGTCGGCTTCAAATAAGAGGAAAGCTTTAATTGGT
>NZ_BCTL01000066.1 GCF_001571265.1 Cedecea neteri NBRC 105707 = ATCC 33855 | reverse complement strand
ATATTGTTATACTCTGGTTCATTATTAAGAAAATCCTGAACTAAAATATCTATAGTGTCTCCATCTGTCACACTGTAGCGCATTTTATAATCATAACGATGGGATAAAAAATCCTCCTGTCGATTGAGTATATCCGCTATTATTTTTTTTGATTGCTGTGGTGATTTAGAAAAAATGTGCTCATAAGCACTTTGATTTTTATGGCTTACATTCATAAATCTCATTCGATTTATAATGTCTAACCCAGCAGATGTCTTGTCCCCAGCGACTAGTCTAAGAACGTCAGTAGCCCATTGCAATGATGCCCCAAAACAAATCCCATCAATGTTTTTTTCCTTGGTGTAAATCTCGTGTGTTTTTTTAAAATCAAGCTCAAGATATTTTGATAAATCCACCTTCACTTCATGCTCCTTATTTTAATGATAGACTGGCTGGATTTGATGTGCTGCTTTAAATATTTTTATATTTACTGGGTAATAAAAATGTGGGTTGTCAGTGGTGATAAATAATGCATCGAATTTAGGTCTGCTTTTTTCTGAATTTTGTACTAATGGCTGATACGGCCTGGATGGAACTTGATAATGCGTTTCAACTCTTTTTTCCTTCACACCATTTCTTGTTAAGGCCATCATCTTACGATGACAGGGTAATTATTCCCATCTTAGATAGGTAGAATTTATATCTATTAAGCTTTGTTAAAAGCCAGTATGTTTATAACTGAATTAATTAATAGGTAACTCAATGATATTGCTGTGGTATTAATTATACACACACCCTTTATCTACACTTTGATAACATAGACTTGCGGAGGCGTGAAATGAAAGTGAGCTTGTTGAAGGATATTTAATGTCTAAATTAATTTTAGCCAGTCATAAAGTAAAACCTAAAGATTGACGTCATGAGCCTATTATCAATAGGTATTACGGGAAAAGTTGTAGCTTTACCAATATCTGCGCCACACGGCTTGGGTCGTCATGCCGGCAATCACATCAAGTTGGTATGAGTGAAGTATAAATAACGCCGGAGAGTAAGACCAAATGAATAAGCTATCAGCAAATCATCTTGTGGTGCCTGGGCAGATATTATAGTCTCAAAAATCACGATGTTAGCGCCCATCTGGAACCCATATGACCGAGCAAACTCCGCTATTAACCGTTAATTCACTTTGCATCAGTACGCTGGAAGGTAAACCTTTGGTGAAGGACGCGTCATTCAGCGTTGCACGCCGGGAGATTGTTGCGCTGGTGGGGGAGTCTGGCTCAGGGAAAACCTTAACCTCGTTGGCGGTTATGGGGCTACTTCCGGCCGGCGTCCGGCAAACAGGCGGCGACGTGGCGTTTAACGGGCAGGTTGTCTCGGCGGTTGGCAAAGCCTATCCGCGCGAGCTTCGTGGGCAGCAAATTGCCACGATTTTTCAGGAACCGATGAGCAGCATGAACCCGGTGCTGAAAGTGGGAGAGCAAATCGCGGAAGTGTTGGTACGCCACCAAAAACTCAGCTGGAAGCAGGCGCATCGTGAGGCAGTCGCGTTGCTGGACAGGGTCGGGATTGTGAACCCTGAGCAGCGGGCAAAACAGTATATTCACCAGCTTTCCGGCGGTATGCGCCAGCGGGTGATGATTGCCAGCGCCATTAGCTGCAAGCCCGCGCTGCTGATTGCCGACGAACCCACCACCGCGCTGGACGTCACTATTCAGGCGCAGATTCTGGCCCTGTTGCAGGAACTGCAGCAGGACATGGCGATGGGCATTTTATTCATTACCCATGATTTGAGCGTGGTGGCCCGCTATGCAGACCGCGCCTGCGTGCTGTATCAGGGCAATATTGTTGAGCAGGGCGACGTGCCAACGTTGCTAACCCATCCGCAGGCCGACTATACCCGCAGGCTAATTGCCGCTTCTCAGCCGGAGCCTCAGCCCGCCCGGCGCAAAGACGTTACCCGTTCACCGCTGGTGCAGCTGTCGCAGCTCACCAAAAGTTACCCGCAGGCGCATGCGCTGCCGTTTTTTCCTGCCAGCCGTCAGACGGTGCTTAAACCTACCAGCCTTGAAATTGAGCGGGGCGAAATTGTCGGGCTGATCGGCGAGTCTGGTTCGGGTAAAACGACGCTCGGCAGGGCGGCGATCGGCTTAATTCCGGCCGACAGCGGCACCATTATTTTTGATGGTCTGGACGTACGTCGCGCCAGCCGTGAGCAGCAACTGGGGATGCGCCGCCGGGCGCAGATTATCTTCCAGGATCCCTACGCCAGCCTCGATCCCAAAATGGCTGTGGGTGAGCAAATTGCCGAACCGCTGCGCGTGCATAAATTAAGGCCTGCGGGGGAAGTTCAAAGCCGCGTTCGCGAATTGCTGGAGCTGGTTGGGCTGGATGCCTCGGCGGCGGATCGTCTGCCGTCGGCTTTCTCCGGCGGGCAGCGTCAGCGCATTGCGATTGCGCGCGCGCTGGCGCTTGAACCCGAGCTGCTGGTGGCCGATGAAGCCGTTTCGGCGCTCGATCTCTCCGTACGAGGCCAGATCCTGGCCTTGCTCGCCGATCTGCGGGACCGCCTGGGTTTAACCGTCCTGTTTATCAGCCATGATCTTGGGGCCGTGCGGCAGGCGTGCGATAGAGTTGCGGTGCTGTATCGCGGTGAAATAGTAGAAACCGGAGCAACAAAACAGGTGCTGGACAGGCCGCAGCATGAATACACGAAGCAACTGATTGCCGCCGCGCCGGATATTCAGCAGGCGCTGAAACTGCGAAAGGTGGGGTGACAAAGCCCTGCCTAATAACGGCCCGCAGCTAGAGGTCGATGATCACTGCAAGAGATAAATCGAAGATAGAACCTCGTGTTCTGTTTGTTATCAAGTAAATTTCACTTAAGTCCACTTTTTGTTGTGCCTATAGCGATTGGCTGTAAAATGACCGCCGGGAAAATACACGCAACGAATAGAGGGATTTATGGCAACAGGCTATTACCTCCGGGTTGGGGATCGCACCACCTGCGGTGGAAAAATACTCACTGGAGACCCCACAGTTATATGGTACGACGCTAATGCTGCCCGTGAAGGTGATTTAGTCTCCTGCGGAAAAAATCCAGGTGTCACCTATAAGATTTTAGGTGGCACGGATAGTTTTATGGATGAAACGCAGCGATTAGCGGGAACACTTGACAGTATCAGTTCATGTCCCTGTAAAGCTAGGTTCACGCTATCTATACCTGACTGCTATGTGTAAGAAACCGTTTCTTCGACAAAGTACTCAAAGGTAGTGGCAAGTTCCGCTTCAGCTAAAAAAACGCCTAAGGATAACTCAGGTGCAGAGCCTGAACAGCGTGCGCAGGCCGCGAAGAAGAAGCGTGAAATCACGCTGACCATCGGCGTGTTTTTTGATGGCACCGGCAACAACGCGAACAACAGCGGCGCCCGGCAGGCCGCCTGTACCGGTGAACATTTTGGGATGAATGATGCGGAGTCTACATCTGCGTTAGAACAGTGTATCCGGCTCAAGCGTGGAGTCAGTGGCACCGCGGCCGGAGGCTATCTCGGCTACTACAGTAACGTACACTGGCTACATACGCTTTATAACCCGGAAATAAAACCCGATACCGGAGCAGGCCAGTATGCGATTTATATTGAAGGCATTGCTACGGAAGACGGGGCAGGCGACAGTATTTACGGAATGGGAACTGGTCAGGGCGATACTGGCGTGGTGGGTAAAACCGATAAAGCAGTCGCGGCGCTTGCCGCCGGTATTCAGGGCTATTTAGACAGACACGCCGATGCCCGGTCCTGCACCATTAAAGAGCTGAAGTTTGATATTTTTGGCTTCAGCCGAGGCGCAGCAGCAGCGCGCCACTTTGCCAACCGGGTCTTCAGTCAGGAACGTGCGGTCATCGCGGCGATTAAGTCGGGGCTGGATGGTGTGGAATTTTCCGGGACGCCGGGAGGCAAAACGCGCTTTCTGGGAATATTTGATACCGTCGCCGCCATCGGGACGCCGGTTAACGGCCTCAACCCTCACAGCGCCGATACCGGGGATGTGAATTTGCTGCTAAGGCCGGGCGTAGCAGACAAGGTGTTCCATATTACCGCGCAGCACGAATGCAGGTTTAACTTCGCGCTGAACAGCGTGAAACCGGCGTGGCCGGAGCTGGCGCTGCCCGGGGCGCACTCCGACATTGGCGGTGGCTACAATCCTGCTGAGCACGAGGCCTATTTCCTTACCCGGCCACAGTTTGAAACCGTTCCCCTTCCTACACCAGATACTGAAACACAAATTTATCAGCAGACCTGCGAACAGCTCAAAGCGATGGACGGTTATCCGGCGATAGCGCCACTGCTGCACTCCGTGGAGGTCAGCATAGATACCTGGCATGACAACAAAATGCCAGCAGACCGCTACGGCACGTTGCAAAAGCGTAGCGGGGCTGCGCTGGTCATTGACCGCCCGACGAATAACGACTGGTCGAAGGTAGTGCTGAGGGTGATGCTCGATGCGGCGCAGGATGCCGGGGTGGTGTTTGATCCTATTGATGAAACTGTGCCAGATTTTGCGTTAACTGCAGATCTAAATGCTTTATGTGAAAAAGCGATGGTAATGGGCCGCGCCGTTCGGAACGGGCAGCATGCCGCCGGCTTTTCCTCGCCGGAAATTGAGATGCTGGCAGAAAAATATATTCACTGCTCGGCCAACTGGAACGGCGTGGTGCGGAACGGTCAGGGTATGATCAGTGGGGCAGTTAAACCGGCGAAGCTGGTGACATTCACCAACCGGCCGGACGAGCGCTGGCAGCGAACAATTTACGATATGGACGGGAATAAAATATGGAAATAACTCGCACAACCTGGTTTTTACCGTTGATTCTGCTGACGGCCTGCCAGGGAAAACCTTTATCAGAAACGGCTCCTCAAAATGCTATGCCGACAAAGTGGACCTTTGACTTTTTCACGCCCAAAGCGTTGCCCGCCCTTGTGACCTACGCCGTTGTTCAGGATGCCAATGGCAAAGTTTATGAGTTTAACACCCTGAACCGCACATCTACTCTGCCCGACGTTATCGGTGAGTGGAACGTCAAAGACCGTGTGTCCGGAGGCTACTGGAATCACGTTGAGCGTCCACCCCGGCATATTATTTTTTGCTGGGACTCGATTATCGATAAGAAGGTGTATGAAACTGCACTGACTATTCCTAAACCTGTCCTGGAAAAAATGCTCAGGCCGAGTGAGTTCCCCGGTTACCGGGGAAGAACGGTGTATTACGACCGAGTGCAAATTGGCCTGGCTCCAGAGGGGAAAGTGGCCGTCTGGTTACAGGGAAGTGGTTCTGAGCCTAATTACCGCGTGACGCCGTCCGTCCTGAAAACCGTATCAGGGGATAAGTTAGATATTTGCAAAGGTGTCACTCGGTTTTCTAACGGCTATGAATACGGAAAAGATACCGAGGATTTTATTAAAGATAAAAAATATCCTTACGGCCGCTGGTAGCCTGAATCACTGACACTACAAATTGACCTTAATAGCCGCCGCTAAGCAACGGTAGTTCCGGGTGGCTCGCCCATTCGTGCCAGGAGCCGACGTAAACGGCCACATCCTGGTAACCTGCAAGTTTAAGCGCAACAAGCACCGTGGCGGCGCGAGCACCACGGTGGCACCAGATTATCACTCTTTTTGACGGCGTAAACCCGGCCTCGGCGACAAGGTGGGCCAGGGCTTCGGCGGATTTAAATCGGCCATTCTCGACAACATCTTCCCAATAAAGGAGTTTTGAGCCGGGAATTCGTCCGGCTCGGGCGCAGCACTCGTGTACGAAACTGCCGTCATATTCCGTTGGCCTGCGGGCATCGAGCAGCAGCGTTGTGGCCGGATCGGCGTCGATCGTTTCGCAGCGGGTAGCGGCCAGCTGCGGCGTGGCGGGCTGGCAAACAGGGGCCCCAATAGCAGAGACAACCGCCTGCGCGCCGTTGGCAGGCATTAGTTTCCCGCCTGCAGCGGCCCAGGCATCCACGCCGCCGTCTAAAATCAGCCCGTCAGTCCCGAGGGCAAACCATAAGAACCACAGCCCACGCGGGGAACGCATCCCCACGCTTTGCTCGAAGAACACTGGCGTGGCGCCGCTCGCGATCTTTAGCTGTTGCCAGGCATGAACAAAGGCCCCGGCCATCGCGTCGTAACCTTTCGGCGTGGAGTCGGGAACAAAATAGTCGTAGACGTTCAGGCTCAGCGCGCCGGGTAATGAAGCGGTTTGCCACTGTTCCCGTTCACGCACGTCGAGTAACGCAAATTGCTCTCCGGCGGCTATGCGCCTTTGCAATTCGCTGGCGCTAATCAGCATCTGCAGCCTCCCAGCCAAAAGGCAGATTGCTGCCTTTGCCCTGGTCTACGGCAGCCTGCAGTACGCGAGCGGCAAGGGCGATATCAAACACGTTAAGGCCGAAAGAGGAAAAATAAACCTTGTCCGTTTCCGCAGGGCGCCAGCCATCGACCAGTAAATTGGTTAAATCTGCCGCGACGTTTTGTTCGTCAAAAAGCCCGGCGCGGTACATCTGGAACAGGCTTTTGGCGCTAGTGAGCTTGAAGTCGCCCCAGAGATCTACCACCACTTTGTCGGCGGCGGCAATCGTTTCAAAAGCCACTTCGTGGTAGCCAATTTGCAGCACCAGCGTCCCCGCACGCCAGATGCCAGGCCGTAAAAACGGCTCGCTGGCGCTGGTGCAGGTTATCAGCGCATCCCAGTGCAGACGCAGCGCATCGCTCAGTGTTTCAAACTGCGTGACGGGCCAGGGCAGGTCGCCAGAATGGCTAAGCATATCGGCGAGCGGCTCCGGCGTTTTATTCCAGCAGTAGACCATTTCCAGCTCGGGAAAATGTGCGGCCAGCATATCGAGATGGGCTCGAGCCTGAACGCCAGCGCCAAGCAATAAGACGCGTGAAGGACGGCGAGGAGCCGCCAGCTTTAAGACGAGGGCGGACACGGCGGCGGTGCGAGTCGCGGTCAGGCTGCCGCTTTCCACCAGGCCTATCGGCAAGCCGTTGTCCGCACGGTTAAGCAATGTCGTTGCCATAGCCTGCGGATAGCCGTCAGCAGCGCGAGGGCGATGCGCCGTCCATTTCACGCCTGTGGCATTGAACCGTCCGCCAACCCTGGCCGGAAGGGCGTAAACTTTGCCCAGCGGCGTGTCGAGGTCGACATGGGTTTCCGCCGGCATCACCGCCTCGCGACTTCTTAGCAGCCGCACGGTGTCCTCAATGTCCTGCAACGCCTTAATCGGGTCATTGCCGCCGAGTTCGGCTACCTGCTGACGGTTCACTATCTGCATGATCAGTGCTCCAGAAGTTTTTGAGCGAACGGATAAAGCGCCGGAGAGCCCCCACAGTGCATGAAAATAACGCTGCTGTCGGCGGCAATACGGCCTTCTTTTGCGAGGGTGATTAAACCGTGCATCGCTTTACCTGTGTAAACCGGATCCAGCAGCACGCCTTCTTGCTGAGCGACCTGATAAATGGCCTCAATGCCGCCGTCAGAAGGGACGCCGTAGGCGCTGCCGACGAAGCCGTCTTCAATCCAGATATCCTGCGGTTGCCAGCTTTGATCCCAGTCCAGCAGGCGGGCGCAGTCATCGGCCATCGCCGAAATACGCGTCTGGAACCAGTCGGCCTTGGCGCTCACGCTGACGCCGATAATTTTGGTTTTTGGCCAGTAGCGACGGGCGCCAACGTACAGCCCGGCGAGGGTTCCGCCGGAGCCTGTTGGGGCCACGATAATGTCCGGGGCGGATTCGCCCGCGGCGCGAAGTTGGGCATCCATTTCCTCAACGGCACGAACGTAGCCCAGCGCGCCCAGCGCCGTTGCGCCGCCAAGAGGAATGATCATCGGTTTATCACCGCGCGCTGCTGCCGCGTCGGCATGAGCCTGCATCGCGCCTTCAATTTGGGTGAAATAGCCTTCCGGGTCGAGGAACTGCAGTTCGGCACCAAACAGTTTATCCAGCAGCAGGTTGCCCTGGTAAGTCTGTGGCTCATCGCCACGTAAAACCAGCACCGGCTTCATGCCAAATTTACGCGCGGCAGCCGCGACCATTCGCGCGTGGTTAGACTGGTGCCCGCCGGTGGTGATCACCACTTTTACGCCTTCGCGACAGGCTTCGGCCATCAGGTATTCCAGTTTGCGGACTTTGTTACCGCCGCCGCCAAAACCGCTGTAATCGTCGCGCTTAATCTTTACGTTAAGGCCCAGCGTTTCGCTAAGCCGCGGCAAAGACTCCAGCGGCGTGGGGAAGAATCCTAGCGTAACACGTTCAAAATCATTCACATTTTTCATGCATTATCCTGTCTGGTTCCCGGGTGCTGGCCATCATTTAAAAGGCGAGTAGCCAGTCATTGAGCGACTGTTGGTAGCGTTGTAAGCCTCTGAGCGTGACGAATTCATTCACGCCGTGGGCGTTACCGCCGTAGCCCAGGCCGCCTATCAAAAAGGCAGGGGCAACGGCGGAGAAAGCGTAAGCAGGCGCGCAGCCGGGCGCCCAGGGCCAGATTTGCGGTTTTGCCTGCTGCTGGTGATAACTCGCCATCAGTTCAAGCACGCCCGCGTCATCAATGCTGAAGCGGTAGCCCGGATAGCTGTCCCCTGGCTCCAGCACTGCCCCAGCCAGCGACGGGCTGGCGAGCTGTTCCTTCATGCGCTGCATCAGGCGTTCGGCATCAACGATGGGCGGCGTTCTGAGCACTACATCGGCGAAGGCTTCCGGGGGGAGCACGCCTTGAGCGCCACGCGGCAGGCTGGCTATCTCCGAAACGTTCAGTACCGCGCTGCCTAGCAGATAAGCCAGATTGCCGTAGCTGTCGCCGCTGATGGAGAACTTCTCGCTGCGACGGAAAGTCAGTTCGTCGGCCAGGTTAAAGTCGAGCGCAAGGTCGTCGAGAATCGAACTGGCTTCTTCATCCAGTTCGCCCGTTTCGAGTACGCCATTAGCGTGAGGCGGCGCAAGAGTGCTTAACGCCTGTACCAGCCGCCAGACGGGATTATCGATCCACGCCGCGTTGCTGGCGTGAATCGCTGCTTTCGGCCCGCCCCAACTGCCGCCTTTGACCACCAGACGGCCACCGCTGCGGCCGGTGAAGCCCAGGTAAATTCGAGGTGCACCGCCGCCGTATTCGCACAGGGAAGGGAAAAGCACCGCTTCTGCCGGGGCAACCGGGCAAGGCTGACGGGCGAGGTAGCGCCGCAGGTTGCCGCTGCCAATTTCCTCTTCGCCTTCCAGCAGGATTTCAATGTTGGTGTGCAGGCGGCCGGAGTGATAGAGATCGCGGACCACCATCAGCATGCCCGCCAGCGGTCCTTTGTTATTTTCTGCACCGCGAGAGATAAAAACGTCGCCTTTATCCGACCAGTGTTTGAGGCCGCCGACAAACGGGTCGACCTCCCAGCCTTCTTCTTCGGCGGGCATCACGTCGTACATGTTGTACAGCACAAGGGTACGCGGCGAGCCGATATCAATCCGTGCATGCACGAGTGGCGGTGCGCTGTCATGAAACTGCTGGCTCACCGGATACAGCACTTCGGCGTCGGTTTCTTCAACCAGCCAGCGCTCAAGCCATAGCGCGAGGTCACGCTGCTGGTCGATGTTGCCCGCCACGCTGCGGAAAGGCGTCAGATGGTGCAGCAGGTCCAGCGTTGCATCGAGTGACTTCATAGCCGGATCCTCGGGTTCAGTACCACGTACAGCAAATCAATGATCAGGTTCACCACCACAAACACCAGCGCGGCCAGCAGGACAATCGCCTGTACCAGCGGGAAGTCACGGTTCTGAATGGCCTGCACCGCAAGGCGACCAATGCCGGGCCAGGCAAAAATAATTTCGGTGACCAGCGCCCCGCCGAGCAGAGAAGCAAAATACATCCCCTGAACGGTGACCACCGGAATCAGCGCATTGCGCAGGCCGTGACGGATCAGGATCCGCCACGAACTTAGTCCCTTGGCCTGCGCCGTGCGGATGTAATCCTGCGCAAGCACATCAATCAGGCTGGCGCGCACCAGACGCGCAATCGCGCTCATGTAATAGGCCCCCAGGCTGATGGCCGGCATGATCAGATGGCTGAAGGTGCCGTAGCCGCTGGAGGGCAGCCAGCGCAGATGCAGGCTGAACCAGATAATCATCAGCAGGCCGAGCCAGAACACCGGTACGGCCTGGCCGCTGAAGGCAAACAGGCGGGCGAGTAAGTCCCAGAAGTTGTTACGCCAGACGGCGCTGATAAGGCCGAGCAGCAGGCCCACCACGGTGCTCCATGCGAGCGCGGAAACGGCCAGCAGCAGCGTGGCGGGCACGCGCTGGGCGATAAGCTCGGTCACCGGCTGTTCGTAGCGCAACGACAGGCCAAGATCGCCATGCAGCAGGCCGTTCAGGTAATGACCGTATTGCCAGAGCAGCGGGCGATCGAAGCCCATCGCGTGGCGGAAGTTGTCTATTTCTTGCTGGGAAGAACCGGGTGGCATCATCACCGCGGCAGGGTCGCCGGTCAGGTGCAGGCTATAAAAGATCAGCAGCGAGACGCCAAACATCACCAGCACGGCCTGCGCGAAGCGGGAAAGAATGTAGCGCAGCATCAGTCAAGCCTCGTGTGGGTTTTACGCAGCAGGCTATCGCCGAGCAGGTTACAGCCAACAACCAGCGCCGCGATAATCAGCCCTGGCCACAGGACAAGCCATTCCGCCAGCAGCATGTAAGAGCGTCCTTCGCCAATCAGGTTGCCGAGAGTAGGCGTGGGCGGCTGGATCCCCATCCCGAGAAAGCCGATAGAGGCTTCAAGCACAATCAGCCTTGGGATATCCAACGTCAGCAGCACAACCAGCGGCGTGGCGAGGTTAGGGAGAATATGCCGCAGCAAAATACGCGGCGTGGAAAAGCCCATCGCGCGAACCGCTTCGATGTATTCCAGCTCGCGAAGCTCAAGCGTTTTGGCGCGCGCCACCCGGGCGTAAATCGCCCAACTGGTCACGCCCATGATCAGAATAATGTTTTCCAGCGAGGTGCCAAACAGCGCCATCACCAGCAAAATAAGCAAAATAAACGGCACCGCCAGCTGGATGTCCATCAGGCGCATGATGACGGCATCCAGCCAGCCGCCAATGTAGCCTGCCAGCATGCCCAGCAGGGTGCCGATAACGGCGGCAATTGCCGCCGCCAGTAACACCACCGTCAAGGAAAGGCGGGTACCCGCCAGGATCCTTGCCAGCAAATCGCGCCCGAGCTGATCGGTACCAAGCCAATGCATGCCGCTCGCCGTATCGCTGCCCGGCGGCAGGAACGTATCCGCCAGGTTGTTGGTTAACGGGTCGGGCAAAGGCAGCCACGGGGCCACCATTGCCAGCAGAATCACTATGCCAAGCAATAAGCCCCCCAGCGCACCGTCACCTGAAATCAGGCGACGAGGGCGACGGGTAAGGGCGCGTCCGGGGAAAATCATTTCAGCCTCAGGTCATACAGCGGGATACGCGCGTCGGCGCGGCCGGTAAAGGTCAGATTATCGCTATTGGCATACAGAGAATCCTCACGGTACAGCGGGATCAGCGGCTGCTCTTTGGCGACAACTTTCTGGATATCCTGCAGGATAACTTCACGCTTTTTCGCATCGACCGTGGAGCGGCTGGCGTTCAGCAGCTTATCCAGCTCAGGATTGCTGACCGTGGAGTACGGCTCGCCGGAGTGCAGGATAGGGTACAGCGCGGCATCGGCATCCAGCGTTTGGGTTGAGCCCCATGCCAGCATGTACATCTCAGCCTGTTTGCCGGAGGCCACCTGCTGGGTATAGACGGACCATTCAGGCACTTCAAGCTGCGCTTTCACGCCAATGGCGGCCAAATCCTGAACGATCGCCTGGGCGACTTCAGCGCTGGCAATATAGCGACGCGGCGCCTGGAATTTAAGCGTAAAGCCGTCCGGGTAACCCGCTTCCTTAAGCAAAGCTTTAGCTTTGGCAACATCCTGCTCAGGTGCCGGAACATTGAGGTAGCCAAAGTCCTTCGCGCCAGCCATGGTACCGGTTGGCGTGCCAAAACCATGCAGCAGCTGGCTGGTGTAGGCTTGACGATTCAGCGCCAGCGACAGTGCCTGGCGAACGCGGGCATCACTTAACGGTTTCTCACCATTCTTCAGGCCGAGGTAAATCGTCAGGCCGCCGCCTTTCACCTGCTCAAGATGAATGCCGGGCTTGTTTTTCAGCGTTGAAACCAGGTCGGCCGGAACGCTGTCAACCAGCTGTACTTCCCCTGTTAACAGGGCGGTAATGCGGGCGGTCGCTTCCGGAATTGGGCGCCATGTGACCTGGTCAATTGCCGGTTTTCCACGCCAATAATGTGGATTAGCCTGCATAACCACACGTTCATCTGGTATAAATTCTTTTAATGTATATGCTCCACTACCAATAGGTTTTCGTGCAAATTCCGCAGCACCGACTTTACTTACATAAGCGGGTGGTACGATATAGGTCGGATAGCGGCTCATGCGCGTAGGCAGAAGTGGGTCCGGGCCGTCGGTGTGGATGCGAACCTGATGGTCGCCGGTGACTTCAACCGACTTAATGGTGCGGATGTAAGAAATGGTTGGCGCGTGGTTGGCCGGGTCAAGGATGCGGTCGATGGAGAATTTCACCGCCGCAGCGTTAACCGGTTCACCGTTGGTGAAGGTGACGCCGGGGCGCAGATCGAATTGCCAGGTTGTGTCATCCAGCGCTTTCCAGGATGTTGCAAGGCCGGGCTGAAGCTGCATGTTTTTATCACGCAGGACCAGAGTATCGAAAATATTGTCCACCAGGGTGGCGGCTTCTTTAAGAAAACCCGGATCCATCGCGGTGGCGGAAGCAGGTTGGGCTATAACTAATTCACTTGCGTAGCTAAAGGGGGTTACCAGGCTAATTAATACAGCCAGAGTTGCGAGCTTACGGCCAGATGCTTTCATTGTAGTCAATCCCTATACGTTACCGTCTAAATTATTGACGGATATCGAATGTTTCGTCAGGTTAATTCGCATGGTGGTATAAATTTGTGGTAAGAGTACATGATATATCCTATATACTCCATTGATGACAAGCCAGTTATTAAACTGCAAATACAAAGTAGTTATTTTGCTATAGGAAATAAACATGCGTGGAGTGGCGTCTGAATGCCGACGTCCTCGAAGTTGATGCCCAGGGCATTGTGCTGGCCGACGGCGAGCGTATTGCCTCCAGCACGGTGATTCTGACCGCTGGCGTGCAGGCCAGTCCTTTAACGGAGCAGATTAGCGCCCCGCGTGATAAACAGGGTCGTCTGCACGTGGATGCATTTTTGCGAGTGGAAGGGCAGCCAGCCATTTTTGCCACCGGTGACGTTGCTCGTGCCGAGACGGATGATTTGGGGAACCTGGCGCTGATGACCTGCCAGCATGCCATCATGCTGGGCCGCTTTGTGGGCTATAACGTGGCGGCAAGCCTGCTGGACGTGGCGCCGTTGCCTTATCGCCAGATTAACTACGTCACCTGCCTCGACCTCGGCAACTGGGGCGCGGTATTCACTGAAGGCTGGGAGCAGAAGGTGACCCACGTGCGTGAAGAGGCGAAGAAAATTAAGCTGTCGATTACCCAGGAACTGATTTATCCGACGGTGGCAGACAGAAAAATCGCCTTTGAAACGGCGGATCCGTTAGCGCCGTTCGTTTAAGGGATTTATCATGCTGCCGAATGTTTATCAGGAGGCAGCATGGCCAACGACATCACTTTTTTCCGCCGCTTTGAGCACGACATTGTCGCCGGACTCAAAACCATTACCCTGCGCGACAGCAGCGAATCCCATTTCCAGCCGGGCCAGCGTTTGCGCGTGGGCCGCTACGAAGATGACGTCTATTTCTGTACTATCGATGTGATCGGCGTGACGCCGGTACTGCTTGATGATTTGGACGATGAACACGCCCGCCAGGAGAACATGACGCTGGCAGAGCTTAAACAGGTGATTGGTGAAATTTACCCAGGGCTGAATGCGCTGTACGAAATTTCATTCCGGCTGGTGAGCGTGGCCTGATAATCCCTGCCCAGTACGTTATTGCCAGAGATTAGCAGGCTGGAAGGGAGGTAATCGTGCGTTTGCTCGTATTGGCGGCTGGTAGTATCCATGATACATCCCGCGCGAAAACAACAATACATCATGCAAAATCATTTTTTAAAACAGATTCAGCATTACCTGAGGGACTTTGAAAACCCGGCGCTGGCGGCTCAGGTGCCTCAGGCTCTTGCCGATTACCTTTTTACCCATCAGGCGTTTCTGGACGAGAGCGATATCACGCTCGATTTGATCAATGCCCTGGGTGACTGGCTGGAAGGTAAACAGCAAAACCTCAATCAACTTTACCTGTCACTTTATCTTTTCTGGCTGAGCGCGCTGGCGCGAAACGGTATCGACATTTTTTATTTTGGCGAGCTGGACAAGCTGCAAATGCTGGGCGCGCGCCTCAGAGACTCCGCCATCAATAACCTCTACTACCTGAGTCATGAAGAGACGGATCAGCAGGAAATCGCCGCTTTTCATGACAAAATCACCGCCAGCGCTGCCCCTTTTATTCTTTACGATCCGCAGGGATTAAAACTGGCTTTAGCGGTTGAACATCCTCAGGTCATAGGCTGTATTCCGTTTTACGACTTACTGATCGACAATTATATTCCCGCCAGCGGCGAAGCCATTCAGTACACGCATTTGCTCGCCCAGCAGTACATATCGCTGGCTAATCCGCAAATTAGCACGGTGATTATTGGTAATTCCTACAGCTTTTTTGGCTTCCCTGATGCGTTGCTGGCAAACAGCGTCAATATGTCAGCTCAAAGTCTGGGGCTAAAGCAGGCCCGGCAATTAACGGCGCATATTATTGAGCGTTATCCACACGTGCAAAACTTTGTGTATTGCCTGGGCTTCTTTGACTTATACAGCGACCTGCTGAAAACAAAAGATGATTTTAACCAGCAGATTATCCACGCCTGGAGTCAGCTCAACAGCCATTACAGTATAAAGCCAGAAGAAGGGATAAGCGCCGATGGTATGCAGGTGTTTAGCCGGCTGGTGATGCCGACGCCAGTGCAGGGGCAAACGATAAATGGACTCGAGGACGATAACGTCAGGGCACAAGTTTGCGAGTCAGCACGGCTAATCTTTGCCCGCAGTGACGCACTCCCGGCCGTGCAGCAGCAAGAGGAAGCGCAAAAGCGGGGGATTTCACACTCGAAATCAGTGAAGCACCGGGTAACCCTTGAGGAGAATCAATGGCTTGTGGCTGAGCTGAGCGTTAAGTTGGCGACGCAAGGCAAGTATGCCGTCTGGCTGACTCCGCCTTTCCCGGCGGCCTACGTGGACAATATTGATGCTGAGATGAAAAAAACGCATCGCCGTTATTTTTCCGACCTTGAAGCGGCGCATTCACGTTTTATCGATCTCTCAGAACATCCGGACTTTGCGCGCGAAGATTTCCGGGACGGTGACCACCTGAATTATTTGGGGGCTGGAAAAATGATTGTCGTTCTGCGGGCGCTGAACGTGGTGCTTTAACCGCTGGAGACATTGCTTTTCGGCTGGTAACCACAAGGAGGGAACATCACGCTTCTCTCTCCTTGTCAGCAACAACAAGGGAAGGGTAAACCCTTCCCCGGTTTCAATGCTATCAGGCCGGCTGGCTGGCCTGTTTCAACATCTGGTAAAGCTCTTGTTTTACCCTCAGTTTTTCTTTCTTCATCTGCACGACTTCATCGTTATATCCCGTCCCTTGCGGCCCCTCCTTGCGCATAATCTCGCTATCGAGACGGTTGTGTTTATTACACAGGCTGAGAAAGCGGGGGTTTTCGGACTTCAGGTGGGAAATCAAATCACGGTACTCAGGAAACATGTCAGGCCTCCCTGGTCAGATGGTAGGTGAATGGATGGACATCTGGCTGATGTCAACCTCAGTGTAGAACCGGATTTGCGATAAGGGAAAGGACAAAAAAGTATCGTTTTGTCAATTTGCGATCGCGGTAGCGCAGTACTGAAATGCATGTCATTCTCATTTTCACGCCAACAGGTTAACGCCGCAAAATGATAAAGACAGGCGGCATGGCGTGCTCTAAGATATGTCTATGATATATCTTACACATCTAAAAGGTACGCTATGACAACGCAAAACAACGCTAAAAAAGTGCCGGTTCGGGTTCGTAATGAACTGAAGTTTCGTGAATTAACTGTCAAAACGAAAACGCTGATTGCCAATACGTTTTACCGCCTGGTTTTCACCAGCCCACAGCTGGCGAATTTCTCTTCTCACGGATTCGACGACCATATTAAAGTCTTCTTCCCGGCCGAAAATGGCGAATTCACTCCACCGCAGGTCACTAGCGAGGGCATTGTCTGGGGCGAGGGCGCGCGTCCACAGTCGCGGGACTACACGCCGCTGGACTTCGACGCGGAGCGCTGCGAATTAACGATTGATTTCTATCTGCACGACGGCGGGGTCGCCAGCAGCTGGGCAAAAGACGCACAGCAGAACGACAAGCTGTTCATCGGTGGCCCGCGTGGTTCTCTGGTCACCCCAACGGACTATCACTGGCAGCTGTACGTGACCGATGAAAGCGGGCTGCCTGCCGTTCGCCGTCGTCTGCAGTCGCTTAGCCCGAATGTACAGGTCGAAGTTCTGGTCAACTGCCACAATACCGACAGCCTGGACTATCTGCGCGAATTTTCAGCGGCAAAAGTGCAGGTGTTAACATACGGGGAAATCGCCGGGTACCTGAAGCACGCGGAGATCCCTGCTGACGACTACTACATCTGGATTGTGGGCGAAGGAAAGCAGGCGAAAGCGCTGGGTGATTACCTGCTGGAAGAGCGTGGCCTGGACGCCGATCTGGTGCGTGCCGTCGCCTACTGGCATGACAAATAAGGGCACGAACTATGCGTATTCATCATCTGAGACAGCACAAGTGCGAGCGCCACGAATCCCATCGCGGCAGGGGTGGTCATGGCCGTCATGAGCAAAGCCACCCGGAAGGACGCGCCCGCCATCGTCGCGAACGTCTGTTTGACGCCAACGATATCCGCCTGCTGATTCTGCATCTTTTAGCTGGCGGCCCGGCGCACGGTTATGAGCTTATAAAGTCCATTGAAAGCCTGGCGAAGGGGGAATACGTGCCGAGCCCCGGCATCATTTACCCGAACCTGACGCTGATGGAGGAAATGGGCTTTATCACGGTGGGCGAAGGGCAAAGCGGGAAAAAATCCTTCACGTTGACGGAGGAAGGAAAAGCCTCGCTTGCACAGCAGCAATCCGAACTGGAGGCGGTGACCACCAGGCTGGCCACCCTCGGCGTTCTCGGCGACAACCGCCGTTTGCCTGAAGTGCAGCGCGCGATTCATAACTTCAAAACGGCGCTGCATGCCAAACTGGGCAGCACTGAGCTTTCGAAAGAGACGCTGTACAAAATCATCGACACGCTGGATCAGGCGGCAAAAGATATCGAACGAAGCTAGAGCGAGGCAGGGCGTGAACGTTCAACGCCCTGACTTGCTATTTGATCCCTGCGGCGTACCATACCGTTTTCAAAGTCGGAAAATATGTGCCGCAGTGAACAATCCTGATAGCGTTTTTCAGCGTCTGACGCGCTCCCCGTTTCGCCAGCGTTTCCAGCTCGGCCCAAAAGAACGCCAGTACTGTATCGATAAAGGCCCCGAAACCGTCACCCGCCACGCCGAAGAGTTTATCGCCCGCCGCCTGGCTCCTGCCGAACCGAAAAATGACGGCAAACAAACGCCCATGCGCGGCCACCCGGTTTTTATTGCCCAGCACGCCACCGCGACCTGCTGTAGAGGCTGCCTGGCTAAATGGCACGCGATACCCGCGGGACGAGCGTTGACCGATGAAGAACAGCGCTACGTGGTGGGCATTTTATATCGCTGGCTGACGGCACAAATGACGGGGCAAAAGCCCTAAGCTCAATGCCGTAGGGAATTACCGTTTTGCTGCGGCGGGGCGTGATTTTTCGAAGCGAATATCTTCGCCGTCTTGCCCCCCCACAGGCCGCCAGCCGTGGCGCTGATAGAACGCGGCGGCGCGGCTGCTTGCCGCCGTTTCCAGCCAAATTGTTGGGTGTTCAGCCAACAGAAACGCCTCGGCTTTTTTCAGCAGCAATTTCCCAACGCCCTGGCCTTCAAACTGCGGCAGGACGAACATCGCAAACAGGCAGGCTTCTTCGGCAATCGCCATGGCAAAACCCGCAGGCTTACCATCAACGTCGGCCAGCCAGATGCTCGGAGATTCGGCAATAATATCGGCAACAGTCTGTGGGGTGATGCCCATTTCGGCCATTTCTTCGCGCGAAAGATGGTTTTCATTGACGCTGGTTCGGATGCTGAAAATCGTCTCGATATCGGCCAGCGCGGCATTCCGAAGGGTCAGGGTAGGTGACATAAAATTCCTTTTTAAATACCCCCCGGCTTAGCCGGAGGGAAAACGCTTACTGGAAGCTGTAGCTGACGTTAACGCCCACGCCGTAGTTACGGCCAGGCGCTGGCTCGAAATAGCGGCCATTGCCTTCATTGACAATCACCGAGCCGACGTAATCGCGGTCGAACAGATTATCAACCCGCCCCCAGATGTCCAGCAGCCAGTTTTGCTGCAGCTGAAGCTTGTAGCCGGTGTTCAATCCCACGGTGGTGTAGGTCGGGGCTTTGGCATCGTTCTGATCGTCCGCCTGGATATCGCTCATGTAGCGAACGTCCGCGCCCGCATACCAACCATCTTCAGGCGCGTAGCCAAACGACGCGTAACCCATGTTGCGGGCGATGCCCGGCATCCGGTTGCCGTTGCAGTCGTTTGTGCCACAAACGTTGCTGCGGTAGGTGGCATCGAGGTACGTCCAGGCCATTTTCAACCGCCAGTCTGCGGCGAACTGCTGATCCAAAGAGAGCTCAAGTCCACGGCGGCGAGTTTCACCGGCATTTTTATAGGTTGTGCGCCCGCCGCTGCTTTGATCGACCACGATCTCGTTATCGGTGTCGGTCTGGAACAGGGCGGCGGTAAACAGGCCGTTGCCGATGCGGTTTTTACTGCCAACCTCAACCGTGGTGCTGGTCGAGGGCTGCAGAGCAAAGTTCAGCCCGGACGCGCCGTTGTCGCGGTAAGAAAGCTCGTTGATGGTTGGCGTTTCAAACCCACGGCCTGCGGAAGTGTAAACATTCCAGCCATCGTTGACGGCATATTTTAACGAGGCGGCAGGTAACCATTTGTGATAGCTGGCGTTTCCGCTGTCGTCGCCGTTTTTCCCCACGATGTAATAGTCGTTGGAGTCAAAGTAGACCGAGCTGTAGCGCACGCCCGCATCCAGACTGAGTTTGTCGGTCAACTGCCACGTGGTTTGCAGGTACGGGTCGAGGTTCCACATCAGATTACGTTCGTTACGGCGCAGATTGCCTTGCTCACCCAGCACCGTGGCGCCGTTCACCGTGACAAAGTTCTCATAGCCTTTGCGATTTTCGGTCATCGTCTCGTAGTCCAGCCCGGTAGTGAAGCTGACCGGGACGCTGCCAAGTTCGCCGTTGTGCGTCCAGCGGGTATCAATGCCCTGGTAATGCCTTGCCAGCTGGATCACGCCGCCGGGATGAGTAGGGCTTTTCTGGACTGCCGCAGGAATGGATTGAAACTGCGTGGTCTCACGCACGCCCGCGTACATCGTCACGCTTAAATCATCGCGCTCGCTGAGCTGCCGGTCATAGCGCAGGCCGCCCTGGGTTTGCTTAGTTGTTTTTCGCGTATTGTACTGATCGGCGCGGGGCGCCTGCGTTGGGTTATCGTGCCACTCTTGTTCGGTCAGGCCGCCTGGATCGTTGGCGTCAATGTCCACGCTGTTGAACAGCAAAGTCAGCTTGCTGACATCGTTCAGGCGAACGCCAAGCTTCGCATTGCCGAGGTTTTTCTGCGCGCTGCTGTGGTCGCGGTAACCGTGCGTAGTAAAGCGCGAGGCGGAAATCGCGTAGTCCACATCCCCGGCCTGCGTGCCGTCGCCGGTTGAGCCGGTGGCTTTCACGCTGTTGCGCCAGCTGCCAAAACTGCCGTAATAGCTGCTGGCCTCGATTGTCGGCGGCTGGCGGCCTGTTTCCGTTTTGACGTTAACCACTCCGCCGGAAGAGTTGCCGTAGAGCGCGGAAAACGGGCCGCGAAGCACTTCCACGCTGTCCACGCTGTTCAAATCGATATTGGACGTTTGCCCCTGGCCATCGGGCATGGTGGCCGGGATACCGTCCACATAAATACGCACGCCGCGTACGCCGTACATTGAGCGCGAGCCAAAGCCACGCACCGAAAGCTGCAAATCTTGAGCGTAGTTCTGGCGGTTCTGAATTTGCAGTCCGGGCACGCCGCCAAGATTTTCCGAAAGATTGATACGCGGCGCGGCCAGGCGCAGGTCATCGCCTGAAACCACGCTCACTGCGGCTGGCGTATCGAGTTCGGAAACTGTCGTGGGCTTGGCGGTCACCAGCAGCGTGGATTCACCTTTGGCCTGTGTTTCAGCGGCTTGCGTAAAGCCCGGGGTTAACGCCGGGATCAGGAGAAGGGAAAGGGCGGTTTTATGTGTATGGAGCGTCTTTTTCTGGGGTGTCTTCATCAGGGGGTATTTTACGGCATGCGCATTTGTCAGGATCGTGAACTGTATATGTTAGTGCTTGTGTTTAAATTTTGAAAATTATTAACGCACGTAACGTTAACAATGGGTTATGAGTGATGAAAGAAACGGCAAAATATTTTTAATTTTTACTGCATCCAGCGGCACAGCCTCAAACGTATATCAGAATGTGAGCAACTCTCTTGCTCCCTACAATTGAGGAATTCAACATGAACAAGTATTTTGCTTCCGCCGTGTGCGCCTCTGCTTTTTTCAGTACTTTGAGCATTGCCTCAATGACGAATGATTCCGTGATGGTGGGCGGTGCCGCGATGTATCCGTCAAAAAACATTGTTGAAAACGCCGTGAATTCCAAAGATCACACCACGCTGGTCGCGGCGGTGAAGGCCGCCGGTTTAGTGGATACGCTGCAAAGCAAAGGGCCGTTTACCGTCTTTGCCCCAACCGACGCCGCGTTTGCCAAACTGCCTGCGGGCACGGTCAGTAATTTGATCAAGCCGGAAAATAAAGCCACGCTGACCAGCATCCTGACCTATCACGTGGTAGCCGGAAAATACGATATGAAAGCGCTGGAGAAAAAAATCCAGCAGGGCGGCGGGAGCGCGGAATTAAAAACCGTGAACGGCCAACCGCTGTGGTTCATGAATAACGGCCCGCACAATATTCAAATTAAAGATGCGAAAGGCAACCTCGCGAATATCAGTACTTATGATGTGAACCAGAAAAATGGCGTTATTGACGTCATTGATACCGTACTGATGCCGAAGTGAGTGTCTATACTCGATTCAGGCCTGTCGCCTGGTCGAGAAAAATATGGATAAAACTCTGGTAGAACAGCAGGTAAAACTAATGCAGGCGGTTGCTGAAGGCGACCGCCGCGCATTTGAACAACTCTATCGTCTGACTTCGCCCCATCTTTTTGCCGTCGCGCTGCGCACCGTTCAGCGGCGGGCGTGGGCGGAAGAAATTCTGCATGATGCATTTCTTACGGTGTGGAACCGGGCTTCAGGCTACGACCCGGCATTGAGCTCCCCCGTGACCTGGCTGACCCATATTGTTCGCAATCGCTGCATCGACTGGCTTCGCAGCGGCCAATCCCGCGCCGCAAATCAAGAAGATGAACTCAGCGATAACGCCGTCGATATGGAAAGTGAAGAGGATAACGGCTGGTGTGACGAACAGCAGGCAGGGCGCCTGCGTGGCTGCCTGGAAGGACTCAGCAGCGAACAGCGGCAAAGCGTGGTGCTGGCCTACTATCAGGGCATGTCCCACGGTGATATCGCCGACTGGCTGCAGCAGCCGCTCGGCACGGTAAAAAGTTGGATCCGCAGGGCGCTGGATCACCTTAAGGATTGCGTCGGACTATGAACAGCAGCCAACAAAGAGATAACGCCCTGGCCTCTGAATACGCGCTGGGTACGCTGCGCGGGAGTGCCAGGTTGCGCTTCGAAAAGCGTCTCCAGGCCGAGCCGGAGCTTGCCGCGCTCGTAGGTCGCTGGCAAACCTTGCTTGGCGGGCTGGACAGCCATATCCAACCGCAACGCCCGCCGGAAACCGTCTGGAAGAAAATTCAGCTTAGCCTGCCGCCTGAGCGTAACGTCGTTGTACCTTCCCGCTGGAGCTGGAACTACCTTGGCTGGGCGCTCGCCGCCGGGCTTGCCGCCGTGGCGCTGTTGCCCTATTTCAGCCCCAAAGCGCCTGAGCTTGCGCCGCTTATGGTGCTTAACGGTGCCAGCCAGCAGGGGCAGTGGCTGGTTAGCGCCGACAGCGACCGGAAAACGCTACGCCTGACGCCGCTGCAGCTCGCTTCCGTCTCGGCCAGCAATAGCCTGCAGCTGTGGGCTATTCCGGTTGGTGCGAAGCCCGTCTCGCTGGGGCTTTTGGACAATAAAGCGGTGACGCAGGTCAGTAACGGAAACGTGACGTTGTCACGAGGTGTGACGATCGCCATCAGTCTGGAGCCGCAGGGCGGTTCGCCGACCGGGCAGCCAACAGGTCCGGTAGTGTATAGCGGGGTACTGTAGGAAAATTGGGGGTGAGTTATTTGCTCTATAGCCGCATGTGACCTCGATAAGGTTTCGTTCACTTCCAGTCCTGTTTCACATGTCACCACAGAACTTGTGAACGACTCGGGGAAATCACCGTCATTT
>NZ_BCTL01000065.1 GCF_001571265.1 Cedecea neteri NBRC 105707 = ATCC 33855 | reverse complement strand
AGTGACGGTGACTCCCCTAAGACGTTCACCTGTATGGTGGCAACATATGAAGCGGTATTTGAGGTGAACGGAACACGGCATGGGCTTTCATAAACATAAGATTTTTATAGTGCAGAAACAGACTATCACCCCATTAAACTCACATGCGCCGCCACAATCTTCCAGCCAGACGCAAACCGGACCCAGGTCTGCATCTGGCGGCCAATCTTATTGCTGCCTTCTCGCGTAAATTCTGTGCTCGCCACAGCGAGGTCGTCGCTGAAGGTGGTGATAACGGTATTTCTCAACTGGCGATCCAGCCCCTTCGGCGAACGCCCGTTGCGGAAAGCGCGGATCTGCTCGATACCATACAGGTTTTCCGTCGCGCCAAAACGAACGGTGCGGGCATCCTCCCAAAACAGCTCATCCAGCACGGCGACGTCGTTGGTAATCAGCGCCTGCTCATAGCGATAAAATGCCGCAGTGACTTCATTTAAAACGGCCGGGCGGTCAATATTATCTCGCATCATTTAACTTACCTTTGTCTGTAAAATACCCTGAATTTCCAGTTGCCGTGCGGCTTGCAGGCAAACGTCTTCCCGCCACGGCGCGGCAATTAATTGCACGCCAATCGGTAAACCACTGGCCGCGATCAGCGGGGCGCTGACGACCGGCAGTCCGAGGAAAGAGATCGGCTGCGTCAGGATCCCCATACTGGCCTTCACCGGGATCTCCTGCCCGTTAATATGCATGGTTTGCTGGCCGATAAGCGTGGCGCTGCAGGGCGTGGCGGGGGCAATAAGCAGATCAAAATGGTCAAACAGCGGCAGCGTGCGATCGCGGAACCAGGCCCGGAAGCGCTGAGCCTGGGTATACCAGGCCGACGGGGTCATGGCCCCGGCCAGCAGGCGTTCGCGCGAATTAGGTTCGAAGCGTTCAGGACGGGTACGCAGGGCAGGCAGGTACTGATTGCCCCCTTCGGCGGCGGTCAGCAAAAAAGCCGCCGAGCGGGCGAGATCGGCTTCCGGCATAGAAACCTTTTCCGAGGCCTGGAGCGCTTTGGCTACCCGGCTAACGGCCTCTTTCGCATCTGCGTCACACCAGCTTTCGAAGAAGCCATCGAGCACCGCCACGCGAAGCGGCGTATCACGATCAAGCGCTGTATAAACGTGCTCAATGGCGCGGGAGGCCTGAAAAGGATCGCTGCCGTCATAGCCTTGCAGCACATCGTAAACCGCCGCGACATCCTCCACGCTACGAGCCAGCGGGCCGATATGGTCGAGGCTGGCGACAAAAGGATGGCTACCGCCGCGCGACAGGCGACCAAAGGTCGGCTTCAGGCCCACGAGCCCGCAAAGTGAGGACGGGACGCGAATTGAGCCGTTGGTGTCGGTGCCAAGGGTGAAATTCACCATTCCGGCGGCGACGGCGGCGGCCGATCCACCGGAAGAGCCACCCGCAATGCGCGTAAGATCGTGCGGGTTTTTGGTGGCGCCGTAATAACTGTTTTCCGTGGTGAAGCCGTAGGCATAGGCATCCATATTCAACGCCCCGCTAAGCATTCCCCCCGCTTTTTGCAGCTGCGCAATGGCAAAGGCATCGTCAGATGCTGCCGGTTGCCCGGCAAACAGCTCTGCGCCTGAAAGGGTTGTTGTCCCTTTAATATCGAAAAGATTTTTTACCGCGTAAGGCACACCCGCCAGCGCAGGCAGAGGACTGCCGCTGGCAATCAGTTGGTCAACCGAGGCCGCCTCCTCCAGCAGACGATCCTGTGTGACTTCGGTAAAAGCATTAAGCTGTGGGTTTCGCTGTTCAATTTTTGCCAGCGTTTGTTGGGCCAGCTCGGTGGCCGAAAAAGCCTTGTCCCGCAACCCATGCTGGATCTGGCGGATAGAAAGGGCGGTCATAATGTATAGACTCCGGCAGTTTCCTGGCGGTCGGCAAGCGGGAAGGCCATCAGCGGTTCAGCCATGGCCGCAATGCGTGCCAGCTGAAACACCAGCTCTTCACGGCGCTCGTCGGTCAGCGGCACGGCAAGCAACTGCTCCATCAGGGTTATGTAGTGCTGCCAGTCAAAAGAAGGTTGGGTCATTCGCATTTTCCTCAAAAGCCTGCGGCGCTGCCGTTGCTGCGTGGATCCCACGCACCTTCGAGCATGCCATTGGTATGTCTGACGATGGCGCCGGCGTGGCCGACGATCTCGCTAAAGGCGGGGACTGTTTCTACCTCATGCCCCAGAGCCTCAAGTGCGGTTACGGTGTCGGGGCTGAAGCGGTTTTCAAGCTTAAGGCTGTCGGAAACTTGCCCCCAGGTGCGGCCCAGCAGCCAGCGCGGGGCACAAATCGCCTCCTGTAAATCGACCCCCTGCAGCACATAGCGGGTAAAGATTGTCGCCTGCGTCTGCGGCTGCCCGTCGCCGCCCATCGAGCCGTAAACCAGCGTTCTGCCGTCGGCGAGCCTGGCCGCCGCCGGGTTCAGGGTGTGGAAGGGTTTTTTACCCGGTGCCAGCGCCAGCAGATGCTCTGGGTCGAGGCTGAAAGACGCCCCGCGGTTTTGCCACAGCACGCCGCTTTTGGGCAGCACAACGCCGCTACCAAACTCGTGGTAAATACTCTGGATAAACGACACGGCCAGGCCGTTACCGTCGATAACGCCCATCCAGACCGTGTCGCCGGGGCCTTTGCCTTTGCCCCAAGGGGCGGCACTTTGGTCATCGATTTTCGCGGCCAGCAGGTCCAGTTCTTCGGGATCTAACAGGTTTTGTATTGAGGTAGCGATCTGGCGCGGGTCGGTGATATGCGTGTCGCGCAGCGCAAAGGCTTTTTTAGTGGCCTCCACGATGCGATGTATGGTCTGAACTTCACTGGCGTTTGCCATCGACAGGCGGTCGGTAATGCCGAGGATAGCCAGCGATACCAGCCCTTGCGTTGGTGGCGCGAGATTAAAAATCTCACCAGCCTGGTGCTCAAGCCTAAGTGGTTTGGTACGCGTTGCCCGGTGAGCCGCCAGATCGGCCGCTGTGACAGGCAGCCCCAGTTCGGCCAGTTCTTCGGCAATGAGTGAGGCCAGCGGGCCACGATAGAAACTGTCCAGGCCTTCAACCGTCATTCGCGTCAGGGTCGTGGCCAGCCGGGGCTGCGTGAAACGACTCCCGGTGGCGGGGACTTCACCTCGCTGCAGGAATGTATCGGCAAAGCCGGGGACATCAACCAGCTCGGCGTACTTGCTTTGCGTCGCATTCGCCTGAGAGGCGGTGACCGGGATCCCGTCCGCCGCATAGCGAATAGCATCGGCCATCAGGCGGGAAAGCGGCATCTGCCCGCCGCCAAGCTCCGATGAGACTTTCAGCGCTTCTGCCCAGCCGCTCAGCGTGCCGGGCACGGTCAACGCGGCGCGAGTGCCGCGATGGGGAATGGCGCGTTCTCCCCGGTAGAAATCCAGTGACGCCAGGGAACCGGCAGCCCCGCTGGCGTCGATGGCGACAGGTTCTCCCTCAGGCGGAACAATCAGCCAAAATCCGTCCCCGCCTATACCGTTCATATGGGGATAAACCACCGCGATAGCTGCGGCAGCGGCAACCATCGCTTCAATAGCATCGCCGCCGTGACGCAGAACGGAGAGCGCGCTTTCAGAGGCAAGATGATGGGGTGTCACCACCATGCCACCGGGTGCCATATTGCTTTGCATATTTTTCTTCTCTTGCAGGAATTCCGCTCGGGTAGGGAGTCAGAAGCAAGAGATGTTCCAGGTTGACGAGGATCGTTTCACTGTGTCAGGCTTTGATGAAACAAAAGTTACAGGAGTCAGCATGAAACAGTTAGACGAGCGTTTACGGGCGTCATGGGCGCTCTTTTCCCCGCAGGAACAGCGCGTGGCCTCGTTCATCGTTGACCATTTTGATGACTTGATCAGCTACAACAGCGCCGAGCTGGCGCGGCTTTCAGGCGTGTCCAAGGCCACCGTAAGCCGCCTGTTTAAACGCTTAGGCTATGAACGCTACAAGGATATGCGCGAAGAGCTACGTACTCTGCGCCAGAGCGGTATGCCGCTGACGGAAAACCGTGATGCCGTGCAGGGCAATACGCTGCTGGCACGCCATTACAAGCAGGAAATGGCCAACCTCACCCAGTTGGTGAATCAGCTGGAGGCGGGCCCTTTTGCCGAAGTGGTCAATGCCCTTGTGAACGGGAAACGCCTATTTATCATTGGGATGCGAAACTCCTGGCCGGTGGCGGTGCACTTACGCCAGCAGCTTTTGCAGGTGCGCAGCGGCGTACATCTACTCCCGCAGCCGGGGCAGACGCTGGCGGAAGAGCTGGTGGATATCGGCCCGGAAGATTGCGTGGTCACCGTGGCGTTTCGCCGGCGGCCGCGCATTATCAAGCCGCTGCTCGCGAGCCTGCAGCAGCGAGGTATACCGCTGGTAGTGCTTAGCGAGCCCGGTTCGGCGGGGCTGAACACCCCTTCTGGCTGGCATTTGAGCGCGCCGCTCGATAGCGTTTCAGCGTTCGACAGCTACAGCAGCGCCATGAGCCTGGTGAATTTACTGGCTAACGCGGTGCTGCATGAATCATTGACCAGCGGGCGTCAGCGTATCCATAATATCGCTGAATTGTATACAGAGCTGGACGAGCTCGAACAGCGTTAACGCCCTTCGCTGGTGCAGATGCACATTTCGGGTGAGCCAAAAGAGTTCATCGCTTTTACCTGATCCTTTTTTCCGCGCTGGCCATGACGCCGTCAGCCGGAGAAAATTTTGCCTGCGGCTGGCACATTAGTTGCAAAAGAGGATTATAAGAATCTTTTGTTTCAATCTCAGACTCAAGGAATCGCCATGTTTGATATTCAGCAGTTTCCCCAGATCAACCCGCCGCACCGCTTGCTGATGGGGCCTGGCCCGATCAACGCCGATCCACGAGTGCTGCGTGCTATGGCGAGCCAGCTTATCGGCCAGTACGACCCGGTGATGACGGGCTATATGAATGAGGTGATGGTGCTGTACCGTGAGCTCTTCCGCACGAAAAACAAGTGGACGATGCTGGTGGACGGCACTTCCCGCGCCGGGATCGAGGCCATTTTGCTGTCGGCTATTCGCCCTGGCGATAAAGTGCTTGTGCCCGTGTTTGGCCGCTTTGGCCACCTGCTGTGTGAGATTGCCCGCCGCTGCCGTGCCGAAGTGCACACTATCGAAGTGCCGTGGGGTGAAGTATTCAGCCCACAGCAAATCGAAGATGCCATCAAAGCGGTGAAACCTCGCTTGCTGCTGACCGTGCAGGGCGATACTTCCACCACGATGCTGCAGCCGCTGGCCGAACTCGGCGAGATCTGCCGCCGTCACGGCGTGCTGTTTTACACCGACGCCACGGCATCGTTTGGTGGGAATGAACTGCTCACCGATGCCTGGGGGCTGGATGCCGTTTCTGCCGGGCTGCAAAAATGCCTCGGTGGCCCGTCAGGTAGCTCACCGGTAACCCTTAGCCCGCAAATGGAAGAGGCCATTCGTCGCCGCAAATGCGTAGAAGAAGGCATTCGCACCGCGGCCCATCAGGACGGTGACGAAGAGATGATCTACTCCAACTACTTCGATCTGGGCATGATCATGGATTACTGGGGGCCGGAGCGCCTGAACCATCACACCGAAGCTACCAGCATGCTGTTTGCCGCCCGCGAGTGCGCCCGAATCATTCTCGAAGAAGGTCTGGATGCCGGTATCGCCCGCCACGAGCTGCACGGCAGGGCGATGGTGGCGGGGATCCAGGGCATGGGGCTGGAAACCTTCGGCAACCTTGAGCATAAGATGAACAACGTCCTTGGCGTAACGATCCCGGCTCAGGTTCACGGCGAAGAGGTTCGCAAGCTCCTGCTGGAAGACTTCCACATCGAGATAGGCACCTCCTTTGGCCCGCTGCAGGGCAAAATCTGGCGCATTGGCACCATGGGCTATAACGCCCGCAAAGATTGTGTGCTGCAAACGCTCGCCGCGCTGGAAGCGGTACTTAACCATCTCGGATTTAAAAGCGTGCAGGGTGAAGCCATGCAGGCGGCGTGGAACGTTTACGCGCAGGGTGCCCGCTAATGGTCGCGCCGCTTATGGATGTGAGTTATGCAGAGATTGCCGCCCAGCGTGTTATGGACAGGGCCGACCAGCTGGCCGCCATCAGCGAAAACGCGGGCCACCTGACCCGCGTTTATCTTTCGGTGCAGCATCTGCGGGCGAATCAGCTGGTGGCCGGCTGGATGGAGCAGCTCGGCATGACGACCTGGCAGGACGCGGTTGGCAATATTTGTGGGCGTTACGAGGGCAGGCAAGAAGGCGCGGAGGCTATTTTGCTGGGCTCTCATCTTGATACGGTGCGCAATGCCGGCCGCTACGATGGGATGCTCGGCGTGCTGTGTGCTCTGGAAGTTGTCGCGTACCTCTATCAGCACAATATCCAGCTCGAACAGGCCATCGAGATTGTCGGCTTTGGCGATGAAGAGGGTACCCGCTTCGGGGTCACCCTGCTGGGAAGCCGGGGAATTACCGGTAGTTGGCCAGAACATTGGTTGAGCCGGGAAGATGCCAGCGGCGTCAGCGTGGCACAGGCCATGATCCTCGCCGGTCTGGATCCCACGCGAATTGCCAGCGCGGAGCGGCCAAAAAGCGATTTCAGCGCCTATCTGGAACTGCATATTGAACAGGGACCGGTGCTGGAAGAGCAGGGGCTTGCGCTGGGCGTAGTCACAGCTATTAACGGCGCCCGCCGCCTGAACTGCAGTTTTACCGGCCATGCAGGCCATGCCGGGACGGTGCCGATGGCGCTGCGCAAAGATGCGCTGGCCGCCGCTGCCGAGTGGATGACTTTTATTGAGTCGACAACGCGTTACTCTGGTCCCGATGAAGTCGCCACCGTGGGAACGTTAAGCTGCGCGCCGGGCGCGGTGAACGTCATTCCCGGCGACGTTCAGCTTACGCTGGATATTCGCAGCCCGCGTGATGAAAGCCTGAAGGCTTTACTGGGCCAACTTCTCGCCGAAGGAGAGGCGATAGCTGCCCGGCGCGGCATGCGCTTTAGCGCGGAAGAATATTACGCCATTCCGGCCACGCCTTGTGATGAATCGCTCCAGGCGACGTTAACGCAGGCTGTCAGCGAAGTTCAGGGGCGCAGCCTTTCGTTGCCTAGCGGCGCAGGGCACGACGCAATTGCCATTGCCGAACGCTGGCCGAGCGCGATGCTGTTCGTTCGCTGTGAGAAGGGCATTAGCCACCATCCGGCGGAATCGGTGACTGAGGGCGATGTGTCGCTTGCTGTTCAGGCTTTTACTCGCGCCGTTACGTTGCTGGCTGACAAATAAAAAACCGGCCTGAACGGGCCGGTTTTTCTGACTACAAACTGAAAGGATCGGCGTCTTGCCACGCCGGGAATTTCTCCCGGTACTCCCGCAGTGCAATCAGCGAAAGATCGGCATCCAGTCTTGCCGCCTGGTGCGGCTCGGCGCTGGCAAGGATCTCGCCCTGCGGGCTGATGATCCGGCTGTCGCCACGATAATGGTGGCCGTTGCCGTCGGTGCCCACGCGGTTGCAGCCTGCGACATAAGCCTGGTTCTCAATGGCACGCGCCTGCAGCAGGCTTTGCCAGTGCAGCGAACGCGGCGCTGGCCAGTTGGCGACGTACAGCGCCAGATCATAATCGTTGCGGTTACGTGACCACACCGGGAAGCGCAGGTCGTAGCATACCAGCGGTAAAATTCGCCAGCCGCGCCACTCAATAATCACGCGCTCCTCCCCGGCCTGGTAATGGTGATGTTCATCCGCCATGCGGAACAGGTGGCGCTTATCGTAGAAGTGAACTTTGCCGTCCGGCTGAACCAGCAGGAAGCGGTTCACCGGCCCGCGTTCGGTTTGCAGGGCAGCGCTGCCGGCGATCATCGCCTGGGTTTGCTGAGCTTTGAACTGCATCCAGTCAATCACTTCCTGTTCCGGCATCGACTGCACGGCGGCTTCCATTGCAAAGCCGGTGGTGAACATCTCGGGCAGAATAATTAAGTTACGCCCGCGCACGTCCTCCAGCAGTACATCGAAGTGACGCAGGTTTGCGGCACCGTCCATCCAGACGAGCGGTTGTTGCAGAACGGAAACTTTCAGACCAGACACAATCGGCAGCCTCTTAGCGGAATATTTCTTTCACTGTAGCACGAGAAAACGTGATTTTGTTGGCAATAAAAAACCCCGCTTTCGCGGGGTTAATGGTTAAGCGGCTTCAACCTTTCTGTGCTTTTCCGGCACTTTCACCGGCTGTGTTGCCAGCGCCTCCGGATCAAACTCATCCACGTTGATGCTGCGCAGGCGGCTTGCTTCTGCTTTGGTCAGAATCGCGGCCTCATCGGCGGTGATTTTACCTTCGGCCAGCAGCTGTTTAGCCAGCTCATCCAGGCGAGTGAACGGCAGATTACGCTTCAGCTCTTTGCAGACGCGCTGGTGAATCGGCTCGGCGGCCATGATATCCAGCAGCGCGGCTTCCAGCAGGCCAGCAGGGTTATGCTCGCTCGGCGTCAGGTACTGACCGCGACCAATACGCGAACGGGTTGCGGACGGCACCTGCAGGATTTTCGCCAGCTTGTGGTCCAGCACGTCAGATGGTGCTTCGTAACGGCGGCCCAGCGGGAAGATAACCAGGCGCAGCGTACCGGCCACAAAGCGGTTCGGGAAGTTACGCAGCAGGTCATCAATCGCCTGTTCGGCCTGGAACAGCGCATCCTGCACGCCCCAGTGAACCAGCGGCAGATCGGCTTCGTTACGGCCTTCATCTTCGTAGCGTTTCAGCACCGCAGTCGCCAGGTAAAGCTGGCTCAGCACATCACCCAGGCGAGCGGAGATACGCTCCCGACGCTTCAGGCTGCCGCCCAGCACGGCCATGGATACGTCCGACAGCAGCGCCAGGTTTGCGCTCAGGCGGTTAATGTACTGGTAGTAGCGTTTGGTTGCATCGCGGGTTGGTGTGCTGCTGCCCAGGCCGTTGGTCAGGCCCAGCCACAGGCTGCGCATTTTGTTGCTGCCCACGTGACCGATGTGTTTAAACAGCAGCTTATCGAAGGCATTCACGTCGTTATTCTGCGCGGCAGCCATCTCTTCCAGCACGTATGGATGGCAGCGAATTGCCCCCTGGCCGAAGATTATCATGCTGCGGGTCAGAATGTTGGCGCCTTCAACGGTGATGGCAATCGGCGCGCCCTGGTAAGCACGGGCCACGAAGTTACCGTCGCCGAGCATAATGCCTTTCCCGCCAACGATATCCATTGCATCAAGAATGGCGCGCTGGCCGCGATGGGTACAGTGGTACTTCACAATCGCTGACAGCACGGCAGGCTTCTCGCCGAGCACGATGCCGTAGGTAATCAATGACGCGGCTGCATCCATCACGTAGGCGTTACCGGCGATGCGCGCCAGCGGCTCTTCAATCCCTTCCATTTTACCGATAGAGATTTTGAACTGGCGGCGGATATGAGCGTAAGCGCCCGTTGCCATCGCCACGGTTTTCAGGCCGCCGGTGGCGTTAGATGGCAGGGTAATGCCGCGACCTACGGACAGACATTCAACCAGCATGCGCCAGCCCTGGCCGGCCATTTTCGGGCCGCCGATAATAAAGTCGATCGGCACAAAGATGTCTTTCCCACGGGTTGGACCGTTCTGGAACGGCACGTTCAGCGGGAAGTGGCGTTTGCCGATTTCCACACCCGGAGTATGGGTTGGGATCAGCGCACAGGTAATGCCGAGGTCTTCTTCGCCGCCGAGCAGGCGTTTCGGGTCAGACAGTTTAAATGCCAGGCCCAGCACGGTGGCAATAGGCGCCAGAGTGATATAGCGTTTGTTCCAGGTCAGGCGCATCCCGAGCACCTGCTCGCCCTGCCATTCGCCCATGCAAACCACGCCGCTATCAGGAATAGCACCGGCATCAGAACCGGCTTCCGGGCTGGTCAGCGCGAAGCAAGGGATCTCCTGACCGCGCGCCAGGCGTGGCAGGTAGTGATCTTTTTGCTCTTCGGTGCCGTAGTGTTGCAGCAGTTCGCCCGGGCCTAAAGAGTTAGGCACGCCGACGGTAATCGCCAGGATCCCGGAAACGCCGGACAGTTTTTGCAGCACGCGAGCCTGAGCATAGGCAGAAAACTCGAGGCCGCCGTACTCTTTCTTGATGATCATCGCGAAGAAGCGATGCTCTTTCAGGTAGGCCCACAGCTCAGGAGGCAGGTCGGCCAGCTCATGGGTTATCTGGAAGTCGCTTGCCATGCGGCACGCTTCTTCAACTGGGCCATCAATAAACGCCTGTTCCTCTTCGGTCAGCTTTGGCTGCGGATAGTTATGCAGTTTTTGCCAGTCAGGTTTGCCGCGGAACAGATCGCCTTCCCACCAGGTCGTCCCGGCGTCGATAGCTTCTTTTTCCGTGCGGGACATCGGCGGCATCACTTTGCGGAAGCCACGGAAGACCGGTGCGGAAATCAGCGATTTACGCAGCGGCGTCACCAGCAGCGGCACCAGAATCACCGCCAGCGGAACCAGCACCCAGAAAGACCAGATGCCAGCGAAGCCCAGCGCGGCGGTCCACGCGAGCAGAATCACGCTGCTAAGCAGCAGATTTGCCTGGTGATAGAACAACACACCCAGCAGTACAACGGTAAGGACAATGCTTAAAATCAACATAAAGAAAGCTCCCTTGCTTGTAGGAGGTCTGACCACTTGTGATGTATTGGTTGTAGTGGATGTTGCTTTCTTTAGCAATGTGTTTACAAAATAATTACAACCTTGCTCACATTGTTGCCGCACTTCCGGGGAAAACCCCGGCTTAACACGCGGGGTTACGCTTCTCGCTTTCGGCGCTATCCGGTACACTGCGCGATGTGAAATTCACTCAAACCTCAAGGACCTCCTCATGTACCAGGATCTTATTCGTAGTGAGCTAAATGAAGCGGCGGAAACGCTAACTAACTTCCTTAAGGATGAAGCCAACATTCATGCCATCCAGCGCGCAGCCGTGCTGCTGGCAGACAGTTTCAAAGCGGGCGGCAAAGTACTGTCCTGCGGGAACGGTGGCTCACACTGCGATGCTATGCACTTTGCGGAAGAGTTAACCGGTCGCTACCGTGAAAACCGCCCGGGCTACCCGGCGATAGCGATTTCTGACGTGAGCCACATCTCCTGCGTCAGCAACGATTTTGGCTACGACTATGTCTTCTCTCGCTACGTTGAAGCCGTTGGCCGCGAAGGCGACGTGCTGCTGGGGATCTCCACTTCCGGCAACTCCGGCAACATCATCAAAGCGATTGAAGCTGCCCGCGCGAAAGGCATGAAAGTCATTACCCTGACCGGTAAAGACGGCGGCAAAATGGCCGGTACGGCTGACATCGAAATTCGCGTGCCGCACTTCGGTTATGCGGACCGTATTCAGGAAATTCACATCAAAGTGATCCACATCCTGATTCAGTTAATCGAAAAAGAAATGGTTAAAGCTTAGCCCGTAATGCCCCTGCTCCTCCCGGAGCAGGGGCATTCGTTGTGGGAGAGAAGAGATGTGCGAACTGCTCGGGATGAGTGCTAACGTACCGACGGATATCTGCTTTAGTTTTACCGGACTGGTGCAGCGCGGAGGCGGAACTGGCCCCCATAAAGACGGATGGGGTATTACCTTCTACGAAGGGAAAGGCTGTCGCACCTTTAAAGATCCGCAGCCGAGCTTTAACTCGCCCATCGCCCGCCTTGTCCAGGACTATCCGATTAAATCCTGCTCGGTCGTGGCTCATATTCGCCAGGCGAACCGTGGCAAAGTGGCGCTGGAAAATACCCATCCGTTCACTCGCGAACTGTGGGGCCGCAACTGGACGTATGCCCATAACGGGCAGCTAAAAGGCTATCGCATGCTGGAGACGGGAACGTTCCGTCCGATTGGTGAAACGGACAGCGAGCAGGCGTTTTGCTGGCTATTGCACAAACTCACGCAACGTTACCCGCGCACGCCGGGCAATATGGAAGCGGTATTCCGCTACATTACTGAACTGGGCGCAGAGCTAAGAGAGAAAGGCGTGTTTAACATGCTGCTGTCGGACGGGCGCTACGTGATGGCGTTTTGCTCGACGAACCTGTTCTGGATCACCCGCAGAGCGCCGTTCGGCGTAGCTAAGCTGCTGGATCAGGACGTGGAAATTGATTTTCAGGAAGAGACCACACCGAACGATGTGGTCACGGTCATTGCGACTCAGCCGCTGACCGCCAACGAAACCTGGCACAAAATTGAGCCAGGCAAGTCGGCGTTATTTTGCCTCGGTGAGCTTGTAGTTTGACGCCAGCTGCGGCTGAACCGGCGTCATCACAGCAGGTTTGCTGATGACGTAGTTTCCGCTGACCACGGCCACACCCGGTGGCTGATGGTTAGCCGCGAAGTAGTCGTAGCCTGGCTTCAGCTCTTTCCAGAAGTTGATGTAAGTGGAGTACTTATGGCGTTCCATATTGGCGTCGGTCATGCGGAACGGGAAAATACTCACCTGAACGCGCGGCTGGCCGAACACTAAAGCGCCGGTGACAAACTGGAAAATTTCGTCAATGCCGGAGTCTGTCATGGCGTAGCAGCCAATCGACACGCAGGCACCGTGAATCATCAGGTATTTCCCTTCATAGCCGTGAGCGCGGTCAAATTCATTCGGGAAACCGATATTAATGGCTTTATAGAAGCGGCTATCCGGTTTTAACTGACTGCGATCAACGCTATAAAATCCTTCCGGACTTTTAAAATCGCCCTGACGCTGTTTTGGCCCCAGGCCGCCGGAATAGTTACAGATACGGTAGCTATTGAGCAGCTGATACTGCTCGCCCATCTTCACCCAAAGTTCCAGGGTGCGTTCTTCTTTAAAGATTTGAATATAAACCGGGGAGCCCATGAGCTGCTGTCTGCTATCTTTGCCGACAGGGGCGGCAACACCGCTGCTATTAAGCAGGCTGGCGAAAGAGAAAAACGGCATAGAGAGCATCGCAATAATCAGTGCGATCTTACGCATACTGCTTGATTCCTTGATAAAACTGCAACTAACAGCCAGGACGGCCAAAGGGACCCGAAATCAGAAAATTCTGTACAGGATTGCGCTCACATTAGCATCGTGGCTAATTTTCGCAAGCGTCAGACGCGGGCGTTTACATATTTTATTGGAATCAATTGGAGTTTTTGCGGTGTGTCACTTTATGCTCATCGCGACGCCACTCGCTGGGGGGATTCGTCGGCCTGCGACAATTTCCTCATTCTTAAAATTAGCTGTATACTTATCCAGTGTTATTTTTCTGGTTGAGTGAGCATGCGCAAAATCATTCATGTCGATATGGACTGCTTTTTTGCCGCCGTTGAGATGCGTGATAATCCGGCCCTGCGCGATATCCCGCTGGCTATCGGTGGCAGCGCCCAACGGCGAGGCGTGATCAGCACTGCAAATTACCCCGCCAGAAAATACGGCGTGCGCAGTGCGATGTCGACCGCGATGGCGCTAAAACTCTGCCCGCACCTCACTTTACTGCCGGGCCGGTTCGACGCCTATAAAGAAGCCTCCAACCACATTCGCGAAATCTTCTCCCGCTATACCCCGCTCATCGAACCCTTGTCGCTGGATGAAGCTTATCTGGACGTCACCCACTGCGACCGCTGCCAGGGCTCGGCGACGTTAATTGCCCGTGAGATTCGGCAGGCTATCTCCGACGAGCTAAACCTTACCGCCTCGGCGGGCATCGCGCCGATTAAGTTTTTGGCGAAGATTGCCTCCGACCTCAATAAACCGAATGGCCAGTATGTGATTACGCCCGAGCAGGTGCCGGACTTTTTAGCGACGCTGCCGCTCGGGAAAATTCCCGGCGTGGGCAAAGTAACGGTGGCAAAGCTGGAAACGCTCGGCCTGCGAACCTGCGCCGATGTGCAAAATGCGGACCTGGCAATGTTGTTAAAGCGCTTCGGCAAATTTGGCCGGGTACTTTGGGAACGCAGCCAGGGCATTGATGAGCGGGAGATCAGTAACGATCGCCAGAGAAAGTCGGTGGGTGTAGAGCGGACCCTGGCGGAAGATATTCACGAGTGGCATGAGTGCGAAGAGATTATCGAACGCCTGTACCCTGAGCTTGAGCGGCGGCTGGCCAAAGAACGGGCCGATCTCCGCATCGCCCGGCAGGGCATTAAGCTCAAGTTTAATGACTTTCAGCTAACGACCCAGGAGCATGTCTGGCCGAAGCTGAATAAAGAAGATCTGATCGCAACCGCCCGTAAAACCTGGGAGGAGCGGCGGGGAGGGCGCGGCGTTCGGCTGGTGGGGCTGCACGTCACCCTGCTCGACCCGCAGCTGGAGAGGCAGCTGCTGCTGGGGCTGTAAACAAGACCCTCATACCGGTCTTTTCCCTGGAAGGGATAAGGGGAAAAACAGGAGTGCCACGGAAAGTAAGGCGAACAAAGAAAATTCCCTCTCCCTTTTAGGGAGAGGGTGAGGGTAAAACTTACTTCGCCGGAATCGCCTTCAGTAACTCGGTCAGCAGCGTCCAGTACTGGCCAACGCTCTCAATATGCACCTGCTCGTCCGGGGAGTGTGGGCCGGTAATGGTTGGCCCGATGGAGACCATGTCCATCTCCGGGTACGGCTTTTTGAACAAACCGCATTCCAGACCAGCGTGGATAACCATAATGTTCGGGGTTTTGTTGAACAGCTTCTGGTAAGTCTCACGTACCAAAGCCATCACCGGAGACTTAGCGTCCGGCTGCCAGCCTGGATAGCTGCCTTTCGCCACGGTTTTCGCTCCGGCCAGCTCGCCCAGTGATTCCAGCACGCTAACCACGTAGTCTTTACCGGAATCGATCAGGGAGCGAATCAGGCAGATAATTTCCGCGCTGTCGTCGCTCATGGTCACGACGCCCGCGTTCAGGGAAGTCTCAACCACGCCTTTCACCTCGTCTGAATTACGGATCACGCCGTTTGGCGTCGCGTTCAGCAGGTGCAGGAAAGTATCGCGAGTTTTAGCGGTCAGCGCCTGTTTGTCGGAGCTTGTGGCTTCCACCAGAACGGTAATGTTCTTCTCTACCGCAGACAGCTCGTTTTTCAGAACGGCCAGGTAATCGTTAGCCGCGGACTTCAGCTCGGCGGCTTTAGCCGCAGGCACGGCCAGCGTGGCGAAGGCTTCGCGTGGGATCGCGTTACGCAGGGTGCCGCCATTCAGATCGAGCAGGCGAATGTCCAGCCCGGCTGTGTGAGCCAGCAGGAAGCGAGCCAGCAGCTTGTTGGCGTTACCCAGGCCCAGATGGATATCTGCGCCGGAGTGGCCGCCTTTCAGCCCTTTGATGGTCAGCTTGAAGGTGTCAAAACCAGCCGGAACGGCTTCACGCTGCAGCGGCAGCGTAGTGATGAAGTCGATACCGCCCGCGCATCCCATGTAGATCTCACCTTCCGTTTCGGAGTCGGTGTTGATCAGGATATCTGCCTGCATCCAGCTGGCTTGCAGGCCAAATGCACCGTCCATCCCGGCTTCTTCAGTCATGGTCAGCAGCACTTCCAGCGGGCCGTGTGCCACGCTGTCGTCAGCCAGTACCGCCAGCGCGGACGCCATACCGATGCCGTTGTCTGCGCCCAGAGTGGTGCCGCGTGCTTTGATCCACTCGCCGTCGATGTACGGCTGAATAGGATCCTTAGTGAAGTCGTGCACGGTGTCGTTGTTTTTCTGTGGCACCATGTCGAGGTGCGCCTGGAGCGCCACAGGTTTGCGGTTTTCCATGCCCGGCGTGGCGGGCTTACGAAGCAGGATGTTACCCACCTGGTCGCGTTCTACGTGCAGGCCTTTTTCTTTTGCCCAGGACAGGATGTGTTCCGCCAGCGCTTCTTCGTGATAGGACGGGTGCGGAATAGAACAGATTTTGGCAAAAATATCCCACAGCGGCTGTGGCGATAATTGAGACAATTCAGACACGTTGAGTCTCCCTGGAGTCATTTTTTTGGCTTACCGGTCACGTTTTTGGCCGGGTTCATTTACACCACAAGCACGGCTTGCGCGATGTCCTGAGAATACCACTTTCTTTTGTTGCGTGAAGGTTGAATACGAGCAAAATCGGCTGCCAATAGCCCGCAGTACTGGTTTTTAGTGCGTCAGATCTCTATAATCTCGCGCAACCAAAACTCCTTCGAATACTTTTTAAGCCGTTTTTTACAGGCCGGGATACTTCACATGAGCGAAAAATACGTCGTCACCTGGGACATGTTGCAGATTCACGCCCGCAAACTGGCGCAGCGTCTGCTGCCAGCCGAACAGTGGAAAGGCATTATTGCCGTTAGCCGTGGTGGCCTGGTGCCGGGCGCGCTGCTGGCTCGTGAATTGGGTATTCGCCATGTTGATACCGTTTGCATCTCCAGCTACGACCACGACAACCAGCGTGAGCTGACCGTGCTGAAGCGTGCGGAAGGCGACGGTGAAGGCTTCATCGTAATCGATGACCTGGTAGATACCGGCGGTACCGCAGTTGCGATTCGTGAAATGTATCCGAAAGCCCATTTCGTCACCATCTTCGCCAAACCAGCCGGTCAGCCGCTGGTGGACGATTACGTGATTGATATCCCGCAGGATACCTGGATTGAGCAGCCGTGGGATATGGGCGTGGTGTTTGTGCCGCCGTTGGCCGGCCGTTAATCTCCCCAGGATTTGCATTGATTTACGCCCGGCATAGCCGGGCGTAATCGTTTTGACAAAGAGGAAAAAAACGTGGTTTTTTCCTCTTTGTGGTTATCAGGCGAAAATCAAAAATTGATTTTCCTTATTTATTGTTTTGTATCCTCTTTAGCTTCTTCACTTATTTGAGATTTGTCATTTATTTGGCACCCGGCATAGCCGGGCGTTTGTGTTATTTAGGCCGTATCAGGCTACAATAGCGACGTTTCTCGTATTCATGGAGGCAGTGAAACGATGTCGCAGGCCAACCTAAGCGAAACCCTCTTTAAGCCAAGATTCAAACACCCAGAGACTTCCACGCTGGTGCGTCGTGCGCGGCATACAGTGGCGCCGGCGATTCAGTCCGCGCTGGACGGCAAAAATGTTCCTCACTGGTATCGCATGATCAACCGCCTGATGTGGATCTGGCGTGGGGTCGATCCGCGTGAAATTCTTGAAGTCCAGGCACGGATTGCCTGCACCGAGGCTGAACGTACCAACGACGAGCTGTTTGATACCGTGATGGGCTACCGCGGGGGAAACTGGATCTACGAATGGTCGAAGCAGGCGATGCTCTGGCAGCAGCGCGCAGGCCAGGAAACGGACGAGGAGAAAATCGGCAAATGTTGGCTGCAGGCGGCGAACCTTTACAGCATTGCGGCGTACCCGCATCTGAAAGGGGATGCGCTGGCGGAGCAGGCCCAGGTGCTGGCTAACCGGGCTTATGAAGAGGCCGCGCCCCGGCTGTCCGGTGGGCTGCGCGAGCTTGAATTTCCGATGACCGGCGGCGGTACCATCAGCGGCTTCCTGCATATGCCTAAAGGGGCGGAAGGGCCATTCCCGACCGTGCTGATGTGCGGCGGCCTTGATGCCTTGCAGAGTGATTATTACAGCCTGTTTGAGAAATATTTTGCCCCGCAGGGCATCGCGATGCTGACTATCGACATGCCGTCAGTCGGTTTTTCTTCTAAGTGGAAACTGACTCAGGATTCGAGCGTACTGCATCAGCACGTACTCAAGGCGCTACCGAATATTCCGTGGGTTGACCACACCCGCGTCGCAGCATTTGGCTTCCGTTTTGGCGCCAATGTTGCCGTGCGCCTGGCCTACCTCGAAGCCCCACGTCTGAAAGCTGTCGCCTGCCTTGGACCGGTGGTTCACGCCCTGCTGAGCGACCCACAGCGCCAGGCCAACGTGCCGGAAATGTATATTGACGTGCTGGCGAGCCGCCTGGGAATGACCAGTATCTCCGACAGCGCGCTGAGCGTGGAATTGAACCGCTACTCCCTGAAAACGCAGGGCTTGCTCGGCCGCCGCTGCCCAACGCCAATGCTATCCGGTTTTTGGGAGAATGACCCGTTCAGCCCGGAAGAAGAATCCCGTTTAATCACTTCGTCATCTGCCGACGGCAAATTACTCCAGATCCCGTTTAAGCCGGTGTATCAAAATTTTGACAAGGCGCTGCAAGAAATTACCGGTTGGATGAAACAAAGATTACGTTAAATATTTGCTAAATTACGACGGTTTGCTAAAACAGTTGCTTCACAACAGGAGATCGTAATGACGTTACCGAGTGGACACCCGAAAAGTAGACTGATCAGAAAGTTCGCCTCGCTTGGCCCGTACATCCGGGAAGAGCAGTGTGAAGACAACCGTTTCTTCTTCGATTGCCTGGCGGTGTGCGTTAACGTAAAGCCCGCACCGGAGAAACGTGAGTTTTGGGGATGGTGGATGGTGCTGGAAGCCCAGGAAAAGCAGTTTACCTACACCTGGCAATTCGGCCTGTTTGATAAAGACGGCAAATGGACGGCCACCCCGGCAAAAGATAAAGAAGTGGATGAAAAACTGGAGCAGACGCTGCGCGGCTTCCACGGACGCCTGAAAGATTTACTTGCCAGCCTTGAACTTGGGCTGGTGCCTGCCGAGAACTTTGCGGAAAAGCCGCTTAAACTCTCCGCCTGAAAATAAAAAATCCCCGTCAGCCTGACGGGGATTTTTTTGTCCGCAGTATCGCGAATTAGAACTGGTAAACCAAGCCTACCGCAACCACGTCGTCGTTGTTCAGTTTCAGCTTGTTGTTGTCGCTCAGCTGGTTGATTTTGTAATCAACGAAGGTAGACATGTTTTTGTTGAAGTAGTAAGTCGCTGCTACGTCGATGTATTTCACCAGATCAGCATCGCCCACGCCTTCAATATCTTTCGCTTTAGACTGCACGTAACCGATGGATGGACGCAGGCCGAAGTCGAACTGGTACTGAGCAATGGCTTCGAATGCCTGGTTTTTGTTAGCGAAACCGCTCACTTTGGTGGACACGCCGTTGATGATGGAAGTCCCGCTCAGCACGGTCATGTTGCTGGTTTCAGCGTAGATAGCGGCCAGGTAAACGTTGTTTTTGTCGTATTTCAGACCGGTAGTCCAGGCTTCTGCTTTGTCGCCTTTACCGAACGCACCAGTTTTCTGCAGGTTGGTACGGCTAGAGTTCGCGTACGCAGCCCCTACGCTCAGACCTGTGTCAGCGATGTCGTAAGACAGGCTGGTGCCGAAGCCGTCGCCGTTCTGTTTGGACGTATCACGACCGTCGTTCTGGTTTTTGCCCTGGTATTGCAGAGCCATCTTCAGGCCGTCAACCAGACCGAAGAAGTTGTTGTTGCGGTAAGTGGCCACGCCGTTAGTACGACCGGTCATGAAGTTGTCGGTTTTAACGAAAGAATCGTCGCCGAACTCTGGCATCATATCGGTGTAAGAGGCGATGTTATACAGCACGCCGTAGTTACGACCGTAGTCGAAGGAGCCAAAGTTACCGGCTTTCAGGCCAGCAAATGCCAGACGAGTTTTTGCTGCAGTTGGATCACCTTCAACTTTGTTGCCGGCAATCTGGTATTCCCACTGACCGAAACCGGTCAGCTGGTCGTTAATCTGGGTTTCGCCTTTGAAGCCGAAACGAGCGTAGGTTTGGTCACCATCAACGCTGTTGTTATCGCTGAAGTAATGTTCGGCTTTTACGCGTCCGTACAGGTCCAGCTTGTTGCCGTTCTTGTTATAAACTTCAGCTGCCTGAGCCGCAGAAGCCGCCATGATGCCCATTACCACTAATGCCAGTGTGCTCTTTTTCATTTGTTATCCCAAGAATGATGAACGCTTGCAAAATTGTTCTGGGAGTCGGGCTCCCGCTAAAAACAGGAAGGGTTTTATCGTTCTCAGATTAAAGATTTATGACAAATTAGGAGAAAGATTAAATAAACGTAATAAAGTTTATATGTCATAAAAATGTAAAATATATCCGCTATCGTCAGCGATCCTTTCTCGCTGATTAACCCTTTTCCCACGCCGCCTGTTGGCAAGCCGCGCGACTCCTGTTACAACGTCATCTGGCTTTTTAATTTCCCCTTTTTTGTAGAAACGGCAGAGAATCATGAGTGACAGCCAGACGCTGGTCGTAAAATTAGGCACCAGCGTATTAACCGGTGGCTCCCGCCGCCTGAACCGCGCCCATATTGTTGAACTGGTTCGCCAGTGTGCCCAGCTGCACGCGGCGGGGCATCGTATTGTGATTGTGACCTCCGGGGCGATTGCCGCCGGACGTGAACACCTTGGCTACCCCGAACTCCCCGCCACCATCGCGTCCAAGCAGCTGCTGGCCGCGGTAGGGCAAAGTCGCCTGATTCAACTCTGGGAACAGCTGTTCTCTATTTACGGCATTCACGTCGGGCAGATGCTGCTCACCCGCGCCGATATGGAAGACCGCGAACGCTTCCTTAATGCTCGCGACACGCTCAGAGCGTTGTTAGATAACAACATTGTGCCGGTCATTAATGAAAACGACGCCGTGGCGACGGCGGAAATCAAAGTCGGCGATAACGACAACCTATCCGCCCTGGCCGCGATTCTGGCCGGGGCCGACAAGCTGCTGTTGCTCACCGACCAGCAGGGCCTGTATACCGCCGACCCGCGTAATAACCCGGAAGCGGAACTGATCAAAGAAGTGCATGGTATTGACGATGCGCTGCGCGCCATTGCCGGCGACAGCGTTTCCGGCCTTGGCACTGGCGGCATGGGCACCAAGCTCCAGGCGGCCGACGTGGCCTGCCGCGCGGGTATCGACGTGATCATCGCCGCAGGCAGCAAGCCTGGCGTCATCGGCGACGTAATGGCCGGTAACTCCGTCGGCACTCGCTTCCACGCGCAGCAATCTCCGCTGGAGAACCGCAAACGCTGGATCTTTGGCGCTCCGCCAGCCGGGGAAATCACCGTGGATGACGGCGCATTGTCCGCTATTTTGGAGCGCGGCAGTTCGTTACTGCCTAAAGGTATTAAAAGCGTGAGCGGCAATTTCTCCCGTGGCGAAGTCATCCGCATTCGCAGCCTGGAAGGGCGCGACATCGCCCACGGCGTTTGCCGTTACAACAGCGACGCGCTGCGCCGCATTGCCGGGCATCATTCCCAGCAGATCGACGAAATCCTCGGCTATGAATACGGCCCGGTGGCCGTGCATCGCGACGACATGATTGTTAATTAAGGAGCAGATAAATGCTTGAACAAATGGGCAAAGCGGCAAAAGAGGCCTCTTACCAGCTGGCACTGCTCTCCGGGCGCGAAAAAAACCGCGTGCTGGAAAAAATTGCCGACTACCTTGAAGCGCGTTCGGAGCAGATCCTGACCGCGAACCAGCAGGACGTAGACGAGGCGCGTAAAAGCGGCCTCAGCGAAGCCATGCTCGACCGCCTGCAGCTCACCCCGGCCCGCCTGAAGGGCATCGCCGATGATGTACGCCAGGTGTGTAGCCTTGCCGACCCGGTAGGGCAGGTGATTGACGGCGGGCTGCTGGGCAGCGGGCTGCGCATTGAACGCCGCCGCGTGCCGCTCGGCGTGGTGGGCGTGATTTATGAAGCGCGCCCGAACGTCACCGTAGACGTCGCCTCGCTGTGCCTGAAAACCGGTAACGCGGCCATTCTGCGCGGCGGGAAGGAAACCTGGCGTACCAACAACGCCACGGTGGCGGTGATCCAGCAGGCGCTGGAAGAGTGCGGCCTGCCGAAAGCGGCGGTCCAGGCGATTGAAAACCCGGATCGTGCGCTGGTTACTGAAATGCTGCGCCTCGATCGCTACATCGACATGCTGATCCCTCGCGGTGGCGCGGGCCTGCATAAACTTTGCCGCGAACAGTCGACGATCCCGGTGATCACCGGCGGCATCGGCGTGTGCCACATCGTGGTGGACGACACTGCCGAGTTTGAACCGGCGCTGAAAATCATCGTCAACGCCAAAACCCAGCGCCCGAGCACCTGCAACACGGTGGAAACGCTGCTGGTGCACCAGGCAATTGCCGACAGCTTCCTGCCTGCGCTGAGCAAGCAAATGGCCGAGTCCGGCGTGACGCTGCACGCGGACGAGAAATCTCTGCCTGTGCTGCAAAACGGCCCGGCGGCGGTGGAAGCGGTGAAAGAGGCGGACTACAACGACGAATGGCTGTCGCTGCACCTGAATGTGAAAGTGGTGGCGGATCTCGATGATGCCATCGCCCATATTCGCGAGCATGGCACCCAGCATTCGGACGCGATCCTGACCCGCACGCTGCGCAACGCGAACCGCTTTATTAACGAAGTGGATTCCTCTGCTGTGTACGTCAACGCCTCCACCCGCTTCACCGACGGCGCCCAGTTCGGCCTTGGCGCAGAAGTGGCGGTCAGCACTCAGAAGCTGCACGCTCGAGGCCCGATGGGGCTTGAAGCCTTAACCACCTACAAGTGGATCGGCTTCGGCGACGACACGATTCGTGCGTAATTGAAAGCAGGGTGATGCAAAAACCAGCAGTCAGTTTGATAAGTGGTTGACGCATCACCCAATCTTCCTTACCCTTTTACACCGCAGCCACGCTCGTGGCGCGTCCTGAAAGCCGATATAGCTCAGTTGGTAGAGCAGCGCATTCGTAATGCGAAGGTCGTAGGTTCGACTCCTATTATCGGCACCATTAAAATCAAATGGTTATAATTTTTCTTTCCATCAAATTTCGCTAATCCCTTTCTCGCGTACTTACTGGCGTACTTGTTTGGCATGATATGAAATAGCGAGCATAACGTGCCCGCTCTAAACTTGAATCAAACCTTGCGAACGTTCATCGCATCTCTATTGGTGGATGAATCTCAATCGTCAACAATGACTTAAGCGTTTCTGGTAACCATGTAGTGTCTGATTCTTTGTACAGATTGCCGTACCGGTGAGGTCTTTAACATTGCGTGGAAGGCTGATGCTTTCGAAAAGGGAAGTACACACCCGTGAGAGGCTGAAACAGGTATTGAACGTTACGTTCAGCTATCGACGCAGGTGAAATAATCAGTAAGTCGGAAGGTCACTAAAAGTGAATG
>NZ_BCTL01000064.1 GCF_001571265.1 Cedecea neteri NBRC 105707 = ATCC 33855 | reverse complement strand
GATTTTTCACGTAGTTTTCACCTCTTCACAAAATTCATTTTTCCTCTGCGTCGGCGGTTCACTTTTTTAATTAGTCGGCTACTATTCAGTTATGCCGTACGCTTTTCGCGCAACATCCCCTGTCGTGTAATAAAATATTTGCCCCGCAAAATGCCCGTTATGTTAGTAAATTTTCTCAGTTAATTGCGGTATATTGCAGGGAACTGCATTGAACGAGTCGGGTTCTTGAGAGATATAAAAGAAAAGCCCCCGCAAATGCAGGGGCTTAAGTTTCTTTATTTTTATTTTTTGTAATGTAAAATTACAAGTGCTTACGATCTTGTGCATCGGGAAATCGGTGTACTAGATAATAATCTGTGAACATTTCCCTTGGTGTTGCTCAGGTCTTTGACCGCCTGACCCGCTTGCGTGTTGGCGCGGCCGGTCAGGATTTTTTTAAGTTTAGAGAAGGCCTTAGGCAAAAAAAAGCTGTCTTTAAGTACAGGGGGACTTCCACATACAGGGATACGCTATGTGTTCTGCAATTGAATTTTTTATAAGTAATCATAATGATTTACACCCAGGCCTCGCCCGGGAGCTGTATGCATTACGCAAAAAAACATTTCATGAACGGCTCGAATGGAAAGTGGAATGTGAAGATAACCAGGAAAGAGATCAATTCGATAACGCAAATACAACTTATTTAATGGGCATGTCGGAAGGCCAATTATTTTGTGGCGCACGCTTTATTGATGCCAAACATCCGACCATGACTGATGAAATATTTTATCAATATTTTAATAACATTAGTTTGCCAAAAAACATTCCGTGCTGTGAAATCACTCGTTTATTCTTAGATAAAGCCCGCCGCGACGAGGGAAATTTACGCACTCTCCCCGCCAGTAAAGCTTTATTCCTGGCGATGATTATGTATTGCCTAAAAAACGGCTATCCGGGCATGCACGCGGTGACCAGCCGGGGGATGTATGCCATTTTCCGTCAGGCCAACTGGAAGGTTGAGGTACTGCAGAAAGGGCTCTCAGAAAAGGGCGAAGCGGTTTATTATATTTTTATGCCCGCCAATGAGCAGGTTATTGAAGATATTATTACTAAAGATAAAAACAGCGCATGGCTGCGCGACACGCTCACCCAGCTCCAGCACCTGTAACCTCTCGGCTCAGGCATCCAGCAGCCTGAGTTCGATACTCAATTTAACCGCATGACGGGCATTGTTAACGCCGAGCTTTTTCATGGCATTGCCCATGTGGAATTTTACCGTACGTTCGGTAATCGAGAGTATGGCGGCGATTTCCGCATACGTTTTTCCGGCGTACACCCACTGCAGAATTTGCTGCTCACGTGGCGAAAGAAAAACATTCTTTTTCTGCCGAATATCGCTGTATAAATTCAACATCTTTTGGTGCAGCTTGATAAAGAAAGCGATTACCGCCTCGCGGTTTTCGGTGAGGTTCACTTCCGAAGGCTGATGGCTGATCAGCGAAAGCACCACAAGGTTGTTCACATAGTCGTGGAGAGGATAAGTATGCCCCTGCACAATGTTGTGCTGTGAGCCTTCATCAAAAATACGCTTCAGCGTATACCCGGAAGAGACCATCATCCCGCTGTCCCATGAAAAATCCTCCAGGCTGCTGAGAGACCGGACAATGACTGGGTCAATAAATTGATATTTGTTTTCGAGATAAATGTTAAACCATTGCGGATTGTTATTAATAATACGCATTTGGGAAGGGTCTTTCTTATTCATTACAGCATACGCGTAGGTCGTATGTTTGTAATTCAGAATAAATTCATCAAGCTCGCGCTGAATTAATGAATTTACTTTGCTGTCATTATAATATGTATCCTTCACAACCATCGCCATCCGTAGAATTAAGAGAGCAAAGTATAGATCATTTCCCCTCGCTTGCCACACCTCAATGCCACCGATTTGATGAATAAACGCAGGAATGGCCTAATACCCATTCCCGCGTCAGAAAATAAAAGTTAAATCACGTTATCATCACGCGCTTAGATTTCGGTCAGAATCTGACTAAAGTCGAGGCGAGACTTCGGTAATCCGGCATTAAAATCCTCCACGCTGCGATAACCCAGCGCCACCATCACCACGCTGGTGAGCCCTTTCTCGCGCAGGCCAAACTCTGCGTCCAGCACTGCGGCATCAAAACCTTCAATCGGCACGGCATCAATGTTCAGGGTGGAAACGCCCAGCAGCAGCGTACCGAGGTTGAGATAAACCTGCTTCTCCATCCAGTGCTGCGCATCTTTCAGGTCAAAACGGTGTTTATTGGCATAGAAAGAGCGGCCTTTGTGCTGCCCTTCTTTTGCCTGCTCCGTGGCAAAGCGGCCATCTTCCTGCTCTTTTTGCAGCAGTGTTTGCAAGTGCGCATCGTCATAAACCGTTTTGGCGCAGAACACCACGACATGCGAAGCATTCAGTACTTTAGGCTCGTTTGCCGCGTAAGGCCCGGTGGTCGCTTTGGCAATGCGTGCTTTGCCTTCATCAGTACTGGCCAGCATGAAATGCCACGGCTGCGAGTTGGTACTCGAGGGGCTCAGGCGCAACAGATTTTTAATTTTATCTACATCTTCAGCGGCGATCTTTTTAGACGCATCGAAAGCTTTCGTGGCATAACGGCGGGAGGCAGCATCAACAATGTTCATTATGTTTCCTGAATAAATCTTTGTGTATTGCAGCGGCCAGCCTGGCCGCCGCACGTAAAAGTTAAACGGCAACTTCGTCCAGCGGCACCAGCTTCAGCGGTTCCGCCAGCAGCGCGTCCATTTGTTTCACAAATGCCTGGAAGTGAGGCAGTGAATTGTGCAGGTCGAGCGCCTGTTGGCCCCGCCATGACTCGCGAACATAAAACGTATCCGGCTCTTGTTGAAGCTGGAACAGCGTGTAGTCGAGGCACCCTGGCTCAAGGCGGCTCGGCGCAACCAGCGCTTTCAACGCGGCTTTAAGGTTATCTTGCTGACCGGCCTTCGCCTTCAGCATCGCAATAATAGTCAGGGTTTCGGGCGTCGCCATATCAGAAGCCCTCCAGCACGATTTTACCCACCGCGCGCCCGGTTTCCAGCAGCGCATGGGCGCGGCGCAGGTTGCCCGCGTTAATTGTGCCATAGTGTTCGCCGAGCGTAGTTCTTAACACGCCCTGGTCGATAAGCGTGGCTACGCGCGTGAGTAGATTATGCTGCTCAATAATATCGCTGGTGACGAACATCGAACGGGTGAACATAAACTCCCAGTGCAGCGAAATACTTTTAGCCTTAAGCGCGCGAACGTCCAGCGCTGTCGGGTCATCAATCAGCGCAAATTTCCCCTGTGGAATGAGCGCCTCAATCAGCTGGGCATAATGTTGTTCGGTATTGGTCAGGCTGGCAACGTGAGTAACGTGTTTCACGCCAATGCGCTGTAGCTCTTCCGTCAGTGGTTTGCTGTGGTCGATAACGTGGTGGGCGCCAAGCTCGCTCACCCACTTTTGGCTTTCCGGGCGAGACGCGGTGCCAATCACGGTGGCTTTTGTCAGCCTGCGGGCAAGCTGGGTCAAAATTGAGCCCACGCCACCGGCCGCGCCCACAATCAGCAAGACTGCATCTTCGCTGCCGTTTTCCTGAATGCCCAGGCGGTCGAAAAGCATTTCCCAGGCGGTGATCGCCGTCAGTGGTAATGCGGCGGCAGCGGCATTTTCCACGGACTTAGGTTTGAGTGCCGCAATGCGCTCGTCCACCAGCTGAAATTCGCTGTTGCTCCCTGGGCGAGTCAGCGACCCGGCGTACCACACGGCATCGCCTGGCTTGAACAGCGTTACGGCTTCACCCACTTCCACAACGGTACCCACGGCGTCCCAGCCCAGCACGCGAGGCGCGTCGCCGCTAAAGCCGCTGCGGACTTTGGTATCAACGGGGTTAACGGAAATGGCGTTCACCGCCACCAGAATGTCGTGCCCCTGAGCAACGGGCTTCGGCAGCGTAATGTCCTGCAGCGCATCAATATTGCTGCCGTCTTTTGCGGCACGGGTAATAGCAATAGCTTTCATAGCGGCTCCAATAAGGTAATGGGTTCATCAATTTAGTAAAATCATGGTACAAGGAGCGCTGAAGGTGAAAAACCGGCGTCAGGAAACAACACTTATACTCGGAGAGTGAAAATGCTCAGGCTGGAAGACCTTGCGCTGTTTGTCAGGGCGGCGGCGTTAAACAGTTTTAGCGATACCGCCAGAGAAGCCGGGCTGCAGCCGGCCCAGGTAAGCACCGCCATTAAGCGCCTGGAGCAAAACCTCAATATTCGCCTGTTCGCCCGCTCAACGCGCAGCCTGCGCCTGACGCCCGAAGGTGAAGCCTGGCTGCCTTACGCCCAGCAGGTGTTGCAGACGCTGGATGCCGGGTATGAACAGATCCAGCCTCCCAGCGACGAAGTACGCGGCACGCTGCAAATCGCCGTCCCTTCCGATCTTGGACGAAATCTTCTGCTCGACGTTTTTCAGCAATTTCGCAGCACTTACCCGGCGTTAAGCCTGAAGCTTCTGTTTTCCGATCGAATAACCGACGTGTTTAAAGATCCGGTGGATGTGGCCTTTCGCTACGGCAATAACGATGACGCGTCGTATATCGCCCTGCCGGTTGCGCCAGAAAACCGCCGCGTGCTCGTCGCTTCACCCGCCTATCTGGCCCGCTATGGCGAACCGAAAATCCTTGCCGACCTGGCTCAACACAATGCGCTGACGTTCGTGCTTCGCGGGCGAGTGCACAATAGCTGGTCGTTCAAGCTGCACGGCAACCTGCAGCAAGTGGCGGTGAAAGGCTCGATGATGAGCGATGATGCGGAAGTGATTCATCGCCTGGCGGTAAAAGGCGAAGGCATTACCTACAAATCCTGGCTTGATGTCAGTGAAGATGTGCAGGAAGGCCGCTTAAAGCTGCTGCTGCCGCAGTATGAAGGGGACAACATTCCGCTGAATCTGATCTGCCCGCACCGTAAGCAGTTGTCTACCACGGTGCGGTTGTTGCACGAAGCAGTCAAGGCGCGCTGCGAAAACGCGATGCGCACCCTGCCCGTCATAGAAGCTTAAAACGTGACCCAGTCATCCCCTGCCGTGGCGGCAGCAGCGACTTTTGCCTGAGGTTTTATCTTCGTTTCCACCACGGCCTGTTCTTCACGCCCGGACAGGCGGAAACGCGCCACCGCTTTTTGCAGCATTTCAGTCTGGCCTTCCAGCGCCGCCGCAGCCGCAGAGATCTGCTCTACCAGCGCGGCGTTTTGCTGAGTCACGCTGTCCATTTCGCTGACCGCCACGCTCACCTGCGAAATGCCTTTGCTCTGCTCGTCCGTCGCCGAGGCAATTTGCTTCATGATTTGCGTAGTATCGGAGACGGCCTTCAATACCTCTTTCATGGTGTTACCCGCCTCGTTCACCAGCGCCGCGCCGCTGTTAACCCGGTTGACCGAGTCGGCAATCAGCGTTTCAATTTCTTTCGCCGCGCCCGCGCTGCGGCTGGCCAGGTTGCGCACTTCCCCCGCAACCACCGCAAAGCCCCGCCCCTGCTCGCCTGCTCGCGCGGCTTCGACGGCGGCGTTTAGCGCCAGAATATTGGTCTGGAATGCAATACTGTTGATGACGCTGGTGATTTCACTGATTTTACGGGAGCTGTCGGAGATCCCTTCCATCGTGACCACCACATCGCCCACCAGCTTGCCGCTGCGGCTGGCGGTTTGTGAGGCTTTCTCTGCAATGCTGCTGGCCTGACGGGCGTTCTCGGCGTTGAATTTTACCGTGGCAGTGAGCTGTTCCATGCTGGCCGCGGTTTCTTCCAGCGCGGCGGCCTGTTCTTCGGTGCGCGAAGAGAGATCGTTATTGCCGGAAGAGATCTCCGCCGAGCCACGATAAATATTCTCCGTGCCGCTGCGAATCGCGCTCACCGCATCACGCAGGCTGCCCTGCATCTCGGCCAACAGCGGAAATAACTTGCCGACGCAGTTTCGTCCAAAGTCCTCAACCGGGTGACTGAGGTCGCCTTTAGCAATTACCGAGAAATGATCCCGGATGCGATCCAGCGGTTTCACCAGCAGGTTCACCAGATAACGATCGGTAAACAGCAGGATCAGCAGTCCAATCACAATCGCCACCAGCACGGTGACTTTCATCAGCCGAGTCAGCGAGTCCACGGCCACTCGGGTGCGGTCCAGTCGTTCCTCGGCCACGGCGGTAAACTTGCTGCTGCTGGCTCCGAAGGCACGGCTGAGCGGCGGCGTGACCTGGGTGGCCTGCTGGCGATAATCCGCCGCGCTCCCCTGCTGGGCAAGCTGCATCTGCACCGCCACGCCGTTATCTAAAAGCTGCTGCCATTTTTCGATGACGTCGGCGGAAACGACCGGGTCCATTGGCCCAGGCGAAACGCTCTTCAGACGCTCAAGCTCGCTTTTCATGTTATCCAGCGCTTCCTGCACGGGCTTAAAATCGGTAGCTTCCCCGGCCGTCTTCGCCTCCATTACCCGCGAAAGACGGGTAATAAAGCGAAAATACTGGTCGTTGCCTTTACTCAGAATCGTCATCTGTGACACCAGCTGATGGTCAACGGCGTTGCCGTCCCCAAGCTTCGCCAGTGAATAAACGGTAAACACGCCAACGGCTGACCACAGCAGGCAGAACAGCCCCAGCACGGTGAGCAGCACCCGGCGTACGGTAAAATTCTTTAACATCCCCATGTCATTCCCCTCATCGTTATTGTCGTTATCCCATCAAGCTCGGGTATCACAGGGGGTTATCGGCAATCTTTGCGCGGGTATTCATTTATTTGTGATGAATTTTTTATGAGGCTCGCAACTCGGCCCGTCTTCCGCTTCCGTTCTGCTCCCGGCATGACATACTGAGACACTAACCCGGCGAGAACCGGTAAAGGAGAATCAATGAATAATAACGTTGTAAGCCAGGGGCTGACGCCTGCTGAAGCCCTGGACAAGCTGGAAGCGCTGTACGAAAACTCGGTAATGGCTCTTCGCGATGCGATTGCCCTCTACACTCAACAAGGCACGCTACCGGACGTCGACGCGCGTTCCGACGGGCTGTTTGTCTACCCGGAACTGCGGGTGAGCTGGGACGGCGTTCCCCGTGGTCCCAAAAATACCCGCTCCTACGCCCGCTTTACCCACTCCGGCAGCTACACCACCACGGTGACCCGTCCCGCGCTGTTTAAAAACTACCTCAATGAACAACTGAGCCTGCTGTGCGAAGACTATGGGGTACACATTGAGGTGGGCCCTTCTCAGCACGAGATCCCTTATCCTTATGTGATTGACGGCCTGAACCTCGACCGCACCATGAGCGCCGGGCTGACGCGCCATTTCCCGACCACCGAGCTGTCACAGATTGGCGATGAAACCGCCGACGGCCTGTTCCACCCGACGGAAGCCTGGCCGCTGTCGCACTTCGACGCCCGCCGGGTAGACTTCTCGCTGGCTCGCCTGCGCCACTACACCGGCACGCCGGTGGAGCACTTCCAGCCCTTCGTGCTGTTCACCAACTACACGCGTTACGTGGACGAGTTTGTCCGCTGGGGCTGCCAGCAAATCCTCGACCCGGACAGCCCGTATATCGCCCTGTCCTGCGCCGGAGGCACCTGGCTGACCGCAGAAACGGAAGCCCCGGAAGAAGCCATCTCTGACCTGGCGTGGAAGAAACATCAGATGCCGGCCTGGCACCTGATCGACAAAAACGGCAGCGGCATTACGCTGATTAACATTGGCGTGGGCCCGTCTAACGCCAAAACCATCTGCGACCACCTCGCGGTGCTGCGCCCGGATGCCTGGCTGATGATTGGCCACTGCGGCGGCCTGCGCGAAAGCCAGCAGATTGGCGACTACGTGCTGGCGCACGCCTACCTGCGCGATGACCACGTACTGGACGCGGTGCTGCCGCCGGACATCCCGATTCCAAGCATCGCCGAGGTGCAGCGCGCGCTTTACGACGCCACCAAACAGGTCAGCGGCATGCCGGGGGAAGAAGTTAAGCAGCGCCTGCGCACCGGGACGGTGGTCACCACCGATGACCGAAACTGGGAGCTGCGCTATTCAGCTTCTGCGCTGCGCTTTAACCTCAGCCGTGCGGTGGCTATCGACATGGAAAGTGCGACCATTGCCGCACAGGGTTACCGCTTCCGTGTACCGTACGGCACGCTGCTGTGCGTTTCCGACAAACCGCTGCATGGCGAAATCAAGCTGCCGGGCCAGGCCAACCGCTTCTATGAAGGGGCAATTTCTGAGCACCTGCAAATTGGCATTCGCGCTATTGATTTGCTGCGTGCCGAAGGGGAAAAGCTACACTCGCGCAAGCTGCGTACCTTCAACGAGCCGCCGTTCCGTTAACAAAAATAATAAGGAAGCTGGATGCAACACACTTCATCACTCGGCCCCCTGCGTGCGCTGCTCAGCGCGCGCGAGCTGGATGGGATCATCGTGCCGCGTGCCGACGCCCATCAGAGCGAAGACTGCTCACCTCATGACAATAAACTGGCGTTTATCAGCGGCTTTACCGGATCCGCCGGGCTGGCGCTGATCCTCGCCGACCGCGCCCTGCTGTTCGTGGACGGGCGCTACCAGGTGCAGGCTCGCCATCAGGTAAATCTGCGGGAGTTTGAGATTCATCATCTGCATGATGAGCCGCTGCACCTGTGGCTGCGGGACAATCTGCCTGCGGGCAAGCGCATCGCCTTCGAGCCGCTGCTGATGGTTAACAGCCAGTACGAAAACCTGCGCACCAGCGGCTGTGACCTGGTGGCGGTGGATGACGACCCGCTCGACACGATCTGGCCAGACCGCCCTGCGGCACCCTGCGGGGAAATCATCGCCATGCCGGACGAAATCAGTGGCGAAAGCGCTGCCTCAAAACGTGGGCGGATCGCCCAGGCGCTGAGCCAGGCCGGGGTCGATTATCTGGCCCTGACGCTGCCGGACAATATCGCCTGGTTGCTGAACGTGCGTGGCTCGGATATTGCCATGAACCCGGTGCCGCACTCTTTCGCACTGGTTAGCGCCAGCGGCGGCATTGAGTGGTTTGTTGACGAAAGAAAGCTGCGCAGCCTGGATAAAGCTCAGCTCAGCGGCATCTCGCACAGCCCGATGGGTGAATTCCTTGTCCGCTGCCAGCAGGTGGCGGCAGGTAAACGCATTCTCATTGACGCAGACTATGCGCCGGTTGCGGTGCGCTTTGCCGTGGAGCAAGGTGGCGGCAGCGTGTTGTGGGCACCCGACCCTATTACCCTTATCAAATCCAATAAGAATGAAACCGAGCTGGCGGGCTACCGCGACAGCCATGTCGAAGACGGCGTGGCCTGGGTGAACTTTCTCGCCTGGCTGACCCGTGAAGTGCCGCTGCGCGAGGCTGCAGGCAACCCGGTCACCGAGCTGGAAGCCCAGGAAAAACAGCTCAGCTTCCGCCAGCAAGGTGCCACTTTTACCGAGCAGAGTTTCAGCACCATTTCCGCTGCAGCCAGCAACGCCGCGATGTGCCACTACCACTCTTCACCGGAAACGAATTTCGACCTCACTGACGAGCAGTTCTACCTCAATGATTCCGGCGGGCAGTATATCAACGGCACGACGGACGCCACCCGCACACTCAGTTTTGGCGAGCTGGATGCCACCCGGCGCCTGCACTACACCGCCGTGCTGAAAGGCTTCCTGGCGCTGATCTCGCTGCAGTTCCCGCAGGGGACTCAGGGCCACCAGCTCGATGCCTTTGCCCGCCGCCCGCTCTGGGAGCTGGGGCTGGACTATGACCACGGCACCGGGCACGGCGTTGGCCACCGGCTGATGATCCACGAAAACCCGCACCGCATGGCGAAGAAGGTGAACCCCTGGCCGATGCTGCCGGGCAACATCATCACCATCGAGCCGGGTTATTATCTGGCGGAGAGCCACGGGATCCGTATCGAAAACCAGGTTGAAGTGGTTGCCTCCCGGCCGGGCTTCTGCAAATTCTCGTCGCTGACGCTGATCCCTATCGATCTGTCAGCAGTAGACGTTGATTTGCTCAGCCCGCAGGATATCGCCTGGCTTGACGATTACCACCGGCAGGTGCGGGATACGCTGTCCCCGCGCGTGAACGAAGAAGCTCGTCAGTGGCTTGAAGCCACCACATTGCCCGTCACTCAGCAGCGCAAGCAGTAACCATTTAAGGCCGCTTTTGCGGCCTTTTTCATTGATTTGCTGGATTAATCGGCAGTTGAACGCATTTCACCAAAACAGCCTTTGACAACCCGGACTCACCTCGTTAGTATTCGCCCCGTTCACACGATTCCTCTGTAGTTCAGTCGGTAGAACGGCGGACTGTTAATCCGTATGTCACTGGTTCGAGTCCAGTCAGAGGAGCCATATTTAAGAAGCCCGCTTAAGGAAACTTAAGCGGGCTTTTTGCTTTTCTGCGCGGGAAAAAACAGAACAAAAAAGCCCGCTTACTTCTCCATAAGCGGGCTTTTTATTCTCTAACGCGGCCTGTAACTACTCCCAGGCGCGTTCGGCCTTGCTGGCGTCAAACACTGGCGGTGGCCTGCGGAAGCGGCGGGTCAGGAAGGTCAGGTACAGGACGCCGACCGCGGCCCACACCAGCCCCAGGGTCAGGGACGTCACTTCCAGGTTCACCCACAGCACCGCCACCGTCGTCGCGCCGATCAACGGCAGAATGAGGTAATGCAGCTTCTCGCGCCAGGTTTTGTTGCGGCCTTCGCGACGCCAGAAGTGGTTAAACACCGACAGGTTCACGAAGGTAAAGGCCACCAGCGCGCCGAAGTTGATCAGCGCCGTCGCCGTCACCAGGTCGAAGAACAGCGCGGACAGCGCGACAATCCCCACCATGATCACGTTCAGCGCCGGGGTACGCCATTTCGGGTGCACGTAGCCGAAGTATTTTTCCGGGAACACATTGTCGCGCCCCATAACGTAAAGCAGGCGTGAAACGCTGGCATGAGAGGCAAGGCCCGAAGCCAGGGTATTCACAAAAGTCGTGCAAAGGAAAATCGACTGGAACAGCTTGCCGCCGACGTAGAGCGCAATCTCCGGCAGCGCCGCGTCCGGGTTTTTGAAGCGGCTGATGTCCGGGAAGAACAGCTGCATAAAGAACGACGCCACGATAAAGATAATACCGCCGTAGGCTGCAGTCAGGAAAATAGCTTTAGGGATAGTTCGCGCCGCATCGGGCGTTTCTTCCGACAGCGTGGTGACCGCGTCAAAGCCGAGGAACGAGAAGCAGACTATCGTCGCGCCGGTAATCACCGGGATCAGGTGCGCATTTTCGCTGATAAACGGCTGCAGCGACCACACGGTCCCCACGCCCTCGCCTTTGTGCAACCCCTGCACCACCAGAATGATAAACACCACCATGATGGCAACCTGGACCAGCACAAACAGGGTGTTGAAGTTCGCCACCAGGTTGACGCTCTTCAGGTTGGCTGCCGTCAGGATGCAGACAAACCCTACCACCCAGATCCACGGCGGGACTTCCGGGAACAGCGCCGAAAGATAGATTTTTGCCAGCAGGACGTTAATCATCGGCAGGAACAGGTAGTCCAGCAGCGATGACCAGCCCACCATAAAGCCTACGTGCGGGCTAATGGCCTTTTGAGCGTAGGTATAAGCTGAACCTGCCTGCGGGAACTGGCGCACCAGCTTGCCGTAGCTGATGGCGGTAAACAGCACGCCAGCCAGCGCCAGCAGGTAGGACGCAGGCACGTGTCCGTCGCTGATGCCGGACACGATACCAAAGGTATCAAACACTGACATCGGCGTGAGATAGGCCAGCCCCATCACCACCACCTGCCAGAGTTTCAAAGATTTGCGCAGCTGCGGCTTACCCGCCTGCGAAGCGTTGTCTACGGAGAAATTAGTCGCCATGACGATGTCCCCCCACGCGGATACAGGTTTGCGAAACGTTCTTCGTTCGGGCAAACCTGCTTAGCCTGGGGGTTAATCGTAACTGTCGGGGAACGGGAATGGGGTTCGCGCAGGCCGCTGACCCGTCGTTATCAATACGGCAGCAGCGTTCGCCCTCGCCGTGCGGATATTTAAACATTTGCGTCTGCATCATTTCATTTCCTCGCCGTACACATTGTCGTTAACTGAAGACCCGTTGCCGCCCGCGCTCCATTACGCGACTTCGGGAAATGGCAGGTTGCCCTGCAAAACGTCCGGTCTGGCTCCGCTCAGTCCGTATGATGCTACTTCTTTATTAGCGTGCCCGGCCGCGTTCGCTGCGCCGGGCAGGCGCCAAAATCAGGCGTTTTTCAGCATCCACTCAATTTCAGTTTCTGTGATTAAACGCTCAAACTGCACCAGCTCATCGTGCTTGCACGCATGGAAAACATGGCTGAAACGCTCGCCCAGCAGGTCACGCAGGTGATCGTTCTGAGTGAACTCCCACAGCGCGTCGCTCTGGCGAATCGGGAACGGCAGCCCCTCCTGCTCCAGCCCGTTGCCCTCAACTTCTTCCTGCAGCGGCAGGTCGTTATCCAGGCCGTGTAAAATACCGGCCAGGATAGTCGCCATCACCAGGTACGGGTTGGCATCCGCCCCCGCCACGCGATACTCCACGCGGTGGTTGTCCCTGTCGCCACACGGAATACGCAGCGCCACGGTACGGTTGTTATGCCCCCAGGAAGCCTGAGTCGGGACGTACATCCCCGGCTGGAAGCGGCGCCACGAGTTCACGTTCGGCGCCAGCAGCGCCATAGAAGACGGCATCAGGTGGATCATGCCTGCCAGCGCACGCTTCAGCAGCGCAGAGTCTTCGCCATCGGCGTCCGCCAGCACGTTTTCACCTTTGTTATTCAGCACGCTGATGTGGATATGCATCCCGCTGCCCGCATGCTCTTCATAAGGCTTCGCCATAAAAGTGGCGTGCATCTTATGCTTCTCTGCGACAGTTCGTACCAGGCGTTTTAACGCCAGCGCATCATCGCAGGCATCCAGCACGTTATCGGTGTGATGCAGGTTGATTTCAAACTGGCCCGGCGAGGCTTCTGCCACCGCGCCGTCGGCGGGGATCAGCTGCAGGCGAGCCAGATCGTCGATGTCGGTCAGCACATCGGCAAAGTGGTTCAGGTTATCGACGGAATACACCTGGCTCTGGGTATTACGGTCGTCGGTGCCCGGCGCGCAGGGAGGCTGCAGGTAGCCTTCGGCGTCGCGCTGGCGATCGATTAAATAGAACTCCAGCTCTACCGCTACCACGGGGAATAGCCCACGCTGGCGTAGCTGCTGCCAGAGTCGGTTCAGCACGTTCCGCGGCTCAACGTCAAAGGGAGCGCCATCTTCATCCAGCATGGTCAGCATCATCTGCCCGATAAACTCGGGATCGGCCGCCGACGGGGTCAGCGTGCCCAGCACCGGCACGCAGCGGCGATCCGGCTCGCCCAGCTCCTGCCCCAGACCGGCTTCTTCTACTACATTGCCCAGAATATCCATCGCAAACACGGAGGCCGGGAAGTAACAGCCCTTCTCTACCTTACGCAGTCCGGCCACCGGAATACGTTTCCCGCGGAAGCAACCATTCAGGTCAGTAAGCAGGACATCGACATATTGGGTGTTGGGATAACGCTCAAGAAAGGTATTCACTTCGCGTGCGAACGCGCTACTTCGTCTCTCTTCGGAATGCTGAACAAAATTCTCAACTTCTACGATATTGGTTTCCATGATTCACCGCCGTTGCGTTGGATGCCGGTCGCTGATGTCGACCGTTAAATATAATGTCCACTTATCGACAATGGTGCGAAATAAAATGTTTGTCAAATGTTAATTTGAGTTTGCAAGACGGTTAAACCGCTGCTAAGTTGAGAAAATATTGAACGGAAATGGCCAACATGGAATCGTTTGGAAATAATTTAGTCCAGAATGTGAGGTTGATCATGGTCGATATATTTGACAAGCCGTTAATCGGTGTCGTGATGTGCAGAAACAGGCTTAAGGGTCATCTGACCCAAACATTGCAAGAAAAGTACCTGAATGCGGTATTGAATGCGGGCGGCTTGCCCATTGCCCTCCCTCACGCGCTGGCAGAGCCGGAACTGCTGGAAGCACTGCTGCCAAAACTGGACGGGATCTTCCTGCCGGGCAGCCCCAGCAACGTGCAGCCGCACCTCTATGGTGAAAACGGCGATGAGCCTGACGCCGACCCCGGGCGTGATGAACTGAGCATGGCGCTTATCGCCGCCGGGCTCAAAAGGCGCATCCCCATTTTCGCCATCTGCCGGGGTTTACAGGAACTTGTTGTCGCCACCGGCGGGACTCTGTATCGTCGCCTGTGCGATCGCCCTGAGTTTCTGGAGCACCGTGAAGATCCGGAACTCCCGGTGGAGCAGCAGTATGCCCCATCACACGAAGTCCAGGTTCATGAGGGAGGATTGCTTTCGCAGTTGATACCGGGCTGCAACACGTTTTGGGTGAATTCATTACATGGCCAGGGAGCGAAAACGCTGGGTCCGCTGCTGCGCGTCGAGGCGCGTTCACAGGATGGTCTGGTGGAAGCTGCGAGCGTTCACGATCATCCTTTCGCCCTCGGGGTTCAGTGGCATCCGGAATGGAACAGTAGCGAATATGCACTATCGCGTTTGTTGCTTGAGGGTTTTATCACCGCCAGTCAGAACCACCTCGCTGAAAAGCAGCGGCTCTGACCATTACCGTTAAGGAAATACCACTATGAGCGATGACGGCCTGGCGCCGGGTAAACGTTTGTCAGAGATCCGCCAGCAACTGGGTCTGTCTCAACGTCGTGCCGCCGAACTGTCTGGATTAACGCATAGCGCCATCAGCACCATAGAACAGGACAAAGTCAGTCCTGCCATCAGTACGCTGCAAAAGCTGCTGAAAGTCTACGGGCTGTCGCTCTCCGAGTTCTTCGCGGAACCGGAAAAACCTGATGAGCCACAAGTCGTTATTAATTATGACGACCTGATTGAAATAGGCAGTCAGGGTGTTTCAATGAAATTAATACACAATGGGAATCCTAACCGTACGCTGGCGATGATCATTGAGACTTATCAGCCGGGAACCACTACCGGCGAGAGGATCAAACACCAGGGTGAGGAGACGGGCACGATACTGGAAGGTGAAGTGGTTTTGACCGTAAACGGCCAGACCTGGCACCTGGTTGCGGGGCAAAGTTATGCTATTAACACCAGCATGCCGCACAGCTTCAGCAACACCTCGGCAGGCATCTGCCGCATTATCAGCGCCCATACCCCCACCACGTTCTAATTATTTTCAGGCCTGAGTATTCAGGCCTTATTTCAAAACCTTTTTTAACAGGACTTATTCCTGGGGCTTTTTGCAGCCCAAATTTGCCTGAAGAACCCAGTAAGGCCATTTATCCGATTGAATAAAAGGAGTCATCATGGACTTTCAGCATCTTAATTACTGGCAGGAAAAAGCGAAAAACGCCTCGCCGGAAACACGCCTGTTTATTAACGGCGAATATTGCTCTGCCAAAGACGGCGAAACATTTAGTACCGTCGACCCTTTTGCGCAGCGTAGTCTTGCCGAAGTCGCTCGAGGTAAAAAAACGGACGTCGATATTGCGGTTAAGGCTGCCCGCGATGTTTTTGAGCGCGGCGACTGGGCGCAGGCTTCCCCGGCCAAACGCAAAGCCGTGCTAAGCAAGCTGGCGGATTTAATGGAACAGCATCAGGAGGAGCTGGCGCTGCTGGAAACGCTCGACACCGGCAAGCCTATTCGCCATAGCCTACGTGATGATATTCCAGGCAGCGCCCGCGCTATTCGTTGGTACGCCGAAGCCATCGATAAAGTGTACGGTGAAGTCGCCACCACCGGCGTGAACGAACTGGCGCTGATTGTGCGCGAACCGGTTGGCGTGATTGCCGCCGTTGTGCCGTGGAACTTCCCGCTGCTGCTGGCCTGCTGGAAGCTCGGCCCGGCGCTGGCCGCGGGCAACAGCGTTATCCTCAAGCCTTCTGAAAAATCACCGCTGTCGGCTATTCGCCTTGCGGCCCTGGCCAAAGAAGCGGGCCTGCCGGACGGCGTGTTTAATGTCGTGACCGGGTTTGGTCACGAAGCGGGACAGGCGCTGGCTCAGCACCCGGACGTCGACGTGATTACCTTCACCGGCTCTACCCGCACCGGCAAACAGCTGCTGAAAGATGCGGGGGACAGCAACATGAAGCGCGTCTGGCTGGAAGCGGGCGGCAAAAGCGCGAATATCGTTTTTGCCGACTGCCCGGACCTGCAAAAAGCTGCCGCCACCACCGCCGCCGGCATTTTCTATAACCAGGGCCAGGTCTGCATCGCCGGGACTCGCCTGCTGCTGGAAGAAAGCATCGCCGACGAGTTTATTGCCCTGCTGAAAGAACAGGCCAAAAACTGGCAGCCCGGCAACCCGCTCGATCCTGAAACCACGATGGGCACGCTGATCGACAGCGCCCACGCCGACAACGTCCACGGCTTTATTCGCGACGGCGAAAGCCAGGGCAAGCTGGCGCTCGACGGGCGGAACGGCACTCATCCGGCGGCTATCGGCCCGACGATTTTCACCGACACCGCAGCGGATGCACGAGTCGGCCGGGAAGAGATCTTCGGCCCGGTGCTCGTCGTCACCCGTTTCAATTCCGAAGCCCAGGCGCTCGCCCTTGCTAACGACAGCGACTACGGCCTCGGCGCCGCCGTGTGGACCCGCGATCTTTCCCGCGCCCACCGCATGAGCCGCAGCCTTAAAGCAGGTTCCGTTTTCGTCAATAACTACAACGACGGCGACATGACCGTCCCGTTTGGCGGCTACAAACAGAGCGGCAACGGCCGCGATAAATCCATGCATGCCCTTGAAAAATTTAGCGAACTGAAAACCATCTGGATTGCCCTGGAGCCTTCATCATGACTGAACATACCACCAGCTATTACGCGGCCAGCGCCAACCACTATGAGCCGTTCCCGCAGTTGAATGAATCCGTGACATGCGACGTGTGCGTGGTCGGCGGCGGCTATACCGGCCTTTCGTCCGCACTGCATCTCGCCGAAATGGGCTATGACGTGGTGCTGCTCGAGTCCGCCCGTATCGGCTTTGGCGCCAGCGGGCGCAACGGCGGGCAGCTGGTTAACTCCTACAGCCGCGATATCGACGTGATTGAGCGCCGCTATGGCCCGGAAGCGGCCAAAATGCTCGGTGGCATGATGTTTGAAGGCGGAGAAATTATTCGCGAACGCATTAAGCGCTATCAGATTGACTGTGATTATCGTCCCGGTGGCCTGTTTGTCGCCATGAACCACAAGCAGCTGGAAAAACTGGAAGAGCAGAAAGCCAACTGGGAGCGGTACGGCAATACCCAGTTGGAAATGCTGGATGCCAGCGAACTCAAGCGCGAAGTGAACAGCGATCGTTACGTGGGCGCCCTGCTCGACCACAGCGGCGGCCATATTCATCCGCTGAACCTGGCCATTGGCGAAGCTAACGCCATTCGTCTCAACGGTGGCCGCGTATTCGAACAGTCTGCGGTCACCCATATTCAGCACAGCAGCCCGGCCATTGTCAGCACGGCGAAAGGCAAAGTCACCGCGAAGTACGTGATCGTGGCCGGTAACGCCTACCTTGGCGATAAACTCGAACCAGAGCTGGCTAAAAGCAGCATGCCGTGCGGCACCCAGGTGCTGACCACCGAGCCGCTGGGTGAAGATCTTGCCCGCTCGCTGATCCCGAAAAATTACTGTGTGGAAGACTGTAACTATCTGCTGGATTACTACCGCCTGACGGCCGATAACCGCCTGCTGTACGGCGGCGGCGTGGTCTACGGCGCGCGTGACCCGGCAGATATTGAGCGGCTGGTGATGCCCAACCTGCTGAAAACCTTCCCGCAGCTGAAAGGCGTGAAGATTGACTACAGCTGGACCGGGAACTTCCTGCTGACGCTGTCCCGCATGCCGCAGGTTGGCCGTCTGGATAACAATATTTACTACAGCCAGGGCTGCAGCGGGCACGGCGTTACCTATACCCATCTGGCTGGCCGCCTGATTGCAGAGCTGCTGCGAGGTGACGCCGAGCGCTTCAATGCCTTCGCCAACCTGCCGCACTATCCGTTCCCCGGTGGCCGCACGTTCCGAATTCCGTTTACCGCAATGGGCGCGGCTTACTACAGTCTTCGCGATCGCCTTGGGGTTTAAATAAACCCGACGCACGGAGCGATCCCCTCCGTGCGTTTTTTTATTAGCGGCCTTCTGCTTTGTCACCACGCAGCGTCATCACCGTACTGTGAATCACCGCCGCCATTTTCCCGTCTTCTTTTTGAATCTCGCAGCAGTAATGGCTAATGGTGTTGCCTTTGTGCACCGGGAACGCCTTCGCCGTTAATTTGCCCTGCCAGACCGGCCTTAAAAACGTGGCTTTCAGGTCGATGCTGGTGAAGCTTTCACCCGGGGCCATTAGCGTGGAATGAGCGGTGCCGATTGCCGCGTCTGCCAGCTCGCACAGCATGCCGCCATGAACCGTGCCCTGCTGGTTACCGTGAATCGCCGCGTCTGCGTTTAAGCCAAGCGTGGCACAGCCTTCGGCCACATCCAGCAGTTCAAACTTCAGTAACTGCGATATCGCCGTCGGGTAATTCATGTGGGTGACATCATCGGCCGAAAGGCGGTTATTGAGCATCTTTCTCAGATACTCCAGCACTGAAAGTGGCTTGTTTTCCAACGTACTTCTCCTGTGCAGGTCAGCCCCTTCTGTGAGGGGTGGAATAATCCTGGCATAAAACGTACGGCACACGGGGAAGACAGCACAGAATGTGCCGCTCGTTGAACGCGAAAACTTCACGTTAACGCAGGTTAATTAAGGAAAAAATAAGGTGGCTTAAAGTAATTTACAGTCAATAACACCCAGATATTACCAGCCAGAATTTTTGAAAGTCTTCATCAATAATGCCGGCTGTTCATTGCCCGGACGGCAACCTAACATGCAACGCATCAACCGATAACTTGTTTAATTATTCACATTGAGAGATTTATTATGATGCGTAAACTGATTAATTCCGCCCTTGCCCTTACCGTATTTACCGCCCTTACCGGGACGGCGTTAGCCGCTACCGAAGTCCAGCAAACCGGCACCGGACCGAGCATTGGCACAGTGTCAACCAGCGGGGCATACACCCTGGACCAGGCGATAAATCAACTTTCTGACAAAGCAGATAAAGCCGGGGCAACCTCTTTCAAAGTGACCTCCGCAGGCGGGCAAAATAAGCTCTTCGCCACGGCAGAATTATTCAAATAAAGAAAAGCTCGCGCATGGCGAGCTTATTTTTCTATCACGGATTATTACAGCCGCCCGGACTCCATAGCGGCTGCATTTATTTGTACCGGCATACCGGAACGGCGATTCAATGCTTCGCTGACGGCGGCAGCATGCACATCCGACGCCTGAGTTTCGCTGCGCAATACGGTGGTCATCGGCAGCGGCACTTTCTTGTCGGACTCAAACTCCGCTCGGTTGCGCGACAGTGGCTCGTGAACCTCTAACCAGCGCTTGCCGTCCGGCTCGGTGGTGACCTTCACCGGCTGGTCAATCAGCTGCACGCGAGTCCCGACCGGCACGTTATCGAACAGGAATTTAATGTCGTCGTTGCGCAGGCGGATACAGCCCTGACTGACGCGCAGGCCGATGCCAAAGTTAGCGTTAGTGCCGTGAATGGCGTACAGCTTGCCGATGTAAATGGCGTACAGGCCCATTGGGTTATCAGGCCCCGGCGGCACAAAGGCAGGCAGCGTTTTGCCTTCTTTGGCGTATTCCCTGCGGGTATTCGGCGTCGGCGTCCAGGCCGGGGCGTCCTGCTTACGCTCCACGCGAGTGACCCAGTTGCGCGGCGTTTCACGCCCCGCCTGGCCAATACCTATCGGCAGGATTTCTACGGTGTTAGTGTCCTTGGGATAATAATAAAGGCGCATTTCCGCCACGTTCACCACAATCCCTTCCCGCACGGTGTCCGGCAAAATAACCTGCTGCGGAATAACCAGCTGCGTACCCGCTTTAGGCAGGAACGGATCGACGCCCGGATTAGCCTCCAGCATATTGCTGAAGCCCTGCCCGTACTGGGCGGCAAAATGTTCCAGCGGCTCCTTGTTCCCCTCCGGCACGGTAATCGTCAGAGGCGCGCCAACCAGGCGGCTGCCTTCCGTAGGTAAAGGATAAGTCACGGCCATCGCACTCTGCGTGACCGCAGCCAGAGCAAATGCCAGCGTGGAGAAACGAATCATAATTTCCCTGTTAGTTAACATGATGTGAATTCATTAAGCATAACCGCCCTGAGACAATTCTGTAAGGATTACGCGTTAATATGTCTATTAATTGAACAGTCGGGTTGCGAGCGCTGGCTTCAGAGGGCATGATGTCCTCTTGTTTTTAAAGGAGACGTTATGCAGGAATTGATATCCGCCCTCGAGCAATACGGCATTCAACCCAGCCACACCACTTCCCTGATCGTCATTTTCGGCATCATTTTTCTCACCGCACTGATAGTGCATTTTATTCTGCACGGCATCGTACTTCGCGCCTTTGAGAAGCGCGCGCAGTCCAGCTCCAGCCTCTCTTTGCAGATAATCACCCAGAACAAACTGTTCCAGCGGCTGGCGTTTTTGCTGCAGGGCATCATCGTGAACGTTCAGGCGGTGCTGTGGCTGCAAAAAGGCAGCGACGCCGCAACCATTCTGACCACCTGCGCCCAGCTGTGGGTCATGCTCTATGCGCTAATGTCCTTCTTCTCGCTGCTGGACGTGATTTTCGGCCTGTCGGGTAAATTCTCTTTCGCTTCTCAACTGCCGCTTAAAGGCATTTTCCAGGGCGTGAAGCTGCTGGCCGCGATTGTCGTCGGCATCATGATGGTTTCGCTGCTGATTGGGAAATCCCCGGCAATTCTGATAAGCGGGCTCGGCGCAATGGCCGCCGTGCTGATGTTGGTATTCAAAGATCCGATCCTCGGCCTTGTCGCTGGCATTCAGCTTTCTGCCAATAGCATGCTGAAAATGGGTGACTGGCTGGAAATGCCGAAATACGGCGCGGACGGGGCGGTGATCGACATCGGCCTGACGACGGTAAAAGTCCGCAACTGGGACAATACCATTACCACCATCCCAACTTATGCGCTGGTGTCCGACGCCTTCAAGAACTGGAGCGGAATGTCGGCCTCCGGCGGGCGACGCATTAAGCGCAGCGTGAACATCGATACCACCAGCATTCGTTTTCTGTCGCAGGGCGAGCAGGAGAAGCTACTCAAGGCGAAGCTGCTGCAGCCGTATATGGCGGAGCGCGGGAAAGAGATCAGCGAATACAACCAGCAGCATGCCGACGACTCGGTGCTGAACCAGCGAAAAATGACCAACGTCGGTACCTTCCGGGCATACCTGAATGAGTACCTGCGTAGCCACCCGCGTATTCGCAAAGACATGACGCTGATGGTGCGCCAGCTTGCCCCTGAAAGCGAAGGACTCCCGGTGGAGATTTATGCCTTCACCAACACCGTGGTTTGGGCGGAGTATGAAAGCATTCAGGCCGATATCTTCGACCACATTTTTGCCGTGGTGGACGAGTTTGGGCTGCGTATTCACCAGACGCCAACCGGCAACGACATGCGGGCCATTGCCGGGGCTTTTGAGCGCTAAACGACGCTTTCTTCTGGAGCCGTAAGCGGTTCTTTCGGCGGTCGCGGGTATTTTTTCAGCCAGCGGCCGCTGACCATTCGCCAGTAGAAGCACGCGCCGCGCACCGCCCAGTCGCCGAACATCCCCAGCCAGACGCCCACCACGCCCATCCCGAGCACAATCCCCAGCGTGTAACCAGCGATAACGCGGCAACCCCACATTCCCGCCATCGACACCCACATCGCATAGCGGGCATCGCGTGCGCCCTTCAGCCCGGCCGGCAGCACCCAGGACGCGGCCCAGATAGGCATAAAGGCGGCGTTCATCCACAGCAGGACTTTAACCACTTCTTTGACGTCATCTTCACTGGTGTAGAACGAGGCGAACAGCCCGGCGAACGGCGCGGTTCCCCAGGCAATGATCGTCAGGCCAATCGTGGCGAGCCAGAACGTATGGCGCAGCTGGCGCTCGGCCTGGCCAATTTGCCCTTTCCCGAGCCGCCTGCCGACGATTATCGTTGACGCCGACCCGAGGGCGTTGCCCGGCAGGTTAATCAGCGAGGCCACCGAGAAGGCAATAAAGTTCCCGGCAATGACGTTGGTGCCCATCCCGGCAACGAACATTTGCGTCAGCAGCTTGCCGCCGTTGAACAGCACCGACTCGACGCTCGCAGGGATACCGATGCCGAGCACTTCCCACAAAATGCCCCAGTTGAGTGGCGTGAAGTAGCTTTTCAGCGAGATGCGCAGCGCCGGGTTAAAGCCAATCATCAGCACGAAGATAATGCCCGCCGCGCCGATGAAACGGGAAATGGTCAACCCCAGGCCCGCGCCGACAAAGCCCAGCCCGCCCCAGCCGAAGATGCCGTAGATAAGAATACTGCTGATGATGATGTTGAGGATATTCATGCCGCCGTTAATCAGCAGCGGGATTTTGGTATTCCCCGCCCCACGCAGCGCGCCGCTGCCGATCAGGGCGATGGCTGCCGCAGGATAGCTCCAGACGGTGGTTTGCAGGTAAGAAAGCGCAAGGGCTTTAACTTCTGGTGTAGCGTTCCCGGCGATGACATCGATGATGTGCGTGCCCGCCAGGTGAATGCCTGCGGCCATAATAAATGACACGATGGTCATCAGGATCAGCGACTGCCTGGCCGCCGCCCTCGCCCGCTCCGGATCCAGCCTGCCGAAACTGAACGCCACTACCACCGTGGTGCCGAGGTCGATAGCGGCGAAGAACGCCATAATAACCATGTTAAAACTGTCGGCGAGCCCCACGCCCGCCATCGCCTCTTTCCCTAACCAGCTGACGAGGAAGGTACTCAGCACACCCATCAGCAACACACAGGTGTTTTCGAGGAAGATAGGCACCGCCAGCGGCGTTATCTCTCGCCAGAACAGCACCCGATAACTCTTACGTTTGGCGTACCACGGCGTTTTCGCCACGGTCTGGCGAAGGACTGCATGTAAGTTCAAGAAAGGACCTGCAAGGAAAGATAAAACGGCATTTCAAATAATGGGCGACAAATCGTTATCCTGCAAAGGATTTTTTTGTCTCTGATTGCCTGAAAAGGCAACAAGATGTTGATAGTTTCCGCAAACGCACCACACCGTGAGATTTTGCCTTTGACAAGGCCGGGAGCCGCCGCTAATATCCGCCCC
>NZ_BCTL01000063.1 GCF_001571265.1 Cedecea neteri NBRC 105707 = ATCC 33855 | reverse complement strand
CGTTCACCGTAATCTGAATGTGCATGGGAAATAGAAAGATGGGTGAACGGAAAACTGCGGAATGGAATATTTTCCATTAACGCGTTTTAAGACATATTCATATAAGAGCCAGTAATACAAAGTATTAACTCCCCCTATACCTCCACCCCACAAGCACAATCCCCACGGCACAAACCACCAGCGTAATCCCAAGCTGCTGGCCCCAGCCGGATACCATCAGCCCGAAGCCAATCAAAAGGTAATAGGCAAAGCCGAACAGTGCCCCGGCTGTACCCCGGCAATCGGCATAAGCGCCAAGCGCGGTGCTAAGCACCACCGGAATCGCCATTGAGAACGCCACCATAACCAGAAACATCGGTGCCAAAAACCAAATGCTGTGCATCAATAACCAGATGCCAACGCTTCCCACCAGCCCTATGCCACTCGCTAAATTCAGCAACGCTTTGGCGCTCAGGCTCCGTTTCATCAGAATATGATTAAGCTGCGCCCCCGCCAGAGACCCCAGCGCCAGCACGCCGCCCGTCAGGCCAAAAGCGGCGGGGCCAAATCCTAAGGTTTGAAACAGAAAAGGCGCCTGGCTGTAGTAGCTGAACAGGCTGATATTGAACATCGCCACCAGCCCGGTTGCTCGCCAGATTTGCATATCCCGCAGCAAACGCCACATCACCGTGACAACCCCCTGCCGGGCGTGTAGTGACGGTCTCGTTTCCTCAAGCTGCCACGCACTCCAGGCCAGCAGAGCAATAGCCAAACCAGCCAGCAGGTAAAAGACGCCTTCGAAACCTGCGGCGGAGACAATCATTCCGCCCAGCCAGAGGCCCAGCGCCGGGCTTACAGCCAGCGCAATGCCCATAAAGGAAAAGATTCGCGCCAGTTCGCTGCCGTTAAAACGATCGCGCAACACCGTTTGGGTCACCACCGAACCGGTGGCCGCGCCAAAAGCCGCCAGCATCCGGGCCACCAACAGCAGCATAAAATGCGAAGTCAACAGGGCTGCCACCGCGCCTGCCGCATAGCACAGCAGCCCAAGCAGCAGCGCAGGTTTGCGGCCTAAAAGGTCACAAATCCACCCCCAAAACAGCACACCCACAGCAAAGCCAAAAAAGTACAGCGAGAGCGTCCAGCCCGCATCCTGGGCGGTAACAGAAAAATGCCGGGCGATGTCGGTCAGCGCCGGGCTATAAAGCGTTTCCACCATCTGCGGAAACATCAGCAGCGCGGTTAACAGCGCCATTCCACGGTGTAGATTCACCCTGCATCCTCCTTAAAAAGAGGCGCTATTGTAGGAAAATGATGAATGCACCATTATAAACATCAGGACATTTAATAGCGGAAATCGGACATTATGAGCTGGCTAAGCGCAGACGCGGAATTTAACCCTGATACGCTGGGTAACAGCGTGATTGGCGTGCAGGCCGAACTTGGAGATCATGATTCCGGGCTGCATCTGCACCGCATGGGGCAACTGCTGTTTACCCGGGAAGGCTGCGTGAAGCTAACGCTGGATGAAGGCCGGATGCTCTCTTTATTACCGCCGGGCAAAGTCGCCTGGCTTCCCGGCGGCGTCAGCCACCGCGCCGAAATGAAAAGCAGCGTGGCCTACCGCTCAATCTGGTTCGACACTAAGCGTTACCCCACGCTGCCCGCCAACGCGCTGGTGCTCAACGCCACGCCGTTGCTCAATGAACTTCTGGAAAGGATTTCGGCCAGCCCGTGGGAGACTGACTGGGAGCAAGGCGCCCCCATGCACATGGCCGCCCTGTGCGTGGCGGAACTGCAGGCAGCAAAGGAAGAACCAATGACGCTGCGCTTCCCGCAGGACAAACGGCTGCGACACCTGACGGGCGACACGCTACCGCCGCAGCTTAACGAATTTGCCGACATGACCGGCGCGAGCGAGCGCACCATTAGCCGTATTTTCCGCCGGGAAACCGGCCTCTCCTGGCAGCAATGGCGGCAGCAGTGGCGCTTAATGAAGGCCGTGGAAATGCTGGCAAGCCACGCGCCAATTACCGCCGTGGCCGGAGAGCTGGGCTTTTCAAGCGACAGCGCCTTTATCTACTTTTACCGCAGCATGACCGGGCAAACGCCGGGCATGCTGACGGCGAAACAGGCTTAGCGTCGGCTAATTGCCAGCTTCGCGGCAAACAGCAGGAACACGCAGCCGGTGAGGCGATCCATCCACATCACTACCCCTGGTTTTCTTAGCACGCCCGAGGCGTAGCGCGTGGCAAGAATCAGGGTCAGCGACCATAGCGTGCCGAGCACGACGTGAATGGAAACCAGCAGAAAAGTCCAGAGGATCGGGGAGTGGCCGGAAGGAATAAACTGCGGCAGGAAAGAGACGTAAAAGACGCCCATTTTCGGGTTAAGCACGTTGCCCAGCATCCCGCGAAGAAACCAGTTATTGGCACGCGTTGGCTCCCCGGCAGCAAGGCTAAAGCTCTGACGAGGACGCAAAAGCAGCTGAATACCCAGCCAGCATAAATACGCGGCGCCGCACCACTTCAGCAAGGTGTAGGCAAATTCAGACACCGCCAGCAAAGCGCCCAGCCCGAAGGCAACCAGCGCGCCCCATACAAAACAGCCTACGTCGATGCCAAGCGCGGCATGAAAGGCTTTTTTGCCACCTTCAGCAGCGGCGGTTCGCAGGATAAGCGCGGTATCGAGGCCAGGAGTCAGCGTGAGTAACGTGGCGGCAAGCGTAAAGGCGAGAAGGGCATCGGTGACGGACATTTTTCTAACTCCGAAAACGATAAATCTACTGAAATTCCCTCCCCCCGGCAACGCCCTGATGACGTTATTTTTCGCCGTAAACCGTGCCGCTCATCGCCGCAATAACGCCTGCAGTTCCCCTGTCGATCAGCTCAAGAAACACGGCGGCAGCGGCGGCGTTGTCCAGCGTCTGGCCAAAGGCTCGGTGCGCCTGAATCAGCGCCGTGCTCCACGTGGCCAGCACCAGAGCAGCCGCCAGCTGAGTTTGCGCATCCCCCTTTTCAAGGCCAGCGCCAACGGCCAGCTCTTCGGCCAGCGCCTGGGTGAATTCATCTCGTATCTCCCGGGCTCTCGCCTTAAGCGCCGCGCTGTTTTCAATCGTCGAGACAAACCCCTGCCCCGCGACGGAGAAGGCCACTACCGGACTATTTTGCTCAACCAGGTTGTGAGCAAAGCGGCGCAGCGCTTCCAGCGGCCCCGTATTTTTATCCCGCTGGCTCAGCGCACGACGCAGCATCTCCAGCCCCTCTTCTTCACGATCGAAGAACATCTCTTCTTTGCGCGGGAAGTGGTTGAACACCGTCATTCTCCCCACCTCTGCCGCCGTGGCGATTTCATCAATTGTCACTTGCTCAAAGCCCTTCTCCAGAAACAGCCGGGTGGCGACGTTAGATATTTTCTGGCGGGTGGCGAGTCGGTTAAGGGTTCGGCGATCGACGGACATTGACAGGATCCTGCTGAATGGATAATTATGTACTGAGTATATATTGGTACTCAATACAGGCAAACATGAACAAAGCGCTGATTGTGATTTTCTCCACCATTTGCCTGGATGCCGCCGGCATCGGTCTGGTCTTTCCCATTCTGCCGCGCCTGCTGGAAGAGGTGACGCACACCCCGGATATCGCCCACTGGATAGGCATCATGACCGCGCTGTATGCCCTGATGCAGTTTGTTTTCGCTCCGCTGCTGGGGGCGCTGAGCGATAACTATGGCCGCCGTCCCGTGCTGCTCGTTTCCCTTATCGGAGCCGCGGTGAACTATCTGATCATGGCCTTCGCGCCGCATCTATGGATGTTGCTGCTGGGCCGCGCCATCGCCGGGCTGACCAGCGCTAACGTCTCGGTGGCGATGGCTTACATCACCGACGTCACCCCGGCGGATAAACGCGCCCGCCGCTTCGGCCTGTTTAACGCCATGTTTGGGGCAGGGTTTATCATCGGCCCGGTGCTGGGCGGCCTGCTGGGCGATTATTGGGTACGGCTGCCGTTTATTGCGGCGGCGGGGCTAAACACCATTAACCTGCTGATGGCGCTGTTTATGCTGCCAGAATCTCGCGAACCCACCCGCCAGCGGTTCAGTTTTGCCGTGCTTAATCCCCTGCAGCCTTTGCGCCGGATTTTCACCCTGAAGGGACTTATCCCGATTGCAATGGTCTTTTTCATTCTGAGCGCGACCGGCGAAGTGTACGGCACCTGCTGGGCGCTTTGGGGGGCCGATTCTTTTGGCTGGAACGGGCTGTGGATTGGGCTTTCTCTCGGCGCTTACGGCATTTGCCAGACGCTTACGCAGGCGCTGCTTCCAGGCCCGATAACCCGCTGGCTGGGCGAGCGCGGCGCGGTGCTGTTTGGCATTTTTAGCTCGTGTATTGCGCTGACGATGCTGGCCTTTGTGCAAACAGGCTGGCAGGTGTTTCTGATTATGCCGCTGTTCGGGCTGGGCGGCGTTGGTGCCCCGGCGCTGCAGGCGTTAGCGACCCGAAGAGTGGATGAAGCGAGCCAGGGCCAGCTACAGGGGATTCTGGCCTCGGCGGTCAGCCTGGCGTCTATCATTGCCCCACTGGGTTTCTCAAGCTTCTACTTTGTGGTGCGGGAATCCTGGCCCGGCGCAATCTGGCTGTCGGTGATTGTGGTGTACGCCATTGCCGTGCCTCTGGTCTTCGTCAGCACCCGCGGCAGACAAGCCGCACAGGATCCAGCCTAGCTCCGGCGGTCGGCGCAGGCCACGATATCCGGCTTCGCCATGATGGTTTTTTCCACGCCAAAGCGTGTGATATTCAGCATGGCGTTGCCGATGTCGATAATCGATAAAAAGCGCTTGCCTGTGGTGGCGCTGATAAGGCGCATGAACGGGGCAATCACGGTATATAAAAGCCGGTAAGCCGGGGTTCGGGACTGCACTTCCGGCGTCGGCAAAATAAACGCCGGACGGAAGATAGCGGCATTGCCTGGAAACTGCACCAGCAATGCGTTTTCTACTTCGCCCCGCACACGAGCCCACATCTGAGAACTCTTTCCGCTGCTGTCTGCGCCCGCGCCGGAGACATAAACAAACTTCATCTGCGGACTGCGGGCTTTGAGCTGTTCTGCCACCCGCAGCGTCATGTCGTAAGTTATCTGCCGATACCTGGCTTCGCTGACGCCGGATGAGCTGATCCCGGCGCAGAAGAAGCACGCATCCACATCGCTGAATAGTGGGTCAGCTGCGTCAAACGCCAGCAGATCGCCGTTCACCACGTAACGAATACGGGGATCGTGCTCGCCCTCAGGCTGCTTCCTGACAAGCAGAATAATGTCGGTCACGTCTTTTGCCGCCAGGCTCGCCAGCAGGACGCCCTGCCCGACCATGCCGCCGGAACCTACAATCACAATTTTCATGATTTTTCCTGGAAACTTCGTGAGTTAAGCCGAAATGGCGTTCCACATCATGCGAAAACCTAGCTGCAGCAATTTCTCTTTGTCTGCCGGATGCCTGACGATTTGCTCGCTGGTGGCATCAGAAATATTTTGAATAATGGCGTAGATAAACGTTTTACTGTCGGTGACAAACAGCGACTGTTTAATTGCCTCATCAAACATCTTATCCGCCTGATTAAGCGCTTCTGGCGTGCTGGAGAGCGTTTCCGACGTCAGCAGATCCGACACCGTAAGCAGCCTGAGAACCTGCTTTCCTTCAGGATTCTTCAGCGCCCATTCCGTGTAGCCACGCCAGATGTGCACTATCTGCGTACGGAAGTCGGCCTCCTTTGGATAGCCGGCGACCAGCAGGTCGGACATATCCTGCTTCAGCTTTAAATAGACTTCGTTTAGCAGCTGATCTTTCGTGGGGAAGTAGGTAAACAGCGTGCCTACAGCCACCTCCGCCCTTTTCGCAATGCTGGCCGTGGTGGCCGACAAACCGCTTTCCGCAATAATCGCCACCGCGGCGTCCAGAAGCGCCGCCTGTTTTTGCGGGCTTAGAGGTCTTGCCATTCCAGCGTCTCCGGGGTCAATAAAATATCCGGATAGTGTAATAGATTTAGCCACCGGGGTTTTAGCTTTGCTCCCGCGAGCGGCGGGAGCACACATTACTCGGGAATAAACCCGGTTTTACCCTCAATCACCACTGAAGCAGAAAGCGCTTTTTGCGCTTCCAGCGACTGCAGGCTCTTCTCATAGCTGCCCTTGAGGATCTGGAACGCATCCGCACCGAGCGCAGTTCTCAGCGGCGGCTCCGCCTGCTGGCTCAGGGTATAAATGGCATCGGCCATTTTCTGCGGGTCACCGGCGTTGCTCTCTTCGCCGTGCTCGGCAATCCAGCGGCGCAGCTGCCCCACGGTGCCGTTTTTGTAAGCTTCGGACTCTTCAGTCCAGCGTACATTCGCCTGGAAGTTAGTTTTAATCGAACCTGGCTCGATGATTTGCACCCTGATGTTGAACTCCGCCACTTCCTGCGCGGTACTTTCAGCGAACCCTTCCAGGCCATACTTCGCCGCATGGTAGAACGCCCCGCCAGGGAAAGCGACGCGGCCGCCCATGCTGGTGATGTAAATCAGACGACCTTGTTTTTTAGCGCGCAAGGCCGGCAGGAATGCGCGAGTGATATGCACCGGAGAGAGCAGGTTCAGGGCAAACTGATGCTCAATTTCCTGCTCAGTAAACTCTTCCATTGCGCCGATGATCGCCCCTCCGGCGTTATTGACGATGACATCGCTATCGCCGTGCTTTTTGGCGATAGCGGGCAGGCTGGCAAAGTCAGTCACATCCAGCTTTTCAACGATAAGCTGCGCGGCAAACTGCTGCTGCAGAGCGGCCAAAGCGGCAGGATTACGCACCGCGGCCACCACGGTATTGCCCGCTTCCAGCACGCGACGGGTCAGCGCCAGGCCCAGGCCACCGGAAGCTCCGGTAATAAACCACTTTTCAGTTTTAGACGTCATCTTTGTACCCTCGGTTGATAAGCGCGGCGCGTGGCCTGGCGGCTGTTTGTGGTGAGTGTTGTGGCCAATCAATTAAATGACTGACCACTCACTCAATTATAAAATTGGCGATTTAATTTGCAATATGCGAGCGTGAAATTTATCCATTAGTCAGGCGGAAATGAGAGGAAAAAACTGATTTATCAACTTATTGGGATAGGATTTTTTTTATCAGAAGGGGCACTTTTCTGCCCCAAATCTAAAAGTACTATGCGCCGTGCAGCGTAAAGGTACGAATGCTGTTGATCAGCATGCCGGACTGCTCCTTCAATGAACCGCTGGCCGCAGAAGATTGCTCAACCAGGGAAGCATTCTGCTGAGTGGTGGTATCAATCTGCCCCATCGCGGCATTAATTTGCGCGATACCATCGCTTTGCTCATTGCTCGCTCTGGCAATTTCATCCACCAGTTGCTGAACGCGGGCTACGTTCTCAACAATGTCCTGCATACCCGCATCTGCTTCTGTGACCAGCTTACGGCCATCGGTAATTTTGTTCACGGACGCACTAATGATTTCACGAATCTCTTTCGCGGAGGCCGAACTTCTCTGCGCCAGCGTTCTCACTTCTCCGGCCACCACGGCAAAACCACGCCCTTGCTCCCCCGCTCTGGCAGCCTCAACGGCGGCATTCAATGCCAGGATATTCGTCTGGAAAGCAATCCCTTCAATAGCCGTGATGATATCGTTCATCCGGCCTGCATCATCATGAATTTCACCCATTGCATCTGCAACAACATGCATACGTTCGCTGTTGGCCTTGACCATTTCCCCGGACTCACTAAACAGCGTATTCACCCGATGGGCATGACTGGCGGTGCTCTTGATCGTCGACGTTAACTGCTCTAACGTCGCGGCAGTTTGCTCGACGCTCGCGGCCTGTTCTTCTGTCCGTGAGGCGAGATCCTGGTTACCGGCATCAATTTCATCCGCAGCCAGCGCAATACTTTCCGCCCCGGTGCTGACGTTCCTCACCGTGCTCCCAAGCGAAGTAATCATCTCTTGCAATGAATGCATGAGCTGCCCCAGCTCGTCCTTTGAATGCACATGCACTTCGGCGGTGAGATCGCCCTGCGCTACCTTGCCAGCCACGTTAACTGCCTGCTGTAGCGGGTGCGTAATACTGCGGGTGATGTACCAGGCCGTTGCCGCCCCCAGCGCCACCCCAAGCGCCACCAGTAGCAACATGAGCTGCTCATTATTCCGGGAGTTCTTCTGAATGCCGGCATGCGTGTTGTCGATAAGCTGCTTTTGGAAATCCAGCAGGGCCTGCAGCGCCTGCCTGTATTCTTCGCTTATTGGAATAAAACGTTCCGAGATATAAGTATCCATGCCCTCATGCTCACTCCGCTCAGCCAGGGCTAACCCCTCAGAACGAAGCTGCAAATACTTTTCTCGCACCGGCACAAGGTTAGCCAGCAGGTGCTTACCGGTTTCTAACGCAATCAGAGACGTAAGCTGCGACTGAACTCGGGTTGTTACCACCGAATTTTGCGCAATGCTGGCGAGCAGTTTTTTACGCAGCGTTGCATTTTCCGTACCCATTGCCGCGATAGCGTTCCCGCTGCTCTTATCAACCTGCGCCAGCCATTCCTCGACCAGCCTTTCTTTCAGCAAATGCTGGTTAATCATCTCATCAACAGCATGAACATTGTTGCGGCTGAACAGGCTGGCGCCGATCCCCATCAGAATCATCAACAACAGTACCAGGAAAAAACCACCGCTCAGTCTTACGCCTACACGCAAATTACTTAGTTTCATTCTCGTTCCTTAGAAAACCACATCCCAGAGTCCCCCCGGCGACTGGCGCAAGGGAATGGCGTGTTTTGTAACCACGTTGTTAACCGATATCGGAGGTAACGTTTATTTCTGCAGGCAAAAACCAGGGGGGAACGGTTGATAAAGCAGCATTTTGGTCCGAAACAATCCTTTAATGTGATCTGAGTCACAATGGAATGATCATTGAAAAATAAAAGGCCCCGGCATGCTCATGCGAAGGGGCCTTTTATTTCTGTCCAAAGTTAGTCGTTAAAAAGCCTGCCAGTGTTCCTCTTCTCTTTTTAACGCCCTGCGCGGAGCCAGCTGGGGCGATAAAATTACGCTCGCCTCATCGTTTTCCCCCAGATGCAGGCTGCTGGTTCTTTTTTCCAGCTCGAAAACTTGTTTATTCAGCACTTCTGAAGACCCGGCCAGCTCTTCAACCACCGCCACGTTACCCTGGGTGACTTTCTCCAGTTCGGAGAGCGCCGTGGTGATTTGCTGAATACCCTTTTCCTGTTCATTGGTCGAGATGAAAATATGCCCCATCAGCGAGTCAATATTTTCTGAACCGGAAACAATATCCTTCATATTTTTTTCCGCCTCGGAGACCAGGCTTGCGCCCTGCTGCACATTTTGATTGGTGATATCAATTAACGACTTAATATTTTTGGCCGATTCCGAGCTTTTATGCGCCAGGTTTCTGACCTCACCGGCCACCACCGCAAAGCCTTTGCCGTGTTCTCCCGCGCGGGCCGCTTCTACCGCCGCGTTCAGCGCCAGGATATTGGTCTGGAAGGCAATGCTGTCGATGATGGTAATGATCTCCGTCATCTTGTTGGCACAATCGGTTATCGAGGTCATGTTGCTGGTCAGACGCTGCATCAGGTCGCTGCCGTGGTTGGCCGAACGGTGGGCGCCGCTGGTGATGTCGCTTAGCTCACGAGTGCTGTCGGCATTGTTTTTTGTCCCGGCAGAGATCTGCTCCATGCTGGACGCCGTCTGAATCAGCATCGCTGACTGCTGCTCGGTTTTCACCGACAGCGTGGCGCTTTGGTGCGCCAGGCTTTCCGAAAGGGCTTTAGCCGACTGAGAGGATTTGCGAATATCCATTACCAGGGTAGTAATTTCGGCCGAAAGCGTATTAATACCCGGTATGAGTCGACCGGCACAATTATTACCAAACTCAGGGATATGGACCGATAAATTCCCAGAGTTTATTTCGTCAATGCTCCGCTTAACGTTATTTATGGGCCGTACAAGATATATCGTCATATACGTCCACAAAGAAATAATTAAGACAACCCAGGCAATATTAAGCATGGCTAAAACAAGCACGCTGGCTGATAAGGCAAATGCTAAGAAATCTATAACTAAAAAGGATATTGCCAAAAAATAGACAATAACGCTTCGAACGCTGGCATTCTTAAGCATAGATAATCCTGTGCGAGACTTTGGCGGGTATATTATTTATTACCTGGATTTATGGAAAAGCCATCTTATAAAATAAATCAGCGTTTAATCCCGACATAAGCCAACTGAAAAGATTTTAAATCCGCACTTTTCGTTTAAAAGCGACGCCTTTCTGAATATATCCGTGACGTTACGACAAAGTCACTTCCGCCAGCGTGATATTTAGTCACTTGCATTTTGAAAGTCACTATGCCAATTTGTCGCCAGACGATAACCCGCCACCGGATCGAACCATGAAAAACGAACCGCTATGCAGCGCTCCCTGCCCCATTGCCCGTAGCCTCGGCCGTATCGGCGACAGCTGGAGCATCATGATTCTGCGGGATGCCCTGGCCGGCTTTACCCGCTTTGATGAGTTTCAGAAGAGCAGCAACGTGGCGCCAAATATCCTTTCGCGCCGCCTGAAAGAGCTGGTTGATGACGGCCTGCTGGAGAAGGTTTGCTACAGCAGCGCGCCGCCGCGCTACGAATATCACCTCACCCAGCGCGGGCGCGATTTCCGCATGGTGCTGCTGGCGCTGGCGGAATGGGGCAATCGCCACTTCGCGCCCGAAGGGCGGCAGATGCAGCTGGTTGAGCGCGAAACCCAGCGCCCTGTAGAGCCGATCCTCACCGATAAAGAAACCGGCGAGCCGATTGTGCCAGGAAAATACACCATGGTGCCGGGCCCGGCGGCCTCACCGATGATGAAATACCGCCACGACTATCTGCAGCGTAAACACGCCGGTGACGCCGGGCTTAAATTCCAGCCAGAACCGTACAGAGAACCCCAGTGATGAACGCCGCCCATAAGAAAAAATTGATTACGCTGACCGTGCTCGGCGCGGCGGTACTTGCGGCCGCAGGCTATGGCACATGGTGGTGGCAGAGCGGGCGTTTTATTCAGTCTACCGACGACGCCTACGTCGGCGGGGATATCAGCGCTATTTCAACCAAAGTGTCCGGCTACATTCAACAGATTGCGGTGCAGGACAACATGGTGGTGAAAAAAGGCGACCTGCTGATCCGCATTGATGACCGGGACTATCAGGCCGCACTGGCGAAAGCCCTCGGCGAAGTTGCCGCCCAGCAGGCTGCACTGGCGGATATCGCCGCCACCCGCCAGCTTCAACAGGCAACAATCGAAGGTTCTGCCGCTTCCTTAGCGGCAGCGGCGGCGGCAACGGACAAAACGGCCAACGACAACCGCCGCTATAACGCCCTGGAAGCTTCGAGCGCCATTTCAGCCCAGATACGCGACAACGCTTCGGCGGATTATCGCCGTGCGCGAGCAGAACAAAGCAAAGCCCTGGCTGACAAAGCCGTGGCCCAGCGCCAGCTCGCGGTGCTTGATGCCCGTGAAAAACAAACCCAGGCCGCGCTGGAACAGGCGCAGGCTAACCTGACGATGGCGAAGCTGAATCTCAGCTATACCGAAATTCGCGCCCCGTTCGACGGCGTAATCGGCAACCGCCGCGCGTGGACCGGCTCCTTCGTGAGCAGCGGCACGCAGTTGCTCTCGCTGGTGCCTTCCCAGGGACTTTGGGTGGATGCCAACTTCAAGGAAAACCAGCTGGCGCACATGCGCGCCGGTTTACCGGTAACTGTGGTTGCCGACGTGCTGCCGAACCACACCTTTAAAGGCCACGTTGCCAGCGTCTCTCCGGCGACCGGCTCCCGGTTCAGCATTCTTCCGGCGGAAAACGCTACGGGGAACTTCACCAAAATCGTGCAGCGAGTCCCGGTAAGGATCGCGCTGGAAGGTGACGCCGCAAAACTGGATGTGCTTCGTCCGGGGCTGTCGGTCATCGTCACCGTCGATCAAAAGAGCACGCGATGAGCACCGCCCAGGCCACACCGATGCCGCAGGGCATCTCAATGCCAATGGCAAAAAAGATCTTCGCCTTTGCCAGCATGTGCGTGGGGATGTTCATTGCGCTGATTGATATTCAAATAGTCTCCGCCTCGCTGCGGGACATTGGCGGCGGCCTTTCGGCGGGGGATGATGAAACCGTCTGGGTGCAGACTAGCTACCTGATCGCCGAGATCATTATCATTCCGCTGTCCGGCTGGCTGGCGCGAGTGATGTCCACCCGATGGCTGTTTGCCGCCTCAGCGGCAGGTTTCACCCTGATGAGCCTGCTCTGCGGCTGGGCGTGGAATATTCAAAGCATGATTGCCTTCCGCGCCCTGCAGGGGCTGGCGGGCGGATCGATGATCCCACTGGTGTTTACCACCGCCTTTGCTTTCTTTCAGGGCAAGCAGCGCGTTATTGCCGCCGCGACCATCGGCGGCCTGGCCTCGCTGGCCCCGACGCTTGGCCCCACCGTCGGCGGCTGGATCACCGAGAACTTCAACTGGCACTGGCTGTTCTTTATTAACGTGATCCCAGGGATTTATATCGCCGTCGCCGTGCCGCTGCTGGTGAAGGTAGATAGCCCTGATTTCTCACTGCTGCGCGGTGCGGACTATTTCAGTATTTTGCTGCTGGCGGCCTCGCTCGGCTGCCTGGAATACACGCTGGAAGAAGGCCCGCGCTGGGGCTGGTTTGACGACAGCACCATCGCCACCACCGGCTGGATTGCGCTGCTGTGCGGCATCGCCTTTATTATTCGAACGCTGCGTCACGCCCAGCCGGTGATGGATCTGCGGGCGCTCAAGGACAGAACCTTTAGCCTCGGCTGTTATTTCTCGTTTATGGCCGGGGTGGGCATTTTTGCCACGATCTATTTAACGCCGCTGTATCTCGGCACCGTGCGAGGCTTTAGCGCTCTGGAAATCGGCCTGGCGGTGTTTTCCACCGGCCTGTTCCAGGTGATGTCGATTCCGTTTTATTCCTGGCTGGCCAACCGCGTGGATCTACGCTGGCTGCTGATGGCCGGGCTGGTCGGCTTTGCCATTTCGATGTACAGCTTCGTGCCGATCACCCACGACTGGGGCGCAGATCAGCTCTTGTTGCCACAGGCTTTTCGTGGCCTTGCGCAGCAGTTTGCCGTTGCGCCAACGGTGACGTTAACGCTGGGCAGCCTGCCGCCCGCACGGCTTAAGCTTGCCTCCGGCCTGTTCAATTTAATGCGTAACCTCGGCGGCGCTATCGGCATCGCGCTGTGCGGCACGGTATTGAATGACAGAACTAATCTGCACTACAGCCGCCTGGCCGACCATCTCAATACCGCTAACCTGGCGATGGCGGATTTCGTCCAGCGCAGCGCCGTCAGCCTGACCGCGCAGGGCTTGTCCCCGGATGCAGCCACCAGCGGGGCGCTAAAAAACCTTTCTGCCCTTGCACTGCGCGAGGCGCGAACGCAGGCGTTTTCGGATGCTTTTTACCTGATCATGATAGGTTTTTTGATTGCTGCGATGCTGGTTCCCTTAATGAAAAAGCCGCCGGCCCACTGATGTTTAGGAGAGGATAGGGACCCTCACCCCAGCCCTCTCCCTGGAAGGGAGAGGGAAAGCAGCTGATTTATGTTCGTTCCAGTTCCCTCGCCCCTTTGGGGAGAGGGTTAGGGTGAGGGGCAACGCTACTCTCCAGCCTGAAACGCCTCCTGCAGCCACGCCCTAACCTGCCGCACATCCTCTCTTCGGGCCTTTTCGTGGCTGGTCACAAAATAATAGTTCGCCCCAGGCAACGCACCCGGCAGCGCGATATGCAACAACCCCTGCTGTAGCGCGCGACGAATCAGCAGTTCGCTCGCCAGCAAGATCCCTTGTCCGGCTATCGCCGCCTGAATCGCATGGGTTTCGTCGTCAAAATGAATACCGCTCTGAACGTCCAAATTCTCCGGGCCAAAGACCGATTTCCAGTGCTGCCAGCTGGGTTCAGGGCTGGGCACATGCCGGTTATCAATATGAAAAAGGGTCATCCCCGGCAGATCCTTCACGCTCTTAAGCTTTAGCTGCGGGCTGGCTACCAGCACAAACATGTCACTATGCAGCAGCGTGCTATTGAGAGATTCATCGGCCTGCATGCTGTAACGCACGGCACAGTCCGCCATTTTGCCGTGGAGATCGGCCAGCGCTACGCCGCTGTGAAAGCGCAACTCCAGAGAAGGGAACTGCTGATGTAACGACGGTAAACGCGGCACCAGCCAGTTAGTCAGGAAGTTCGAGGTCGTACTGAGCGTGAGCGTGCCGGGATGGGAGAGCGTTTCTATAGACTCAACTGCCTCGCGCAGCGTGGTGAAAATATTCCCGGAGGCGCGGAACAGAGTCTCCCCCGCCGGGGTGAGCGCCACGCTGCGAGCGGAACGGGTGAATAACCGCTGATCCAGTGAATCCTCCAGCAGACGAATTTGGTGGCTGATGGCGGTAGGCGTCACGCCAATTTCTTCCGCTGCCGCTTTAAAGCTGGCATGGCGTGCCACGGCATCAAAGGCCCGAATGGCCGTGAGTGGTGGGAGTCGACGACTTTTCATGAATGAATTTAACTCATCCCTGGCTGAATAATATGATTTTGATTGCACCATAAATAAAGGCGTAGCCTGTTATTCACGCTTATCAAATGATGAAAATGATTCATCACAAAGAAAATAGCAGGAAACGTCGATGACACAAACTTATGCGATGCCCGCCGCCGGATCCTGGCGCGCTTTATTCGCGCCCGGTATTGCGCAGGCGCTGATCGCCCTGGACTACGCGATTGTCTACGTCGCATTGCCCACGCTGGCTCAGGATCTGAGCCTTTCCCTCAGCGAGATGCAGTGGGTTGTTTCCCTGTATGGCCTGACGTTTGCTGCCCTCTTGCTGGCGGGCGGCAGCCTCTGCGACCGGCTGGGCGCGCGCCGGATGTTCAGCCTCGGCATGGCGCTGTTTTTACTCTCTTCAGTCGCCGGCGGACTGGCACAGAGCGGCATGCTGCTGCTCATCGCCCGCTGCGGGCAAGGGATGGCGGCGGCGTTGCTGCAGCCTGCGGTGCTGGCGCTGATGGCGCAGCGGTTTCACGGCGAGGCGCACCGGCAGGCGCTGGCGATATGGAGCGCCATCGGCGCGCTGGGATTAGTCGCAGGCGTGATGCTGGGCGGCATACTGGCCGCGCTGGACTGGCGAACCATTTTCTTTATTAACATTCCGCCGGGGCTCCTTGCGCTGTGGCTGGTTCGCCGGGATTACCTCTCCCTCAGCCCACAGGGCGAAAAACAGCGGACGGGCATCGGGTCAGTGGTCGGCTGTTTCGCCGCCGGAGCGCTGGTCTGGGCGCTGATGCGCTATGGCGAAACCGGGCAGCCTGACTATGTCGCCAACCGCTTCGCCGTTGCCATGGGGATCTTGTTCCTTCTGCACGAACGCTACGCCCCTCAGCCTTTACTGGCCCGCTCGCTTCGCGCTCTGCCGGGCCTGCAAACGGGCTGGCTCAGCAGTGCCTGCTACATGGCCAGCGTGGGGAGCCAGTTTTATGCCATGACCCTGCTCTGGCAGCAGACGCTGCAGCAAGATGCCGTGACCACCGGGCTGATGTTTACGCCGCTGGCGCTGTTAATCGTGGCGGGCAATACGTTATTTACCCGCCTGACTGCCCGCTATGCCAGCACCACGGTTTTGGCCACGGGCTCATCTTCCCGGCGATGTTTGCCGTGGGGCTGTCATCCACCCCGCTTGACCAGCAGGGACGCGCCAGCGCCCTGATGGCCACCAGCCAGTATATGGCGGGGGCAATGATGCTGGCGGTGCTGTCTGTCGAGCTCGGGCAGGCTCCCGATTTAGCACAGTGGGCAACGGCTTTCCGGATTCTGGGCGCTGCCGCTGCGGCAGGTATGCTGATTGCGGCATGCCAGAAAGCGAGCTAAATAAGGGAAACCTGCGCGGGGAAAGGTAAGAGGGATTCGGGCCGGATGAATGCTACATTTATACTAACTGTTTAATTCTTCTCCCTTATCATCGAATTTTCCCGCGTTAAGGATCCCGATATGACCCAGCAAGCTGACCAGGCTGACGCTAAACACTACCTTGTGCGCCTGATTGCGGTCGTACTTACCGGCATTCTTGCCGGCATCGCCGGGATGCTTCTCGCGCTGATTTTACACGCCATTCAGCACCTGGCTTTTGGCTACAGTATTGACCAGTTGGTGGGGAGCGAGACGTTCCTTGAGGGCGTGACGGACGCTTCGCATTTACGCCGGGTAGCGGCCATTCTTGGCGGCGGGGCCGTCGCCGGGTTTGGCTGGTGGCTGCTGGCGCGCTACGGCAAGAAAAGAGTGTCTATTGCTGCAGCCGTTGCCAATCCTGCCGTGCCAATGCCGACCGGCACCACCACTATTCATGCTTTGCTGCAAATCATCACCGTCGCGCTGGGTTCACCGCTCGGGCGTGAAGTCGCCCCTCGCGAAATGGGCGCGCTGGCGGCGGGTATTCTCGCGCGAAAATTCAGCCTGCAGCCGGATGAAACCCGCACGCTGATTGCCTGCGGCGCAGGTGCGGGCCTGGCGGCGGTGTATAACGTTCCCCTCGCCGGGGCGCTGTTCACGCTGGAAGTGTTGCTGATCTCGTTTAGCTGGGAGAAAGCGCTGGCGGCGGTCATTACTTCGGCAGTGGCGGCCTGGGTGGCTACGCTGGGGCTGGGGGATGAGTCGCAGTATCACTTCGCTTCTTTTACGCTGCCCCATGCGTTTATCGGCTGGGCCATTGTCGCCAGCCCGCTGCTGGGCTATGCCGCCTGGCTGTTCCGCAAGGCGACAACCCGCGTAAGAACGCAGGTAAAAACTAACTGGCAGATGCCGGTATTTTGCCTGCTGGCCTTTGCGCTATTGGCCGCGCTTAGCCTGTGGTTCCCGCAGCTGCCGGGCAATGGCAAAGGTCCGATGCAGCTTGCCATCAGCAATGGTCTGAACTTTAACTTCGCGGCGATTTTGCTGGCGCTGAAAATGCTGGTGATCCTCGCCGTCCTGCGCGGCGGCGCTGAGGGTGGACTGCTGACGCCGGGCTTAACGGTGGGCGCTTTGCTGAGCCTGCTGCTGGCGGTGGTTTGGCAGTTTGTCTTCCCTGGCGGGGACGTGGGCAGCTTCGCGCTGGTCGGTGGCGCGGCATTTTTAGCCGCTTCGATGCAGATGCCGATCACGGCCGTGGCGCTGGTGATGGAGTTTACCCATATGGATCATAGCTATTTTGCCCCTGCGCTGCTGTGTGCCGCAGGAGCCTATACGACCTGCCGGGTTCTGGATAAGAAGTACCGGTACTAACCTCTTCAGTGGGAAGAGATAAATACCGACTCTGCAAGCGGGGCCGGCATGGAGAAATGCTGCCGCATACGCGCAACCTCGTTAAGCGGCGTGAGCCCAAAAAGGCGCTTAAATTCGCGGCTGAACTGCGAAACACTTTCGTAGCCCACCCGGGCACTGGCCGCCGAAGCGGTCAGTTCGTTTCGCAGCATCAACAATCTAGCCTGATGCAACCTTGTGGATTTGAGATATTGCATGGGTGAGGTGTTGGTCACCGCTTTGAAGTGGCTGTGGAACGTGGGCACGCTCATGCCCGCTTCTTTTGCCAGAGCGTTAACGTCCAGATGGGCATCAAATTCGGCATGAAGCTTGCGCAGCGCTTTCGCCACTTTGCCAAACTGCCCCTGCATCGTCAGAGCGCTGCGTAACGTGTGCCCCTGCGCCCCCGTCAGTACCCGGTAATAAATCTCCCGCATCATAGCCGGCCCCAACAAATCGGCATCCAGTGGCGTCGACATCACCTGCAGGAAACGCAGTACGGAAGCGCTCATCGCGTCGTCCATCGGGCTGGACATCATGCTTCGCGGCTCGACGGCCAGCCCGGTTCCTCGCCCATCGAGCGCCAGCATTACCTCTGCGGCGAGCGTGAAGTCTAACCTCATGTAGATAGCCAGCATGGGTTCTTCGGCGCTGGCCTCCGTTTCCATGGTGAACGGTACGGGCACGGAAACCATCAGGTAGTGCTGTGCATCATATAAATAGACATCCTCGCCTAAAAACCCCCGCTTGCGCCCCTGCACCACAATCACAATACCGGGTTCATAAAGTACGGGGGTTCGCATCAGCGGACGATTAGAGCGTAAGAAACGCACCTCGTTTAGCACCGTAAGATTGTAGCCTTCATGCGGGGTCAGCCGATCCAGAAGCTCTGCCATTTGTTTGCTGGCCTGCGGGCTGGTATTTGTCATAAGGGTTCATCTGGCAAAGGAAGATGTGAGCAGAGTCTGGCAGTGAAATTTCCCCTCGTCCATACACCTCATAGGAATAGGCAAACATCAGAGAGGATCCAGACTACGCATTTGGCCTTCCCGGCTCTACGCTTCACCTCCCACTTACGGAGGAAATGATAATGAGCCAATCGAAGTTATTTTTGATTACCGGGGTCAGCAGCGGCTTTGGCCGGTCACTGGCAGAAGAGGCGCTGAAAGCCGGACACCGCGTGGTTGGCACCGTGCGCAATCAGCAGGCAAAGGAAGCCTTTGAGGTGCTGGCACCCGGCAGATGTTTTGCCCGCATTCTGGACGTCACCGATTTTGATGCCGCAGCGCCGCTGGCGGCTTCGATAGAACAGGAGATTGGCGGCATTGATGTGCTGGTCAACAACGCAGGCTACGGGCATGAAGGGGTGATGGAGGAATCCCCGATGAGCGAGCTAATTCAGCAGTTCAACGTCAACGTGTTTGGTGCCGTCGCGATGATAAAAGCCTTTTTGCCCGGGTTCCGCACCCGGCGCGCTGGCCATATTATTAATATCACTTCAATGGGCGGCTTTATCACCCTGCCCGGCATTAGCTACTACTGCGGCAGTAAATTCGCCCTGCAGGGGATCTCCGAAACGCTGAGCAAAGAGCTTAAACCTTTTAATATCGCGGTGACCGCCGTGCAGCCAGGCTCCTTCAGAACCGACTGGGCCGGGCGTTCCATGGTGCGAACCCCGCGCAGCATCAGCGATTATGACCAGAGCTTCGACCCGATTCGCGACACGCGCCAGAAGCGTAGCGGGCAGCAGCCAGGCGATCCGATCAAAGCCGCTAAAGCAATATTGACGCTTATCGGCAGCCCTAATCCACCGGCAGCCCTGCTGCTGGGCAGCGACGCGGTCACCTTCGTCAAGGAGAAGCTGGGGCAAATGGAGGAGGATATTAAGACGTGGGAAACGGTAAGTCGTTCAACTGATGTGCAGTAGCTGTCCACGAAACAAAAAAGCCCGGTAACCCCTAAAAGGCTACCGGGCCTGGCGCTTAAAAACCGTTATTTGGCTTCGTTGGCGTCCGCGTTTCTCAGCATGTTTCTGACCGGAATAATCAGTGCGGCCAGCACAACGGCGCAGATAACCAGGGCGATAGACACGTGGGAGAACAGCTCCGGCATTGAGCTAAGCTGATCCTTTTTGATGTGCCCGCCCATAATACCTGCCGCCAGGTTGCCCAGCGCGCTGGCGCAAAACCACAGCCCCATCACCTGGCCGCGCATTTTCTGCGGCGCCAGCAGCGTCATGGTCGCAAGGCCAATCGGGCTCAGGCACAGCTCGCCGAGGGTCAGCAGCAGGATGCTTCCCACCAGCCAGAACGGAGAAACGCCGCTCTGGGTCGCCAGCACCTGGTTTGCCGCCGCCATCATCACCGCAAAACCTGCCGCCGCAAACAGAATGCCGATCACGAACTTCGTCATGCTGCTCGGGTTTAAATTACGCTTAGCCAGCGACGGCCAGAACCAGCTAAACACCGGTGCCAGCAGGATAATAAACAGCGCGTTGATCGACTGGAACCAAATGGTTGGGATTTCAAAGCTGCCCATCTGGCGGTCGGTGTAGTCACGCGCAAAGATGTTGAAGGAAGTCGGCTTCTGCTCGAAGGCAGACCAGAAGAATGCCGCCGCAACCAGCAGGATCAGGCAGGCCAGCAGGCGTGAACGCTCGCTGCTGGTTAAGCCCGCAAAGAAGAACATAAACAGGAAGTAGAGTCCCACGCAGGTGGAAATAATGTACGCGGAGCTTTTGGCGATCACCGTCGGGTTGAACGGAATCGTGCCGTTGGCGATCAGTACCACCAGCCCGGCAAGAAGCGCCATAGCGAGCGTTACCCACTTACCAACGTTTTTACGCTCGGTCGTCGGGCGGTTCCAGGTGGAGTCCAGGCCGACTTCTTTGTCGTAGCGACGCATTTGCGGAATGGCGTAGAAGCGGAAGATGAACAGCGCAACCAGCATGCCCAGCCCGCCCAGGCCAAAGCCCATGTGCCAGCCATATTTTTCATGCAACGGGCCGATGATCAACGGGGCGATAAACGACCCCATGTTAATGCCCATGTAAAACAGCGAGAAGCCCCCGTCGCGGCGGGTATCTTCTTTTTTATACAGCGTGCCGACCATGACGGTAATACAGGTTTTGAATAACCCGGTTCCCAAAACGATCAGCAGCAGGCCGACAAAGAAGAAGGTGTTGCCCACGAATGCCGACAGCGCAATCGAGAGGTGGCCGAGTGCAATAATCAGCGAGCCATACCAAACGGCGCGGCGCTGCCCGAGCCAGTTATCGGCCAGCCAGCCGCCCGGTAATGAAGTGATGTACACGCCGCCGGCGAAGATCCCGACAATGGCGGAAGCCTGCTCAATCGGCAGACCCATCCCGCCCTGAAGCAGCGCGGCGCTCATAAACAGAATGAGCAGCGGGCGAACCCCGTAGAAAGAAAAACGTTCCCACATTTCGGTGAGGAAGAGCGAACTTAACGGGTACGGATGCCCGAAAAAGGTTTTTGTTTTCGTCGCAGAGTGACTCATCTGTGAACTCCCATAGGTTATCTCTTTTGATGCGGTGTTGATAAAACGCCGGTCCCGGCGTTCAGTTGCTGATTTTTAATCATAGGCTGGTCGTTAGCCAGCGGCGGTTACTTTAGCGTAGATCGTTAAAAAATCATCAAGGCGAAGAGAAACTTTATTGCAAAATAGAGGGTTTTTAGATTAAAAATCGATTTAACTCTCATTTTCCATGATAAAACTCTCATTAAATGCGCTTTCCACTTGACAGAAAAATTTCAAAAATATAAAAACAAAATCAATATAAAACAATAATTTAAACAAAAATCACGCGTTTTCATGAAACACCTACCATTAACCTATAATTCATCAGGGTTTAACCTGTTAGCGGAGCCAAAAACCGCCTTAATTGCCGATAGCACTGTCTCATCAGGATAAAAAATCATCGCGGCTGGCCGCCTCTCGCATCGCTCATCCCCGAAACGTCACCTCACTGACACGCAGCGTTCATCTTGATCTTCTACCGTCGTGCCCAGAACGGTAAGAGGAGCGAATATGTTTAGTCTCGATAACGTACTTGACGACCTGTGGCCCCAGGCAAGGCCCGCGCCCTGGCAAAAAAACCTGTTAAGACGCCTGCTGCATGAGGAAGAATTCCAGGCCTTTGCCAACAATCATCCGCACCTCCGTGGGCTGGATATGATCGAACAAGTCCTGGATCACCTACACATCCGCTGCAACATCTCTCCCCGCGAATTAGAAAATATCCCCGAACACGGCCCCGTGGTGATTATGTCCAACCACCCAACCGGCACCCTTGACGGGCTGGCGCTGCTGTACGCCGTTTCCCGCGTTCGCCGTGATGTCAAAGTGGTGACTAACCGCCTGCTGAATCACCTCGAGCCGCTGAGCTCGCTGTTTATCCCGGTCGACAATATCAACGGGCGCACGCCTAAATCATCTCTTGTGCAGATGGACAGGCAGTTGCAAAACGGCGGCGTGCTGATTTTCTTCCCGGCGGGCGAAGTTTCTCGTTTATCTCGCCAGGGCATTGCCGACGGGCACTGGCACACCGGCTTTATTAAGCTTGCCGCGAAGTACCGCGTGCCGCTGCTGCCGGCGTTTATCCATGCCCGGAACAGCGCGCTGTTTTATGCCAGCGCGCTGGTTTCGCCTGCGCTGCCGATGGTACTGCTGATGCAGCAGATGTTCCGCCGCCGCAACTCCAACCTGCCGGTGACCCTGGGCCAGCGCATTCCGTGGGAAAGCTGGCATAGCCCGCAGCAGGTTCCGCGTGAACTGGCCAAAAAGTGCCGCCAGCACGTTCAGCTGCTGGGTAAAGGGCTTTCAGGCAAGTTCACAACGGAAAGCGCCATCGCGCGAGCGGAAGACCGGGCCACGCTGCGCCGGGAGCTGGGAAAAGCGGAATGCCTGGGCCGCACCGCTGACGATAAAGTGATTTATCTTTGGCAGCGCAGCGACTCAAAGGAAGAGGCTCCGCTGCTGCGCGAGCTGGGGCGACTGCGTGAGATTGCTTTTCGCGCCGTGGGTGAAGGCTGCGGCAAACGCAGGGATCTCGATCGCTATGATGACGATTATCTGCATTTGATCCTCTGGGACGAGCAGGATCTGGAGATCGTCGGCGCATACCGCTTTATGCCTACCGCCCGCCAGATTGAAAAACGCGGCGTAGACGGTCTGTACAGCTACAGCCTGTTTCACTACGACGAGAAAATGGACGATGTGCTGCAGCACGGTATCGAGCTGGGGCGCAGCTTTATTCAGCCTCGTTACTGGGGCCGTCGTGGCCTGGACTATTTATGGTCGGGCATTGGCGCTTATCTCGCCCGTTACCCGCAGTATCGCTACCTGTTCGGCCCGGTATCTATTTCCGGAGGCCTGCCGCCGGACGCACGCGATCTTCTCGTCGCCTTTTACCGGCTGTGGTTCCCGGCGAGCCATCCGCTTGCTGCCTCACGTAGCCCTTATCCGGCAAGCCTCCCCGACGTGCTGGCGCAGTTCAAAGGGGAAGACTACGGCGAAGATCTCACCCGCTTAAAATCCCTGCTCAGCAATATGGGCTGCGGCATTCCAACGCTTTATAAGCAGTATTCAGAACTCTGCGAACCGGGCGGCGTGCAGTTTATTGATTTCGGCAGCGACCCTGCCTTCAACAACTGCGTCGATGGGCTGGTTTTGGTTGATTTGACGTTCCTGAAAAAGAGCCGCTACGAGCGGTATGTCGGGATGCATTTGTCGGGGCAGGCATAGCCGTATTTTAAGGCGGGAGAAATAGCCTCCCGCCTCCCCCGTTCTGTCAAAACCCATTACCCACAACTTCAATGGTACAATCCTCACAGTTTCCCTTCTTTCCGCTGGCATACCATGAAAACCACCGAATTTAAGCGCCCAAAACTGGCTTTGCCCGAAGGCGCAAACAAGTTGCTGCTGCATACCTGCTGCGCGCCCTGCTCTTCCGAAGTGATAGAGGCTTTGCTTGCCTCTGACATCGACTTTACGATTTTTTTCTACAACCCCAATATCCATCCGCAGAAGGAATATCTCATCCGTAAGGAAGAGAATAAGCGGTTTGCTGAGCGACACGGCGTGCCTTTTGTTGATGTAGATTACGACGTCGATAACTGGTTTGCGCGAGTGAAAGGCATGGAGTGGGAACCCGAGCGCGGAGCACGCTGTACGGTCTGCTTTGATATGCGCCTGGAGCGCACCGCGCTGTATGCGGCTGAACACGGTTTTGGTGCGATTTGCAGTTCTCTGGGGATTTCACGCTGGAAGAATTTTGAGCAGGTTTGCGACTGCGGTCAGCGAGCGGCGGTGCGCCATCCGGGAATAGTTTACTGGACTCACAACTGGCGTAAACAAGGCGGCTCCGCACGCACGGTGGAGATCTGCAAACGCGAACAGTTTTATCAGCAGGAGTATTGCGGCTGCGCTTATTCTTTGCGGGATGCCAACGCTTATCGAACATCGCAGGGCAAAGCCTTAATAAAGCCGGGTAAATGAAAAAGGGGCATCGCGCCCCGCGATGCCCCATTAGTGTTGAAACCAGGATGTCAGGCGGCACTGTTATGATGAGACGGCCCAGCAAATCTGTACGGCTTCTTCACAGGCGGTTTTTTCATCTGTTCCCGGCCCAGGCTCAAAGCCGTTATTGCCAGATGATCGGCGTTATGCAGGGCTATTTTCTGCCTGCTGAGATCTTTCCTTTTCGTTATTTCGATACGTCTGGATTTATCTTTAAATTCGTTGCGAAAACGCTTAAACCCAGCCATAGCAGAATTAAGATATTCTGGCATAGCAACATTCCTGCCATACTTCAGATCCGTGTAAAAATAGTCCATAGAGGGTTGCTTTCCGTATATCTCTTCAAATTTTCCACTCCGCTTAATACCTTTGATATGCGAGCTCTCATGGATTAGCGTTGCGATATTGTCGATACTGCCTACGCTCTCAAAATAACTCGTCGTCAGAAAAATACCCGGTTCTCCTCTGAGCACGTAAGCAACGGCCCCATGCTCTGTACCGTCAGGATCGTAAAACAGACGGCTTACCGCCAGTTTTTCTCGCATATGTTCAAAGTTCGCCAGAAGCTCATCTTTAATTCTGGATGTCTTGGTTTTTCTAAGGAACGAACGTCGGCCAAAAACCTCTCTGATTCTTTCCTTAGTCTGTTTATCCAATGTATCCTGCCTGAGCTTTTCTATCGCCGTTTTTAGCACCTGTCTTGCAAGGCCAACTTCATATTCAGCATCCTCTTCATATTTAGCAGCCAGTTCTTTAATTTCAATAGCATTTTCGCCAATTAACCCCATATCATCCCGCAGAGATATTGGATTATTCCGCACCATCAGGAACACATTCAGTCCGTCCACCGTGCCTGCCGGGTCGGCGCTCAGCCAGCGGCCCGCCCACGGCTGGTAATAACGGTAGCCA
>NZ_BCTL01000062.1 GCF_001571265.1 Cedecea neteri NBRC 105707 = ATCC 33855 | reverse complement strand
AAGGTTTCCGTGCAGCGCAAAGTGAATAACAGTATTGAGCATATCCCTGTGCTCCCGCTTTTGGAAAGCCATATTTCCTCCGCCAATGAGCTTGACTCTGGTCTCAGCTGGCAGGTCTTACGCCGTGAAATCCCTTCGGGAAGAGGGCTGGAATTAAAACACTTTATCGCTTTCAGCGAGCATAAAGCACGCCCATTATCTTCAGGCCCTGACATCGTCACCCTTAATCTGAGCTGTACCAACCACGAGTTGCCACGCCAGCTACAGTATGGCCACCCGGACGGCGATTTTGATTCATCAGCGCCGATTGCTGGTTTGAATATTACCAGCCTGACTCACCCAAGCAGCCCTGTAAACCCTCTGGAAAAAAGTGCCGTGCGCTGGCATTTCCTTTCACAGCTTTCACTCAACCATCAGTTACTTGATGGGAAGCAAGGCGCTCAGCGTTTGAAGGATATGCTGGCGCTTTACAATATCGCCGGGGATACCGAAAAAGCGCGTCTGGTCAGTATGATAAAAAATCTGTCCTGCGAACCCGTGACGGCCAGGCTCATCAGTAACGACCCACACTCCATTGCACGTGGAATATCGATATCCCTGACGTTTAGCCATGATGCCTTACGGGAGCCTGATTATTACCTGCTTTGCTGCCTGCTCGACCGCCTGCTTGCGCTTTACGCCCCGGTAAACAGCTTCACACGCCTGACAACATCGATAGAGCAAGAAATGCAAACAACGCGCGTATGGCCTGTCCGCGCCGGGAGACTGTCATGGCTCTGATTCCCATCGAGAGTAAATTCAGTTTCTACCAACAAATCCGTGTCTTACTGCGTAAGTTGAGAAAGAACAATGTTTCTGATGACACCTTGCTTGATGAAAAATTTCAAATTTCATCGACGCTCTCGATTGACGCACCTGACGGACAAATAGAAACCCTTCGCCAGGAATCTGATGATGCTCCCGTGCAGGTTACCGCCGGGTTCAACGGGTTAACGGGAGCAATGGGCGCACTTCCTGCGGCCTACACCGAATGGCTGATTGAACGCCAGTATCGTTACAGCGATCGCAGTGCGAAGGCACTTATCGATCTGTTCGGTCATCGCCTTTATTGTCTTGACTATCTTGCCTGGCAAAAACACCACCTTTATGCCCTTGCGGAATCTCAGGCGGAGAAGCCGTTACAGGTGGCGATTCTGGCATTAACGGGTCTACTTGCCGACGCCAACTCGCCGGCACTCACGATGCATGCCCCACTCTTTGCCTCGCCCGTTCGCTCGATGGTTAATCTTGAGCGCTGGCTCAGCCAACGATTCGGCGTTGCGGCAACCATTGTGCCCTTTACTGGCGGATGGAGGGCGGTAGAAAAAGAAGAGCATTGTCGGCTGAGTAACCCCAATCAAACGCTCGCCACGGCGCCCATGATTGGCAGCGCGCGCCTTGAAGTACATTCCCATTTCGATGTGATTCTTGGCCCAATGTCCCCCGAAATATCACGTCAGTTCACCCCCTCTGGAAAAACCAGAGAAGCTGTCTGGTCCTGCATTCGTGATTATGTCGGGCCGGTGGTGGATTTTTCTGTGTCGCTGGTCATCAGCAGCGCCAACCTTGCGCCGCGTTCATTAGGGATGGCGGCATTAGGGCTAGACCTTTGCCTTGGACACAATAACGGGTCGCACCTGCATCAGGTACGGCTCCCTGCCCCAGTCCTCTCATCAGGATGAATCTCATGTTAAACAGCACTCAACTAAAAACAGATCAGCAAAGTCATTTCATTCGATGGAATGGGGATATTGCCGATGAAATGCTGCTCATTGCCCTGAAGGGTGCAGAGTCATTGTCGTCATCTTATCAGTATGAACTTCGCTCGTTGACGCATAAAAAGGAATCAGAATTACTTCGCTGGCACGGGCAGGAAGTCTCCTGCCAGATTGGAGACGGAAGCAACGAACTTCCCCAGCGCCTTTTGCACGGCATCGTGACTCGAATTTGTTATTCTCAACGTACGCCTGAAGAAGCCGAATGCATCCTTACGGTAGAGCCGCTACTTTCTCAGTTGATGTTGGGTCAGGAGATGCGCATCTGGCAAAACATTAGCGTGCCGGATCTGGTGCATGACTTACTCAATGAACACAAGATTAGCCTGTTAGACCTCCAGCTAAACGGCTCTTATGAAAAGCGCGAATATTGCGTGCAGTACCGGGAGTCGGCGCTTCACTTTATCCAACGACTTTTGGAAGAAGAAGGGATTTATTATTACTTCAAACATAGCGAAACCGGGCATACCTTAGTCCTCACCGATCATGCAGGTGGCCATTCCCCTATCCAGGGGGAATCTTTACTCTGGCACCACCAGGGTGAAGCAATCTCTGTGGCCAGCCTCAAAAAGCTGGCGTCCGTCACGACTCTGTTGCCGGCAGGCGTGACGCTGCAAGGTGTCAATGTGCAGCAGTCTGCGGCCATTGAAGATATTAAAAAAGCAAACGCGCAAGAAGCCGGCATCGACTCGGCTATGTTTACCGACATCACGCCACAGGGTGAGCGTTCGCTGATTGCCCTGCAAGCACAAAACACCCTCGCGGCATACGAAGCCAATAACCGCCGCTTTGATGCCATCGTGCTTGCTCACTGGCTAAGCGCTGGCGAAACGTTTGATCTAAAAGAACATCCTACCGATGAAAAAAAATTCCGTATCCATACGGTGTATTTGGAAGCATCCAACAATTTCGATAACAACAGCAGCGACTGTCGCTGCTCTATTGAAGCTATGCCTGCCGACAAACCCTGGCATCCCCCTTTTGAACACCATCAGCCTCAAATTCCAGGAATACTCACAGCAACCGTTGTCGGCCCCGATTCGGAAGAGATCCATACCGATGAATATGGCCGTATAAAAATCCAATTCCCCTGGGATAAAGAGAACAAAAACGACGACACCAGCTCTTGTTGGGTGCGGGTGGCACAAAGCTGGGCCGGCGGAAAGTTTGGTGCGCAATTTATTCCAAGGGTCGGTAGCGAAGTCCTGGTGAGCTTTATCCAGGGCAATCCAGATTATCCACTGGTAACCGGTACGGTCTACAACGGTCAGAACAAACCACCTTTCGATCTTCCCACCCAAAAGACAGAGAGCGGATTCGTCACGCGTAGCGCAACAAAAGGCAGCGTTGAGGACGGCCATCGTCTGAGCTTCGACGACAAAAAGGGCGAAGAGTTATTGACCATTGTCGCGCAAAAAGATCTGACGCTCACCGTCAAAAATGACGTTACAAGCACCATTGCAGCCAATCGTAATACGGAGCTCACCAAGGGTAACGACCTGCTGTTGTTAAAAGAGGGAAATATGAACCTCACCCTGGAAAAAGGGAACTGGCAACAGGAAATCAGCGGCGACGTGGCCACAAAAATTAAAGACGGCAGCTATAGCCTCGATGTCACAGGCGGAGGCGGAGATCTCAAAACGGAGAAAGCCCTGACGATTGAGTCCACACAATCCATAGAACTAAAAGTGGGCGACAACAAAATCGCCATCTCCACCAGCGGTATCACTATCAACGGCACCACTTTCAAGCTCGAAAGCAGCGCAGGTACGGAAATGAAAGGTGCAACCGTGAAAATTGAAGGCAGCGGCAGCACTGAAATTAAAGGCGCAATGGTGAAAGTTGAGGGCAGCGGCACGGCTGAACTCAAAGGCGCAATGGTGAAAGTTGAAGGCAGCGGCATGACCACTGTCGCTGGCGGAATTATTAACATTGGATAAGAGCAAACCATGACACAAAACGGATTCAATCCAGACAAGCTGCTGGAGGAAGGTCGGTGGGAAGAGGCTCTGCATCAGTGGACCTGTTCCCTTCCTGTCAGTCAACTGGGCATACAGCTTGTCTCACTCCTACGTGAAACAGCACCGGCAGACATCCATCCACTGCTGGGTGAAATGCATCAGCAATACACTCAATACGACAATGCACGCCGGTGGCGAATTTTTGAACAGGCTCAAAAGCAGGATCTTAATTCTCCAACCGGGGCCATGGCGCTATCGCTGTTTTGGGCGAGCGGCAGTATGAGCCCGGACGATCTCCCTGCGGTCTATCCCGATCCGAAACTGACGTTGCAAATGCTCGGCTGCGCGATCGTTATGCTTGCCGTCGAGCTGGGTGAAACTCCTGTTGAAGGCGCCAGAAGCCTGATGATGCGTTGCCAGCCTAAGGAGACTTTCTGATGGCCCAGCCCGCAGCCCGGGTCTCTGACATGCATGTCTGCCCAATGGTAGCCCCGGGAGTTCCTCCTCTGCCCCATGTAGGCGGCCCCATTTTACCGCCCGGTGTTCCCACCGTGCTGATCGGCGGGTTACCCGCTGCAACGGTGGGTTCGATGGCAACCTGCGTCGGCCCGGTGGACTCCATTGTGATGGGCAGTACGAAAGTGCTGATCGGCAAGAAACCAGCAGCGCGTATGGGCGATAGCTGCGCCCATGGCGGCACCATCGTTGCTGGCTGTCCCAAAGTGTTAATTGGATAATTGAGGTTTTCTATGCAGTCAGATTTTTCAACTCTGCTGTCACCCATTTCGCTCGACACCCCTGCAGGAATTAACCTGGAGTATGAGCCTGTATTCGACGAAATTCGTCAGGCGCGTGAAAGCGATAAAGACGAGCTTCCCCAAGGGGATTGGGCCGTCAGCGAGCCTCGTAAGGCGGACTGGGAGCGAGTTCAGTCCTTGTGTGAGCGAGCGCTGACAGAGCAAAGCAAAGACCTGCAGCTGGCATGCTGGTTTGTTGAAGCAACATCCCATCAAAAAGGGCTGGAAGGCCTGCTGAGCGGTGTTGATTTTCTGAGTGAGTTTATCACTCGTTTTTGGTACCAATGCTGGCCGTCACTGGAAGAAGAAGGTCTCACCATCCGCCGCAGCAAGCTGGTACGACTGGATCGCGAACTCAATAAAATTTTATTTAACCAGCCGATGCTGCGCCAGGCGAACACAACGCTGGCCAGATGGCGGCAAATTCTCGCGTTTGAACACAAAATCAATACTAACTCGCGTACCCTTGACAAGCTGATAGAGCAAGAAGGGGATCTGACGATGGCCACGTTTGACAAACAGGCCACCGGGTTCTCCTCCATTGAAATCAGCCAGCAAGCCGCCCGGGTAGAACAAATAACAACGTTATTAGAGTTACTGGAAAGCCGCTATGTCTCGTTGAGCCAGGATCCCGAAGGGGAATTATTTAGCTTAACCCGCCAAACGCTGAGCGATCTTAATGATTACCTTCAGCGCCTCACTCAGCGCGCAATCCCCCTCTCCGATGAGGCTATCGTGTTAACGCCCGCTCTGGAAGAGACGCAGCCTCAGCCAGCAGAAACGCCGGTGCGCCATTCCCCCCAGGCAATGAGCCGCGAGCTTGCTATTAGCCAGATGTTGGCTATCGCAGCCTATTTTCGCCAGTCCGAGCCTTCCAGTCCGGTTCCTTTCCTGATGGAGAGAGCGGCACGTTGGGCAAACATGACGCTAACCGACTGGCTTCAGGAAATGATTGAGGACAGCGGCAGCATCAGGGAAATCAACAACGTACTTACTGGGAAAGCTAACTGATGCGCCGAACAACAACGTTGATCATATTCCTTTCTGCCTTACTGCTTAGCGGCTGCGCTGCGGATACCGAATTGCAAGCATCAGAAAAACAGGCAATTGAACAGGTTAAGGCACCTTTCGCACCAGGCGCTATCACGGTTCAGCTTATGGCGGATCCAGACCTTAATACGCTGAACGGTATTGCAAACAGCTGCACCGTTTTGATTGTTCAGGCGAACAAAGCTGAGACGCTCACGCAGCTCTTTTCAACGCCACTGACGTTGAAAAATCTGTTCCGGGCAGCAGGTAGCCATGACGACATACTCAAAATAGATCGCTACGCCGCCATGCCGGGGCAAAGCGCTACTCTGCATATAGACCGCAGCGAAAATACCCGCTTTCTTGCCATCGTAGCCGGCTATTACCCCTTCCCACAGAGCCAGCATATGGCCCTCGTACCCGTGCCCGTGACCAGCACAAAATCAGGCTGGCTGATGCCTTCCTGGCAAGCACATCTGGCTCCCGTCACGCTGGATATTCGGCTCGGCAGTGACAGTATCAGTCACTTCTCCGGAGCAGAAAAAGCACCGTTCACGCGCAATAACACCGCGCCAACGGAAACAGGAGAGTAACGTGTATCCTGAATTACAACAGATCTACTGGTACTCCGGCGTGTACCTTCAACCGCAGCATCTTCAGTCGGTCGATTTACATCACAACTACATGCTGGCGCGACACCGTCAGCTATCACAGCCGTGGAACACCGGCCTTATTCACTGTGATTTCAACCCTGAAACGCTGGTGGACTTCACCCTGAAAATTGACCGACTGCAGGCTATTCTGCCTTCTGGTGATTACCTGGAATATCCAGGAAATTGCTTTTTACAGCCTCGCATGTTCCGGGACGCCTGGAAGCAAATTGAAAAACCGTTCACGCTTTGGCTGGCTTTACGGCGGTTCGATCCTGGCCACGCCAATGTCGGTGACTCCCCCAACAGTCGATGGTTAAAACCCCGTCAGGAAGACGTCATGAAAGACGTGTACTTCAACGGCCCGGAATGTAGCGTTTCAAGGATCCTTTATAATGTTCAAATCCTGAGTGACGAAGAAAAAGCCTCCGTCGTTGACTGCGAGTTCTTGCCTTTATTAAGACTCCGCTATGAGAACGACAGGGTTGTCAGCGATCCGAGTTTTGCGCCGCCCGTCATTACGCTGAACGGATCGCCGGTTCTGAAAACAATGCTGGACGGGTTGTATGCTGAGTTGGCTAACCGTGCGCATCAGTTGGCCGAATACAAACGTTCGGATCAACTCAAAAATGCCAGCAGAGGAGACATGACCCAGTTGCTGGTCATGCGCTCTTTAAACCGCGCGCTTCCCCTCTTACAACATTGTTGCCGTGCGCCCTCCATGCACCCGTGGCCCATTTACGGGCAGCTGTTGCAGCTCATCGGCGAACTGTCCAGCTTTAGTGAACAATGTTCATTCAACGGCGAGTGGGAAGGCGAGACCCCTTTACTGCCTTACGATCATTTCAACCTCTGCGCCTGTTTTAGCAGCGCCAGAAAATTCATTCTCGCCCTTCTGAACAACCTGACATTAGAAGACAACACTTGGGTGTCACTGGTGGCAGACGAGCAGCGAGTCTTTTATGGCGATTTACAGACGTTACCGTGGGAAAAAACCGGCAATGTTCTCTTAATGCTGAGTTCAGAAACGATGTCCAGCATAGACAGTTCAAATTTCAAAGTCGCCGCGAAATCAGCCATTCACACATTGATTCAGCACGCCCTTCCGGGCATCCCTGTCACCCGACTCACCCCAACCCCACGAGGTGTTCCTAACCGCAAGGATGCTTATTACTTCATGATACAGAAGCAAGATAACCTATGGAAAAGTATTGAAAATCAAAAAAATATCGTTTTCTACTGGGATGACGCACCCGATGATCTTCTGGTCCAGGTGATCTTTATGGGGGCGGAATAATGCAGCTCCTCGACAGCTACCTCCCGGTATTCAAACAGGTATTACACATTACGGGTGGAGAAGATCTTACCGACTATGAGCCAAGCCGGCAGCTCTGCATCACGCTGTTTGAAAAAGCAGAGCAAGAGGCGGCGTTACAGGATGCCTCCGCGGATGAAAAAGAAGCGGCCCGTATCGCTGTCATTGCCTGGCTGGATGAGGCAATTCTAAGTTCTGAACTCCCCTGGCGGCATCACTGGAGAAGTGAACTGCTACAGCGGAAGTATTTGAATATCACGACGGCGGGCGAGCTTTTTTTTATTCAACTTGAAAAGCTCAACCCTGCGTATGACGAGGCAAGAAAAGTCTTTCTCTTTTGCCTGCAGCAGGGTTTTCAGGGCCAGTACAGCACATCTGAAGACAAACAGCCGCTTCACACCGTTATCGAAGCACAGCGAACAATTTGCTTACCCGAACAATGGCAAAAATGGCCGAATGAGGCGGAAATCATGCCTGAACGTATTCCAAAGTCGACATCCATGTCGCAGCGGTTACGCCCACTTCTTTTGGCCGCACTGGGCGTTTCCCTGCTTTATTCGATTTTATTTTTTGCCCTTTACAATATGTCCTGAATACTATGCTTAAAAAATTAGCTTGTTTTACCGGCTGGCTGTTAGTTCTTTGCTTATCGCTATTGTTTAGCTTTACCCTTGGCCTGTGGCAAGACTGGCGCACCTCCTCAATACTGGTCTTTTGGCTGTTGATGCTGCTGATAACCGTCTTATTGTGGTGCGTTGGGCATACCCTTGTTCTGGTAATAAAGGGTAAAAAAGGACGCCGCCTCTTCGAAAAATTTCGTCTTTCCCGCCGTGAGTTTGTGCTGAAAGCGCACTGGAAAACCGGGGCCAGTATTATCAAGCGGGCACGCCGTCAGCGAGAGAAGCTCCCTTTATATCTCCTGCTGGGCGATCGCTGCGGAAAGAGCACGCTATTAGCCAGCGCCGGTTTACCTACGTTTTATAACGATGCCGATGACACTTTAATCAGGCCGACAAGAACGCTGCGCTGGTGGTTCTTCCGCCAACTCTGCGTATTGGACGTCTCCAGTAATTTTCTCTCCGGTTCTCCGGCTGTTGCTCAGGCCTGGAAAAGACTGGTGCAATGGTGCACGAGCATGCCTGCCCCAGCGGGGGTGATTATTGCGATTCCGGTGACGTCACTGCTCAACCCGGATCTTAGCGCACTTCATGCGCTTATCCGCCAGCAACGAGCACTTCTTGAGCCGCTTGTCCGTCGTTTTGGCGAGCAACTGCCTCTACATATCTTAATTACACAGTGCGATCGCTTTCCCGGCTTCAGCCTTTGGGCTCAGCAACTCTCTCCCGAGCAACGCCTGCAGCCGCTAGGCTACACCTGGAGCCATCCCCCACATATCGATGGACAAGATGAACAGATACTGCATCCTCTGTTTTCAGCTTTGAAGCAAGGTATGTCGCGCGTTCGACTCAGCATGGGGCGTTCTGTCGGGCTCACGGCAACTGAAGACGCAACGTTGCTAGACTTCCCGGAAACATTCTCCCGGCTGGAGCCTGTACTTCGCTATGCAGTAGCTTCCTTATGCGAACCCAACGCGTATTTCAGACATACCAGTCTCAGCAGCATATGGTTCTGTGCGACGGAACCATTAGATGAAAACCGCAGCCGCCGGACGGGCCTTTTCGTTCATCACTTGTTTGCAAACCATTTAAAAGATCTGGGCCTGCGTCGGAGTAAGCAACGCTGGCTGCATCGCCCTCATGTGAAGAAAGCCTGTGTGCTGGCGCTCTCGCTGGCCGCCGTGTGGATAACGGTCAGTGCCTGGCTAAGTTATGAATATTTGCAAACAAACGTACGCCAGCAGTCTCCCGATAACTTAGCGAAATTCTTAGCTAAAGATGAACAACGTCATCATCTTTCGCTGCGTTATCTGCCATTTTTACCTTTAATTGAGGAGCAGCGTCAGATTGCCGAAACGCGCTTAATCCAGTCGCCTTCGACTAAACGGAAGCCCCAGGTTTCCCTGGATGCATATCAATGGCAGGTATTGCGTGCGGCACCCGAGGAACAGCGCGATCTTATCCTCTCCCTCGCCGATGCGGTGATTACCTGGCAACAAATGCGGACTGGCGTCACACTTGATGAGTTACAGAACAACCCGCCGGTAAAAAAAGCCTTATTACAGCGAAAATACTCTCAAAAACTCTCGCCGCTCTCCATCATGGCAATTGAACGCCACTATATGCGGACCCCTGAGGGGGAAAGGTGGTTATTTACCGCGCAGCGGCTGCTGGAAACGCTGGTTAACCACGATCCTGCCCTGCAGTGGCTTGTTGCGCCTGAGGTGATGCATCACCCGCTCCAGGCCGCGGCATGGTGGCCATCTCTACCCGATTCGATAACGCTGTCAGGCCTCTGGACGCTTGAAGGCGAAAAAACGTTATTCGGCTGGATAAGCACCCTGGAAAAAGCTGTCGCTCATCCCCTGCCGATCCTTACGCAGGAGAAAACGCGCTGGCCAACACGGCGACAGGACGCATGGCGGCAATATCTGATTGAGGTGAGCGCCCACTTATCCTCAGTCTCTCCATCAGGTATACCGCGCACGCAACTCGTGGCGATGGGGCAAAATAAAAGTTCGGCAATGCAATTTGTACACCGTACGCTGCACGAGCTTCAGGATATTACAGTGCCTCAGGCGCAGCCATGGCTGCAGACGCTTCGTCAGCTTCAGCAACTGTCGACGGAGGCAAACGCAAGTGCCATGGTACGTCGTACCACACAAATCGACAGGCAGGTTCGTCAGTCTCTTACCGACTGGCTGCAAGGCAGCAGGGATACAAAAATGCCTGGCCGCGCCGCGCCCGCCGATCGGGCATGGCTTCACTGGCAAACCGTTCGAAACAAAGCCGTCAAAGAAGCCGTATCACAAGGTGCCCCTGACGCACACTTGACCCGTGCTCTTTTTGCCAAAAACGAGAACGGCGACGGTAACCCTATAACCGATTTATTACCTGCACTCACCGCACTTCAGGAACATCTAACGCCCCAAAATACCGACGCCGGAGTCAATGCCGTGTGGCTGTTTTATCAAAACGACGCTCAGCGTTTAGCGGCGAATGCTATCCACCAAAGCACCTGCTGGCTTAACGAGCAATGGAAGCGTTCGGTCATTTGGCCCTTGGGGAAAAATAACGATACCCGTGACTATGAACAACAGCAGGCTTTGAGCCAGCAACTGATAGGTGATTTTCTTCGCGGACCGGCCAATGCTTTTCTGGAAAAAGATAAAAGCGGTCTGAGTGCAGTGAGTTTTGCTGGCATACATGCCCCGCTGACGGCGGAATTTATTCATCTCGTAAGGCACAGCTACCCGGCTGAAAAGCTGCTTGATATCCAGGAACGAGAATCAACGCGAGACGAAGACCAAATCACCGCGTTAGTGGCAAAAGTGGCGGCCCTGGAAGCCGAACAAAATGCGCTGTCGAAAAAAAGCTGGAAACTCAATATCAATAGCATGCCGGCCACCGTACCGGGCGGCGCACAGCTGGTACCAACCGGTACGCAGTTAACGCTGAGCTGCCAGAATGGCGAACAGAAATTTATCAGCATGAATTTTGCCGATACACACGGCTTCAGCTGGCAGCCCGGTCACTGCACAGACGTCACCGTCAGCGTGATGTTCCCTGGATTTACCGTCCATCACCGCCTTTACGGCGAAGACGCCTGGCCAACCTTCATCCGCCGCTTTACCTCCGGAGAAGCATTATTCCAAAGCAGTGAATTTGGCGAGGATGCAGATTTGCTCGAGCAGACGGGTATCAAACATCTGCTGGTTCGGTTTGCCCTCTCAGAAACAAACGAGATTGAAACCGCCTGGCAGGCCTGGTACGCACGAGCGCAAAACATTGACGAGCTCAACACACAAATTGCCGACCTTGCATTTCGTTCAGAACAACACACTAACACCCCTATTTCAGCGCTGCCCGGCGATATCGCGCAGTGCAATTAAGACCTAATGGGAAAAATGATGAACCATTATTTAAAGTCAGTTATCAGCAAACTTAATACCGATAGCCGAAGCGCACTCGATGCCGCCGTGAGTCATGCAGCATCCCAGCAGCATACGGATGTGATGCCAGAGCACCTGCTGTTGGCCATTATTCAGCAGCAAAGCACGTTATTTGAAACGCTGAGTTTACAAACGGGTTTGCCCGTCAGCCAGCTGTTCAGCGCTCTGCAACATACGCTGACGCAGGCGAATAAAGCGCCAGTCCCCACGCCGGTATTTTCCACCGAACTGGTAGAGTGGTTAATGAATGCGTGGATGCTTGCCAGCGCACAATGGGGAAGCACCTCGCTGACGCCTGAAGCGCTCATTGCCAGCGTGTTCAGTGAAAATGAAAAAAGCCTTTTCAATAAACAGGTGCAGCATGCTCTGGCGGGAGAGTCAAACAAAATCCAGGCATTGCTTCGTGCTTCCGCACCCGTTCATGCCCCACAGGTTGGTGAGCAAGCAACCGCAAATTCTTCACTGGCTAAATACACCCGCAATCTCAGCGAACTGGCCCAAAATGGCAAGCTGGACCCGGTGCTGGGGCGTGAATCTGAAATCAGACAAATGGTTGATATCCTGCTGCGGCGTCGGCAAAACAACCCGATTTTGACAGGTGAGCCGGGCGTGGGTAAAACGGCTCTCGCCGAAGGGCTGGCGTTACGTATTGCAGACGGCACGGTTCCCCCTGAACTGAGAGCAATGGAAGTCCTAACCCTCGATCTGGGATTGCTGCAGGCCGGCGCCAGCGTAAAAGGTGAATTCGAAAATCGCCTTCAGGCGCTGCTAAAAGAAATCACGCGTGCACCAAAGCCCATTATTTTATTTATTGATGAAGCTCATATGTTGATTGGCGCCGGTGGCCAGGCGGGCCAAAACGACGCAGCCAACCTTCTGAAACCAGCGCTGGCCCGAGGCGAACTGCGCGTCATTGCCGCCACGACCTGGGCTGAATATAAGAAGCATTTCGAAAAAGATGCCGCATTGACCCGCCGCTTCCAGGTCGTAAAAGTAGCCGAGCCGGATATCGAAAATGCCACCACCATGCTTCGGGCCATGTCTCCGGCGATGGAGCAGCACCACGGTGTCCTCGTCTTAGAAAACGCTATCCATGCGGCGGTGACGCTTTCAAATCGCTATATCGCCGGACGGCAAATGCCGGACAAATGCGTCAGTCTGCTGGACACTGCCTGCGCCCGAGTCGCCGTTTCACAAAACCACGAGCCAAAAGAAATTGAAGCGATTAACGTCCAGCTGCGCGCGATTAACAGCGAATGTGAAGCCCTGAAACGAGAAAACACTGCGCCGAAACGCGTTGAAGCATTAACGCGACAAACAGAGGATTTACAACAAAAGCTTGAAGCCCTTATGCAGGAGTGGAGAGAACAAAATGACCTGGTTCAGCAATTGCTGAACAGCAAAGATGCCGCATTCATTACCCAGGCTCGGGAGACATTGTCGGCCCGCCATCAGCAACATGCCATGGTGTTTGAATGCGTCGATGCAACCTGTATTGCCGATGTTGTGGCCGACTGGACGGGCATTCCGCTTGGGCGAATGCTGGAGAAAGAGCACCAGCAAATCGACGCCCTATTTGAACGCCTGGCGGGAAGAGTGATAGGCCAGGATCATGCTCTCAAACAGATCGCCCAGCAGATACGCATCAGTCGTTCGGGCATGAGCGATCCACTCAAGCCCATGGGGGTCTATATGCTGGCGGGTCCCTCTGGTACAGGTAAAACCGAAACCTCGCTTGCGCTGGCTGAATTACTGTTTGGCGGCGAGGAAAGCCTGGTGACAATCAATATGTCCGAGTATCAAGAAGCACATTCAGTTTCCGGGTTGAAAGGATCCCCGCCAGGCTATGTGGGCTACGGCCAGGGCGGCGTTCTTACCGAAGCCGTTCGCCGCAATCCTTACTCTGTTGTCTTGCTTGATGAAGTAGAAAAAGCACACCCGGACGTTATGGAGCTGTTTTATCAAATTTTTGATAAAGGCACGATCGAGGACGCGGAAGGTCAGCAGATCAACTTCCGCAACACGCTCATTATTATGACATCCAACCTGGCCTGCGGGACGCTAATGACGGCCTACGATTCAGGGAATACCGCCCCGGAAGCGTTGTGTGATGCCATTCGCCCCGAATTTGAGCGTGTGTTTAGCCCGGCACTCATGGGACGCATGACGCTAACGCCATACCTGCCGCTCTCTTCTGACGCGATGTTTAACATCATTGCTCTTAAACTGGAGCGTTTGTGCAAACGCTATCAGAAAACAACAGAGACTCCCGCACTACCGGGCTACACCAAAAGAGCCATAAACTGGATTTCCGAACGCTGCCGTGTGGCTCAAAGTGGCGCGCGCGATATCGATCAGGTATTGAATCAGCACCTGCTCCCACTGATGGCCGATAGCGCGTTACACGGCGCGCCGGGAACCACCTTTAAAATCGACGTCAGTAAAAAAATCCTCACCCTGCGTGCTGAGAAGGTCACAGCATGAGCGAGTCCATGAATACCGAGAATACCCGCACCCTGAAAATCAACAGCCACGATCCGCGTGGCCACCAGGCTTTTCTCCAGTTCAGCAACGACATGCACCGCTTGAAGATCTATTCAGACGACGGAAACTGGTGGCGTGAACGGGAAAAGGACTGCAATCTGCTATTTCAAAAGTTTGGCTATGATCTGCAAACTGGCTTGTGGTACTGCCTGATTGCCTGTCAGAGAAATGGCTGGAAAGGCGTGGCCAGTGGAACACAGGTGTTTACTAGCGGCTTTGCAAAACAGCATCCCCCCTGTTGGCCGCCCCTGGCCGCGCTCGATCTGCGTCGCCAAATGATTGATGACTACTGCCGTTACCTGACGCCATTAATTTATTGCCTGCCTTTACAGACGGACAACATCCCGGCGATGGAGCAGCTACTGATGTCTTCGGGAATGTTAGAAGCCCAGGCCACTGAAATACAGTCCTCCCAGGGAGATGTCTTCCGGCAGCTCTCTTTGTGGCTGGAAATGAACATCAAAATGCTGCAACAACAAATCCAGCAAATCAAATCCGCCGCGCCGGCAGTACCAGAGCCAGAACGTGCGATAACTCATCTGCAGCTTCCTGAATCCCGGCCATTAAGCTGGCTCAATAAGTTTTGCTGGAGTGCAGCTGGCGCGGCCCTTGCCGTTTGCATTTTAAGCCTTTACCAAAGTATCGATAACCCCGACGTACTGCGGGTGACCAACACCTTCTGGAAAGACAATCCGTTGGTCACCCAATGGAAAAAAAAGCAGGTAATTGCCAGCAAGTCTGCACCAACGAACACCACCTATGAGGAGCTTATTTCACAACTGACAGCGATTGAAAAACGGCTTTTAGAAGCGGAACAAAAAAAAACGGCCTACATGACCATTTCGGAGTTAAAAACGGCGGTGTATCAATTACGTGAGATCGTTTCCCGGCAGAGCACCATGGTAGAAAATCAGTTTAATCAGATCCAGTTATTAAAACACAGCAATCAGCAAATACCCCCGGCACAATTTTTCGCATTATCAGCAAAAATTGAAGGTTTAAACAGTAAATTCCTGTTATTAAAAATGGAAGACAACGCCAAATTAAAAAGCAAGCAGTAAAGATGTCATAACACCTTTTGTTTTCATCACGGCCGAAGGTGTTATGCCTCATATTATCCAAAGGGACAAATTTTATTATCTCATAGACCAGACCGAAATAGGCTTACTATCACAGCCCATTATTTTAATCACCTTGACTATAACAGTTTAATTTAAATATCTAATGCAGTATTAAAATATTGCATACTCACACCATCCAATAACAAACGAGAATATCATGGGATACTTCAATCGCATCAAAAAAGATGATAGTTTAATTAAAGCAATGAGTAGGAAAATCAATCAAAAGAAGATATCAGAACGCACCGGAACTTTAATTAATGACCGAATATCAAAAGCAAGCATGTGTACGCTGGAAAAAAGCTATCAATATTTAATAGAGCAACTGTCAACCCCAACCAGAAACTACATGCTCACAAGTTTACAAAAAAATACTGTAACACGCGGAATTAATCCGATAATCAACGATTATGAGCGAGGAAACCAACCAGGCATTGAGACGAATCGACTCGATGATATTGTTATGTCGTTGTTAGCAAGCGCTTTGAGTAAGAAAAAAGGCCTAAAAATAATACATTTTGCTTCAATCTACGAGTTTATTCAGGGGGTTAAACTATACAGGAATGGTACATGTATTGTTCGGATGGGCGATGAAGAGGACTACATCACTGGTCATTATACAGCAATTGAATTCAGAACACTTAATGATCGGCCATATATTTTACTATACGAACCTTCATTCCTGCAAAATACGAAAGAAGCCGGGACTGATTATGGATTGCAACTACTGAAAAAACATGCACAATATATTTATGCAAAAATTGGCTTCATTGAAGTATCAACACAAAGATCGCAAGATGACTGTGCAATATTTTCATTATTTATCGCCAATAAATTTAGAACAATAAAAACCTTTAATGACAGCATATTCAATAACATGGAGCAAAGCGATAAAAAAATAATCTACTATTATGAAAGGTCCAATAAGCATTACATAAAAAACTTCGAACAAAAAGTAGCCCTTGATGTTCCCGCTGAATTACTGAAACACGGACACTCATTGAAAAGCCTCTCATTAAGAGGAGATGAGATAATCAACAGCAAAGGCCAATCATTATCTGAGAGGGCTCAGAAACATGCATTCCAATCAAAAGAAGGCCGTATCTATTCAACGTCCATTGAGCTAAAGCGAATTAGCTATTATAAAGAGGCAATGAAATACCTTGGTATTTCAGATTATGACTTAGAAACACACTGCTAAAAAACCATCATCCAGAAAATAAAAAGCCACCGGTAAAAGGTGGCTTTAACATACTTCCAACAGAAAGAAAAATTTAAATAACCTCGTCACCAGGCTATTTAAATTTTATATAACAATAAAACCCTAACCTTCAAAAAAAATGCGCAGTGATCACATTTCCATACACTGCTGTATATAGAAAAACAACAATTCCTTTGGCATATGAATATCTTTCACATCCCCCTTCAACCGGAAGGCATTCACCGGCCACATTAAAACTATACACATCCGGGCGTGGTGTCTGATTAACACTGGCAGCCAGGATAAATCGCGTGTCGCTTAACGTATCTACCGTCGTGACACCTTTTCTTTCGGCGGAGTCATCCACTATCCACCCCTGGCCGCCAAGCGTCACGTAGATAATATTGCCTTGATTATGCTTGCCCCGAACAATATAGGTATTTGCCACATCATCAACTTTTTCGGCATTAAGCCAGATATGATGCTTACCCCGGCAGCTAAACTGCCCCGACATCACTTCATCCCCAACGTTTATTGCGTTCATAAACATCGTTTGTGGCTGAAGACGGATTTCCAAATTCGCCGCCTGGAGTGGTGCTGAAGCCACAGCCAGCAAAACACTGGCAATAAATCCCACCATTTTACCTTTATGTATCATGCTCTATCCCTGTATTCAGTTGCACTGGCTCTGGCTGATATAAACGCCCGCCAGGCCTTTCTCTTTAGGCAATTGATAGTTCGCCCGGCACTGTTTTCCGTCCCCCCACTGCACCAGCAGCGTGCCGTTGTCGGGTAAACCGGACATATACACTTCACTCTCGTTTCCTACCACACCGGTCGCTCTGGGACTGTCATTGCCCTCCAGGCTGACAATCGCTCCGAACGGCACCGGGTTACCCCCGGGCCGGCTCAGTGCAATCAAGGCACGGCCGCCGATGCGCGTCTGAAAGGTCGCTGGCACCACGGCGCCTTTGGTAGGCGTCACGCGGGTATCGGTTTGTGTAATTTCGGCATCTTCAGGAAGGGAGACCGGGTCAAGCGTGACGGTATTGTCCTGGTATGGCGAAAGGTAGCCCAATGTGGTGTAACCGCGGAAGTCTGTTTTAACGCCAGTCCAGTTATTCACAGCCACACCGCTAGCGCCAGGGGCTTCAACCAACGCAGTAGTGGTGCCTAACGTCTGCCCAAGCGTCACACCGTTACGGTGGGCAATCAGGCCCCCGCTGATCTGGGCGTTCATTTGTCGGGAGTTTTTGCTGTAGTTATACCCGCCGCCGATATTGCCGTAAGCACCGCTCCAGTCCATATCCACGCTGCTGCTCTGTGCAGAAGAATTACCCTGAGTAATGTTCTGACGCAAATTCCAGTTCAGTTGTCTGTCAAACGCGCGTCCGTTCAGGCCGGCCATGTAGCTGGTGTCGCGCCCACTTCCGCCCTGCACCTGGGTGGAAGCCCACATGTCGAAAGTGGACAGCGGGATATTCACCCACAGCCCATATTGCTGTTCCTTGCGGTTACCGCTGCCATTACGCGATGTGGTTTGCTCCGTCATGCTGAGAGACCAGGAAACACCTTTCCATGAGGAGCCAAAAGATGCCGAAATATAGTCCTGATCCGCCTTACCGTACCGATAAGTGTTACGTGTCCCGCTAAGGCTGAAACTCCCGATGCTGCCCAGTGACTGACTGAGCGTCAGGCTGGTTCGATTCTTTATCGACTCCCCACTGGAGTAATATCCGCTATAGCCGTCTTTCCTCCAGGTATTCAGGACGTCTGAAAGCGTGGTGTAGTCAGGGGAAGTGTACTGATAATGAGAAAATGAAATACCGGTGTTTGTGGCGTCCAGCGTTTTACTGTAACGCAATCCCCAGAGTGCTCCCTGCGTAGATTCCTGCGATTGCTTTTGCCCACGGGCATGAATGCTATTCAGCGATACGGCCCCATAGTTTCCGGCAGAAAGCCCAAGCCCGAACGACAAAGCCTGATAATGGTCGGAAAACTGCCCGCCGCCAAACACCGTTATGCCCCACGGTAGACCGTATATCGCCGTCAGTTGGCCGACCGGCACCTGTTCCACAGCCGAGTTTGACGAGTGATATTCGCCCACGGAAGCGTTGTATTTTAAGTAGCCCTCGCGCACGGCAATGGCCGGTGTCGTCCACGGCACAATAAAGACCTGGTTATTGCCGTCTGACTCCAGCACCGTCACTTCCAGATCCCCCCCAGAGCCGGTAATCGCCAGATCCGTCAGTTCGAACTCACCGGGAGCGACCGTGGTGCTATAGATAAGATAACCATTCTGACGCACCTCGATATTTGCCCGTGTCCGGGCAATACCTTTAACCTGTGGGGCAAATGCTCGCTGGCTAAATGGCACCATACTTTCATCCGTGCCTACCATCATCCCCCTAAACGGTACGCTGTCGAAAACGTCTGAAGGCGTGTAATACTCTCCAAGCGTCAGGCGGCTCTTAAAGTCATTCAAACCTCGCTCCACTCGGGAATACGCTCGTTCCCATTTGCCATTCTGGCCGCTGGTTTTTTGCCAACTCAGTAAGTTTCGAAAGCGCCAGGCACCAAGATTCAGCCCCGGCTCTAGCTGCGCAGAGCCGGAGGTGCTGGCTGCCCCACTATTGCGGTACTGCATCTCCCGAATACTGGTCCGGTAATTGAGCAGGAAAGCGGGAATACCATCGTCCCAGCGACCTTCAGGAGCGATTCCCCTCACCACCGGCCACAGCGCAATCTGAGGCACAGAGAGCTGTAGTTCCATTCGGTTAAAATCAAACTGCTCAGAAGCATAAGGAATGGCCGACATCGTGGCACATTCATCTTCAGGGAAAGCCGTCTTATCCCCCTTAAAAAGCCCCGGCCAGTCTTCCACCTTCACGCCGTACTGCCTCAGCTGATCGCTTGTCAGACAGGTACGAAGCCGATTATTCCCGTCGCTATCTTTTATTGACCGGAAGTCCATCGATCGGGAATCCTGGCGCACACCGTTGATCAGAATATCAACCGGGTAGACCCCTGGTAGCTGCCCTCCCTGTTCAAACACTGAAACATCAACATCCTGGCCTAGAGCAGTAGTATCAAAGGTCCAGGTACGCGCCTGAACACCGCCCGGTAGTGTGGACAAACAAAGGCAGGCCAGGGCTGTTTTCTTAAATATGCGAGACAGGTACGAGTGCGGGGGCGTTAAGGGGGAGCACATCAGCTTGTCTCCTTGTAGAGAACGCTCTCACCGCCGAAGTCATTGATAGCTTTCCACTCTACGGGGCCACTTCCGCCCGCTGGAAGCGTGAAAGTCTCGGAAGATAACGGGGCAACATAGCGCTTGTCCTTCACCTCTTTTCCGCCTACCGTGACCTGGCTAAGGTTGATGTAAAAGGGTGAGGCGTTGGTTACCGTCAGCTTATTGCCGGACTTCTGCCATTTAAGCGCTGCAGCGGCATCATCGGCTTTGCCTTTCACGCCGTCCGGGCGGATAAACATCTTGATACAGCTGTTGACCGAGAATTTGACGCTAAGGGAAGTGACTTTCGACTGATCGCCTCCCTTGTCGTCCTTCGCCCAGAGATCGTCTGCCTTAGGCGGAATGCCTTTTACGCAAACCCAGTGCAGTGACTCGCGATCCGTGGCGTAGTCACCGCCGGTACGGATGAGACGCAGGCGTGAAGTCTGGCCGCCGTCCAGACGGAAAAGCGGAGGCGTGACGGCGAAGGGGGCTTTTGTGGTTTTATCTTCAAGAAAAATATCCGTCTGCACCAGCATAGGATAATCCTGAGCATTCACCACGGAGAGCATCGCCCCGGACTTTGCCGGATCATAAATAATGCGATTCGCCCCCAATTTGACGGAAAACTGCTGAACATCGACATTGCCTGGTGCGCTGTTTTTTGTATTATTTGCCTGTGCTACAGAGCTAAATAAACAAAGCGATAACACGGCGGCAATATAAGCCTCTATTCTTTTCACCGCGGAATAACCTGAACGAGATTGATTTAAAATAATCATAGAGTTGCCCGCCTTTTATCCGGCATAATTATTCATTCCATTATTTAACGTAACTATTAATAACCACCGAGAACACAAATCTGCCTGTTGTTTTTTTGGCAAAAAAAACGCCTAAAACTGACAGGTGTCTCATACATAAAATGAGCGTTTAGATGGTATCATCCAATTACTTCCAGCAAATCCAAACAACCCCAAAAATTAAACACAATAAAAACCAAAATGCATCTAAAAAAGACTTAATTAAAACGATTAAGAAAAAACAACATGACGTTTCAAGTTTCATCCCTCCATTAATCTTTACAAAATCAACACATCACTACCGATATCATTTAAATCTAATTAATATAAACATTATTAATTCATTAATAATAGATGAATAATTAATTTTGTCATTGCGTTATAAATAAAAATACAAATAAAATCAATTGATTATAGAGTGAAGGCACAAGGCATCTGGCTTGCATATACCAGACGACTGACGGCTCTCCGGAATCAGTTCCGGATTTAATGTTTATTTATAACTCCTGATAAAAAGGATAGCCAAAAGGCGCTACCTACCCAATAGCTGGACATCGTACCACCCAGTAGAGTCACCGTTCTATTTAATCGGAAGAAATGTTCACTGCAAAAGCCACATTATTATTTCAATCTCCGCTTACAATTAATATCAGTGAGATAAATAGAATTCATACGTAACAATAAGAATGAAAATAATATTTATTATCACCGTAAGAAAGAACCGGCTTTTGAATGGCTGTTTCTGCGTTTTATGGCGAAAGAGCTGTTGGGCAAAAATAGCGCCGGGCCAACCACCTAACAGACCAAAGATAAGCAACGTTGTCTCTGGCACACGCCGCCAGGCTTTTACCGCAGCCAGCTTATCACCACCGTAAACCAGTAGCGTGAGCACATTCACCAGCACAAACCACATAACCAAAGAGTGAGGCATGAAAGCGCTGCCCACAGCGGCAAGCACCAGAAGAAAATAACAGAAATGGTTTAGCGTCATTAAAATAGCCGTCGTGCATACCATCAGAGAAAGTGCTGCAGTATAGCCAAGAAATGTGCAATTGCCAGGCGCTCCCCCGACTACGTCGCTGATATTTCTTATCGGCAAAATGGCTTTCAGTTTACGGGGTAACATTATCATGTCGGTTATTTCATCCCCCAGCCCGGAAAGTGTCGGATGATGGGCTGCGAAAATCTTAAATTAAAAGCGCATGAAATGTTCCATTTCCACCTCACATTCCCGGGCATTAGCCACAAAATAGTAAGCTGATTAATTATTTCACCGAAAACAAAATAGTTCTCTATCTTATTGAATAAGTTGAGATCGATGGCAAGCAATTGTGGAGAATGACACGCCCTTTTACTTTTCCGCGCCAGCACACACTTAACGCCGCAGTAGACTTAACGATACCGCCACCTCCTTGTGGGGCTGGCACGTCAAACACTTAACTCAGCAGGTGAATAACATGCATAAAGCCATCAAAATGCTGCTTGCCAGCTCGATTTGCTTGCCTTTATTCGCCGCAGCGGCCGACCCCGTCATTCCCTGGGCCGACAACAGCGGTGGAACCGAAAGCCAGCACATCGCCGCCATGGGGCAAAACCTTAACGGCCAGCATCAGGCCATCAGTAAAACGCAGGAAGGCGTCTGGGCGGATAACAGCGGCTCAATCAGCGCCGACGAACAGGCATTAAGCAGCAGCCAACCTGCTTTTGCGGGTGACCCGAAACTTATGCCTCATCAGGGCTAACCATGCTGCACGGGGCCTTGCGCCTCGTGCATTAAAACGGCAACCCCACTCTCTCAATCACGCCCGGAAGCTGTGAAAGCAGATACAGCACAAGCCCGACCGAGCCGCCGACCAGCGTGCCGTTAATTCGAATAAACTGCAGATCTTTGCCGATGTTCAGCTCGATCTGGCGCGACATGTCTTTTGCGTCCCAACTTTTCACCGTGTCGCTAATGTGCCGGGTAAGGAACGCAGAGAAGTCCGGGGCAATATGTCGCGCAGCCTGCTCAAGATGTTCATTCAGCGAGGCCCGAAGCGAAGCATCAGCCATTAGCGTTTCTCCCAGCCATTGCCCCGCTTCGGCAATCCGCTTTTGCACCCGCGAATCATCGCTGGCGATATCGGTTTTCAGCCAGCCCCGCAGGTCGTTCCAAAGCTCACCGAGGTAGAGATTAAACTTCTCATCCTCCTTCAGGTAACTTTTGATCGTTTCCGCTTTAGCCGCCATTTCCGGGTCATTTTTCAGGCTGTCGATAAGCCGCTGTACGGCCCTGTCAAAAGCACGACGAAGCTGATGCGTTTTATCCTGGCTCACATCATCCAGCAGAGAGTTAACGGCATCGGACACCAGATCTGCGCTTTGCTCGCCCAGCCATTCGGTGGGCAGCACCCTGGCCTTAACCGGATGCTCGGTTTCCAGCCAGTGGACGATTTGGCGGGCAATAAATTCCCGGCTGGCCGGTTTCTCCAGCAATGCCAGCAACTGAGCAATCACCGAGTCGAGCAAGGTCTGATGGCGGTTATTTTTGGTCAGACTTTCCAGCAGCAGCGCGCTGGAATAACTGAGATCGACTTTATCAATGGCTTTGTGCACCGCCCGGCGAATCAGCCCCTGAATCCGTGCATCGTCCATCAGCGATAGCCACGCCTCCATCACCTTGAGTAAGTGTCGACCTACCTGCTGAGCATTTTCGGGCTGCCGGAACCAGGTTCCCATCATCTGCGCCGGTTCGTGGCGGCGAATAAGGTCAATCAGCGACTGGGTATCGAGAAATTTTTCCTGCACGAATTTGCCGAGATTCTCGCCGATACGGTCTTTATTACGCGGAATAATAACCGTATGCCGGGCGATAAACGGGATCGGTACGCGGCGAAACAGCGCGACAACCGCAAACCAGTCAGCCAGTGCACCGACCATCGCCGCTTCAGAGATAGCTTTCAGGCCACTTACCCAGAAATTGGCCGGCAAAAATAAGGTAGCGACAAACGTCGCGGCAGCAATCAGTAAGAGTGAGAGTGCCAGCCGTTTAGCGCGCTTTAATTCGTTGAGTTTTTCCATCACTTAAGCGTAGCGTCCGTCTCAGCCACCAGCCAGTCATGGAATAGCGTAACCTCCGGGCGGCGGCTGGATCGCTCTGAACGAACGATAAAATAGGACCAGGTGAGCGGCCATTTGTGCTGCGGAAAAAGCTGCCGTAGTTGGCCAAGATCGATCAGCTGCTGGACCAGCGCTTTGCGCACCACCGCCACGCCACGTCCGCCCAGCGCCGCGAGGATCACCGCCGACGTGGAGTTAATATGCAGCCCGTTTTGCTCGCATAACGCTACGCCGATGCGCTGAGAAATCGTTTCCCAGTCAGGGAAATTCGCGCCAGGATGCGGCGTGTCGTCGTAGATAAGCTTCTGCTTCGACAGCCAGTCGGCCTCGGTCACGCCGTTGAGCAACTGCGGGCTGCAGACGATTACCGCCTCTTCATCCATCAGCCAGGTCGACTGCAAACCAGGCCAGTTGCCGGGGCCACAGCGAATGCCTAAATCGGCTTCACCGTGCAGCACGTCGGTGAGTTTTTCGGTGACGTTAAGGCGCAGGTCAATGCTGTCGTGCTGCTCGGAAAAGCGGTTGAGGCGCTCCATTAGCCAGTTCATCATCAGGACCTGCGAAGCCGTGATCACCACCACCGCGCGAGCTCTGGCGCCTCGCAACTTATTCAGCCCCTGCTCGAGGCTGTCCAGCCCGGCGGTAATATCCTGCAGCGCGTCTCTCGCCTCATCGACCAAAGTCAGCCTTTCTTTCCCGCTCCGCGTGCGGTGTAGCAGCGGATGGCCGACCCACTCTTCCAGCGAACGAACAAGCTGCCCCACGGCGGCGGGCGTTACGCCCAGCTCTTCCGCCGCGCCGGTAAAGCTGCCGTGGCGTGCGGTGGCTTCAAACGCGTGTAGCCATTTCAGGCGATTTAGCGATCTCATATTTTCTCTTCGCAAAAGACGACATACCGACAAGATAGTTTTTCTTTCTCGATATGCAAGTTCTTATGCTTCGTCAGGCACAAAAGGGTTTGGCATTCTGTCGCCATTCCGAAGCGCCATAGCGGGTAGCTTCCTCTTATTAAGCCAAAAGAAACGAGGTCATCATGTCTACATCATTCGCAGGTAAGAAACTTTTAGTTGTTGGTGGCACCAGCGGTATGGGTCTGGAAAGCGCCCGCCTGGTGCTGGAAAACGGCGGAAAAGTGGTGCTGGTCGGCAATCGCGCCGAGAAAGCCGAACAGGCTCGCCAGGCGCTGTCTGCCCTCGGCGAAGTCTCTGTCATTGTCGCGGACCTAATGAGCAGCGAAGGTATGCACAAAGTGATAAACACAATTAACGCTGAACACCGCGACATCAGCCTGCTGGTGAACGCCGCCGGGGTTTTCTTCCCGAAAGCCTTTACCGAACACGAAGAGGCGGATTACGACATGTACATGAACATCAACCGCGCGACCTTCTTTATTACCCGCGAAGTGGTGAAAAACATGGTTGCCGCCGGGATTAAAGGTTCCATCGTCAACATCGGTTCCATGTGGGCGCAGCAGGCCATCGGCGCCACGCCTTCTTCCGCCTACTCCATGGCGAAAGCCGGTTTGCATGCGCTGACGAAGAACCTTGCTATTGAACTGGGTTCGCACGGCATCCGCGTCAATGCGGTTTCACCGGCCGTAGTACATACGCCAATTTACGAAGGATTTATTCCTAAAGAGGATGTGGCAAGCGTGATGGGAAGCTTTGACAGCTTCCACCCGATTGGCCGCGTCGGCACCCCGCGCGACGTCGCAGAAGTGGTTAGCTTCCTGCTGTCCGACAACACCACCTGGGTGACAGGCGCGCTGTGGGACGTGGACGGCGGCGTAATGGCGGGCCGTAACTAGGTACGACAGCCCCTCACCCCGGCCCTCTCCCCAAAGGGGCGAGGGGGAAAACACGCTACTAGAGACATTGTTTATTCCCTCTCATTTTCTTGAGCAGAGTTAGGGTGACCCCAGAAGCGAAATTACGGGTTAAACCAGTGCCAGACATACAGCGAGGCAC